>CAZUKK010000015.1:0-49795 GCA_964620875.1 uncultured Clostridium sp.
TTTAGCAATATTAAACGAGGCTTTTGACCTAAAAGCCTCGTTATATCTTCATAACAACTCGATATTGGTAACCTTGCATCGATTACTTCAATCACAGCATCCACAAGTGAAAGTTGTTCTTTCAACTTTTTTTCGGCTTTTGCAATATGCCCCGGATACCAATGAATATGAGTCTTATCTTTTTTCAATTTTTTCCTTAATGCGTGTAGCTTTACCAGAACGTTCTCTCAAGTAGTATAGTTTAGCTCTTTTAACATCACCGCGTCTGATAACGTTGATTTTATCAATTCTTGGTGAGTTGATTAAGAATACTCTTTCTACGCCTACGCCTTGGAATACTTTTCTAACAGTGATAGTTTTGTTCAATCCAGAACCGTGCATTTTGATGATTGTACCTTCAAAAGCCTGAATTCTTTCTTTGTTTCCTTCAACGATTTTAACAAAAACTTTTACTGTATCTCCGGCATTAAGAGCTGGTAATTCTTTGCCCATATAGCTTTTTTCTAATTCGTCAATGATTGGGTTATTCATTTTTGCTTTCCTTTATATTTCTATTCTGTACTAATTTGTGTAATTCCTTAATCGGTGTTTAAATAATTTCTTCCACAAAAAAATTCACCGACGCACGTTCGTATCATGAATAGTATAATAAATAATAATATTTTGCAAGCAGAGATGTCTGCAACAGCTCCTAAGTGTAAATATTTTTTAACAATCGAGCAATTTTAATATTCAGAGGTGTTGATATAGAAAATTAAGCAGGAAAGGATTAAATATGAACAGTATCAACAATCGTCAAAATAGTGTAAATTTCACTGCCAGAATGAATCTTGAAGGTCTTTCAAATGGAGCTAAACGGATGCAGGGTATTCGAGGTATTTCAGAAATGTTTGAAGCAAGAACTGAAAAGTATCCGGATGATATATTTGAAATATGTGATTTAGGACAAAATGGGGTTCAAATTCATCACTACGATAAAGGTGTTGTTCATGAACATTGTGCAAATATATCACTAGATAGTTGGGATAAGCTTTTTCAAAAAAGCGACGAAGTTATTACCAAAAAGCTTGTAAAATTATTTAATATTTTTAAAAAAGAAGATAAAGAAGTTACAAGAGCCAGTAAATATGTAGATTCAGTTATGAAAAGAGATAAAAACAATGACCCGACTGATTTTGAAGGTAAATTCTGGGATATTGTTGTAGATAAAATTACAGCTGATACTAAAATTGCAATAGATAAGGATTCTGTACTTAGAGAATTTAAAGTTTACTAAATATGCGATTTATGCTAGTTTAATACTATGGGACAGGATTACAAAAAACTGTTAAATAAGAAAAAGAAAAAGTATTGTGATGTTAATACTATGGGTGTCAATATTGACAAAAACGAGTATTACGAAATAATCCTGTCTAATTCTGCTCATCCTGAAAAGTTTTCAAGTAAATCAGATTAAATAATGCTCAAATCTCTTAATAACTTGTTTTTATGGTTTCTTTGTTTATGTTAATAAATCAATGCTCCCTCTTTACAATTTTGGCTCATTGTATTATAATTGCACTTGTAAAGTTTTACTTTAAGATAAGAAAAGTGAGGAAGTGTAAATGAAAAAATTATTAGCAGGCTTATTGGTATGCGGTATGCTATCAGTAAACGGTATTCCGGCTTTTGCTTTCAATGGTATTGATGATGTTTGTGAAAATTATTGGGCACAAACTGAAATTTCAAGTGTTGTTAAAGATTCAGTTATGACTTTAACAGGCAGCAACTTTAACCCGGAAGGCAAAATGTCTAGAGTTGAATTTGTTAAAGCTTTATTGAAAGTTTTAGGTAATGATGAATTAGAAGTTAAAACTAAATTGAGATTCTCTGATGTTGCTAAAGCTTCAGATAACTATGCGCCTATCGCAAGATCTCAACAATTAGGTTTGGTTTACGGTTATCCTGATAACACATTCAAACCAGACAGATCAGTTTTAAGAGATGAAGCTCAATCTGTAATCAGCCATATTACAATTGATTCTCCTGTTGATGCTTCTGTTTTATCTAAATACTCTGATGCTGCTAAAGTTCCGGCATGGGCTAATACTGTTTATGCTAAAACTTTATCATATGGTATTTATGTAAATCATCCTGATGAAAATGAATTAAGACCAACTGAAGAATTAACAAGAGCTGAAGCTGCTGTATTATTATACAGACTTAAACAAAGACTAAACCTTGTTAAATCTCAATACAAAAATGTTGAAGAAACTGTTTTAGGTACTGAAACTTTGACTATGGTTAAAAAAGCTCCAAGTCATGAAGTTACAGTTACTAACTTGAGAAGTGTTGTTAAAGAAGGTAACGTATTGAAAGTTGCTTTCAGCGAACAATTTAAATCAAAATTACATGCTGCAGGAGATAGTGTTACTTTCACTAACCCTGAAGATATCGTAACTGATCAAGGTACTGTAGTATTCCCTGCAGGTTCAGTATTCTATGGTTCAGTTCTTGAAATCAAAGATCCTCAATGGTTCAATAAAAATGCAAGAGTTTATGCTCAAATCAACAAAGTTGTTACTCCTTGCGGTAACACTGTTGACTTAAATGCTAAACCTTTCTATAAAAATTATGAACTAAAAGAAGGTCCTTGGATGACAGCTGGTAAAGTTGCATTATATACTGTTGGTGGTAGTGCTGTTGGTATCGGTTCAGGTGTAGGTTTATCATTTATTCCTGATCCGGACAAAGTAGGCAAAGGTATCGCTATTGGTGCTCCTGTTGGTGCAACTGTTGGTTTAATCACAGGTTTGGTTACTCCTGGTTTGAACTATAATGCAAAACAAGGTGAAGAAATCAAAGTTATCTTGTTAGATGATGCCAGTGTTGCTAAAGAATGTTCAAAATTATAATTTTTTAAAATTATAAATAAATTAAAAGAACCGATTCGTAACTACGAATCGGTTCTTTTTTGTAATTTTGTTTTTTGTTGTTAATATGGTTTAATTATAGTAGTTGCTAAAACATCATCATTTGTTAATGTGTTTATCATGTTATCAAGTTCCAAATCTTTAATTTGGGCATTATTACTGCTATTTAACACATCAGAATAGTTTGTGCGTTTTCCGTTAGCTGCGTTGTCTATTAAATCAAACACTTTAGCTAGTGCGTTTTCGGATTCTTTTTGAACTTCTCCTGCTTTTTGACTGATATGTAAAAGTTTTCTTAATTTGGTTATGACTTCAGAATCTGATATTTTTTGCAGACGTTCGAAGCCTTCACCAAAAATCATAAACCAAGGTTTGACTGAGTATTCTGGATTGGTATTGGTGAGGGTTAGAGAATCCGCGTCTCCTCTTAGTACAAAAACATCGTCAGGAAAATCAGGTGTTTTTAATTGGAAATCTTCTGCAATTCTTCCCCATCGTTCTTTATTTATTTTAAGTTTAGAAAGATCAAGTCTTGCTGTAAAATTGACATCGTTTCGAATGTTGTTATCCATAGAATCTCCTTGAGGTTGTAAATGTATTGTACTGTCATAAAACTTCTGAAGCTTAATAATTGCCTATTTTTGAGTCGCTATTAATAATTCTTAATACAAAAATATTGTCTTTTTTACGTACTTATTTTTACTAATTTATAACCTCCGTTAGTGTATGGGATTTTTATTTAAAAGTTATAAAATTAAAATGTAGTCCATAAATTTAACCGAATAAACAATAGGAGAAATTAAGTATGAAAAAATCATTTGCGACATTATCTTTATTTGCATTGTTACTAATTCCTGCACAGGGAGCATTTGCTTGGACATATGATGGTCTTGGCAGTTTAAATCCGTTCACGTTATTTGGAACAAGAACTGCAAATTGCGGATGTCAAAAACCTAAGCTTACAAAATGTGAAAAACTGCATGGGGTTAAGATTAAAAAAGTTCAGGGTGAAGCTTGCGGATGTGCTGCTCCGGTGCAAGAATATGTGAAAATTGTACCAATGGAAAATCCTTGTACAAATTGTCAAAGAGCCTTCTAATTGTATGATTAAGAGACGAAAAAGGTGCGCTGCAGAAACTGCAGCGCACCTTTTAAAATTTTGAAATATCTCAAAATTAATATTCAATTCCTTTTAATGCATTAAATATTTTGTCAGTAATTTCTTGGATATATTCTTGACTAACGAGACCGTTTATTACTGCATCTGAGATTTGGTATGCAGGGCGAATGTACTGTTGTGCGGTCTTATTGACATCTGCAAATTGTAAATCTGCAGCTTCGCCAGCTTTTCCTCGTTCAGCTGCACGTTTGTACCATCTTTCTTTAATTATTTCTAATGGTGTAAATACATAAACTTTTACATCCATAATATCTCTAACGCCTTCATTTAAAACATACAGACCTTCAGTCAAGATTACTTTTGCAGGCCTTTTCTCATCTCCGTTAGGATCAGATTCACAGGTTACAAAGTTATAACGTGGGGATTTTATTGTTAAACCTTCTTTTAGAGATACCAAATGGTTTTTCATAAGGTTAAGATCAATAACATCCGGAGTGTCAAAGCTAAAACCTGTTTTGAATAATTCTTCGTAACTACCTGCTTCTTTTAATTCTTTTGAAGTGTCTTTGTAGTAGTCATCACATCTTATTACGGTGTAAATGCCTTCAATTTTATTATTTATACATGCTTTAATTGTATTATCTACAAAAACAGTTTTCCCCGATGCACTTTCGCCTGTAATACCAATCAGGAATGTCTGTTTTTTCTCTTGAACAACTTTTCTTGCGATATTCATAATTAAATTTTCTGATATTTTTAAGAATAGTGGCTGTTCTTGTTTACTATCTTCTTCCAAAATCTTCTTTAAGCTGTCGACAATATTAGAGATTATTTCCATATCTCGTCGGTTTGAATAATAGTCATAGCTTGTTAGTTCAAAATCTTTTAGCATTATACTTCCTCATTTGCAAACATGTTAATATTTTACTTTAAAATTTTTTAAACCTCCACAAAAGATGAAATTTTGTAACAAAATCCTTAATATTATTAAAGTTTTTATTTAAGTATGCCGAATAATAAATTGTTAATAGAAATAGGAGTATAATTTATGTATCAAGACGAAATTTTTGAACAAGCAAAGAGAGAAGCAAAAGAAACAAATTTAAATGAATTGAAATCTGAAGTTAGTGAAGTAGAAAGAATTATTGAAAAACTGTTAACACAACTTTTAGAATGTTCATCATCAATTGCAGAACGTGATTTTAACGCTTGCGCAATTTAAAAGGATATAGCTAAAGCGCAGTTAAATACTGCGCTTTGCTGGGATATATTTGGGAGATTTGATTATGAACTTATTTTTCGAATATAAATAATATATCCTATTTTATAATCAGGTGTTATAAATTCTTTAAAAGAATACAGAAAATAAATACTTAATGCGGTAATCGCAGAATAATGTATTGACCTTTCTTACTTTCTCCTATAAAATTTGTTTCCCCTGTATTATATTAAAGTTTTTTTGTTTGCAGAAATTGCTTAATTGTAAACAAATATGAACACCTGATTTTGTCAGGTGTTCATTCGGATTTATTAAGCTTTTGTATTATGCAATTGTTTGGAAACCCATTTGTTGTTTATATCTTTGGTATAAGATATCATCACTGTAAGGGTTGTAGTAAGGATTGCTTGTGTAACCTGTTGTTGAGGTATATGATGGGTCGATTACGTTTGGATTGAAGCCTGTTCCTTGAGGTTCTACATAAGCTTGCTGTTGTTGCATTTCTGCCATTTGAGCTTCTTCTTCGGCTTTCTTTTCTGAGTGTGATTTTCCTGTGAATAGTCCGCCGATGAATGTACCAGCTAACCAACCAACTGCAGAACCGATTGGTCCGAATGCTGAACCGATAGCGCCACCGATTGCACCAGCTCCAAGTTTAGTACCTTCTTTTGCGATTTCTTTGACTCCGCCCCAAAGTCCTTCATCTTTGAATGCGCTTACGATAGTTGGGATAGACATTGCTGCTATTGCAATATTACCGATACCAGGCATAGCTTTTGCAATACCTTTGAAAGCACCGCCGACTTTGCCCAAAAGAGGAACTTTTGCTGCAAGTTTTGTGAAGAACCCTGCTTTTCCGCTTGCTGCTGCATATTTTGCAGCTTTGCTACCTAAGCTCCATCCTTTTGCTGCACCAGAGGTCGCTTTTGATATTGTACTGGTTATAGTTTTCCAAAAACCGCCACTTGCAACTGTACCTGCATTTACAGCTTTACCACCGGCTTTTACTGCGCTCCATAATGTGCCGCCTAAACCTGCACTTGTTGAAGTTTTTAATGCGGTGTTTGCTGCATTTACGAATGTACTTGCTCCATTTCCAAAAATAATACTTGGTGCTGCTTTTGCTGCGGCTTTACCGTATGTAAATACTTTTGGAACTACTCTTGTAATTGCACCTAATACCATATTTCTACCACCTTTAAACTAATATATTCTAACCTTACATATTTATAAAAAAAAATACCCCCTGGAAATTGATTAATTTTCAAATAATGTTACAAAATGTAACTTATTTCATAGCATAATATTTATTATGGGCATAAATGTATTATCTTATTATAGACCGCTTTCTTTGGCCGCAAAGAAAGCGGTCAGAAAGAAACTCTCTCCCTACACTTCATTCGCTAATAAATTGTAATGCTCAACATCAAAACAAACAACTCGCTAATCTGTCATTCTGAACTTGATTCAGAATCTAAATATTTGTCCGCTCAAACAAGTTTGTTTCTGTTGCTGTTTCGCATAACATTTATTGCTCATTTCGTGGAGGTCGAAATTTTTAAAGGAAGTTTTTGAAACGTGGTTTCTTACCACAGTTTTTATTTTATCAAAATTTTTCGTTATGCATATAATAAATATTATGTGCAAAAAAATACCACTTGGGATAAGTGGCAGGGAAAAGTTACGAAAATTAATTGTAGGGATATAATATATAAAAATGTTTTTTAACTGTTAAATGTCTTGAATGATTTTTCAACATTTTCTTTTAGAACTTTTTGCACTGCATCATATTCTGTTGTTAGTGCATTATGTTCAGATTCAAGTCTGTTCAATTCTAAGTCAAATTGTTTATCTTGAGCTTCAATGGTATCCATTGCAGTTTTATAAACCTGTTCTGCTACAACCATTGCAGATTTATCTTCTTTTTCTGCGATAGACTCATCATCATCTAATGATGTGTTGATAAATGATTTTTCAACACTTGAATAATAAGATATTACAAGTTTTCCGGCTTTAACTTGTTTAACAAACCATTCCGGATCTTTTAAATCTGTTTTTTCATCGCTTCTGCCAAATGTTTCGTTAACAGTTGTGTAGCCGCAAGTTCTCATTTCATTGAAAATATTTTTATAATAGTTGATAGCTTGTGCATCATATTTTAGTGTTGTAGAAGAATGAGAATTGTTGTTATTATAATAAGCTTCTGTTATGGATAAAGCGTAATCATATAATTCTCTTTGAGCTTGAGTAGTACCTTCAAAGTTAAGCGCTTTGCTTGAATTTGTTAAGGTGTATTCACGACCGCCTTCTTCTGCGTATTTTCCATTGCTTGCAGGTGTGAAATAGTTTTTAGGGCTATCGCTGATAAGTGATAATCCTTCAGCATTTAAATCTGCATATAATGCATCAAATTTTATATAATTGCCGTTTTCATCTTTGAAATTATCATTTTTATATGTGAATTTTTTATCCTCGGCATTATATTCTACATCATTAAGAATATTCCAAATATTTGTTCCTTGGTTGTTAACTGTTTGATAAGCACAGTAATAATTTCCGTCAGCATCCATTCTGGCTTGAATTTTATTACGGTTCATATAATACCCGTTTTGGTCTTTAAATAATTCAATTTTAGAATTGCCTTTTATAGCCTGAGTTGTATTATATGTAGGGTAACCGTCAAAAGATTCTTTGCTGAATGCGGTATATCCAAAACCTAAGATGTGTTGAGATTCGTAATCATTTATGCTTTTGCCGACAGATGCCAAGTAATTGTCCCAAGCATTGTGGATTAAATCTCTTGCATTTGAACTGTTAACATTTATATCTGATTGAGTAAGTCCTTTAGCTTTCAAAAATTTGTTGAAGTCTCCGTTGCAGCTTGCATATGCTTCTGCAATATCAGAGCTTACTAAAACTTTGCCGGAATTTGCTTTAACTAAATATTGTTTTCCGCAAGCTACACTGTTTAAACCTGTTAATTGGTTAAATGAAACATCAGCATAACAAGCTTCTGAACCGTTATAACCTGTTAAAATTTGATATTTAGTTTTATCTAAAGCTTCTAAATATTGTTCGTTTGCATAGGAAGACTTTTCAGCAAGACGCTGTTTTGAATATGCAAGACTCTGTTGCTTCATTTCATTGTCTGAAATGCGGGCTGTTATGCATAAAAATCTAGCTTGTGATGCTGACATTCCCATTTTTTAAGCCATTCCTTTCGATAATTTTCGTATCCTTATTCTTTATTACGGAATAACTTGAAATAAACTTTAGTTTTCTGAGGAAATTATTACAAATTTGTAACAATTAATGGGACTCTATATTATTTTCTGCAAAATATAACCTTATATTAGGACACACCACGTGTTGTACTGAGTCTACTCTTGCCCATCTGCGGGTTATTTTAGAACGAATTGCCCCAAATGATTTTTCTTGGTTCTTGTTAGGGAAGTTAGTTTTTTCGGAATTGTATAAAGTCGTTTGAGCAAGGGCAGCTTTTCGGCAGGCTTGTTGAATTCCTTCAGTTAATTCTTTATTCCCCAGTTTTTTTGCGAGATAACATGCTGCAATAAGCCCTTCTGAGCGTGAGCCGTCAGGATAATATAAATCTCCGTAATTCGTATAGAAAAATCCGCCTTCGTAATCAATATATGGTGAATTATCTTTTTGGTACATTTTGTTCATCATTGTTCTGGCATCGTTAAATACAAAATCGGTGTAGCTTTCTTTTCTGAAATCAGGTCTGGTACACCATTCCTCAATAGCTTGCATAAGCCAACTGTCCGATGGCAGAGATGTGAATAAATCTGAATAATATTTAGGTCTTTCTTCCATTAACCAATCCAGTGCGAATTTACTTTTTTCTATGACTTTTTTTACAAGCTTTTCGCTATCTTCAAAGTAGTTTGCAAAAAGTCCTAAACCAAGCAGGGCTTCTCCCGGATAGTAAAAAGAAAAAGTTTCTCGGCGTTCTTCTTGTGTCATATCTGTCAGAGGTTCTCCTCCCTGAATTTTCGGGTGAATATAGTATCCTAACATTTCACCGGTATGGAAAATTCTCGATAAAATGTGTCTGACATATCTTTTTATATATTTATCGTAAGATTTGTCTTCTGCTTCAATTCTGTATAGCATCATTGCGGTCAGGGCAAGTCCTGTTCCTCCAAGTTTTGCTTTTTTATTCAGATATAGATATGCGGCTTTTTTATTATCTACGGTATGTTCTTTTGTTATTGCAACTACATAATCCAAAGCTTTTTTAGAGCATTCAAGGTATTTTTTATTTTTGGTCAATTGGTAAGCTCTAATTAATGCAACTATACCTCCGCAATGTCTTAACTCGTTATAATACAGATTGTTTGGTTTTCTTGTTGGATGTTCAACATCTATGTAGTCATCGTCTTTGCAGTTATAATAGTATAAAAATTGTCCGCTAGGTTGTTGGTTTTTATATATCCATTCAGCACCGTTTAAGGCAACTTCTTTTATTAATTCAGGTGAATATTCTTGTAATATTGAGCCTCTGTATAGCGGAAGAAGTTCGTTTTTATAACTTACAAAAGCTCTGCTTTTAATAAGATAACATTTGTAAACAGATTGTTTTAGCAGTGCTATTCCTTGGTTTGCATTTTCTGCTAAATCTTTAAGTCTTGTTTTTTGTATTATTGAATTTAATATTGGTTCAAAATTTTTTCGTCCTTGAAAAATGCTTTCTGTCGGCATATATACAAATAACTGATCATCAAATTCAAGCTTAATTCCTGTAATTCCCGGTTCAAACCTGTTTTGGTCAAAAGATTCTGTTTGAATATCTTCAATGCGTACAGGGGTTTCTTCTGTCATATATTCAATCATAATTCTGCATTTTTCAGAGTTGTTGATTTCAAAATCTTGAAATCTCGGATGCTTTCTTATCTGTTCAATATTACGGTCAAGCGTTGCATTTAGAGTTTTTCTGTAACATCCCCACCTTATCAGTTTTGAACCTGCTTGAAAAAGTGTAATATATATGAAAGTTAAATCTGGATTAAATTCCAAGATGCTGTTTAATGCTAAGTCAGCAGTGCTTATAGGTTCTCCTGTTTCTAAAGATTGTCTTATTCTTTGTATAAGCTCATTTATTGGCGAAAAATCCTTTTTAAAGTATTCTCTTTCTTCTTTATTTTGTCTTGAAAAGTCTAACACTTCCATAATATATCATTCCTCTTATGTCAAATAAATTTTAGCATAGATTTGAAATATTAACAATCTTAACATTTTTGCTTGATTATTTACAATATGCTAATCTTTTTAGTAAAAGAGGAATGGTTATGAAAAATATTGTAATATATACAGACAAAAAATCTTCAGCGATTGCTGATGTTATTTCAGGTATTGAAGAAGTAAATGTTAGATTGGAAGATGCTTCTAATTTAAAAGATTATGAAACCTTAAATCCGGGGGTTGTTATTGTTGAGAATGTTCCGGATGTTAAAGATGTTTTGATGGTTACAAAATTTAAGTCTCCAATATTATTTATTGGTGAAACTTTCAAAGGTTGTACCGTTCGTGCTATAGCTTTTGATTATATCAAAACTCCGGTTGATAATCAGGAATTAATTATAAGAGTTAAAAACATGTTAAAAATCAGAGAGTTGAGAGATAAATTGAAAACTCTTTCCACTACTGATGAATTAACAGGTTTACATAACAGAAGATATTTGTTAGAACGTATGGAGCAAGAAATTTCTCGTTCAAAACGTTATGGAACTCCGCTTTCTGTTTTATTGTTTGATTTGGACTTTTTCAAAGTTGTTAATGATATTTACGGATATGAATGGGGCGATGTTTTGTTACGTTCTATCGCAGATAAGTTAAAACAATTGATTAGAAAAGAAGATATTTTGACTCGTTACGGTGATGAAGAATTTATCGTTGCGCTTCCGAATACTTCAGAAGATAACGCTTTCTTGTTTGCAGAAAGATTCCGTAAAGATATCGAAAAAATGGAATTTATTCCTGCAGGCGAAGAAGAACGTCATCCGATTACTATTTCAGGCGGTATTTCAACCTTCCCTTGTATAGCAGATACGGAAGAAGATGCAAATACCATCATTCGCTACGCAGAACACGCATTATACAATGCTAAAAAACGTGGCAAAAACAAAATTGTACAATTCTCTCAATTGAACTTGGGAGAAGGCTAGGGTGAATTAAACTCTTTCTGTCAAGAAAGTGAAAAGAGTTGATTTATCTGCATTTATCCGAATACGGATAAAACAAAAGTCCTTTCTGAACACTTACATAGTGTAAATCTGGTTAACAGGCGATACTATCACTATCGCCTTTTTATTTTGTATTTTTATAATATCTAGGAATTAATTCCGTAGCTGAAAATTGCAAAATCATATTTTATCGGGTCTTCAGGGCAGAATTTTTTTAGGTTTTCCGTTAGTTCTAAAACAGCTTTAAAATCATTGGCATTTCTTGTTAATAATCCCATTTGGCGTGAAACTCTACCTACATGAACATCAAGTGGTATATATAATTCCGAAGGTTTCATAAATTCCCAAATTCCGACATCAACTGCACTTTTTCTGACCATCCAACGAAGATACATACACATTCGCTTCATAGCTCCGCCATTATGTGGATTGGGAATCATATGATAAAATCCCTGCTTTGCACCTTCGCCTGCTTTGGAATAAAAATAATCAACTACATTTTCAAATATTTTTCCTTGCTTATGTCCGTGAGCAAACAGTTCTTCAAGTCCGTCTGAAGTATTGTATAATTCTTTCATAATTTTAAAAATTTCAATAAAATCATTTGGCTTTCCAAATCTGTAATTAAAATCCCCTAGAATCTCCGGTTCAAAATTTTGAATAAAATTTAATGGCTCATTTTGTGCAATTGCAAATAATTCATCCAATTTTTTTATGAATTGTTTTCTGCTGCCATAAGCCAGCAAAGATGCGATAAATCCTGCAATTTCAATATCTTTTTTATTGTGAAATTTATGGATAAATTGTACCGGATCATCTTTTATAAAGTCTTCATTTTCGTATTTTTCAACAAGTTTATCAAGTTCAGCTTTCGTAATCATAATGGTATTTTATATAAAATTTTTGCTATTTGCAAACGATAACTATTTTTAGTAAACTGGACTTATATGTTAGGTCAAGTTTATAAAATCCATTCGGACTTTTATTATGTTCAATGTGATGAAAATATCTATGAGTGCAAGCTCAGAGAAGTTTTAAAAAAACAGCAGCAGAAAATTGTTGCCGGCGATTTTGTTGAGTTTAATGATGGTGCAATAAGTAAGGTTGCTGCTCGTAAATCGTATATTCCAAGACCTTCTGTTGCTAATGTTGACCAAATAGTTATTGTTTCTGCGTTGAAACATCCTGATTTAGATTTTCACCAATTAAACAGGTATCTTTCACTTGCAAGATACTACAAAATTCCTGCTGTCTTATGTTTTAATAAAGAAGATTTAGGATTGGATGAAATGGCACAGGATAAAATTTTATCGATTTATTCAAATTTAGATTACGAAATTGTGTTTACTTCGGCTCTTGAAAGAAGGGGAATTGAAGATTTAAGGAAGTTGCTTAATGGTAAGTTGTCAGCGCTATGCGGAAATTCCGGAGTCGGTAAATCGAGTTTGATAAATGCACTAAATCCAAATGTTAATTTAAGAACAAAAGAAGTAAGTGAAAAATTAAACAGAGGTACGCATACAACAAGACACTGTCAAATTGTTAGTTTGGACAGTACAACATCAGTTGTTGATACTCCGGGGTTTAGTAATGTTAAATTTGATTTTTTGTTGCCTCAAAATGTTGATTTACTTTTTCCTGAAATGATTCCTTTTAGAAGTCATTGTAAATATAGTGATTGTTTGCATATAAATGAAGATGGCTGTGAAGTTTTAAATAATATTGAAGTAATTGATGAAACAAGATATGAAAGTTATATTCAATTTGTTAATGAAGCTATTGAATATAAGGAATATGTTAAATATAACGGTGTAAAAAAAGAGACGGCACATAAATTTAAGAATAATAAAATACAGGTGAAAATTAGTGATAGAAAGCGTAATGCTTCCCGTAACACCGCAAAACAGAAGATAAATAAGGAAATATATGACAATGAGGATGAATGATTATATCGAGTTGATTAATGATAAGCTTGATGATTTTATAAACATAGAATACCCTGAAACTATATTCAAATCTATGAAATATACGGTTCTATTACCGGGGAAAAGATTGAGACCTGTTATGTGTTTGGAAACTTGCAGAATGTTTGGCGGTGATATTGAAGACGCAATCCCAACGGCTTGTGCGATTGAGATGTTGCATGCTCAAACCCTTATTCATGATGATTTACCGTGTATGGATAATGATGATTACAGGCGAGGTAAACCAACAAATCATAAAGTTTTTGGGGAGGCTATGGCTGTTCTTGCGGGAGATGCTCTTTTGACGTTTGCCCCGCAAATTATAACAAAATTTTCAAAAACATTGTCTCCATCTGTTTTAATCAGGGTTCTGAATGAATATTTTCAATTTGCAGGAGCATATGGTGTTATCGCTGGGCAAGTTGTTGATATTGAGTCTGAAAATAACAATTATGAAAATTCTGATAAGGCTAAAATTTTGGAATACTTACATACTCATAAAACTTCCGACTTGTTTCAGCTTGCAATGCGAACAGGTGCAATAATTGCAGGTGTTGATGATGATAAACTCTCTGCTATAACTGAATTTGCAAAGACTTTTGGGTTAGCTTTTCAAGTTGCTGATGATATATTAGATGAAATTTCTACCTTTGAACAGATGGGTAAAACTCTTGGTAAAGATAAGCAAGAAGGTAAATTGACATATGTTTCATTGTACGGATTAGAGGAAGCAAAATGTAAACTTTCTTGCATGTTTGAAAAATGCTATGATATAATGAAACAACACGAGATAGAATCAAATATCTTTGAAGATATGATTAAGAGTATTAAAAAGAGAGCAGGTATTTAATGAATTATATAGAAATGTTCAGGACGCTTATTGCCAATAATGGTTATGAAGTGATAGTTTGTGCAATTTCCGCTGCATTTTTTGCGCAAGTTATAAAATTCTTTTTATTTACATTGCAGTCAAGACGGTTAAATTTTAAAATATTTACAACCACAGGAGGAATGCCTAGTGCTCATTCTGCGGGAGTTATGGGCTTGTCTACAATGGTAGGAATTCTTCAAGGCTATGATTCTTATTTATTTGCGGTATCTTTAGGTTTTTCATTGATTATTATGTATGATGCTGCAGGTTTGAGACGTGCGGCAGGCAAAACGGCAGCTTGTCTTAATAAAATGATGGATGATTTTTATCATCATGATTTACAATCAGTTGGCGGTAAATTAAAAGAACTCCTTGGTCATACACCATTAGAAGTTTTTGTTGGTGCAACTTTCGGAGTCTTTTATGCTTATTTATTCCACTGGTTTATTGTTTAATAATCACTTATATATCTAAATCAATGCAATTTAGGAATGAATCATTTTGAGTAAGATCAATTTGAGTATCTTTTTTGTGTTTGTCCATGATTTTCATAATTTTAGCACTGTTTTCATCGGATAATCCGACACTTTTGATAAATTCCAGTGCTTTTTTGTGATTTATTTTATTTTGGTGGGCAATTCTAATAATATTTCTAAATTTTTTTGCAATTTCTTTATCTGAGTATCTCATTAAATCTGTGTAGCCGTGTTTACAAAGTCTTAGGCTTGAACATGAACCATCTTGCTTGTTGACGTTTATTGCATCAACCACATTATATTGATTCTCATAGCCTTCTAAGTAAAAGGAATCATTCGGATATTCAGGAGTTATTTCTTCATAAATTTTCGCTATATTTTCCCATCTTTTTTTATCTTTTTTTAATAAGCTTGTATCCATATTTGCCGTAAAATTGATGTTGTTAATTTTACTATACATAATTTCTCCTTGTTCGTTTATCATATATAAAATAACTCGAGCATAAATAATTTTGCTATTTTATAAAGATATGTAACTTGATTTAAATAACTTTATAACATCTTGAAAATTTGATTTTGCTTTTGTACAATGAGTACAAAACAGGGGTATATATATGACAGAAGTTCAAAAACGAATTTTAATTGTTGATGATGATGATGAAATAAGAGAGTTGCTAGAGTTTGATATTGCAAGTAGCGGATATTTTGTTGATACGGCAAAAGACGGACTTGAAGGCTTGAACAAAGCTTTAAATAATACTTATGATTTGATTTTGTTAGATGTTATGATGCCCAAGATGAACGGATTTGATGTGTGTAATAATATTCGTCAAGCAAAGCTTGCTGTACCGGTTTTGATGCTTACGGCAAAGGGCACTATAGAGGATAAAACGACAGGTTTTGACTGCGGTGCAGATGATTATTTGGTAAAACCTTTTGATATTCAGGAAGTTTTGTTAAGAATCAGAGTTTTGTTGCGGAGGAATTCTGTAAGTATTGAGGAAACTCCGTTATCAAATGAAATTTTGAAATGTGGAGATATAGAGATATTTCCTGAATCTTTGGAATGTATTATTGTAAATCGCAGGGTAAAACTTACACCGACCGAGTTTGAAATATTGTATTGTTTAATGCAGCACTTTAATAATTCTGTAACTTTAGCTACATTGTTAGATGAAGTTTGGGGATATGACAGCAATGAAGATGTCAGAATGCTGAGAGTTCATGTCGGCGGATTGAGAAATAAAATTGAAGCAAATGCAAAAGTTCCGGCTTATTTACATACGGTTACTAATGTCGGTTATAAGTTAACACCTTTTGCGCAAGAGTAGTTATGAAAAAATACAGCTATGGATTAAAAAAATTAAAGATTATTGAACAGATTGCAATTGTTTTTTTTATTGCAGTTGTTATTCCGATATCAATTAGCGGATTTGTTATTAACAACATAAACCAGCAATCAGTCAGACACCAATTGAGAGAATCCGCAATCCTTGTAGCCAGTATGGTTTCCGATGAGGTGGATTTTTTTATAAAAACAAATGATTCTACACTGGCGCAAATTTCAGCTACGTTAGATTATTTGCCGACAAACAATTTAAAACAAAAATTTATAAAAGACTTTTCCAGACATTACCAAAATTGTGATTATATTGTTATTGCAAAAAATCAAAAAGAACTTGAAAAGATTACGCTTGAAGCAAATGCAAATGAAAAACCCATACTTTCAACAAAAATGAAAGACGGTTCATTTTTGGTAATTGTTTTTAGTATAGACAATTGGGACTCAAAATTATTTAAATCGTTAGAAAATGATAACAGGCAAATATACATTATTGACGGAAATCATCATTTAATATCGTCGCACAATTTTACTCCTGAAGTTTTTCAAGAGACTTTAGAATTGCTGCCTAACGAAAAAATAGAAGGCGTTCCGGTGCTTTTTGGGGATGAGAAGAACCGTCCGATTGTATATTTACACAGGTCGAATCCTGAATTGACAATAGTTGTTAATACAACAGAAAATATTGCTAAAAAAGCAATTTTAGATAACCGTGTTAAAATTATACTGGCAGTATTGTCGGCTATTGTATCAATGATGTTATTAATCGGTTTTTATATTTATTATTTATACATAAATATAAGACAGTTATTCAAAGCTGTAATAGCACTGTCAAAAGGTAATTATCAACGTCAAATCAGATTGTTAACGACTTCATTTACGCCTTACGAAGTCGTGTTTCTTGCTAATGAATTCAATAATATGGCATCTGAAATCCATAAGTCTTATGTGGAATTGAAACGAAAGAATGTTGAATTAAAAGAGTTAAATGAATTTCGTTCAAATCTTATTGATACAGTCAGTCATGAACTTCGAACTCCGTTAACCAGTATTCAAGGTTATACCTCAAGATTAATGAGGCAGGATATTGTTATTGACGAAGAAACTAAACAAAAATCTTTAAGGATAATAAAAGAGCAATCTGAAAGATTAAAACGCTTGATTGAAGATTTGTTGACAATTCCGGATATTGAAGGAATGAGACTGAGAACTGTTAATACAAATATTTGGTTACACAAGGTTTTAGAACAATCGGAACTGCTTTTGAGGAATAAGAACGGGCATGAAATTATTGTAAATATGCCGTCTGATTTTCCTCAGGTAGATGCCGATAAGGGTCGATTGGAACAGGTTTTTGTTAATTTGTTTGAAAATGCGGTTAAGTATTCTTATCCGGAAACTCCTATAGTTGTTGATGTTCAGCGTGTTGAGAATAAGGCAGTAATTAAAGTTAAAAACAGTTGTGATGAAATTCCGAAAAAGAAATTAAAAACTCTTTTTGAAAAATTTGTCAGACTGGATGATAATATGACCAGAACAACCAGAGGTTCAGGTTTAGGATTATTTATTGTAAAAGGTTTGGTTGAAGCTATGAATGGTTCGATTGAGTTGTTATCGGATAAGGATGGTTTTTGTGCCGTTATAGTATTGAATATTGCAAGTGTTATGGAGTAGACAAAATTTATGAAATTTATGCAACTTGCAATTGAAGAAGCTCATAAGTCAAACGGAGATATCCCTGTCGGAGCTGTTGTTGTAAAGGATGGTGTGGTTATCTCTTCAGCTTGTAATACTAAAGAAAAAGATAATGATATAACATCTCATGCCGAAATTATCGCCATAAGAAAGGCAGAAAAAATTTTAAATAACTGGCGGCTTGACGGATGTGAATTGTATGTAACATTAGAACCTTGTCCGATGTGTGGTTGGGCACTTCTTCAATCGAGAATAAAAAGTGTTTATTTTGGTAGTTATGATGTGAACTACGGAGCATTTACCTCAAAAATAGACTTGAGAACTTTAATATCCGGACAGAACATAAATGTTTATGGCGGAATAATGGAGAGCGAGTGTGATGAATTGTTGTCAAAGTTTTTTGAGGGAGTAAGAAAAAGATGATTTTTCTTTTATAATTTTTTTGTTATGTAACAATATTTTCGGTAACTTTCCATTATTTGTATCTTTGAAAATTTTTATGGTATTATGTACAAATAATAGAGGACTTAGTTTTATAGGGAGAAATATATGAAAGAGAATGTATTAGCTCGTTTGGATATAAATACAAGACTATATGGTGAAAGAATAGCTCTTGGTAAACGTAACAGATATGGATGGAAAGAGCTTACTTATAAAGGTCTGGGTTTGTTAACAAAACAATTTGCAAGTTATCTTATTACTGATTTGCAAATGCAAAAAGGTGAAAAGTTGGCTATACTTTCTGAATCAATGCCGGAAATGGGAGCTTGTCTTTTTGCAGGTGTAATTTCAGGAATGGTTGTAGTTCCTTTAGATAACAAGTTGACTATTTATGAACTTGAATCTATTTTATCCAGTTGTGAACCTTCAGTGTTAGCAGTTTCTCAAGCTAATTTTGACAAAGCAATTGAGCTTCAAGAAAGAATTTCTTCAATAAAACATATTATAATAATGGATGAACCAAAGTGTGATTCGAAATATCCTAGCTTATATAGTTTGCCGACAGGCAGAGAATGTAAATGGAGACATCGTTCACTAAAAGATACTGCGTTAATTATTTATACTTCCGGTACTACAGGAGCACCAAAAGGGGTTCAAACAACTTTCGGAAACATGATTACACAGGTTTTGGAAATGTCGAAAATCTTGCCGGAAATTTTACCGAGTGAAAGTGTGAATTTGCTTTCAATTCTTCCGATGAACCACTTATTTGAATTAACAGTTGGATTTTCAGCGTTTTTAAACAAAGGTTCTTCTATATATTATCCGCAAAGTTTAAAACCAAAAGATGTTTTAGCTGATATGAGGGAAAAACATATTGATTTTATGATTGTTGTTCCTGCATTTTTAAAACTGTTAAAAACAACTATAGAAGCAGATATTCGTTCATGGTCTGATGAAGAAAAAATATTGTTCGAAAAATCATATGCAGCAGCTGAATATATAACAGATTATAGTATCAGACGCCAATTGTTCAGAAGTATTTTAGCAAAATTCGGCGGTAAATTTTATGGATTTATTACAGGTGGAGCTCCGCTTGATCCGACTGTCGGAGAATTTTTTGAAAGAATTGGTATTAAAATTTTCCAAGGATACGGATTATCTGAAACAAGTCCTGTAATTTCTATGGATAGAGGAGATGATAGAAAATTGTTATCAGTTGGACCTATCTTAGATTCATATGATGCAAAAATTGATCCGGAAACAGGTGAACTGCTTGTAAAAGGTCCGTCAGTAATGAAAGGTTATTATAATAATCCTGAAAAAACAGCAGAAGTTTTAGAACCGGACGGATGGCTTCATACCGGTGATATTGGTATGATTGATGAAGATGGCAGACTTTACATTACTGGCAGAATTAAAAACATGATAGTTCTTTCAGGCGGTAAAAAAGTATTTCCTGAAGAAGTAGAAGCTGTAATGGAAAAAAATGATAATTTTGCTGAGATTTGTGTCTTTGGTGCTGTTAGAACAAATGGTGCTAAAGATGGAACGGAAGAAATTATGACAGTAATTGTGCCGACGGAACAAGTATTGGAAAAATATACTGATGAAAAAGAATTACAGGCATTTATCGGTTCTGAAGTAAAAGAAATGTCTAAACAATTAGCACCGTATAAGCGTCCTGTTAATATTGTTGTCAGACGAGAACCGCTTCCTCGTACTTCTACAAGAAAAGTTAAACGAAATGTTGTAAAAGAAGAAACAATGCTTATCTAGGCTTAAAAAATAATTTGTTTTATATGTAACGTAAATTTACAAAAAAGTTGAAATTATACTATGTCGGTAATAAAATAAAGAAACGAGTGTAGATAGTACAATATTGGACTTTAGTTATGGTATTAAATTTTCAAGAACTGGTTTTTAATTTACAAAAGTTTTGGTCAGATTACGGTTGCATAATTCAACAGCCTTACGATATAGAAAAGGGTGCATCAACAATGAACCCTGCTACTTTCTTGAGATCGTTAGGTCCAGAACCGTGGAACACTGCAATGATTGAACCTTGCAGAAGACCTACTGATGCAAGATATGGTGAAAACCCAAATCGTTTGGGACATTATTTTCAGTTTCAAGTTATATTGAAACCTTCTCCTGATAATGCTCAAGAACTTTATTTAAAAAGTTTGGAGGCAATGGGGATTGATTTAACAAAACATGATGTAAGATTTGTTGAAGATAACTGGGAATCTCCGACATTAGGTGCTGCCGGTGTTGGCTGGGAAGTATGGCTTGATGGTATGGAAATTACTCAATTTACTTATTTCCAACAGGTTGGAGGTTTAGAAATTAAACCTGTAGCTTTAGAGTTAACATACGGTTTGGAACGTATCGCAATGTATCTTCAAAACAAAGAGTCTGTCTATGATATCATGTGGAATGATACATTAAAATACGGTGATATTTATCTTCAAAACGAAATTGAGCAATCAAAATATAATTTTGAAGTATCGGATACAAATAGCTTATTTACGATGTTTGACCTTTATCAAAAAGAGGTTGACAATTGTGTTGAAGCGAAATTGGTGCTTCCTGCATATGACTATGTTTTGAAGTGTTCTCATACATTTAACCTTCTTGATGCACATGGTGTTATCAGTAAAGATGAAAGAAATAATTTTATCGGCAGGGTGAGAACGATGGCATCTGCTGTTGCAAAACTATATGTAGAACAGCGTGAGGCAATGGGCTTCCCTCTATGTAAGAAATAATCCTGTATTTAGGTTGTTCTGAGCGTAGCGAAGAATTTAAAATTATTAAGAATGTAAGAAAGGCATATTTTGCCGAAAATAATATAAGGAAAATAAATGGCTGAAAAATTTAATCGTGCAACTTTTACAAAAAGTTTTTTAAGACACATCACAAAAATCAAAGCTCCTGATGAAATGTTAGCGGAAGCTCAAGTTCAGGGTTTGGAAAAGACACTTGGAGTTGTTGATTTAATAATCTTGGGTGTGGGCGCAATTATCGGTTCAGGAATTTTTGCGGTCGTAGGGATTGCGGCAGCTGGTTCGGTTGACGGTACAAGTTTAGGTGCAGGTCCTGCATTGATGATTTCAATGATAATTGCAGCTATTGCGTGTATTTTTTCAGCTTTATGTTATTCAGAGTTTGCGACAATGATACCTGTTGCTGGTGGTGCTTACACTTATACTTTTGCAACTTTGGGTGAATTTGCAGCTTGGATGGTTGGCTGGGTTTTGATGCTTGAATATGCAATCGGGTTTATTGCGGTTGCTTGTGCTTGGTCAAACCATTTTGTTCAATTTTTATCAGGATTTGATAAAGTTTTGCCGGCATGGCTTGCTCATCCTCCGGTTTGGTTAACGAATGATGTGTTTACTGCCGGAAAACTTGTAGCGGAAGATCCTTCAATTTATGTTCCTAAGTTATTCGGAATTGTTCCGGTTTGTATAAATCTTCCGGCGATAGTTATGGTGCTTTTAACAACTGCAATTTTGGTTAAAGGTACTAAGGATTCTGCAAAAATGGCAGGGGTAATGGTTGTTATAAAACTTGCTGTTATTGCATTATTTGTCCTTGTTGGTGCATTTTATATTCGACCTGAAAATTGGACTCCGTTTGCACCAAATGGGGTTGAAGGTATTTTTGCCGGCGCATTTTTGATATTTTTTGCATATATCGGATTTGATGCTTTGGCGACTGCTGCAGAAGAATGTAAAAATCCGCAAAAGGATTTACCAATCGGTATTATTGGTTCTTTATTAATAACAACGGTTGTGTATGTTTTGGTTGCATTAGTTTTAACAGGTATGCAAAATACTTCAAGCTCAGTTCCGTTGGACTTTTTAAAAGCTCCGATGGCATATTGTATGATTATTGCTAATCAAAACTGGGCTGCAGGACTTATTTCTATTGGTTCTTTAGCCGGTTTAACTTCCGTACTTTTAGTATTGGAAATGGCCGCAACAAGAATTTTATTTGCAATGAGTCGAGATCATTTTATATCTCAAAGATTTCAAAAATTACATGATAAATATAAGACTCCGGCATTATTAACATGGACAGTCGGCATATTGGCTGTTATCGGTATTTTGACTTTGAATTTGGATGTTGCGGCTGAACTTTGTAACTATGGAACATTTACATCATTTATCATTGTTTGTGTTGCGGTATTAATTTTGAGACATACCGATCCTGACAGACCTCGTCCGTTCAAAGTTCCGTTTTCTCCGTGGCTTCCGGCTATGGGAATTATTTGCTGTGGCGGATTAATGGTTTATAAATCACTTCAGGCAGGAAGTTCTGCATTGTTATTCCCTGTTTGGTTGGGTGTTGGTGCAATTATTTATTTATTATACGGATTTATTAAAAACAGAAATAATGAAAACAAAATTCATAAAAAACTTGTACATGGAAATATAGAACAATAGGAAGAAAAGTAACAAATGGATATTAAAAACATTTGCCGAAATATATTGAAAAGACGTAGTATTGATGAATTACTTGCAACAAGTAATCGTTCAGAATTGAAAAAGACATTAAATGTTTTTGATTTAATTGTGATTGGTATTGGAGCAGTTGTCGGAACAGGTATTTTTACAATAATCGGAACGGCAATAACAGGTAGTTCAGAAAGTGCGGGAGCAGGACCGGCTATTGTAATATCAATGGTTTTAGCAGCAGCAGCTTGTATTTGTCCAGCGCTTTGTTATTCAGAAATTGCGGCAATGATACCTGTTGCGGGTAGTGCTTATACTTATACTTACGCTACAATGGGTGAATTTATGGCGTGGATGGTCGGTTGGATTTTGATGCTTGAGTATGCAATTGGAAATATCACTGTTGCGAGTGCATGGTCAGGCTATTTTATCCATTTTATGAGCGGATTTAAACATATTCTTCCTGCGTGGGTTACAAGTATTCCATTGTGGTTAAGGTATGATTATAGAACAATGTTAGAAATGTGTAATGCTTACGGATGGGATATACATGATAAAATTCCTTATTTGTTCGGTGTTATTCCTGTTTCTGTAAATATGCCTGCTGTGGTAATTGTTTTACTGCTTACAATGTTATTAGTTCAAGGGGTAAAAGAATCTACCAGAGTTGCAAGTATAATGGTTGGGGTCAATATGTTTATGATTTTATCATTTATTCTTATTGGTTCTCACTATGTAAATCCTGGACATTGGCATCCGTTTATTCCTGTTTCACATCCGTTTCAGGGAATTATGATGGGTGCATTTTTGATATTTTTTGCATATATTGGATTTGATGCAATCTCAACCACTGCAGAAGAAACAGAAAATCCTCAAAGAGATTTGCCGATTGCAATAATTGGAACATTGGTAATATGTACAATTTTGTATGTGTGCGTAGCTCTTGTTTTAACTGGGATTGTACCTGTTGAAAGAATTAATATTCAAGCTCCGATTGCGCATGCAATGAGTTATATTGGTCATAAGTGGGATTGGTTTGCATATTTGATTGCCGTTGGTGCTTTATGTGCTTTAACCTCTGTTTTGCTAATTTATCAACTTGGTACAACAAGAATTTTGTATGCAATTAGCCGTGATAGATTTTTGCCAAAATCATGGAGATTAATTCATAAAAAATATAAAACTCCTCATATAATGACATGGATTTCCGGTTTAGTTGTAATTGTTTGCGGATTATTTATGGATTTAAATATCTCTGCTGCTTTATGTAATTTTGGAACATTTACATCATTTGTTATAATTTGTCTTGCAGTATTGATTTTGCGAAAAACAAATCCTGATGCAAATAGACCGTTCAAAGTTCCGCTATGTCCGTGGTTTCCTATTATAGGTATAATAATTTGTTCTGTGATAATAGTTTTTTCACTAACAACATTAAAGACATCTTCAATATATTTTGCATTGTGGCTGTTGGTAGGTATTTTAATATATGCACTATACGGCTATCATCAAAAACGTATGGAAGATCGTCGCAGAGGATAGATTATTAAAAAACGTGATAATTATGGTTATATAAACTGAAGTATAACTCACTTGTCATTGTGAACTTAATTCGGAGTCAGATTGTACAAAAAATTCTGAAACGGGTTTAGGATGCTAAATCTTTGTATTTATTTTACAAAATTCAGAATAATCTGGTGTGTAATGATTAGTCGAATATAAAGTTTATTTAGCAGAAAATTTTTTCATGGTATAATTAGCTTTGTATAAAGGGAGAAAATAGAGATGTTAGATTTTATTCACTCGCATGGCATGCTCATTTCAGGTGCAATTCTTTTAATTGCATATATCTTTATTGCCAGCGAAAAAATTCAAAAATCTGTAGTAGCACTTGTAGGGGCTTCTCTAACGATGTTACTTGGATTAATTCCGTTATCTTTGCATTTAGAAAAAAATGTTAAAGGTGTATTTGAATATGTCGATTTTGAAGTAATATTTTTGCTTATCGGTATGATGATAATTGTAAATATTGCAAGTCGAAGCGGTGTGTTCAAGTGGATGGCACTTAATTTGTTAAAAGCAACTAAAGGACATCCGAAAACTGTTTTATTTGCGCTTGCAGCATTTACTGCAGTTGCTTCTGCATTTTTGGATAATGTTACAACAGTTGTACTTATGATGCCTATAACTTTTGTTATTGCAAAAGAGTTTGAAACTGATCCTGTTCCGTTTTTAATTACGGAAGTTTTAGCTTCTAATATTGGTGGTACTGCCACTTTAATTGGTGATCCTCCAAATATTATTATCGGTACTCGTGCAGGTTTAAGCTTTATGGATTTTGTAAAAGAACTTACCCCGATTATTGTAATAATTTTTGCAGTTGCAATCGGAACTTTGATATTTATGTTCAGAAAAGGTTTAAAAGCTACTCCTGAAAAAATGGAACATATTGCAAATTTAGATAATTCACAAACTATTACGGACAAAAAATTAATGATACGTTCTGTAATTACTTTGGGGCTTGTAATTCTTGGTTTTGTAACTCATGATATTACACATATTTCGGCGTTTGTGTTTGCGGTTGCAGGTGCATCATTTTTACTATTGTTTGAAAAACCAAAAGAAATTTATCGTGATGTTGAATGGTTGACTATATTTTTCTTTATCGGTTTGTTTATCATAATTGGTGGATTTGAAGCAAATGGCGGTATCAAATTCTTGGCTGACGGGTTAATTCAATTAACTCACGGTAGTTTGGAAGTTGCAACGTTTGTAATACTTTGGGCTTCCGGTATTTTATCCGGTATTATTGATAATATTCCGTATACTGCTACAATGACCCCTCTGATTTCAGAATTAATAAATCCTGCAAATCCAAATGCCATAACAGGTAATGTTCGTGCTCTTTGGTGGGCATTGTCATTGGGTGCGTGCTTAGGTGGTAACCTTACTATTATTGGTGCAGCTGCAAATGTATTAGTTAGTGAAACTGCGGCGTCTAAAGGATACAAAATTCCGTTCTTGAGATTTATGAAATATGGTGCTTTAGTAACATTTATTTCATTATTTTTAAGTTCATTCTATTTGTATTTCAAATATTTGCACTAAGTTTTTATGTCATTAGAACTTGTTTTGGATTCTTTTTAACAGGTATCTGAAACAAGTTCTTAAATGATATTTTAAGTAGGCTTTTTATGTATGATGATTTTAAAAATATATTGGAAGATTTAAAAAACAATTCTCATTTTCGTAGTTTGAAAGATTTTGAGGCAAAAGATGAGAAATATGTTTATTATAATGAGAAAAAACTTCTAAATTTATCTTCTAATAATTACCTCAATTTTGCTGATAATAAAGAAATTACCGTAGAATTTTTAAATTATGCAAGAGAGGAATTTTCTTTTGGCAGTGCATCTTCTCGTCTGTTAACCGGTACATTGCCGGTGTATGATGAATTAGAAATGCTGCTTGCAACTCTTTATGAAAAAGAATCCGCATTACTGTTTAATAGCGGATATCATGCTAATGTCGGTATTGCAAGTGCAATAAACGGAAAAGGTGATGTTATATTTTCTGATAAATTGAACCACGCAAGTATAATTGATGGGATGAAATTATCAGATGGTAAGTTTTTTCGATTTCCGCATAATGATATGGAGGCACTTGAAAAACTGCTTCAAAGAGAGCGTAAAAATTTTAAAAATGCAGTAATTTACACAGAAAGTGTTTTTTCAATGGATGGCGACATTGAAGATTTACGGAAAATTATTGAATTGAAGAATGAATACAATTGTTTATTAATTGTCGATGAAGCACATGCTTTTGGTGTTTTCGGAGAAAAAGGTTTGGGTGTTTGCGAAGATTTAGGAATTTTATCAGAGGCAGATTTGATTGTCGGAACTTTTGGAAAAGCTGTGGGGTCAATGGGGGCATTTGCGGTGGGTTCAAAAGTTTTGGTTGATTATTTAATAAATAAATCACGTTCTTTTATTTTTTCAACGGCGCTTCCGCCAATAAATATTGCGTTTAGTAAATGGATTATTGAAAATAAGTTCTCACAAACTTTGGATAAACGAAAGAGAATGTTAAAAATTGCAAAACAAATGGGTAGTGATAGCCATATTATTCCTATTGTCATTGGGGATAATAAAGAAACGGTAGATTTGTGTGATGTTCTTTTTCATAACGGGTATTTTACTTTACCGATTCGTCCACCTACAGTGCCTGTTGGTACTTCTCGGATTCGGTTGTCTTTAACTGCGGATATTGAAGAAAAAGAATTAGATGTACTAAAGGAGATAATTGGTGAAAGCTTATTGGTTAGTAAAAAATAAACCGCAAAAAGATTTTATATGGTTTGGAAAAGAAAAACCTAAGAAGTTAATTGTATTTTTTGCAGGATGGAGTTTTGATTATAATTCTTTCAGATGTATAAAAAGTGAGGATTATGATGTTTTAATGATTTATGATTATAATGATTTAACCGTTCCGCAAGAATTGAAGAATTTGTCAGGGTATTCGGAAAAACATCTTGTTGCTTGGTCAATGGGTGTTTATGTTGCATATAAATTAAAAGCTTTATTTCAAGAATTTGATTCTCGAATTGCTGTTAATGGTACGGTTACGCCGATTGATGATAATTATGGGATTCCGGATAAAATATTTGGATTAACTTTAAAACATGCGAGAAAAGGTTTAGAAGGCAAATTCTATCAAAATGTATTTAATAATGAGGATGAATACGAAACATTTAATATTATGCCGATTAAACGAAGTATTGATAACAGGGTTTCAGAACTTGAAAATTTACAACGTTTGATTAAAAATGATAAAGATACCGGATATGTCAAGTTTTATGATTGGGCTGCAGTCGGTTGTAATGATAAGATTATTCCGCCGGTTAATCAAGTAGCAAGTCATGAAAAAAATGGAGTTCCTGTTTATCAGATACTCGACGTCGGACATTTTCCGTTTTTTAGTTATTGTGTTGATTGGAATGATGTACTAAAATGGCCACAGACATTAGAACTATAAAAAAACAGTTTGAAAAAAGTATGGATAGCTATGATAAAAATGCTGTTGTTCAAAAAATGACAGCAGATAAGATGGTTATTGAACTTTCAAAAATTAAAACAGATTTTGAAAATATTTTGGAGCTTGGGACTGGAACAGGATTGCTGACGAAATATCTTGTAAAGAGTATTAATTTTAAAAATTACTATGCGAATGATATAGTTGAAAAATCAAAATATTTTGTGGAAAAAATTGTAAAATCAGCATTGTTTTTTCACGGGAATGCTTTAAAAATAAAAATGCCTAAAAAGGTTGATTTAATCATTTCAAATGCGATGTTTCAGTGGTTTGGGGATTTTAATAAAGCAATAGAAATCTTGAAATTATCGTTAGCTACAGATGGTATTCTTGCATTTTCGACATTTTCTCCCGATAATTTTAAAGAGATTAAATTATTAACCGGTTTGACTTTAAGTTATAAAACACAGGAAGAGTTGGAAGATATTTTAAAATCAAACGGGTTTGAAATATTGTATAGTGAAACCTTTTATGAACAGCTAACTTTTAAAACTCCACTGGAATTACTTGCTCATATGAAATTAACAGGTGTTAATTCTTTGACGGAAATGACGTGGTCAGTAAAAAAAATAAAGGACTTTTGCGATAAATTTTCAAAAAAATACGAGCAAATCTCGCTTACTTACGCTCCGATTATAATTATTGCAAAGAAACTGTAAGTTTTATCTTAAAGGAATTTCTTCGTTTATTGGATATTGAGGAGATTCTTGGGATTGTGGGGTTAGTGTTGTTGTTTGTGTTTCAGGATTTTCCTTATCTGATAATTGTTCCTGTGTAAGTTGTTCTTCCGAGTTTTCTTGTGGTTGATTGCCCATAAGTTGGCGTTCTCTGTACTCTCTCAGGACTTTATCCATAACATCGCTATTTGTATTTTTACTTTTTTCTGCGGATTCTATTTCTGTGATTATTTTTTCTAATTCCTGTTTATATAAAGATGCATTTTTACAGGTGTTGTAGCTTGGAAGTCTGTTATAAAGGCTTCTGATATTCCCTGCTGCCGCATCTTTTCTTGAGGTATCATTATTTATAAATTTTTTTGTTATAAAGTACATTTCAAGTGCATTATGCTCTGCATAATCCAAATATACGCAGGAAGAATTTTTTATTGGTAAATTTTTATTTTTATCAAGTTTTTGGTTAAGAAAATCCGCAATGGAAATATATTTATAGTATTTTTCCGTATTTGAAAGTTCAATATTATCATCAATTAGGTCAAAGTCAACTTGCTTTTTTAATGAGGAGATGTCGTTGTAAGAATTTATAGAATATATTGCGAGAGCTAAACCTATAATTATGAAAAATACCCCCAATTTTATCCAATCATTATATTTACTCATCTCAACCTTCTTTTAATCTTGATTTCAATAATTAGATTATATAATAAATTTCGATAAAATGCCATATTTGGAGTATGTATTATTTGATTTTTTTATGTATAATTCTATTATATAAAATTAAAGAGGTTTTATGAAAAAGATTTGTTTATTTGTGATGTTTTTAGTTTTGTGTGTGGTTGGAACTCAAGTGTTTGCTGATGTTGTAACCACAAGAAGGGTAGTCAAACCTCAGTCGCAGACTACGCCTTCATCCCAAGTACCTTCAAGGTCAACAACTCAAAATGGTGTACCTGTCCAAAGAAGAAAAACACAAAGCAAATTGGCTAATAATTTGCAAACCTGTATCCCTTATTCGGAACAACAGACTTATGATGTCGGCGGTGTAAATTTCTTGTTTAATGTGAAAATTGTCGGATGGGTTAATAATAAGTGCCGCTTGGACTTTGAGTCAAAAATGAATGGAATTGCATCTTCATTTTCTTCATTGTATGGTATAGACCCATCAAGTGCGGAAATTCAAGCATTTACGCCGAAAATCAGGTGTGAATTTACAAAGCAACAACTTGTTGATATAGGTGATTCTATTTTGCAAGAAGAAGCTCGACGAAATGGTGCAAAAAATAATATGTTAAAAAATCCTAATAGTATAAATATTGTTCCGATTAGTCAATTAAATTCAAGTGATCAAAAGTTATTTGAATTAGTTATGGGCGGAACAGCTTGCAAAATGCAAGGTGGTGAGGATTTAGACGGAATTATAAATTCAATATTTGGGTATTAAGAAGATAAATTGTAAAGGATAAGTAAGTATGAAAATTTGGAAATTTGTAGTAGTATCAGCTCTTTTAGTTTTTGGTATTCAAACAATAACAAGTGCTATTCAATGTGGAAATATAGAGGAACAAAAAGAAGCAAACAAAAATGCTGTAATGCAGGTAAGAGCAAAAGGTGTTGACGATTCTATTCAAAAAATGAATTCATTGACAGATAGATATTATAATAATTTGAGAACTTGTGAGCCTTTACATTTGCATCATTATATTGATATTTTTGGGTTTAAAATGACTGTAAAAGTTGATATTAATGGATGGAATGCTGACAATAAGTGTGAATATCGAATAACAGGAAATATTGGCGGTATTGGTAAAGATATTCGAGAAGTTTACGATGTTAAGGTTGCAGATACTCAAATTGCTAAAATTCAACCGCAGATAGAATGTGATTTTTCAAAAGCTCATTTAGATGTTATAGTGGATGCAGTAATTGCAAGAAATGCTAAAAATGCAGAATACTTGCAAGAAATGTTAAAAAATCCGAATGCAAAATATGATTCTAAAAAGTCTGCAATGACCAAAGAAGAAGAAAAATTATTAGCAATGCTAATGGAAGGAAGTGCTTGCAGAGTTCCAAATAAAGATGAATTAATGAACCAGTTTACAGACTTAATGATGAATTCTTCATCTCCGTCAAAAAGTTATTCTGCTGATGAAGAGCCTGTAATTTCAGAACCTTCAGCACCTCAAAAATAGTAAAGAAGTTGAAAATAAAAAACCTTTAGAAAATTATAAAAACAAATTTTCTGAAGGTTTTTTTATTATATTTTTATATTTGTGAATATTTAATGAATTCTATTTGTTTTTTCTATCTCCTGTACCTGAACGGTATCCGCATATAGAATAAATAAATGGTAAAGCTCTTTCTATGTGAATTTTATCGGCAAACGGAATTTTTGCTAATACGCAGATTGCAACTGCATCATCGAGGTTTGCAATCATATCTTTTAATTTTAATTCTCTTTTAGGGCGTTTAGCTTCTTTTTCGCTTCTTAACTTGTTAGAAACATATATTGCAGAGTTTGAACCTATTGCAACACCTGCAATTGAAGCAAGTATTTTTGTGAAGTTATTGTTTATTTTAGGATTTTTTGATTTTGAACAAAGTTTAATAGAACCGTCGACAAGAAGCATTGGGGCAGATGTTAAAATCATCTGGAATGCGCCTTCTTTCCATTTTTTTAGTTTATCTTGTTTTGATTCCCCGATGGAACTGAGCAAAATTCCTCCAATATTACCGCAAGCTGCCATTGTAAGCATATGCTGAACTTTATATTTTACTTTAAAAATATTTGAAACTTTTTGATGCTTCATAAATGTTAAAAGAGGTACAGAAACTCCTAATATAGCGCCGCCCGCAGCTAAAAGTTTATCTTTTGTAGTGATGTCCTGACCGAGTTGTTGGACTTCCGGAGGTTTTTTCATATTAATTTGACCATATGAGATATCTTTTTTTGTTGATAAAAAACTGCTCATAGTGGTTCTTTGGGGTGTATATTGTGTTGTTTGTGCTATTGTTGTCATAGTTCCCCTTTGTCTAAAGTTGATTTTATATCAAATTTTAGAAAAAGTAAATCTTTTTATATAATATTAATGGGGATTTTTGTGCTAATATAGTTCTTGGCGGATATTTTTATGAAAAAGTTTTTGATATTATTTATAAGTTTTTTATATTTTACCCAGCTTGCAGGATATTCGGAGGTTGTTCATATTACTTTGGATAAAGCTGTCAATATCGGGCTTGAGAATAATCTTGATTTGAAATCTAAGCGAAAAAAGGCTGATGAGTTAAGGCAGAATATTAAAATCGCAAATGCTTTGAAAAATCCTCAATTTCAGTCCAATTTTTTGATGGGGAAAGTTACAAGAGGAAATTCAAGTCAGTTTGGTGCATCGTTACCAATAGAAATAGGTAAGCGTGGTATAAGAAAAAAAGTTGCGCAAATTGAATTAAAAATTACAGAGGATGAAATTCGAGCAGCTGAGCATAATTTAAAAATCGAAATTATGAGAGCATATTTCAATGTTTTATATATGAAATCTGTTGTTATAATTTTGCAAGAGCGTGAAAAATTATTTAAAAATATGAAACTTATTGTTGAACAGAAAACTAAGTCTTCTCAAAATTACAGTTTAGATGTTCTTCAAAATAATATGAAGTATAAAAAACAACTTGTGTTTTTAAATCAGGCAAGAGCGAATTTGTTAGGTTCACAATTTTTATTAAATGATGCGATGAATATTAAGAATTCACCTGTAATGTATGATACTATTGAGACTTCGTTATTTAACGAGGATATAGATTTGCTTAATATAAATCTACTGCCATATCAAACTATTGAAGATACGGCTATGGAATATAGTTATGCCTTATCAATTGCGCAGACAACAATAGAAAAAAGAGAAGCCGAAATTACTCAGGCAAAACATAAACGAATACCTGATGTATCGGTAGGTGGCGGATATGCATATCAAACAGCGCATCAAACGGGAGAGGACGCATTACCGGGTGCATATGTCGGTGCAACCGTTGATTTCCCGATTTTGTATTTTTACGGTCCTGAGATTAAAAAAGCCGAAATTGTTCTGGATAGAGCAAAAACAGATAAAGATTCATTTGAAAACCATTTGAAATTTTCATTGAAAAAAGATTACAATGATTTTAAATATGCAAAAAGTAATATCGGGTATTATAAAGATATATTAAAAGATTCAACTTCTGTTTTGGATACTTACAAAAAACGTTATGAAAAAGGACAGGCATCGTTATTGAACTTGCTTCAAGTTGAAAACGCTCATCAAGAAACCCTAAGGGAGTATATTGGTGCGGTCAGAATTTATTATGATGCATACCTTAACCTTATGCAAAATGTTGGACATGATATCTTACTGACGGATTTGTAATTTTATACAAGAGATAAATTTGCTTTATTTGATTTTATTTGTCGCAATTTTTCAATTCTTTTTAGAATTGTAGTTGCTTTTTCATCTTGGGGCATTGCAGATAAAAATTTGCGGTAATATCTTTTTGCTTCGGAAGGTTTTCCGAGCTTGTCAAAACATAGTCCTATTTCTGAGTATATTTTTGAATTCTGCGGATTTATTTTCAAAGCTGAAATATACAAACTTAGGGCTTGTTTATATAGTTCCATTTTCATATAAAGCATAGATTTTCTAAGATAGGCGTTTATATAATTTGGAGAATTTTCAATAAGTTTTTGATAAACCATTAATGCCATATCTTGTTCGTCGCACATTTCATGGGCAATTCCAAGTTGATATATTGCATCAGGGTTATCCGGTTCAATTTGGATTGCTTTGATAAAGCATTTAATAGCACAACATGGTGTTTCTTCTTTCAAATGGCAGAGTCCAAGTTCGTAAAATGTTTCGTACTTGTCATTGTCAAGTAAGGCAGCTTTTTCAAGATATTCAATGGCTTTTTTTGTTCTTCCTAAATTTTTGTAACAAATTCCAAGCCCAAAATATGTGTCAACGTTTGTTCTGTCAAGCAAAATTGAATTCAAATAAGTTCCGACAGCTTGCTTAAATTCGTCTTTAGCTCTTAGAGTGTCGGCCTTATATTGAAGTTCTTTATGTTGTTTTTGCCTGATTACAGGGGTGCTCATGTATCGGGACTTTGATTTGTTTTCGCTCAACTCTTTTTCCTCTTGTGTTTTTATTGTAGAATTTTTTCAAAATTTGATGAACCATCATAAGATTTAAAGATTAATCAATCATTGGATTTATTCTCTTACTTATGCTATAACTTTATTATGAGAAAGTTATTAGTTTTAATGTTAGGGATAGCTTGTTTGCTTGTTGCTGTACCTTTTTGTGCATGCCAAGCGGAAGAAATAAATTTGGGTACGGTTGAACCGGCAAAAATTGAGCTTCCAAAAGTTGATTATAAAGATAAAGAATCTCTTGTCATTAGTGATAAGGAGATAATGGATGAAATTATTAAGCTTCAAAAAGAAAAAGATTTGGAAGATATTGATAATTTGTGGAAGGGAACTGTAGAAAATAATCAGGTTATTGGTTTTGCGTTGAAAAAATTAGCAACACCTGAAAGCCAAAGAAGAATTCATTCTTCATTGATGGCAAAAACTCTTTCTGCAATTGTTTCCGGTGCATCTTTAGCTCCGGCATTGCTGGGGGCTGATTATACTTTTCAAACAGGAACGTATGCAGCCGGAAGATTGGCGCAGAATTTAATTAATCGAAAAAACATCCCTCAGGAAGTTCCGTTAACAGATACAGAATTGATTGAGCTTGCAGGGCTTGTTGAAACTTTGCAGGATAAAATTATAAATGCTTATTACAATTATAAAGGTGCATTGTCTCAATTGAAAGAGATTCGTTCAAGAGAACTTTTGTATAGTAAAAATTATGTTAAAGCAATGGATGAAGAAGATTTTTTGGAAATTGCGATTTCTTCTGCTCTGTATAAAGATATGGAAATTGAAGAATTTAAATATCTTCAAATTGCAAAAAAATATCATTTGGAATTGCAGCGTCTTGCAGGTAAAAAAGTTGTTGATAACCTTAATCTATATCAATACAATTATGATTCAGCTCTGATTGGAGGTAATAATGTTAAATAAAAATTTTCTATTGTCTGCAATGATTGTAGGACTTTTGGGATTGCCTGCATTTGCTGAAACTTTAACTGAAGTTATCCATCCGAAATCTCCGGCATATAGAGTCGGAATTTCTGAATTACCTGAGCAGCAGTATGTTCAGGCTCAGGCTGAAAAAATTAAACCGGTAAAAAAATATGCACAGCTTGATAATACCCCAGATGGCGGAATTGCTGATCGAACATATGCAGATTTGAGTATTAAAAATATATCACGAGAAATAGCGCAGGAGTTAGAATTTGAAGAAGAGGATATGTTGGCGGACTTATCTTTGTTGTGGCAAGGTGCGGCGAAACAAAGTGATACAATAAATTTTGCGTTATACAAGCTGGCAAACCCTGATGCGGACAAACCTGATGAAAAATCAATTAAAAAAGTTTTAACAACAATTGCCAGTATGTCAACTTTAGTCGGAGCTGGCGTCGGAAGTCCGATTCTTGCAGGTTCATCATTGATTGGTGGTAATATCTTGAAAATTATGTCTCAAGATACAAAAGCTCTTAATTATAAGTACACCAGAGTTAATGATGCAGATATGATTATTTTGATTAGAAAAGTAGAAGATTTGCAACAGACAACGATAAATTTATATTACGATTACCTTAATTCAAAAAAACAGTATGAATATGCTACAAAACTTGTTGAAGATCGTGAATATAAGTTTAACTTAGCTCAGAAAAATAATGCGGCTCGTGAATTGGTTGTTATAACAGACGCTTATTATCGTACTGCTTTAGACAAACAAAGGTCGGCAAAATCAGAGTTTTTTGCAAAGCGTGCGGCATTGGAACAATTTGTCGGAAATGAAACATTTGTTCAGTTTGAAATGGAATTAACAGCCAGAGAAAATGGCGAAAATATTAAAACAGTATCTTCAGTTGAGGATGCTAATGACGCTTATGAAAGTGAAAATCCGGAATATAATGATACTATCCAAAATGTAAAAACTTATACTGATAATATTAGTAAAGATTATGAAGAAACAACTTATGGTGAGGATGTCAGTTACACTGAGGATGAAAATTTGGTAAGAATTCCACAGCTTTCTCCGCTAGAAAATGATGTAGAAAATACAGAAGAGATTATAACAGGTTCATCTTCAAGTCTTGATGAGAATATTGAGTATGATGTTGATAAATTTTCAAAAAAAGATATTAAAAAAACTGAGAAAGCATTAAAAAAACAACAAAAACTTGATGAAAAACAAGCACGTAAAAATGTAAAAGAGGATGTTAAGTCAGAAGAAAATCTTGAAGAAAATTTTGTTAATAATGATAACGAAAAAGATATAAAAAATAAAAAGAAAGCAAAAAAAGAACTTACGGATGAAGAAAAAGCAGCTATTGAAAAAGCTAAAGCCAAGAAAAAAGATCCTACAACAGGATTGATATTTTTACACGGACAGGATAAATATTCAGTAACAAGACCTGCTACCCAACCAAGTTCGGTTGAGACTTCGCCTGAAGGTTCATCGTATTCAAACCCAAATGAAAATGTTGGGGAAATTCTTCCTGCCGTTCAGATGCCAAGAACAAATACGCATACTCCTGCTGACCTGATGGGATTACCTCCACTTGATGAAATTAGAGTTCCGGATTTATCAAGAGGAGGATATTCAATTCATTCTGAAACTTTTGAGGAGATAAATAGTGCAAATCCATACGTTCGATATTAATTCCGGCAAAATAAATATGGATATTGATAACAATTTATTGGAGAATGCAATAAATTCAGGGCTTACTGAGCCAATTTTTAGGTTGTATGGTTGGTCTCCGGCATGTGTTTCTTTAGGTAAAAACCAAAGTGATGAATTTTTGGATAAAACTTTATTAAAAGATAAAAATATTGATATCGTGAGAAGATTAACAGGCGGTAGAGCACTTCTTCACGATAATGAAATTACGTATAGTTTTATTTGCCCTGTTAATTATTTAAAAAATGGTGAACATGTAATATCTTCATACAAAGAAATTTCGCAAATATTGATTGATAAGTTTAAATTGCTTGGGATAGAACTGGATTTTGGAAAGTCAAAGGCTGTTCGGACAGGTTTTGATTATTGTATGAGTATTTCCACCGGTGCAGATTTATGTTATAATAATAAAAAACTTATTGGTTCTGCTCAGTGTAGGAAAAAGGGTTATATATTACAACACGGGTCAATTTTATATGATTATAATAAAGAATTTTTGGAATTAATATTTGGAGAAAAAGTGAATTCAGATGAAATTACATCAATAAAAGAGATAAATCCGGAATTAACGAAAGAGAAAATAATAGAAATATTAACTTTATAAGGAGTATACAAAGATGAGATGTAAAAAATATAACGGTTTTACGCAGATGCAAACATTATCAATTATGGGGGTAGTTATTCTAATAATATTTGCCTCTCTTGCTGTTCCGTTTTACAACAATTGTATGCAGAAACAAACAGTATCAAAGTTAAAGTTGTTATATACTTCTCTTGAACAAGCAAATAGAATGTATACGTTAGCAAATCATGATGATGCTGATGAATATGATATGAACATGTCGGCAGAAGAGTTCGCAGAAACTTATTTTACTCCTTATTTGCAGGTAAATTCTTCTTGTAAAAAAGATCAGAGTGCTTGTTGGAAAAATCCGCAGTATACGGATTTGGCAAAGAATAAGATATATAATAAATCACAATATAGTCTTGTGTTGAATAGAAAAGTTGTATTAGGTTTTCACAAAGATGAAAAAAACGGATTGATAAACATTATTGCTGATATTGATGGAAAATCAGGTGAAAATAGACTTGGGCGTGATGTTTTTATTTTCTCATTTTATAACAGCAGTTCCCCTGTAAATCTGTGTGATGAAGGAGTTTATAAAGAACGTTCTATAAAAAGCGGAATTCATTTTGGCGGGTATGATGAGTGCGGAATTCCGCATGATGTATATACCTATTCTGATTTATACAGTAGCAGTTTAAAAGATAGCTGTAATAAAAAAGCTGCTGCAAGTGAAAACGGGCTGGGTATAGGAGCTGCATGTTTAGCGTTAATAAACAAATCGGCTTGGGCTATTGATAAAATATATCCTTGGTAGTATAATTCCTAAAAAAGGTGATATGATATGGCAAAAAGTCTTAAGGCAATGGTAATGGCTGCAGGTATGGGTTCTCGTTTAGAACCGATAACTTTAAGAATGCCAAAACCTCTCATTCCGGTTATGAACAGGCCGTTGATGGATATTATTCTATCTCAGCTTCATGATATTGGAGTGAAAGATGTTATTTCAAATACATACTATCTTGCCGAACAAATTATTGATAGATATTCTAAGAATAATTTAGGTATAAACTTTAGCCATATAAAAGAAACAGAACTTTCAGGAACGGCCGGCGGTGTAAAGAAATGTCAGTTCTTTTTTGATGAAGGAGAAGACTTTATTGTTGTTTCAGGTGATGGCTTGACTAATGCTGATATAAAAAAAGGTGTTGAAGTTCATAAGGCATCCGGAGCTATTGCGACAATTGGTGTCAAAGAAATTAGTCATGACATGGTTTCGCATTTCGGAGTTGTTGTAACCGATGAGGATGGTTATATTTCCGAATTTCAAGAAAAACCGTCAATTGAAGAAGCAAAAAGTAACTTAATTAATACAGGAATTTATATATTTAATTATAAAATTTTTGATTATATTCCTGAAAATACATTTTATGATTTTGCAAAAAATGTATTTCCTGAATTGCTAAAAGTTAGACAGATAAATACTTTTACGGTTGATGGTTACTGGAACGATATTGGGACAATTTCGCAATATAAACAATCAATTCAGGATGTGTTTAACGGATTATGCAAAATTAGTCATAGTAAAATTGTAGAAACTAATTTGGGCAGTTATGTTTCAGGAGATTCGAAAATCCCATCAACTGTGAGGTTTGTAGGAAACTCCGTAATTGGTTCAAATGTTAAATTGGGTGAGTACATAAAACTCGAAAACTGTATTGTAATGGATGGCGCAGAGGTCAAAACAGGATCAGAGTTAGCTAACTGTGTTATTCTTCCAAAATTATCGATTGTTACAAAACAATCTGGGTCAAAAGTTTCATCTAAAGATGCTTTAATGGTATAAACCAAGTTTTTAGTGCAAACCTAATAAAGAATTTTCTTTTTCATAGTGTAATTATACTAATATTAGAAAGAAAACAATACAATTCCTACTTGATTTTTTATAGTTTTGATGTTATTCTCGTATTGTTAAATCTGTTTTGGACTAAGGCACTCTGCCAACGAGAAACCTCCAGCGGATATTTCGAGGAGAGGAAAGATAGGGCAGTTCCCGCAAGAAATAGTCCGAGATGATTGAAAATTAAATAAAGAATATCTGTTTTGGACTAAGGCACTCTGCCGACGAGAAACCTCCAGTGGATGTTTCGAGGAGAGGGAAGGTAGCGCAGCTACCGCAAGAAATAGTCCGAAATGATTGAAAATTAAATAAAAATATCGCTGTGGGACTATGGCGCAGCGGTAGCGCAGGGGACTCATAATCCCTTGGTCGTGGGTTCGAATCCCTCTGGTCCCACCATTTATAAAAAGAGCCGAAAAGGCTCTTTTTTAATGGCTTTTTCAGGCCGAACCTTCGTTTCAGACTTGTTTGAATTTTTAAGCCAAAATTCTAAAATCACTAAAATGCCTATGTACCAATGGCTTTGAAGGTTCGAGTTTCTTAATGGTTACAAAAAGAAAGATGTCATACAAAAAGCAAAAATTTTGTCATTCTGAATTTATTTCAGAATCTTAAAATTTTTGAGCAAATTTATTCTAGGGGCAAGATGCTGAAACAAGTTCAGCATGACAATTTTATTACACAACAAGAAATTCGTTAATAATTCATGTTGTTCCAAAATTAAAAGATTTTCTTTCAAAACTTTGTGCTTGAATCACAACTTGTAAGAATATTGAAAACATCTTTTACTTGTTATTTTATATTTTATTCAAAATCAAGTAAATATTTGATATTAACTTTTAAATATTGGGAAAGTTCTAAGATTTTGGCAAGAGACATGTTTGCTTTCCCTCTTTCAATATTGGCAATATAGTTTTGAGATACATCCATAATCTCTGCAAGTTGTTCTTGTGTAAGGTCTTTTTTTATTCTTTCTATTTTAACATTTTTTCCAAATCTTTTTAGTAGAATTTCTTTGTTCATAATTTATTAGTATATAAATATTGACATATAAATGTAATTGAGCTATAAATTATTTTATATAAGCTATAAGTTATATTTTATTCTTGGAGAATAAATGGATAAAAAAGTTTCAGTCATTATTCCTTGTTATAACAAAGAAAAATATGTAAATGATGCGGTAGAATCTGCTATTTGTCAAACATATAAAAACGTTGAAATAGTCTGTGTAAATGATGGTTCAGAAGATAATTCTTTAAAAGTATTAGAGGAATTAAAAGAAAAATATCCGACAATCGTATTAATAAACGAAAAGATAAATAAAGGGGTCATTCAAGCCAGAAATTCAGGCATTGATATTGCGAAAGGGGAATATATATTACCACTGGATGCTGATGATACTATCGAACCTACTTATGTAGAAAAATGTGTTAAAATCTTAAATGAAAATTCGGATATTGGAATAGTATATTGCAAAGCTCAAATAATTGGAAAAACTAAACGAGTATGGAAACTTCCTTCTTTTAATAAGTCAGATTTTCTTTACGGAAATTGTATATTCTGTACTGCAATGTTTAGGAAGTCGGATTTTATAAAAGCAGGGAAATATAAATCCTACATGAATGAAGGACCTGAAGATTGGGATTTATGGTTATCCTTTCAGGAAATAGGTTTAAAACCTTATCGAATACCTGAAATATTATTTAATTACAGGGTGCAAAAAAGGGGAAGTCGCTCGGAAATTACTAAAAAGACGGCTGATATCTGGCGATACAATATGTTTATAAATCATTTAGATTTGTATTTAGAAGATAAAACTTTTTTAACTCGAGTTTTTACAAGTAATAAATACAAAAAATATAAAAATTTATTTAATATTCTGCTAATTATTTGCATTATTCTATGCACTGTCATTTTTGTTTTAGTATTTTTCAAGTGAATTTGCACTAAATCCGACAAGAATTTTTACAGTATCTTTCAATAATCCTATCGCCCATTTTATAATCAGAATACCGCCTAAAACTCCGATTATTGGATCTAAGTATATTAAATTCAAATATTTGCCGGCGAGTAAAGCTCCGATGGCAAGTAATGAGGTGAGTGCATCTGCTAAAATATGCAAATATGCGGCTTTAAAATTATAATCATTCTGTTCATGTTCGTGGTTTTTGTGGTTTTTGTGGTTATGCTGAGTTTGTCCGTTTTCCATAATAAAAATGCAGATTATATTTACAATGAGCCCTATTACTGCAATGAGTATTGCTTCTTCAAACCTTATTCCAAGAGGATGGAGAAATCTTTGTACGCCTTCTATAATTATCCATATCCCAGTAAAACCAAGAAATAATGAACTTGTATATCCGGCAAGAGTTCCGATTTTTTCTGTTTTATACTTTTTTATTAAAATATAAGCAGCATAAGTTAATCCAAGAGCAAGTGCATGAGTTCCCATGTGATAACCGTCTGCTAGTAGAGCCATAGAATTAGTAAAATATCCGTAACTGATTTCAGCTATCATTGCAATAATTGTAAAAATAATTACTGTCAGAGTTTTCTTTTCGTTGTTGTTTGTAATTTCGTGGGTATGTGTCATATTATGCTCCTAAAATTTTAATCATATACTTATATTATAGTTGAACAACTATTCAACTATCAAGAGTGTAAGTCAGAAATTGTTACAAAAGTTTGACATTTGAACAATTATTCAACTATAATGATAGTATGAAATCTCTTGAAACAGAAATAATATATGAACTTTCCGACTTTTTCAAAATAATAGGTGATGTTACAAGAATACGCTTGCTAATTTCTCTTGAAGGGAAAGAAATGTGTGTTAATGAACTTGCCGAAACTTTAAAAATGACAAAATCTGCCGTTTCACATCAACTTAAAACTTTGCGAGCTGCAAAGCTTGTAAAAGCAGAAAAACGTGGCAAAAATGTTTTTTATTCTTTAAGCGACCATCATATTAAAACTCTTCTTGATATGGCATATGAGCATGTTTGTGAGTAAGTTATTAAGATAAATTTTTTATAATTTTACAAGGATTGCCTACTGCAACAACATTATCCGGTAAGTCTTTTGTAACGACACTTCCTGCGCCGATTACCGTGTTGCTTCCGATTGTTACTCCGGCCAGAATTGTTACGCTTCCACCTATCCAAACGTTATCGCCGATTGTTATTGGTTTTGCATATTCCAAACCTTGTATTCTCACGTTTACATCAAGCGGGTGTTCTGCCGTATAAAATCTACAGTTCGGTCCAATGAAAACGTTTTTACCAAATTTAACTTTTGCACAGTCTAAAATGGTTAAATTGTGATTGGAATAAAAATTTTCTCCAAGTTCAATATTGTACCCATAATCACAAACAAACGGTTGTTCTATTAAGAAATTTTCACCAAATTTGCCCAAAAGTTCTTTTATTATATCCGCTCTTTCTTTCTTTTTATCATAGGGAAGGCTGTTGTATTTTTGGCATAATAGCTTACACTTGGTTCTATCTTGCTTCAGATAATCAATTTCAGCGTTATAAAGTTCACCGTTTAACATTTTTTCTTTTTCGTTCATAAAACCCCCAAAATATTTTTTGAAATTATAACATAAAGTTTGTTGTTAATAAACTTAATGGAAATAGCAAATTTTTTGCATTACTTGATTTATAGTAAATGTGAAAGGTGTGTTATATGAAAATTGATAGATTATCCCAAGTTTACCCTCTGACTTATAAAAATAATAAAAATCAATCAGAACAAAAAAAATTAGGTGCTGAAAATACTACAAAACCATTTGAACTTCATTCACAATTTAATGATTATTTAATAAGTTTTGGTGCTCGTGTAGACAAGGGTATGAACAGATTTTTCAATGTAAATAAAGAGAGAATGCCTTTAACTGTTTATGAATTTGTTGAGGGTTTGTCAGACAGGGAAATGTATACACCTTTAGAAGCTCAACAGGAAGCTTATTCCGATTTGTATGATGTACAGACTGTTGCACAGATTAAAGAAGCTTATAAAAAAGAACCTTTATTTCAAGATTTGAAGGAAGTATCTGAGGTTAAAACCACACGGGGTATTCTGAAATCAATGCAGGAAATGAGTGAACTTTATGATGATGGTGTTTTGGTTACTAAGCAAGATTTTACAGTTTATCTTATCCAAAAATTGTTTTTAGAATTCCGAACTTTAAAAGAAATTAATGAAGATTTAGAAAATGACTTAGATAAAGATTTTAAAATTTATTTTAAAAGTAAAAATCCTGATGCTCCATATGTTCATACTTCGACTTTAAAAGCATTAGGTATTCATCTTCCGAGCAATGAATATCTTCAATCTTTGAGATATACCGTAGATGGATATTCGGACAAGATGGGGGCAAAAGTAAGACAAGGACTTGAAGATTTTTGGCGTAATATGCCACCTGAGGCAAGGCTTCCTCGTGCTAAAAAGTCCGTAGAAAATATTGAAAAATGGTGGGATTCTCTTTCTCTTAATGACAAGCTTGATTTGATTGCTTCACAAGATGCAGAGTTGGAAATGTTAAAAGCGTATAACAGTGTTCAAAGGGCAAAGAAAAGAAAATTAAAAGAAGAAAATGCATCTCCTGAGGTGCTTAATTCTCCTGAAAATGAGACTATAAAAAAATCAGTTAAAGTTGGTTCGAGCAAGTTAAGTCAGGATGAATTGTTCAAGATTTGGTCTTCAAATAAAATTAAATTGTTTGAAGCAAGATTGTCGCAAGCTGATAAAGACACCCTCCACATAAAACGTATGAACAGATTGTTTATGCGCTGGCAGGAAATGTCGCCTGCAGAGCGTACTGATTATATTTCTAAGATGAAATCAGGGCTTGAGCCATTGCGTTATACAATGATTGAAGCTTGGAATAATTCAATGGATATAATTACCGATTTATCAAAACATTTAAAAGAAAATCAAGTTTATAAACCTGCGGATTTGCTTTATTCAACAGATGAATTCAGTCAGTTCCAGTCAAGAGTGATGTCTGAATTTTGGGAACAGCATCCTGATTATGTTGAAAAATTGGGTACAAGAATTGATTTAGCACGTCAAAAAGTTGAAAATGCTATTAAAAACGGTCATTTTGAAGAATTAAAAAATCAAATAAACAGGAATAAAAATCAACGTAAAAGGGAATTAGAACAGGTGAAAAAACGTGAAGAAACCGTTTTGACTCCTCCACCTGCAGAAATCCCTGTTGAAAAAGATTATAGAACAGAGTTTAAAGAGGCATATAATTCTCATGTTTGGGGTAAGATAAAATCTATACCTAAAAATTACTATTCCGATATGTATGATTTGCTGCTGGAGACATTGCCGGAAGATGTAGTCAAACTTTGGACTAAAAATTTGCGACAAGAGCGTCTGTCAGAAGAAGAAGTTGCCTATATTAAAAAGTACATTCAAGATGAAACCCCAAAATCTGCAAGGATTAACAGAGCTTTAGAAGCAGCGGTTGCAGATACGTTATATATGTTCACTAAAAATCCTGAAGTTTATGAGATGTCGAGTTCTGATGTTAAAACAGCATTATATCATCTTGAACGTCGAGAAGAACCTATTCAGATTGTTTCTCATAAAATGAACCGTATGTATACAATGAATATTGTAGATAAAAAGAAACATCCTGATGCAAGCAGAATAAATAAATTGTATGAATCTTATAAAAAAGATTTATCCTTTGAGGAAATTGAGGATATAGTCCGATATAATTTTCATTTCGCTGTAAAAGGTGATGAAATTGATAAAAAAACACTCGAAGAATTAGATTCTTTAAAAGAACAGTTGTTTGATTATATCGGAACATACGGAAAGAGTGCAGGTATTTTATTCTCAAGTAAAAGTGCGTATCCTGCTGAGGTAAAACTTGCTTTTGCCAGAAAATTTTTAGCAAATATGCCAAAAGAATTAAAAGAATCAAAAATTCTTCATTGTTACTACGAAAATGATATTGATGTGGAAAAAGAAAGAAAAATTTCAAAGGCAGGAGATTTGTTTGCTCAAAGATTTTCTTTTGTTCCAAAATTATTAATGGATTCATATTTTAACGAAGCTAAAATGATGTTTTTAGGTGAATATGGTAATGAAGGTCTCTCTATTGATGAATTTATAAACAGAGTTTGTGTAAGACGAAAAAGTATAAAAGACCGTGGAACTATAGCTATTATTCCAAAACACTCAATTCGTAAACTTTCTACAAAGTATAATATGCTTGCATTGGAACAGACAATGGCAGATTTATTGTATGATGCGACAGGTAATGAAGATGTTTATAAATTAAGTTTTGAAATTTTATGCGACAAGTTTGAGCTGTTCTCTTTTGCTAAAAGCGGTTTCCCGCAAGAGCCGTCTTTATGTAAGGCTGTTGATGGTAGTGAGGTTAGTCTTGTACTTAAGAAAAGGTTGAATACTAATCCTTATGTTATTCAAAACAGATGTCAGGAATATGTAACAGAAATTTGTGATAGGCTGGAAGAAACTGATGCAACAGTTCCTCTGGATTACGAGGAGGTATTGTATTCTCTGAATCCGGAACAAAATAATCCTCAAAGAGATTTGAATACAGCAAAAAGGATTGCCACATATTTCTCTGATTTTAAAGATTTTAAGTTCACAATCAATCCTAACGAAGTCTTGTAATTATAAATATAAATAAATGTGTATTCTTAGTTTTGCAGATTATTTTCTGTTATAATCGATTAAAACATTACAGGAGATATCTATGAGAGAAGAATTGTTATCTATAATTGAAAAAAACAGCAGGATTGATTTTTCTGAACTGGCTGTATTACTTGGTAAAACTGAAGCTGAAGTTCTGAAAGAGATTGAAACTTTGGAAAAAGAGGGTATAATTTGTGCATATCATACCCTTATTAATTGGGAAAAAACTTCTATAGAAAAAGTTACTGCATTAATTGAAGTTAAAGTAACTCCGCAACGAGGAAAAGGCTTTGATAATATGGCCGAAAGAATATACAATTATCCTGAAGTTAAGGCTGTATATTTGATTTCGGGCGGATATGATTTGCTTGTTATATTAGAAGAAAAAACGTTGAAAGAAATTGCGGGTTTTGTTTCAGATAAACTTTCGACTTTAGACAGTGTCTTAAGCACGGCAACGCATTTTATTTTGAAAAAATACAAAGACCACGGAACTATTCTAAATAAAGAATCTAAAGATGAAAGAGAGGTTATTACCCCATGAGAAAGTTCCTTTCGGAGAAAGTAACAGGATTAAGACCCTCAGGAATTAGAAAATTTTTTGATATTGTTTCAGAAATGAAAGATGCAATATCTCTAGGTGTTGGAGAACCTGATTTTGATACTCCATGGCATATAAGAGAAGAAGGTATTTACGCATTTGAACGAGGTAAAACTTTTTATACTTCAAATGCAGGTTTGAAGGATTTAAGGTTTGAGATTTCTGAGTATATAAATAGAACCCAAAATGTAAGATATGATTATGATAGTGAGATTCTTGTTACTGTTGGGGGTTCGGAAGCTATTGATGTCGGTTTACGTGCGGTTATAAATCCGGGAGATGAAGTTATTATCCCTCAGCCATCGTATGTGTCTTATGAGCCTTGCGCTGTTCTTGCAGGTGCAAACCCTGTTATTATAAATTTGAAAGCGGAAAATGACTTTAGATTAACTGCTGAAGAATTAAGGGATGCAATTACAGATAAGACTAAAATTCTAATTCTTCCTTATCCGAACAATCCGACAGGAGCAATAATGGAAAAGTCGGATTTAGAGGCGATAGCACAAGTTATAAAAGAAAAAGATATTCTTGTTATGTCAGATGAAATTTATTCTGAATTGACTTATAAAAATAAACATGTTTCTATCGCAGCGTTAGATGGGATGAGGGAGCGGACAATTTTGATTAATGGGTTCTCAAAGTCTTTTGCTATGACTGGATGGCGTTTGGGATATGCCTGTGCCCCGAAAGAACTAATTAGCCAAATGACAAAGATTCACCAATTTGCAATAATGTGTGCTCCGACTATTAGTCAATATTCGGCAGTTGAAGCTTTAAAAAACGGTGAAGATGATGTTGATATGATGCGTAAGGCTTATAACCAAAGACGCCGTTTTTTGATGGATGCGTTTAAGAAAATGAATTTAGAATGCTTTGAACCGTATGGAGCTTTTTATGTATTTCCTTGCATAAAAGAGTTTGGAATGACAAGTGAAGAATTTGCTACAAGATTTTTGAAGGAAGAAAAAGTTGCGGTTGTTCCGGGGACGGCATTTGGTGATTGCGGAGAAGGCTATTTGAGGATTTCTTATGCATATTCTCTTGATAGTTTAAAGGTTGCTATAGGACGGCTTGAAAGATTCATAAATAACTTGCGGAGTTAAATTTAGATTTTAAATTTATTTTTCGTTATAAGTATATAGTATACGAGGATTGTTTTTATCTCGAACATATAGCGGTTTTTGGTATGGCTTTTGTGTAATTTTTTTGTTGTGAGTGGTACTTTGGACAGGTTCGGATGCTTGAAGTTGAAGAGTTCCGTCTTCCAGCGCTTCTATGTATCTGAATGTTTCGTCAATCCTTTTTTGCGGTTCTGCTTTAAGTCTGTGAAATTCACTCATATACTTGCTTTGCATTTTTTGTAAGGGAATAAATGAAAGCAGGGAAGCTACAAGTGCAGATACAGTAAATACTATCCAAGTTTGTTTTATAGTTTCTCGCATATTAACAGAATATCAAATTTTTCCTAATAAGTAAATCTATTTGATTTTTTCATGACTATTTGTTAACAAATTGTTTATTACGCATTTATTATTTATAATAATTGAGTAAGCATAGAAAAGGAGAGCTAAAAATGTTTAAAAAGTTTACTGCTCCAATGTCATTATTTGCAACTCTCGCAATAATGATGCTTGGGTTATCACCTGCATTTGCAAGTGAAGCGGATTTAGTTGTTCCAAGTATTAAAAGTGTATGCGGTTGTGGTTACAATTTACTTTTAGTAGGACTTGGAATTTCTATTATCGGATTGATTTTTGGGCTATGTGAATTTCTAAAAATCAAAAAATTAGATGTTCATAAAGCTATGGACGATGTTGGTAATACAATTTTTGAAACTTGTAAAACTTATTTAATTCAACAAGGTAAATTCTTATTGGCATTAGAAGTTTTAATTGGTTTGTGTATTGCTTTTTATTTTGGTTACCTTCAAAAAATGGGCTGGGGCGGAGTTTTAACAATTCTTGCTTGGTCTGTTATCGGTATTTTGGGTTCTTATGCTGTTGCTTGGTTTGGTATCAGAATGAACACTTTAGCAAATTCTCGTACAGCATTTGCAGCATTAAAAGGTAATCCTCTTAATATTTTGAATATTCCGTTAAAAGCAGGTATGAGTATCGGAGTTCTACTGGTATCAGTTGAGCTTATTATGATGCTTATAATTCTTTTGTTTGTTCCGGGTAAGATTGCCGGTGCTTGCTTTATCGGTTTTGCAATTGGAGAATCTTTAGGTGCATCAGCACTTCGTGTTGCCGGTGGTATTTTTACAAAAATTGCTGATATCGGTTCGGATTTGATGAAAATTCAATTCGGTATTAAAGAAGATGACCCAAGAAACCCTGGGGTTATTGCTGATTGTACAGGTGATAATGCGGGCGACTCAATCGGACCGACTGCTGATGGTTTCGAAACTTATGGGGTAACTGGTGTTGCGCTGGTCAGCTTTATTTTACTTGCTGTAGCGGGTGAAATGTATCAGGTTAAATTATTAATCTGGATTTTTGCAATGAGATTCTTGATGATTGTTACATCAGTTATTGCATACTGGTTTAATAGTTTGTATGACAGAGCTTATGCTAAGAAAACAAATAAATTTGATTTTGAATTACCGTTAACAAGACTTGTTTGGTTAACTTCAATTTTATCAATTATAATGACATTTGCAGTGAGCCATTTCTTACTTGGCTGGATGGGCAATGTATGGGTTGTACTTTCGGTTATTATTTCTTGCGGAACATTAGGTGCTGCATTAATTCCTGAATTTACAAAAATCTTCACATCTCCAAAAGCTAAACATACAGAAGAAGTTGTTACAGCATCACGTGAAGGCGGTTCATCATTAACTATCCTTTCTGGTATTGTTTCCGGAAACTACTCAGGTTTTTGGATTGGAATGGTCATTGTTTTATTGATGGGAATTGCTTATTATGCAAGTACTTTCATCCCTTCAAATCTAATGATTTATCCGTCAGTATTTGCTTTCGGACTTGTTGCATTTGGTTTCTTGGGTATGGGTCCTGTAACAATTGCAGTTGATTCATATGGTCCGGTTACAGATAATGCTCAATCAGTTTATGAATTATCTTTAATTGAAGAACTTCCTGATATTAAAGAAGAAATTCAGAAAGAGTATGGTTTTGAACCTGATTTTGAGAATGCAAAACAATATTTGGAAGAAAATGATGGTGCAGGTAATACCTTTAAAGCAACATCTAAACCGGTTCTAATCGGTACAGCTGTTGTAGGTGCTACAACTATGATTTTCTCATTGATATTGGTTATTAAAAATACTTTAGGTATTCAGCCTGAAATGATACTTAACTTGTTAAATCCATATACATTGTTAGGTTTATTAACAGGTGGTGCGGTAATTTACTGGTTTAGCGGTGCTTCAATGCAAGCAGTTACAACCGGTGCGTATCGTGCGGTTGAATATATTAAAGAAAATATCAAATTAGGCGAAGCTGATGAAAAATCTGCTAATGTTGCGAATTCAAAAGAAGTTGTAAAAATTTGTACACAATACGCTCAAAAAGGTATGGTGAACATATTTATTGCTTTGTTTGCATTTGCATTAGCATTGGCTTGCTTGTCAGCTCCTGGTAAAACAACACAGTTAGCGGTATCTTTCTTTGTAAGCTATCTGATTGCAATTGCGGTATTTGGCTTGTTCCAAGCTGTGTTTATGGCAAATGCAGGCGGATGCTGGGATAATGCTAAGAAAATTGTTGAAGTTGATTTG
>CAZUKK010000016.1:0-47204 GCA_964620875.1 uncultured Clostridium sp.
GGGAAGTAAGAATCTAAAGCATCCATCAATTCCCAAATTTTATCAGTCCATTCATTGTCGCCACGAGCAACAGATGGGTTAGCTTGAACTGCTTCTAAAGCTTTTAAAGCTGAACCGTGGATGAACGGAATGTTGTCACCGTCGAATTCGTAAGAAGAAAGAAGTTCTCTAACTTCCATTTCTACTAATTCTAATAATTCTGGATCGTCAACCATATCGCATTTGTTTAAGAATACAACAAGGTTAGGAACACCAACTTGGCGAGCAAGTAGGATGTGTTCACGAGTTTGAGGCATAGCACCGTCTGTAGCAGCAACAACTAGGATTGCGCCGTCCATTTGAGCAGCACCTGTAATCATGTTTTTAACATAGTCAGCGTGGCCTGGGCAGTCAACGTGTGCATAGTGTCTTAAATCTGTTTCATATTCAACGTGAGCTGTAGAGATGGTTATACCTCTAGCTTTTTCTTCCGGAGCAGCATCGATTTCATCGAATTTTTTAGCATCTGCTTTACCTGCTGCAGCTAATGTACCGGTAATAGCTGCTGTTAATGTAGTTTTACCGTGGTCAACGTGGCCGATTGTACCTACGTTAACGTGCGGTTTCGTACGTTCATACTTTTCACGTGCCATGAGATTAATCTCCTTCTTTTTTGTCTACTATATACTATTTAAATTTAGTATTCTACGATACTACTTAATTCTAACCGCTCATAATTTTTTGTCAAGATTTAATAACGTTTTGAAAAATTTATCTTATTTTGTAAAGATATGTAACAAAATATATGATTTCCTGCAATCATATCCTTAATAAATACTTTATATATATAAGTAAATATCCAACAAGGAGGACTTGATTATGGCGGACAATTTTTCAGTTTCATTATCAGATATTCGCTCAAGAGCTATCGATAAATTAAATGATTTCGGAAATAATTTTAACTATAATATTCAACGTAATCAGGCTAAAAAGGTTTTGATTGGTGATTTGTTAAACGGACAAATTCCATGTGCAGGTCAACAAACTGCTGCTCAAAAGTTTGATGTAAATTAGCCAATTGCGTTTTGCATAAAAACTATGTTTGTAATAGAATAGTTCTCAAGTGAGGACTATTCTATTATGTTATTAACAGCAGATATTGGAAATACTAATATTACTCTGGGTTTGTTTGACGGAGATAAATATATTAATGAATTCAGATTGGCTTCTGATAAAGATTTGTCGCAGGTAGAATACGAAATTCTTTTAAATTCGTTGTTTAAAGATTATGAAATTGACGGATGTGTTATTGCTTCTGTTGTAGAAGAATTGAATGTCAAATTTAAAATGGCAGTTGATAAAGTTTTTTCTATTCACTCTTTATTTATTGATAATAATTTAAACCTCGGATTTAAGATTTTAACTGATTTCCCTGATGAAGTTGGTGCTGATAGACTTGCAAATGCGGCTGCTGTTGTAAATAAATATTCTAAAGCTGTTATTGTAATTGATTTTGGTACAGCAACAACTTTTGATATTGTAAATTCAAAATCTGAGTTCTTAGGTGGTGTTATTGCTCCGGGGATAAATACTCAGATGAAGTGCTTGAAAAATGCAACTTCAAAACTGCCTAAGATTGATGTTTCAATTTCACGAAATGCAATTGGGCATAATACTACGGATGCTATTTTGTCCGGTGTAATTCGAGGAACAGCTTGTATGGTTGACGGACTTATTGAACAGTGCGAACAAGAATTGGGTGAGAAAGCTTATATTATTGCAACCGGAGGATATTGCGGGCTTATTGCAAACTATTTAAAGCATCCGTTTGATGAAATTAATTCAAATTTAACTTTGGAAGGCTTAAAATTGCTCTATGAATTAAATTCAAAAGTATCGTCAAAATCAAATGCTTTGTTATAAGTTTGTATCAGTTATCTGGCATAAATTGCATTTTTATCCACATCAAGTTCTGCAGGTGTGTAGTTTTTTAAGTATTCCAAGGCTTCTTCTGGGGTATTTGCGATGTAGTAGTAATGTCGAATATTTTTATTTGCAAATTTTTCGTCAATTATAACTTCAAAAAATTCAATTAATTTGTTATAGAAACCGTTTGTATTTAGAATGATAATCGGTTTTTTATTATATCCTAACTGCTTTTGGACAATCATCTCAGATAGTTCTTCTAGTGTTCCGAAGCCTCCGGCAACTGCGATTACTGCGTCTGAAATTTGGTCAATTTTTGCTTTTCTTTCTCTCATCCCGGGAGTTATGATAAACTCATCACACCCTTTTGTAAAAACTCCCATATTGTGTAGTTTTTCAGGCATTACACCTGTGATTTTTCCGTTAAATTCTTTAACTTGTGATGCGCATGCCCACATTAGTCCAAGATTACTCCCTCCGTATACAATATTGTAGCCGTTTTGACCTAATAGTCTACCGAGTTCTTTTGCTTCTTTATAATATATTTCATCTAAAAAATTTGAAGATGAAGCAAATACACAAATCTCTTTTATGTTGTTAGCCATTTTTATATTTACTCCTACTCGTTAAATTCTCCGCCTATTCTGTAATAATACGAACAAGAAACCCCTGTTCCGATAGGTGAACAATCCCTTTTTAAATCTTCGAGTTTCCAATCAGAACCGATGGGAGTTATTCTGCCATCAGAATATATAGAGATTCCATATACATCTTTTCCCCAAACATTAGGGCCTGCAAGTCCGTTAAGATCAAACATCATGATAAATCCGGGATGAAATATGTCATTATCCTTGATGTCTTTTACTCCGATAATAGTTCCGTTTTTTGTCAAATAAACTTTTTCAAAATAAAATTTATCGTCAGGTTTGACTTTGCTTCCGTCCATATAGTTTGTGGAGTATTTCTTTGTAAGCAGGTCATATTCGGATATTCTCAGATAAGGTTTGACAAGTTTAATCATCAATTGTTCACGAGCATCGTTGGTTTCTGCTTTTTTGAAACTTTTTAAAATTTCGGTGTCAGCTTGTGCTGTCATTGCATTAAAAACATATTCCATTTTTTTGAAAGTTTCGTTCCATTTTGAGATGTATAAAGCTTCTTTTGACGCAATAAATTTTGAAGGAATAAGTAATAAAATTATTCCAAAAATGAAAAATATAGTTATAGAATATTCAATTTTCCAAAACCTTTTCTTCATGATTATGCTCTTGCCATTTCAATCCGTTTTTTTTCTTCTATTAGTTTTTCATAAACCCATTCAGGGATGAAGTTTTTGCCTAATATGATTTGTCCGTTCATAATGTTAGGAGTGTGGAAATCAGAACCGCCTGTTACGATTAAACCAAGTTCTTCTGCCATAGATGAGAAATATTCAACACAAGCAGGAGAATGCTTTCTGTGATATGCTTCAATCCCTCTTAATCCATAGTTCATAAGTTCTTTTATTAGCTTTTCTGCGATATCTAAATCATGTGGATGCGCAATAACAGGTATTCCACCTGCATCGTAGATGATTTCTACTGCATCAAACGGTGTAACAGTTTTTCTTTGTACATAAACAGGCGAATCATCATGGATATATTTAGCATAAGCATCCATAACATTGTTTGTTCCGCCGGCTGATGTAATTGCCTTTGCAATATGAGGACGTCCTATACTTCCGCCTTCAGCAACTTGTTTTTTAATGTCTTCAAACTTAATTCGGATACCTTCTTTTTTAGAAAGCAGTGCCAAAATTTCTTTAGTCTGTTTAACTCTGGCTTGTTGTTGTGTCTTTATAAGCTCCAAGAAATCCTTGTTTTTTGTGTCCATAAAATAACCAAGAATATGAACTTCGTTATTCTTATAAAGTGTATTAACTTCAATTCCTCTTATAATTTCAATTTTATCTTCTAAGTGATTTTCTTTAATGTATTTTTGAGCGACGTCGTAAGCTAAAATGTTGTCGTGGTCAGTAATGGCGATAGCTTCTAAACCGACATCAAGCGCTGTATCCACAATTTTTTCCGGAGTGAAAACACCGTCAGAAAAATATGTGTGAATATGTAAATCAGTTCTCTTTTTCACTTTCTTCTTCCTTTTCTATATTTTCTCTACAATAAAAAATTCTTTTAATAGTCAAGGCTTCTCCTGTCGATTTGTTTATTTCAACTTCTACCGCATTAACTTGAGATGTTTTTCCTTGTGCTACGTCGTAACGTTCAGGAAGGCACGTTAAAAATCTTGATAGTGATGTGTCATAATCCATTCCTATGACGCCGTCAGATGCTCCGCAAAATCCTGCATCTGTAATGTATGCCGTCCTGTTGTTTATAATACTTTCATCAGCAGTTTGAACGTGAGTATGAGTACCAAAAAATGCACTTGCTCCTAATTCCGAACAAAACTTGCCAAAACAAATTTTTTCTGCTGTTGCTTCTGCGTGAAAATCAATAATGATTATCGGTGTAATTTCTTTTAATCGTTTAATTTCTTTAGCTGTGATTTCCCATTGCGAATCTACAGGATTCATGAAAACTCTTCCAATAGTGTTTATAACCCCGATTTTTATTCCGTTATGTTCAATGATTTTGCTTCCATCGCCTTTTGTTCCGTTTGGATAATTGATTGGTCTTGTTAAACAATCCGTATTTTCGATGTAATTGTAGATTTCCTTTTTATCCCAGATGTGATTTCCGCAAGTCATGGCATTAATACCGTAACTTTTTAATTCATTGTAATTTTTTTCGGTTAGTCCGAATCCGTGAGAAGCGTTTTCAACATTTGCTATAACAAAATCATATTTTTCGGAATTTTTCGCAAGATAGTCTCGAACAGCAATCCTCCCAGGTCTGCCCACGATATCTCCGAAAAATATAATTTTTATTATATTGTTACTCTCCATAATTTTCTTTCTATAATACAAGGCACTAAGTAGTTGGCTTAGTGCCTTTTTATGTATTAAATCTTATTTTGCTATTTCTGTTGTTCTAAACTCTCTGACAACTGTTACTCTTATTTGACCAGGGTAATCAAGTTCGTTTTCGATACGTTTTGCAACATCTCTGGCAAGTTTTCCTGATGCTAAATCATCAAACATTTCGGCTTGAACAATAATTCTAACTTCACGACCTGCTTGAACAGCAAAAGATTGTTTAATGCCATCATAGCTGTTTACAATTTCTTCGATTTTTTGAAGACGTTTGATGTAGATTTCAAGAGTGTCTCGTCTTGCTCCCGGTCTGCCGGCTGAAATTGCATCTGCAACTTTAACCAATACAGCTTCTATTGTGTTAGCTACAACATCATCGTGGTGAGCTTCTATTGCGTGGATAACTTCAGGTCTTTCTCCAAATCTTGAAGCGATTTCTACACCAAGTTGAATGTGTGTACCTTCTTGAGTTTGGTCAACAGCTTTACCTATATCATGCAATAAGCCTGCTCTTTTGGCAATTCTTTCATTTGCCCCAAGTTCGGCAGCTAACATTCCTGCGATATGTCCTACTTCAAGAGAGTGTTTTAAAACATTTTGGCCATAACTTGTTCTGTAATACAAACGTCCTAAAGTCTTGATGAGTTCTTTGTTTAATCCCATTACGCCCATTTCAAGTGCAGCGTTTTCACCTTCTGTCCAAATCTTTTTATCGATTTCTTCTCTGGCTTTTTCAACCATTTCTTCAATTCTTACAGGGTGAATACGTCCGTCAACGATAAGTTTTTCTAAAGCTAGTTTTGCGATTTCACGTCTGACAGGGTCGAAGCTTGATAATACAACAGCTTCAGGAGTATCGTCAATAATTAGGTCAACACCTGTGAGAGTTTCTAAAGCTCTGATGTTTCTGCCTTCTCGACCGATTATACGACCTTTCATTTCATCATTTGGTAACCCTACAACAGATACTGTTGTTTCGACTACCTGTTCAATCATACATCTTTGCATTGCTGTAGATAGTATTTCTTTTGATTTTTCTAATGAAATTTCTTTTATTTTAGCTTCATTTTCTCGAACTAATTGCATTTGTTCTTGAGCTAAATCATTTTTTAATTGTTCTAATAATGTTCGTTTAGCATCTTCGCATGACATACCGGAAATTCTTTCTAATTCTTCGGTTTGCTTTTGAACAAGTTCTGCTAAATAATCTTCTTTTTCTAAAAGTTGGTCCATTTTATTTTGAGTTTGGATTTCTTTTTCGGTATATTCCTGAATTTTATCTTCAAGCATATCCTCACGTTTAGCTAATTTTTGTTCTTGTCTTGCGATTTCTTGTCTGCGTTCTCTTTCTTCTTCGTTTAACTTTTCTCTGTCATCTTGTAATTCTTCTACTGCTTTAATTTTAGCTTCTTTGTAGAGAATTTTTTCTTTGTCTGCGAGTGCCTTTCTATCTTTTTCGACAGATTCCATAGCACTTTTGACTTTGTTTTTTTGAATAATTAGCATTGCAACTAAGACTATTACTGAAATAGTCGCAATAACTAACAACAAGGTTTTTGCTTCCATAAAGTTATTTACCTTATCCTTTTCTATTTTTTTATAATACACGCAATGCCGGATACATATATCCTACCCGTTTTTTCTATTTAATTGTTCTCTCAAATAAAATTCATTGCATATATATTCAAAAATATTTCCTACTACATCTGTTTATATGATAGCATGTAATTTGATTTTTGTATAGGGGGTAAATATTCTAAAATTAGGGTAAATTTTGCTATTTTAACCCTGGATCAAGGTAAGATCCTGTTACTAATTTGTTGAATAAATATTGTGCTTTTGGTAGAACTCCTGCCAGTAAAAAGCTTGAAATTCCCACGTTAGCTAAAATATTGAAACCTTTTACGTATTTTGCTTTTTTAGCAAAATTTTCTATGTTTTTTGATTTTTTTGCAGTTTTGATGAAGTTTTCAAATTCATCTTTAAATTTTGCCAAATCCTCAAAGTCAACATATCTTCTTGGGTCTCTGATGTTGCAATCTAAGTATTTAATTTTTTTCATATCTTGTGCAAATTTTGAGAATAAGCTCTTTGGATTATTGTCTATAAATTCTAACAAATCTTTTGGAGTATTAGATTTTGGTAATTCTATTTTGTTTGTTTTAATTGCATTGATAAATTCTTCGCTGGCAAGAATTTTCGGGTCAAGGTTGACGTTTATTTTGAAAACTTTATTTGCAAACTTGTCCAAACCTTTTGCTATATAAACAGGTGTAACAAAGTTCAGTATAATTGAACCAATCATTCTGAAAGCGTTGATGTAGGCTTCTTCTTTGTTTCTTGATGTTGAAACCCTTCCAACAGTCAGTCCTCCGTCAGATATTGCCATTTTATCAACTGTTCTGAGGTTTGCAATTGTTGAAGTAAAACCACCTGTGAAGGTTACTCCTGAAGTTTTGTTGAATTCATTAAATAATTTTTTTGAAGAAGTGAACGATTTTGCAGGTGTTTGTAAATTATTATTGTTTGAGTTGATTCTTTTGCGTTCTCTAAGTTTTCTTGTTAGTGCAAAATTTAATGGTGGTAGTACAAATCCCATAATTATTGTCGGAATAATTGTTGCTGCTGCGAATTTTTTTGTGAGAATTCTTTCAAAAGGTGCTTTATTTATTTTTACTTTTTTCAAATCTTCGACAGCGGATTGAACTTCAGGGATTGCTATATTTCCAAATTTTCTGATATTGTAATCGATTCCTTGAAGTGCGTTTGTTCCGAGTTTTTCTTCTTCTTTAAATAGTTTTAGGTTAATATCAGGATTGTAACCTTTTTTTCTGATGTATTTATCTACAATAGCTTCGGTTGCAGGAATTCCTCCAAGCCAAATTGCGGACGTTGCGTATTCGTCGATGAATTTTTCACGAGTTGCATCTTTTGCAATCTCTTTTGATTCTTTCATATTTTCACGTCTTGCAATTATTATTTTTGATGGGGCTTCAATACAGCAATCCCTTACTAATAATGGGTATATACTGCTATTGTTTCCTATAGCGGAGATAATATTTGTTATTGTCATAATTTTCTTTTAACCTCAATTCTTTAACTAAAAAACAACTTCTCGCTTTTTGTAATATCCTGAAGAAGTTGTTTTTTAAGAATTGAATTTTTATTATTTTTACAAGCGCATTATCAATCTTACAGCTTCTTCAGGCTGATATGATGATGATAATGTTTTTGTAAAAAGTTTTTAATCATTTTATTATTTTTCCTTTACTTACGCTATTATAGGCAGAAAAGATTTTTAAGTCAAGTTATTAGTCTATCTTTTCTGTTTCGTCGTTTCTTTCTGCTTCAAGCATAGCTTGTAAAACTTCCGCTTGCGCATCAGCTTTTGCTGCACGTTTTTTGTTTATTGATTTATCAATATAACGACCCATTACTACGCCGAAAGCTAAATCTAAAGCAAGACCAACAGCTTTTAACGGTTTTACAAATTTAGGTGCAACTTTAAATAAAGAAGGTAGCCCTTCTGTTAATGTGAAAAGTTCTCCGAATAATTTAGCTTTAGAACTTTTTGAAATTAGTGGTACAGCGTTAGCCAGTGCCATTGTTGCTAAACCTGCAGTTGCGCCAATGTTTGATTTTTTGTACGGATTTCCTTTTTCTGTAGTTGTTTGGTAACCAACCGGATTAAGTTTTGCTACGTTCATTTATTATACTCCTTTTTGTTTTATGTAATTTATAATATCTATGAAGATTTGATTTTGTTAGTTGGAAAAAGTTTTATAAATTAATTGTAACATTTCTTCATTTGTTGTCTTAAAAAGAATGGTTTTTTCTTTTGATGTTTCGCCTTTTATAATTTGGATTGACGTTTTTGGTATTCTGAAGGTTTTTGACAGGTATTCAATGAGTGCTTTATTTGCTTTCCCGTCAATTGGCTGTGCAGTAATTTTGATTTTTGAAATTTCTCCTTCGTTAATTATCTCGTTTTTTTTAGAATTTGGAGAAATTTTTATTTTGACAACTATCCCGTCTTTTGTTTCTTTTACCATAGTTTTATTATATCATAAATCGAAATTTAACGATTTTATAAAATACATACTCAAAAAAGATCACCGGCAAATTTATTTGCCGGCGCTCTTTTTCTTTATATAAATCTTTAGTATCCTATTGCCCAATTAAAGTTATTAGAAGCTGTTTTAGCAACAGGTGCAGATGTAGAATTTAATGCTGAATTTAGCGCTGTAACTTCAATTACGTTTTCAGCTTTTTGTAATAAATTATATTCCTCAATTTTGCTGTCAACATTATTGAAAGATTTGAATTTATCCAGCTCAGCTTGTAAGTCTTGGTTTTCCATATTAAGTCTTACAATTTCGTTATCTAAATTGTTCAATTTTGCTTCATAGTTCATTGCAATATAGTAGCTTATAAAAGTAACGCAAATTGCCAAACCTAAGCAGAAACAAAGAGATTTATTAATTTTTCGGGTAACCATTTCCCTAATAGTTAGAGGTTTTGCCTGATAAAAAGAGCCTTCAATTACAGAATTATCATTGTTTGTAATCGGCGAATTTACATAGGCACTTTGTCTGTAGCCCATCTCTTGTTCTTTAATTTTTGCTCTTGCTGTATTTAAATTCATTCCCTAAACTACCTGCCAATAAACTCTTAAAATACTATCTAAATCTCTCTTACCTTCTGATGCATTTTGCAATTCTTAACTTAGCGCTTCTCGAAGGTGGGTTTTCTTTTATCTCTTGCTCGGTTGCCATAATCGGTTTTTTATTTACAAGTTCCAATATCGGAGGCGGACATTTGCAAATCATCTGATTTTTTTCGCAATGACAGCGGGTTGAATGATATTTGAAAACCTGTTTCACTACTCTATCCTCAAGAGAATGAAAACTTATTACACTTATTATAGCACCAAAATCTAATAAATCCAACACTTCATTTAATGTATTTTTAACATTTTGTAACTCTTGATTTACTTCAATTCTAACTGCTTGAAACACTCTTGTAGCAGGGTGAATGGATGATTTTACTTTTGGTGTTGAGTCGATAATAAGTTGGGCTAATTCAGTTGTGGTATTTATAGGTTTTAGCTTGCGTGATTGGACAATAGCCTTAGCTATTCTCTTTGAAAATCTTTCTTCACCATACTCTGAAAATATTTTAACAAGGTCTTCTTCCTTGTAGCTGTTGATAACATCATATGCGCTGAAATCCGAATCCATATTAAATCTCATATCAAGCGGAGCTTCTTTTGAAAAAGAAAATCCTCGTTCCTGTTTGGTTAACTGATGATATGATGCTCCCAAGTCAAATAAAATTCCGCCTGTGATTTTTTGAATTCCAAGTTCTTTTAATACTTGTCTTATGTTTGTATAGGAATTTTTAACAATTGTAAGATTTTTATAGTCTCGTAATCTGACCGATGCGGCGTCAATGGCATCCTGATCGATGTCAAAGGAAATAAGTTTCCCGTTTGGAGAAATTCTGTTTAAAATAAGTTCGCTATGACCTCCTCCGCCAAGAGTACAGTCAACGTAAATTAAACCATCTTTGCAATCAAGTGCATCAACGGCTTCATTTTTCATAACAGTATAGTGTTTAAAATTTTCCATATATTAATACTATCATAAAGAAAAAAGAGATACTTTATAGTATCTCTTTTTATCTTTTTCATACTAATATTAAATTTTTACATTATAAAGCCTGCTAAGCCCTCCTGATCAAAAATTTCAACAAATTTATCGTACGTACAATTTACTTCCATTCCGGATTCATCGATAATTTTAATGACATTTTCAAGTGTTTCATCAGCAGATTCGGTCTTTGAGAGAATCATGTATGAATTGATGTCATTAAATGCGTTATCCTTGTGTTCAAATAATGTTGTGTCATCAAAATTAAAATCCATAATTGCAAACCTCATTTTTCTGTTTTTGTATCTGTAAATTACATATCGGCTAAATTTTTTATTACTTTAGAAAAATGCGGGTATATTTTACAAAAGTTTACAATTTTTTTAGTATATAAAAAAGATTAATTAGGGAAACTAAGTATGAAAAAAGAAGCAATGCCTACGGTTTACGGTGGTGGTAATTTCTTAAAGACTGAAAATAAATGGTTTGAAGGGGGGAGTATAAACAGGAAATTGTCCAAACACCAGTAGATTGTTTGGAAATAGTGGAAAAAATTTAAACATAGATTTTGATACAGGTAAATAAAGTTAAAATATTTTATATGGATTTAGGATATTGTTAGGGTCAAATATTTTTTTTATTTGGCGCATATAGTCAAGTGCTCCTCCGTCTACTACTTGCGAAATATAAGCTTTCTTTTCTATTCCTATTCCGTGTTCTCCTGAAATTGTGCCACCAAGTTTTATTGTAAGGTGATATATTTCTGACTTTGCTATTTTATATCTTCTGTATTCATCTCTGTCATTATAATCAATAGGGATTTGAGGATGAATACTTCCGTCTCCGACATGTCCGACCATACAGATATTTAAATTGTGTCTTTCGCAAATATTTCTTATTCCTTTAACAAGTTTTGCGAGATTTTCACGAGGAACAATTACATCATCGGTGGTTACATTCGGACGTAATTTTGTGCAGGCTGCCATTGAAGAACGTCTTGCTGACCATATTTTTTCGGCTTCAGCTTCGTTTGTCGAAATAATTATCTCTGATGCCTTATGTTCTTTTAGTGTATCAGAAATGATTTTTTCCTGTTGATCAATTGTCAGTTTAAAACCGTCAAGTTCTATAATTAATGCGGCCTGTTTATCTGTTAATAATCCAGATTTAGAGTAGTTTTCAATTGTTTGGATTGCATTACTGTCCATAAAATCTATAGTAGACGGTGTTATTTGTTTTTTGATAATCCCGTTTACAGAATTTATTGAGTCTTCAATGGTGTCAAAATATGCCATTATAACTTTGGACGCTTGCGGTTTGGGTATTAGCTTAACTGTTGCTTCAACAACAATTCCCAGTGTTCCCTCAGAACCGATAAATATTGAACCCAAGTTATACCCAACAGCATTTTTTATAGTGTTTGAACCTGTTCTGATTAACTTTCCGTCAGCGGTTACAACAAGCATATCTATAATATAATCTTTTGTTGCACCATATTTAAAGCATCTTGCACCTGCCGAGTTTTGAGCTATGCTACCGCCTATTGTTGAAATATTTAAATTTGAAGGGTCTGGCGGGTAAAATAAGCCAATATTTTCAACAGCTTTTTGCAAATCACCGACAATTACTCCGGGTTGAACTCTTGCAGTCATATTTTGAGGGTTTATTTCAAGAATTTTGTTCATTTTAGAAAAATTTAATATTATTCCGCCATGCGATGCAACACACGCCCCAACGGTATTTGTACCAGCACCTCGGCATATTATTGGGGTTAAGTGTTTGTTTGCAATTTTTACGACTTGTTGTACGTGTTCAATGTTTTCCGCAAACACTATTGCATCAGGTATTTTAGATTTGATTGCAGGATCATTTGAAGCATCAAACGAATAAACATAACGTTCCTCAATTTCTGAGAGTACATTCTGTTTGGGTAATGTATTATTTAATTCTTTTATTAAACTATTCGTCAACATATGATGCCAATTTTTCTATATTTGAACTTAGTTTTACAAGTTGTTTTTCTATTTTATCAATTTTTCGTGTAACTTTAGAATCGTCCAGTTCTTCAACCGCATTTAAAATTCTTTCAATAGAAGATTCAAGTCTGTCGATTCTTTCTTGTTGTTCTTCAAATCGATTTTCAATGTTGCTTATTTTTGTAATGTGTTTTTCAAAATAAGCTAATCTTTCTTGTTGTTCGTTGAATTTTTCTTCAAGTGAATTTAGAATTTCTGTTTGTTCCGGAATTGAAGATTTTAAGCTGTTGAGAGCTTGTTTTACATCAATAATTTCGTCGGAATTTGTTGAAATTTTATTCATGCTTACACTTGTTGAGTCAATCCATTCACCCATATAAATCAAGGCTTGACGCATTACTTTATCTGAGTGGTGAGATTTTTCAAGCAATTGAGTTACATTATCAAATTTTGTTGAAATGTTTTGTCCAAAAGCTGTTAAACCGTCATTTATTGCATTGACAGATTCTTTGTCTGAAATTGAGTTTTGCAAACCGGCAACAGATGAACCTATTTGGTTAATATTATCTAAGATATATGTTAATTGGTCATTTTGAGTTTCGCTTTCTGTTTCTCGAAGTTCACTTAATGCCATTCTTAATTTTGCTAAATCAGATTCTATATCTTGCATAGAATACGTATAGTCAGGATCTTCTGATGCGTTTGTAATCTGTTTTAACTGTTTTGTAACAATTTCAAGATTTTTGTTAATTTCATCCGTTTTTTCTTCTACAAAATCTTTGATATCCTCTGATTCTTCGATAAATGAAACTTGTTCAAATATGCTGACAACCGCAGCCATAATTGATTCTTTCATTTCCTTTAAAGATTTTTGTATTTCGTTGGAGTTTCCTGCGTTGATGCTGTTTACTTCTGTAGATAATTCTTCAAGACATTTTTTAAATGTTTCTGTATTTGAATTATTATCAAGTTTTTCGAGACTGTTTTGTTGGTCTAAAATCAAATCTCTAACTTCATCAAGTACAGATATAGTTTCACTGTTATCCGCATCTGCAAGAATATCAATTTTGTGGTTTAAAGTTTCCAGCATTTTTGTTATTTTTGCATCGGAATCAGAAAGTTTTTTGTCAACGTTTTCTGCAGGATTATTTAATTTATTATCGATTGTGTCGAGGATGAATTTAATATCTTCCAAATCCTCAGAATGGTCAACTGTTGCTAAAACATCAATTTTACTGTTGATAGCGTCCAATGTTGTTTGAATTTGTTCGTTTGACGTTGAATTTATACCGCTATTGGTTTCAATCAATTCAGTCAAAGTATCTCTGATTTCGTCAACCCAATCTTGAGAATCTGTTTGTGCAAGAATATCAATTTTGTTGTTAATAAGTTCAAGCATAGACTTAATTTCATTATCTGCAAGATATTCTTTAATTTTTTGCGCCCATTCGTTATTTATTGCTTGAGTTATTTTGCTGATTTGGTCGTTAAAATCAGTTAATTCTGAGTTCTCTGAATTGCTGCTTAATGCTTTGCTAACTTGAATTCGTTCTGATTGAGGTATAACTTCTTCTATACGTTTATTAAGGTTTTCAATATCTTCTTTTAGTAAATTTAGAGCTTTGATGATATCGAAATTGTCAGATGTTTTATTTTCATCTTCGTCAAACATAAATTCTGTTATATCAATTTCATCAGAAGAACTGTCAGAATTTTGTTCTATTGAATTTAATTTTGTTTTTATTAGGTTTAAAACTTCTGAGATTTCAGGGTTTTTATCTGATAAATCTTCAATTTGTTTTGAGAAGTTTTCAAAATCATTTTTAAGCTCAGCAAGAACATCAGAATTAATTTTAGGGGTTTCAAATTCTCGTTCAAATTCGTTTGTTCCAAAATCGGCATCTTCAATAGAGATATCCGAGTAATCTATTTTTTCGGCAAAACTTGCCTGAAGATTGTTTATCGCTTCAATGATTTCTTGGTTATTTATAGATACACTAAGGAGAGATTTCAATTCTTCGTGTTGAAGTGTCATTTGCTCTGATAGTGTAGATTTTATATCTTGAGCCGCTTCATCAAGCAGTGCTTTTTGAGCCTTTTTGAATGATTTGATATCTCCCGCAAATTCTTTATACTCTTCCATCTGTCCTGCATTAGGCGGTGTCATAAAGTTCAAAGAATCTTCAAGTTCGGTTTTTAGATTATCTATTTTTATTAATACAGTGTCGATATCGTTAAGAATAAAATCTCTTATGTTTATTTCACTTGTAGAAATTTCGTTAGAAATTTTTGTATAGATATCTTCAATTCTGTCGTAAGTGGATTGTGAGTATTTTGTGCATTCAGCCAAATCATCCTGAATGGCTTCATGTACAACAACAAGTTCATCTTTTAGAGAAGATAGATTTTCTGTTGGTTCAAATGATTTAGATGTCATTGTATTAGACATTAATTCTTTTACTTGAATAATTTCTTGTAAAAGTTGTTCGTTTTTAGAATTTAAACTATTAATAATATCAGTATTTACTAATTCTAATTCTTGTTTACAGTCTATCAGTTTGTTATCAGCGACGGTTAGTCTTTCGTATAAGCCAATATCATCACTGTTGTTGTGTCGAAGTTCTTTTATTAATTCAAGCAGTAATGCTGTTTTTTCTTCAATAAGTTCAGCATTATATGCAAAACCTGCTTGAAGTTTTTCATCAAAACATTCTATTGCTTTGCTTAAGTCATCGCTTATTTCAGCAAGTTTGTCTGAAATAAATGATGCGGTGTTACTTTTTTCTGTATCATTTTCAAAATTCATTGAGCTGAAAGTTTTACCAAGTGCATTTATTTGCTCTTTTATTTCTCTGATTTCAGCAAAAGAGTTCACCAAGTCTGATGACGGAATTTCGTTTGCTGTAGCTGTCAGCCCTTTTAAACTATCAATTTTTGAAATAATCAGAGATAAATCCTCAGGATTAAATGTCTTAATTTCTGAGATTTTTTCTTCTATACTGCTAATTGTTTCTGATAAATCGGTATATCTGCCAAAATCTTCTTTTTGGTCAAAAAGGTTTTTAATTTCTTGAATATACTTTCCAATATTGTCCAGAGTTTTTGTTGATGATTTTTCAAGTTCATAAATGTCAGATTTATTATTTTCAAGTAATTCTTTAATTTCAATAATGTTAGAATCTATATTTTTTGTGGTATTTTTTAGTACAGATTCTATATATTCGGAGAGATTTAAGTTTTCACCTTTATTTGAAATGTTATTATTGGCAAGAACTTCTACCAAATTGTCAAAATTTAAATTGTTGAGCTTTTCAATTATTGCATTTTGGTATTCTTTAATTGAAGTCAAATCTGTTGAAATTTCATTGTAGTTATCAATAGAATTTGTAACAAAAGCTTTTAAATCTTGAGTAAATCTTTCAAAATCGTCTATGCTGATAATTTCAGAAACTGATTTTTGAAGTTCTGATAAAATGACGATTATTGAATCGTTTCGAACTTCAACGGTATTAAGAAATTCGATTTTTAAGTCTTCTATCATTGAGTAAACATCAGCAACAGTTGTTTTAACTTTTTTTACATCTGTGTTTTTTGATAATTCTTCAAGGTCATTTGCAATTCTTTTTGATGTGTGTAGGATATCCAATACATCTTTTTGCATTCCTTTTTCCGGAATTTTTGAAAGAATTTCTTCTGAAGTTTCTTTGATTTTAGAAGTAACAAGCCAATCTCCGATAGCTGAAGCTTTGTCATAAATTCTCTCAAATTCATTGTCGAAATTGAGATTATCAATCATTTCTTCAATTTCATCTGTTTTAGAAGCAAGAGTTTCTATGTCTGTTTTGTCTGCGACTTCTTGAAGATTTTCAACAAGACTTAATTGGTTTTGATTTAACGAGTCCATGTCATTGTGATTTGGCAGACTGTCAAGACGGTCTGCTATAATGTCATTTCTTTTTAAAATTTCGTCAATAGATTTCTTGTACTGTTCGTAATTTTCTAATATTTTCTCAATATCTTCTCTTTGTGGAAGTGTCTCAAGCATTTTAGATACGTGGTTTTTTATATCAGTACTTTGGTCTTCGAATGAAATCTTGTTAATTTCATCAAAAATTTTCATTGAGAGTGCATCATTTACATCAAGGATAATGTTTTTTATTGTAGATAGCTCATCTTCAAGGTTTGAAATTTTGTTTGAAACATCTTTAATATTTTCACGAGTATCAACTTGAGTAATATCGTGTTTTAATACATCAAGTTTTTTGTACAAATTGTGAAGGGCATCTTCAAGTAAATTTGTACTAGGGATATTTTCGATATTTTTGGTAACTTCAGCAAGAAGTTGTTTTACTTCTTCGGTTTGAGAAATTATTTCATCAGTTGTTTTGGTTATTTTTGAAAAGAGTTCTTTTGTTACGGTTTGGTCAATTTTATTATTGAATATTGCCGCAGCATTTTGAAGCCCTTCAACATCAGATTTGTCTGCAAGATTTTTGATTTGTTCAGAAATTTCCTGAGTGTTTTTTATTATTGTATCAATAAATCCTTGAGTTAATTTCAGATTTTCGCTGGTTGCTGTTTCTGAAATCAGTTTTTCAAGGTTAGATTCTTTTTTCTCAATTGCATTCAAGTAGTTCACAATATCGCTGGATGCTTTATAAATAATTTCAATTTGTCCGTTGATATTATCGTTGTTATTTGATTTTTCAAGCTTGCCCATGCTTGATATGATAGTTTTTAAATCTGAACTTACGCTGTCTATTGCGTTTTTGTAGCTGTGGTTAAGGTTTTCAAAATCGTTTCTTAAAAGGGTTATAGTTCTTACGATATCTTCTTTGTCAGACTTATCACTGCTGATTTCCTTAATTCTTGCTTCAATGCTTGATAAAATAGCTTTTTGTTGTCTTTCTTCAGAGTAAAAATTGTTCAAACTTTTGGTAAATATATCGAATAACTCTCTCATGTCTTTGTTTTTGACATGTTCATTTTGCGCAGAGAATAGAGCTTTGATTGCATTTTCAATGTCTGAAAATTTAAGAATGGTTGTTGAATATTTTTCATCCATGGTGCGGGAAAGTTTGTTAAGGTAATCTTTTAACAAATCCTCGCTGATGCTGCTTTTATCAAGAGACCCCAGTTTTTTGCTTATTCCGCTTAGTACCTTGTCAAAACTCTCTGAACTGGTTTTGTTAGTGTTTTGCATCTCCCTAAGTAATTCAATAATTGATTCTAAATCTTGAGCCATTCTTCTATCCTTAAAACTATATCCCTACATTTTTAATATTACCAAGCATATGTTTATTAGTAAATTTAATTTGTTATATTTATTACAAATGTTAAGAATATATATTTAAAATTTATTATTAGTGTTATGATGAATTAAGGATAGTTATAGATGAGGGATATAATGAGTCATATTGTAATAGACGAAACAAAATGTAAGGCATGCTATTTGTGTGTGAAAGAATGTCCTAAAAAAATAATAAAAATCAGTGAAAGAACTAATAGTTTAGGGGCAAATGTAGTAGAATTTTGCGATGAAAAACATGAGTGTTTGGGCTGTGCAATGTGTGCTCAAAGATGTCCGGATTTGGCAATTACAGAAGTTTATAGAGGTTAATTATGGTAATGGAATGTGTAACCGGTAAAAAAGTGTTAATAAAAGGTAATTATGCAATTGCTCAGGCTGCTGTTCTTGCCGGATGTCAATGTTATTTTGGTTATCCGATTACTCCGCAGAGTGAAATCGGAGAATTTATGAGTGGAAAAATGCAAGAACTTGGCAGGGCATATGTTTCAGCAGAAAGTGAGTTGGCTGCAATTAATATGGTAATCGGAGCTTGTTCAACCGGTACAAAAGCAATGTCTTCATCATCTTCTTGTGCTGTCTCATTGATGCAGGAAGCTTTATCATATGCAACAGCTGATGAATTACCTGTTGTTTTGGTCAGTGTTATGAGAGGCGGTCCAGGGTTGGGAAATATTTATCCGTCTCAAGGAGATTATGATCAGTCTACAATTGGTGGCGGTAACGGGGATTATAAAACTATTGTTTTAGCTCCGTCGAATGTTCAGGAATGTATTGATTTAACCTATAAAGCTTTCCATCTTGCGTTTAAGTACAAAAATCCTACGATTCTTCTTGCTGATGGGCTGTTGGGTCAAATGATGGAGCCTGTTGAATTTAAAGAATATCCGTATGATGATTTTGATACTTCTGATTGGGCGTTAAGCGGTTCTAAAGACAGGCAGTCGAGAATTATTCGTTCATATGCCCCTTTTGCAGAGGATCAATGCGAATATGTTAAGAAATTATTTAAGAAATATGCAATTATTGAAGAAAATGAAGTTGAATATGAAGAATTTATGACTGATGATGCTGAAATGATAGTAGTAAGTTTCGGATCAATGTCTCGTAATGTTAAATCTGCAGTGAAATTGTGCAGACAAAAAGGGTTAAAAGTCGGTGCGTTCAGACCTGTTACGTTGTTCCCGTTCCCGAAAAAACGTTTGGTAGAACTTGCAACAAGTACGAAGAAATTCTTAGTTACCGAAATAAATATGGGACAAATGGTTCGAGATGTGAGATTGGCTGTAAACGGAAAAGTCCCTGTTGAATTCTTTGGTAAAGCTGTGGGTTCAATGATAGATGTAGACGTTCTTGTAAATGAAATTGAAAGACAAATAGGTGAAATATAATGACTACACAAGTTTTTAAACTTCCAAATACCTTGAAAGAGGATATAAAATATTCGTTTTGTCCGGGATGCGACCATGGGGTTGCTGTTCGTTTGGTTACAGAATGCTTGGAAGAATTAGGTGTTAGAGAAAATACTATTGCTGCAACTTCTATTGGTTGTTCTGTCGTAATTTATGATTATATAGATATAGATGCTATTGAATCGCCTCATGGCAGAGCTTTAGCGGTTGCAACAGGTGTAAAACGTGCTAAGCCTGATAAATTTGTTTTTACATATTCGGGAGATGGTGATTTTGCATCTATCGGACTTGCTGAAAGTTTACATTCAGCATTGAGAGGCGAAAAAATATCTGCTATTTGTATAAATAATACGACTTATGGTATGACCGGCGGTCAGTTAGGACCTACAACTATGATGGGACAAGTTACAACAACATCCCCTACCGGTAGAAATAAAGAATATTACGGTTATCCGATAAAAATTGCGGAACATATAGCATTATGTGATGGTACAGCCTTTAGTGCAAGAGTATCATTGGATTCTGTTGCAAATATAAAAAAAGCTAAGCAGGCTATCAAGAAAGCTTTTGAAGTTCAATTAAAAGGTTTAGGTTTTGGATTTGTGGAAATTTTATCAAGTTGTCCTACAAACTGGAGAATGACACCTGAAAAGGCACACGACAGAGTTCGAGAAGAAATGATGCAAATTTTTAAACCGGGTATATATAAAGATATTACTAATCAGAATTAAGGATAAATTATGGAAAAGGATTTTATAATTGCAGGATTTGGCGGACAAGGCGTATTGTTGGCAGGTGAGGTTTTAGCAAACGGCTTTATGCTTGATGATAAAAAAGTAACGTGGTATCCGTCTTATGGGGCTGAAATGCGTGGCGGAACGGTTAATTGCGGTGTTGTTATGTCTGATGTGGAGGTAAGTTCTGTTCAAAAGTCAAGTTCGGATTATATAATTGTTCTTAATCAGGCATCTTTTGATAAGTTCGAATCTTGGGTCAGAAAAGGCGGTTCGCTTATTGTGAATTCTTCGCTGGCAGAAGTTAAGAAAAATAGAGATGATATAAATTATGTTTTTGTCCCTATCACTCAAATGGCGCATGAAAAATTGGATAATATTAGAATGTCTAATATTATTGCATTAGGTGTTTTGTCAAAAGTTTGCGGACTAATTTCTCCGAAAATTATTGAAAAAGCCCTATATAATGTGATTCCGCCTCATCGAAAAAATTTAATTCCTAAAAATATTGAGGCTTTAAAACTCGGTTATGAGTATGATTTATTGAAGGTTTGATTTAAAATCACCTAAAAAGTTGATTTTAAATTTTACAATACAGTTTATTCTTTTAATGTGATATATGAGAGGTTTATTTAAAGTGAAAGAAAATCTTATATCTTCAATAAAGCAGAAAGAAGTACAACTGTCGAAATTGAAAGAACATATTGATAAAAGTGAAGTTTGTTCAGATTTATACAATAAAGTGCTTATAGAAAAAGCTATTTTAACTCAACAATTAAAAGACTTGCAAAATAAGTCTATAGTTGCTCGTATTAAACACCTGCTTCCTCGTCAAGAAAAATTGATTTGTGATTATTTTAGGAAATAATGGTTTCAAATTTAATCAACGCTTGCATTTGTAAATTGTTTGTATTACACTATGGAGGTAAAACAAGCTATAAAGGTGGTGAAAACATAAATGGCAGAAGTTAAAGTTGGCGAAAACGAAAGTATCGAAAGCGCTTTAAGACGTTTCAAAAAGAAAATCCAAAAAGCAGGTATTCTTTCTGAAGTGAAAAAACGTGAAAGATATGAAAAGCCAAGCGTTAAAAGAAAACATAAATCTGAAGCAGCTCGTAAAAGAAAAGTGTAGGATTTTAAAATAATTAAAAAAGGGAATGAAAATTTTTCATTCCCTTTTTCTATTTATTCTCCTAATACACTAAAACCAATAATTGAATGAGTTGCAATATTAAACCATTTGTATTCCACATAGATGTCTAAATTGCATTCGCAACTATCTTTTCTGCAAGTGCAAAAATCCTCTATTCTGGCAATTTTTACATCTTTTAAAGAAATAATGCAATCGTGGCAGTTTTCACATTTATCGTGGTAGTCGTGGATTGTTCCGATTATTTGTAAGTGGTTTGTTAAAATTAAAACTCTTTTTGTAGCATTTTCTCTCATAATATTGTTAATAATTTCGCCTAAATTTTTTGACATATATCCCTCCTTTTGGAATTATTTTAAATCTGTTGATCTCAAAGTTTATTCATCAATTTGATATAACCGCTTGGTTTATTTTGTAATGTTAAGATATATTACTGAATTTTACTAAATTAAGCACTTATATTATTTTTAAATACTTTATATATATAGTGATGTGCAAAAATGAGGAGAATAACTATGGGTTTTTTAATTAATAACAATCAAGATCCGGGCAGATACACTTCTATTGACGGAAAATTTCATAATGGTATGACATTAGATGATGCCAAAAAGAAAGATGTCAGTACTCAAATTATTTTCTCTACGATTGACACTTCAAAAGACAATAAGCTTTCCGGAGAAGAAATAATTGCAAGAAGAAAAGAAGAACTTTCTATGATGGATTTTTCTTTGTCTTTATTACAGGAACAGTATATGAGATTAATTGAAGAAGACAGAGAAGGCAATAAAGATAAAATTCTTGAATTAGATGCTAAAATTGTTGAATTAGAAGAAAAAATTATACAAGAAACAACCTTGACTGAAATGTATGAAGAAGAATTAGCAAAAGCTCAAGAAGAAAACGAAGCCGGTGAGGGATTATTGAATATGAATAATTTTGAAAATCCTAAAAAAATGCCTAATTGTGATTTCTTAGGTTAAGAATTTCTATTTTGGTATTTTAAAAGATTTTCTTTAGAAATAACAAGTCCGCAGTTCTTGCAGGCAAATGTAGTATTTGTGCTGTCGATTGGCATAAAAAAATGTTTGCAGTTGTGCGGATTTTCTGCTGTGTAATTTAAATCATCAATAGGTGGAATATAGTTTTCTTCCGAGGATTGTGTTTTTTTCTTAAATAATTGTGTGATAAGTTCAAAAATATACATATTAAAGGGTAAAGCTTTCAGGTAACAACTGAGCAAGAGTATATATTTTTAAATTGTCTCCTACTTTGACAATGATATCTAATTGCTCATCGGAATCGCAAAATTCGTGTAAAACTTGTCTGCAAGCTCCGCAAGGAGTGCAATTATCTTGCTTTGGTGAATAGATAGCGATAGCTTTGATTTTTCTTTCACCGTTTGCAATAGCAGTTCCTATGGCATTACGTTCTGCACATATAGTCATTCCAAGACTGCCGTTTTCAAAGTTACATCCGCTGTAGGTGTTTTCTGAATCTGTTAAAAGGCACGCCCCTACAGGGAACTTTGAGTATGGTGAGTAGGAGTTTTTAGAAACCTCCATAGCTTTTTGCATTAATTCATCATATGTCATAATAAATCCTTTTTTCTCTATTATACATATTTTTTCAAAAATGCAATCAATTACATAGATGACGCTTGTAATATTTGTTACAATTCAAGTTTTAAATTTAAAGTTTTTACAGGAATTTGCCGTATATTATTTTATACAATATAGGGTCGTACTATGGATGTTTCAAGAATAGAAGCTATTTCACCAAAACAGATTGATTGGCGGAAGCTTACATCAAAAGAAATTATTAAATATGATAATCAGGGAATTTCTGTTCCTGATGTATATTTGCAGTGGGCTAAGAATTTTTTGAGTGATGTAACATCTACCGATAAAGATGAAACAACTTATGAAATGGCTACAATGTCAGGGAATAAGACTTCTAATAAATCAAAGGGTTCTGCATCTGTTGTTGAGAGTGAAGACGGCGCTAATTCAACAACTCAAACTTCTCAATCCGAGGATTCTCAGAAAACAGGTGAAACTGATGAGAAAACTGAAAAAAGTGAAGAAGAAATGACCGCCTCTGAAAAACGAGAAAAAATGCAAAGCGAGGATGGTATTTTTAAAACAGCAAAAACATTTACCCAAATAAGCAAACAAAATACTGCAGAGTGTGAAGCTGCAGAAGAAATAATTTCAAACGCTCAAGCTCAATCGGCTGATGAAATTGCGGCTTTAGATAGTTATATGAATAATTTGTTATCAGAGATTGAAGATTTAAAAACTCAGCTTAAATCCGAACAAAATAAAAAAGAAAATAGGAATATTGAAGCTATAAAGAAATTAAACCAACAAATTAAAATACAGGGACAAGCTGGTCAAGCAACTCTTGCCGGTAAAGAGGCGTCCTTCCAGCTTATGCAATCTACCGTCGATGATTTCTCAGGTCTTATTGACTCAACATCAGAATATGGTGCAGAAACAATTGATATAGGGCAAGATTTGTTGAAATTTTATTTCCCTCCATTATTTGTTTATCCTTTTATTGTTGGGCTTAAAGCTATTGTTGCTGGTGGAGATGCTAATGACCAAGCCGATAATACAAATGATGTTCAGGCAGAAGCTCATAAACAAATTCACAGTGATAGTTCAACTATTTCAGGTTATAAAAATGAGTTGCAAGATCAAACAGGTGTTCAAGCCTTTTCTATGCCTCAAAATTCGGAAGCAAACGGTAAAGAGGAACAAAATGGTGAAAATACTGACTCTGCAACTAATTCAAAACAAGTTTCAACAAAAGATGACTCAAAGCAAAATGCTTCTGAATTAGATGAATCTGTTAAAGCACATTCAAGTCTTGATGAAATTCTAAAGCGAAAACTTCGTAGAGGTGAAAGTATCGAAGCTTAGTTTTTTAAAGAATTAATTGCTGATTTGATATTTTCTGAGTTATAAATATAACTTCCTGCAACAAGGGAGTTTGCTCCGTAATTTGTGCAAATTTTTGCAGTTTTATCGTTTATTCCACCATCTACCTGAATTGTTATTTTTTTTGAATCAAGTTCAGGACGAGATTTTATATGTTGTTTTATTAGTTTTATTTTTTCTGCGCAATCTGCCATGAATGATTGCCCGCCAAATCCGGGTTCAACTGTCATAATAAGAATTAAATCTAGTTCCGGTAGAAATTCTAAAATTTCTTCAGGTTTAGTTTTAGGTTTTATGGAGATACCAACTTTTATTCCATAGGATTTAATTTGTTGAATTGTTTCTTTTACGTCAGAAACTGCTTCAAAATGAAAAGTTATAATATCTGCTCCGGATTTTGCAAATTCAGGGATGTATTTTTGCGGATTTTCTATCATTAAATGAACATCAAGTGGCAGTTGAGTTATTTTACGTATGGACTTTACAACTGGTGCACCAATTGTAATGTTAGGTACAAAATGCCCATCCATTACATCTACGTGAATCCAGTCAGCTCCATTTTGTTCTACCAATTTGATATCTCTTTCCAGATTTGCGAAATCGGCTGATAAAATTGATGGTGATATAATAATCTTTTTCATTTATATAATCCCTAATTTTTGACAAGCGCTGTAAGCACATTTTTGCTCTGCATCTTTTTTACTTAACCCTTTTTCAACGGCCAAAACTTCTCCATTATATTTGACTTCTATTTCAAATTCTTTTTTATGAGCCGGTCCAATTTCTCTAATTACAGTGTATTCAGGTGTTGTCTTTGTTAACCCTTGAGTATATTCTTGCAAAATTGCTTTTGCATTGAATTTCTCAAAATGGTCTTGGACTTCATTTATATATGGCTCAAAGGTTTTTTCAATGTATTTTAAGATTTCTTGAAATTTTCCGTCAAGATAATATGCACCAAGTACAGCCTCAAATGCACAGGCACATATTGAATTAAGTTTTCTGCAACCTTGTTTTTCTTCATGTCTGCTCATTATAATAAGTTCTTGTAATCCGTTCTTTTTTGCAATATCAGCCAAAGTGTTATCAGAAACAATAATACCTCTGATTTTTGATAGTTCACCTTCATTGGATGTAGGATATTTTTTATAAAGGATATCGGATACTGAAAGCTTTAGTACTGCGTCCCCTAAAAATTCTAATCTTTCGTAGCATTGTTCTGCCGGTAAATTTAATTCTTTAGTATATGAAGAATGTGTTAGTGCATATTTATATAAATCTTCTGAAATAGTTTCAATCCCAAAAATATCGGCGACAGACTTCATTAGAAAATCCCCTTGTCAAGAATGTTTGCTAAAGTTTGAATCCATTCGGTTTGGAAGATAAAACATTTACAGAAGTAATACATAACAGGTAATGTTAATATAAAACTATCGGTTCTATCTAAGAAACCACCGTGTCCCGGTAAGCTTGTTCCTGAATCTTTAACTCCGGCATCTCTTTTTATTAAAGATTCGCTAAGGTCTCCAAGTTGAGCGAATATAGTACAAATAAGACCTGCGAACATAGCTAAATACCATTGTAAATCAATAAACAATCCAACTACAACAGCTCCCAATACTGCACAAATTATTCCTCCCAAAGAACCTTCTATAGTCTTATTAGGGCTGATAACAGGTGCAAGTTTGTGTTTGCCAAATTTTGTACCAATGTAATAACAACCGATATCTGTAAGCAAGATTGCTGTAAACATTAATACTACAAAACCAAGTCCGCTGTCGTATTTTGTGGATGATAAATCTCTTAAAAATATTAAGTGCAATGGAAACCATCCGCAATAAACCATTCCCAGTAACGTGGTTGCGACATTTGCGATGTAAGGTTGTCTTCCTCTGAAAAGTACCCACATAAATGAGCACATTGCACATATAGTAAGTGTGATAGCAACTAAATCAAACCGTTTAAAATATACAACGGCTGTGAGAATTGCTTCTGTTAAATAAATGACTCTAAGGCTTGGATAAAAACCTTTATGATTAAGCATTTTTACATATTCTCTTGAACCTGCTGCCAGCATAAATACCATCAGCAATAAAAGTGCTAAACCGCCTTTCATAATACAGAGCATAACAATTGTGCCCATAATAAGTCCGGTAAGCATACGTGTTGCGTTTTTATTCAAGCCTAAGTCTATCATTATACTGTCATAACCTCTTTTTCTTTAACTGAAACTGCACTGTCAACATTTGCAGTATATTTATCGGTTAGTTTTTGTATTTTGTCTTGATTATCTTTAACCATGTCTTCAGGAAGATTTTCACTTTTTTCAAGTTTTTTAAGTCCATCAGTCATATCACGACGAATATTTCTTATTGCAACTTTAGCATCTTCACCAAGTTTTTTAACGTCTTTTGTGATTTCACGACGTCTGTCTTCCGTTAGAGGTGGGAAAGTCAATCTTATGCATACACCATCACTGTTTGGAGTAATTCCTATTTCAGCTTTGATAATTGCTTTTTCAATTTCTTTCATAATGCTTTTATCGTATGGAGTAATTACAAGTGTAGTTCCGTCTTGAACTGAAACTTGAGACATTTGTCTTAAGGGAGTTGGTGCTCCGTAGTATTCTACGATAACTTTATCTAAAATTCCCGGATTAGCACGTCCTGAGCGAATTGTCCCAAACTCTTTTTGTAATTGGGCAATTGCTTTTTCCATTTTTTCTTCTCCGAATAAAAATAATTCCTCTATTGACTCTGACATTTTTTACCTCTTTCGTATTATAAATTAACTAATATATGTTCCTATTTTGCTTCCGTCAAGGATGTTTTTGATACCATCTTGTTTTTTGAAATCAAACACTACAATCGGAATATTGTTTTGTTTACACAAAGCACAAGCGGCAGTATCCATAACTTTTAAGCCATTTTTAATAATATCGTCATATGTAATATTTTCAAGTTTTTTAGCTTCCGGATTAGAGTTAGGGTCATCTGTATAAACTCCATCAACTCCGTTTTTAGCCATAAGCATAGCTTGAGCATTGATTTCAGACGCTCTTAGTGCTGCTGCAGTATCTGTTGTGAAGAACGGGTTTCCTGTTCCTGCAGCAAATATCACAACTCTGCCTTTTTCTAAGTGTCTGATAGCTTTATGACGAATATATGGTTCTGCAATTTGGTTCATTGTAATTGCTGATTGAACCCTGCAAGGTACTCCGATTTGGTTCAGTGCACTTTGTAAAGCGATAGCATTCATTACAGTTGCAAGCATTCCGACATAGTCTCCTGATGCTTGATCCATACCAAGCTTTGCACTGTTTCTCATTCCTCGGAAAATGTTCCCGCCACCGACAACAACTGCAACTTGTGCTCCGTTATCCGTAACTTTTTTTATCTCTCCTGCAATCATCGCAACAGGGTTTTGGTCAATCCCAAATTGTTGTTCTCCTAAAAGTGCTTCACCGCTTATTTTTAATAAAATTCGATTATATTTCAACTTAATATCTCCCTTACTCTTTTGTTCATCCTATATTAAACCTGATTTAAAGTAAAGCTATTGTAACGCTTTATATCACTCAAATGTTTCTTGTACGGAAATGGATTCAATACCTTCAAGACTTTGGAATGTTTTGTACAAATCTTTTACAGGTTTTTTTGAAACGACATCAATTATTGCTGAAATTTTTGTACAATGAGCCTCTGAATTGTTCAGTGCTTTTTTAGAAAGTTGCCAAATTTGCGGATATTTTTCGATTATAAAAGAATGGATTTTTTCTGCGTAGTCATTGTTACAAACAACACTCAGTTTGAGTCTTCTGACTTTTTTAGTACTACTTGGAAGAACTTTTCTTTCTAAAACTCTTATTGAAACAAGTGTTAGAATAGCAAAACATGTTCCAGCAAAAGCAATATCATACATTCCTGCTCCGCATGCCATACCGACGCTTGCAGCAATCCACAATGTAGCCGCGGTTGTTAAACCAAGTACAATCGGTCCGTTTCGAAGTACTGTTCCTGCCCCGATAAAACCGATACCTGTAACGATTTGTGCGGCAACCCTTGAAGTATCTCTTATTCCTGTTGCTTGATCAATTATTACGTTGTCGCCTGATGCAAATGTCGGAAATCCGTAGATTGATATAAGTGTAAATACACATGCTCCTAAACAAACCAGTATATGTGTTCTTAAACCGGCATATTTGTTAGTTAATTCTCTTTCTAAACCTACGCAAAATCCGAAAATTACTGCTGCAGCTATTCTTATAAAATATTCTGTGTTAATTAGAGTTATAAAATTATGAATAATATTTTCCATCATTAAAATCCTTTATATAATTTTGTTTTAATATCATTTGCTTTTTTCTCATAGGTCTTTGCCTCTTCAGTTTTCCCAAGAGCTTTTGAAATTTTAGCTTTAAGGTTATATCCTTCTAAAAAGTTTGTTTTTGTATTTAGAGTGTTATTAATATATTTCTCTGCGTTGAGGTAATTCCCTCTCAAAAATTCTATTTCAGCTTTGTCTTTATCATAATGATACTTTTTGTAATTAGGGTGGTCTTTTCCATATTCTTCCATCAGTTTTTCAGCTTGTTCAAAATTGTGATTTCTGATATAAATGCTTATTTGTATTTGTTTGAGTCCAGATGCTTTTGCATATTTTAATGCATTTTCATAATCTTGCATTTCTCTATAGGCGTATGATGCAAAATAATCTATAGATGTTGTTTTCTTTACTTTAGCTTTTTCCAAACTCTCAATACATTTAATTGCTGTTTCATAATCACGTTTTATGATTAAATCGGCAAGTAAAGCTTCTGCCGTATATACTTTTTGGTAGTTGAAAATTGAGCATTTATAAGCTTTTTTCAGATATTCGAGTTCTTCAGTTTTATCAGTTGTGTTGTAAGCATTAAAAACAATAATGTAAGGCAATAGTGTAAAGAATAATAATACAGCAGAAAGTATCATAAATATTGAAATACCCCAAGCAATTTTATTCCTAACCACAGATAACCCCACTTTCTTTGTCAAATTTACTTTATTTGACTTTTTGGATCAAGTACGTCTCTTATTGTATCACCTATTACGTTAAATGCCAAAACTGATACAAAAATTAAAAATCCCGGAGTAAGAAGCCACGGACGGTATAAAATGTTTGTAAATTCCTGAGCTTCCTTTAACATATTTCCCCAGCTTGCATCAGGTTGCTGAATACCGAGTCCCAAAAAACTTAAACCTGATTCGGACAGTATATATGATGGTATTGATAATGTCATAGCAACAATTACAAAACTCGTTGTTTGAGGTAGGATATGTTTTATTATTATTCTTAACTTTGATGCTCCGATAGATTGTGCAGCTTGGATGTATTCTTGATTTTTTATAGATAAAACCATTCCTCTTACTACCCTTGCAAAACCTGCCCATCCGATTAGAGCAAGTATTATGACTATCAGTAAAAATCTTTGGGTACTTGTCATTCCCGAAGGCAATATTGATGCTAATATTATCAGAAGGTAGAAACTTGGAATTGACATAATCGCCTCTGCAAATCTCATCATAATCATGTCAACTTTTCCTCCAAAGTATCCTGAAATCCCCCCGTAAAGCATTCCGATAGGAAACAGTACAAATAATGCAAGGAAACCTATTGTCATTGAAATCCTTCCGCCAAACAGTAGTCTCGAAAATACGTCTCGTCCGTTAATATCTGTTCCGAGTATAAATATTCTACCGCTTTCGTCAGTTGTAAACAGGTGTCTTTTCATTTTTATAAGTCCTAAAAACTTATAAGGCTGACCTTTTGCAAAAAATTTAATATAGTGCTTTTGACTTCTGTCAAGTTTATACTTTATTTCAAGATTAATTGGGTCGAATTCTCTTATATAATTGTATGTGTACGGTTTTGAGAACTTTCCGTTTTCGTCTATCGTAAAAATTTTAGATGGCGGTACATATGCCATAGTTCTATCTGAAAAATCTTTTGTATAGGGTGCAATAATATCCGCAAAAAGCAAAGCTCCATAAATTATTATTAAAACGATAACGGAGATTTTGGCAAATTTATCTTTAAATAACTGTGTTAAAACTTCTTTAATCATGATTTCACCCTAATTCTCGGATCAGTGATGATAAGAAGTATATCCGCAATTAAATTACCGGCAACAAGCATTACAGCACCCATCATCAAAGATGCCATAACAAGATTTATGTCAGATTTTAAAACAGCTTCTAAAATTAATCTGCCAAGTCCCGGATATTGGAAAATATACTCAGTCAGAGCAGCACCTGACAGTAATCCCGCAAATTCAAATCCTAACAACGTAATCATTGGATTAACAGCATTTCTTAGAGTATGTTTGTAAATAACCATCCACTCTGAAAGTCCTTTTGCTCTTGCAAATTTAACATAATCACTATCTAATACATCAAGCATATTTGCTCTCATTTGTCTTTGTAATCCCGCTAAAGATATTGTAAATAATACAAATACGGGCAAAATTAAATGATGTGAAATATCTAAAACTTTTTCTGAAAAAGTCATATCTGCAAAATTCGGACTGTTTAATCCCCCTATAGGAAACCATCCTGTTTTTACCGCAAATATCAGTAGCAGTACCGCAAAGAAAAATGAAGGAATAGCCATTCCTATACTCGTTAATACCGTTAATATTCTATCAAATGGGGTTTTCCAATTTACTGCCGCAATTATTCCAAGCGGAACTCCGACAATCCAAGTTAAAAATATAACAATGCTTGTCAAAAGAAGGGTGTTTGGAATTCTTTCTTTTAATTTTTGACTTACTTTTTCTCCTGTAGAAGTTACTCCTAAATCCCCTTTAACAAAAGAGAATGCCCATTTGCCGTATTGTACTATTATAGGTTTATCAAGTCCGAGTCTTTTTTTCTCTTTCTCAACCGTTATCGGAGATATTGACGGGTTTAATTTTAATTCTGCAAGCGGGTCAACCGGAGACAGACGAATTATAAAAAAACTTATCAATGATACAATTATAAGCAGTGGGATTGTTTGAAGTATTCTTTTTATTATATATTTTATAATTTCCATCAATTGTTACCCTCAATGTAGATTTCTTCAATGTTGTGAAGGATTCCGCCTAAAGATGACGGATATATGTTTTTAAATTTGTTCCTTATTGCGACAATTATAATCGGTGAATATATATATATGAAAGGTTTTTCACGATATACAATTTCCTGATATTTATCGTAAAATTTTTTGCGTTCTTCAAATTTGGTTGCTAAAGCTCCTTTGGTAAACATATCATCTAATTCTTTTTCCCAAGGTAAAATCTTAGCTTTACCTTCATTAGGGTTTCTTTGGTTGAACATATGAAGTCTTCCGTCTGACAACCATACATTTTTCCCTCCGTTTGGTTCTAGCGGAGAACCTGTAAGTCCCATTATTACCATATCCCAATCATAGGTGCTTACAAGTTTATTGACAAGTGAATTAAATTCAATCGGCTTGAAATTGACTTTCATTCCTAAATCTTCAAGGTCTTGTTTTACCATAACACCGATTGCTTCACGCTCTGTATTTCCTGCATTTGTGTATAAATCAAATTCAACACGATTACCGTCTTTGTCAAAAAGCTTACCTTTTTTATCTGTGTAGAATCCGGATTTCTTTAGAAGTTCTTTGGATTTGTTTAAATTTTTATTATAAGGTTTCAATTCTTTATTTAAAAAGATAGAATTTAAACTTTCGGGTGTGAATAACGGTGCTCCGATTCCGTTTGCGATGTTAAAGACAGTGTTTTTTCTGTCGATAGCGTAATCTACTGCTGTTCTAAAATTTAAATCTTGAAACCATTTTTGTTTAATCGGGTCTACATAATATTTACCTTTGGAATTTTTTCTGTTGTTAAGATTCATTGAAAGGTACATCGTTCCTGTTGTAGGTCCGAGATTATATAGCTTGAAATCGGAATGGGGTTCTAAAGATTTGTATCTTGCAACTTTTGAGCCTTGAAGATTTATCACGTCAAGTTCTTTTGCTTCAAATTTTAAAACTTCATTATTTAAATCCCCGACAATTAAATATATGTATCGGTCAAGATATGGAAGTTTGTCTCCGTTTTTATTTATTTCGTAATAGTTTGGGTTTCTTTCAAAAACGACTCTTTGAGCAGGTACATATTCTTTCAACTTAAATGCACCGGATACGACTATATCTTTCGGGTTTGTATTTGTTGATAAAAAACTGTCGAAATCACTTCCGCCTTTTTTTACAGCATCATAAAAATAATGTTTGGGTGCTATTGATGCTGATAGCATTCGTAGAAACGGTGCATAAGGTTTTGGGGTTGAAAATTCTATAGTGTAGTTATCAATCTTTTTGACAGAAGGAAGCTTTCCGTCAATTATCAATGAATCTCTTGTTGAAGTATCTCCAAGTCCTGCAAAAATGATATCATTCCATGTGAAAACAACATCATCTGCAGTGATAGGTTTACCATCAGACCATTTTATTCCTTTTCTTAGTTTGAAAGTGTATGTTTTTCCATCAGGTGAAACCGAATATGATTTTGCAAGTTTCGGGATTGATTCACCTGTTACAGGGTCGGTTGTAACTAATCCGTCATACATAATTCCTGCCATAGTTGAGGATGTGTTATCTTTTGAATTGAACGGGTTAAATGTTTTTACTCCTTCTCCTATTGTGGAATTTATAAGTTCTCCTCCAAATTTTCCGACAGGTGATTGTGATTCAAGGTAATCTATTCCGTTTAATGTTATATTTTTTTGCGTTACATAGTTTGATTTGATAATTTCATCAGAAGTGTTTTGTGTTTTTTGTACGTTTTCAGGCATGTCTTTTACAATACAGGCTTTTGCCAGTATTCCTACAACTAAAATAACAAATAATACCCTAAAAACTCTCCTAATCATAAGTCTAATATATCATAAAAAGAGTTAAACGTATCACTCCTGTGGTTAATTTTAGAGTGATTATTTTTTCATTACGAAATGTGTTGATATTTATATAATGTCCTTGCATTGATTTTATTTCATGTTGTAGAATTGTTAAAAAGCACAAAAAATATAGAGCATGCTTTTCTTTTTTTATTTAGTAATTTATTATACAGATTTATGGAGGTTAATGTGTCAGATAATACGTGTATTGAAGAATCATTACAGCTATCTGAAAATGCGGTTAAGGTTCTTGAGAAAAGATATTTAAAAAGAGATAAAGATGGTAATTGTATTGAAAAACCTGCTGATATGTTTCGCAGGGTTGCAGATACTATTGCCTCCGGAGATTTACAGTTTGGAAAATCTCCGGCAGAAGTTAAAGAATTATCTGACAGATTTTATAAAGCGATTACTAACCGCTACTTTATGCCAAATTCTCCGACCTTGATGAATGCCGGCAGAGAGCTCGGTCAATTGGCAGCTTGTTTTGTGTTGCCTGTTGAAGATAGTTTGGAAGGTATTTTTGAAACAGTTAAAAATACTGCTTTAATTCATAAATCAGGTGGAGGAACAGGTTTTTCATTCTCTCGTTTGAGACCGAAAAATAGTGTAGTTCGCTCAACTATGGGTGTATCTTCAGGTCCGGTATCATTTATGGAAGTCTTTAATGCTGCAACCGAAGCTGTTAAGCAAGGCGGAACACGCCGTGGAGCTAATATGGGTATCCTAAGAGTTGACCACCCTGATATTATTGATTTTATACATTGTAAGTCTGATAATAATAAATTAAATAACTTTAATATTTCAGTAGCCATAACCGATAAATTTATGGAAGCTTATCTTGTCGGTGGTGATTATGATTTAGTAAATCCGCAAAATAATGAAGTTGTTGGCAGAATGAATGCTAAAGAAGTTTTTGATTTGATTGTAGACGGAGCTTGGAGAAACGGTGAGCCGGGTATTGTATTTATTGACAAAATGAATTCCGATAACCCTACTCCGCTTGTTGGACCTATTGAATCTACAAACCCTTGCGGTGAAGTTCCGTTACTTTCTTATGAAGCTTGTAACTTGGGTTCAATAAATCTTGGATTAATGATGAAAGAAGGATCTAACGGCTGGGAAGTTGATTGGGACTTGCTTGAAGAAACAACAAGAACTGCTATGAGATTTTTGGATAATGTAATTGCGGTTAATAATTATCCGCTTCCTCAGATTTCTGAAATGGTTCAAAATAACAGAAAAATCGGTCTGGGTGTAATGGGCTGGGCTGATATGCTTATGAAATCAGGCTTATCTTATAATTCGGAAGAAGGGACAAAACTTGCAGGACAGGTTATGGAATTTATTGATTATGTTTCAAAAACAGAATCAATTGAATTAGCAAAAGAACGTGGAAGTTTTAATAATTTTAAGGGAAGTATTTATGATAGTGAAAATTACCTTTACAACAAATATAAAGGTAAATCAGCAGGGAAAATATCCGATGATAAATGGGCTCAAATAGATGCTGACATTAAAAGATATGGACTTCGTAATGCTACAACAACCTGTATTGCACCAACAGGTACAATTTCAATGATTGCAAGTGCATCCGGAGGGGTTGAACCGTTATTTGGTTTAGTTTTCTCAAGACTTATTATGGATGGCACAGAAATGCTTGAAGTTAATCCGATATTCAAAGATTATATGCTTTCTCACGGATTGTATTCAGAATCTTTGATGTCTCAAATAGCGTCAGAAGGTACAATTGCTCATGTTGAGGGCGTTTCTGATGAAGTTAAACAAATTTTTGCAACAGCTCACGATGTTTCTCCATACTGGCATGTAAAAATGCAAGCAGCATTCCAATTACACACAGATAATGCCGTATCAAAAACGGTTAACTTTGTTGAGTCTGCAACTCGTGAAGATATTCAAGAAGCTTATATTCTTGCATATAAAAATAACTTAAAGGGAATTACTGTATATCGAAATAATTCCCGTCAATTCCAACCAATGAACTTGGATGATAAGAAAAAAGAAACGAAAACTGTTGAACTTAAAGCAGTTGAATCAAAGCCTGTCGTTGAAGAAAAGAGAGAAGTGTCAGAAGAATATAATCCAACAGGTGAAGTCAAAACAGTAAAATGCCCTGAATGCGGTACGGAAATTCAAATGGCAGAAGGTTGTTTTATTTGTTTGAACTGTGGATATTCAGGTTGTTCTTAATTTAAAATTAGAATTGGTAAAAGAGGTTAGACCGACGGTTTAATCTCTTTTTTTTGTATTTTTGAAGTTAAATATTTGTAAAGATAAAGAATATCCGTGCTTGTTTGGTGTATAATTGAGTCATGAGTTAAGTGAGGTGGGATATGACGACTATGACACTAAGTAAAATAAATGAATTGGCAAAAGAAGTTTTAGAAATTGAGGCAAATTCGATTTTGCGTTTAAAATCGAATATCGGTGATGCGTTTGATAAAGCAATTGACATCTTATATAATTGCAGAGGTCGTGTAATTGTTACTGGTATGGGAAAATCAGGTTTGATTGGTAAAAAAATTGCAGCAACTATGTCGTCAACCGGTACACCATCTTATTTCCTCCATCCTGCGGAAAGTACACACGGGGATTCAGGTGTAATTACAAGAGAAGATGTTATTATTGCAATCTCAAATAGTGGAGAAACTCAGGAATTAATGAATTTATTACCGTTAATTAAACGATTTGGTTGTCCGATGATTGGTATGACAGGTAATATGAATTCTACATTAGCAAAAACAAGTGATGTAACTTTAGATATATCAGTTGAGCGTGAAGCTTGTCCTTTAGGAAAAGCTCCAACAGCTAGTACGACCGCAACTCTTGCGATGGGTGATACTTTGGCGGTGTGTTTGATGGAGAAAAAAGGCTTTACAAAAGAAGATTTTTTGATGTTTCATCCGTCAGGCAAGCTTGGTAAAGGTTTGACTTATAAAGTAAGAGATTTGATGATTACAGGTGAGAAAATGCCTGTTGTTTCCGATAAAGAATCTTTTACTTCAGTAATAAATACGATTTCTGAATATAAACTGGGGATGGCAATGATTGTTGATTCTTCAGGAAGTCTTTCAGGGGTGTTAACAGACGGTGATATCAGAAGAACTATTATTAAATATTCAAATGCAACAGAAATGTCTGTAAATGAAGTTATGACAGCTAATCCAAAAAGGATAACCGAAGATGCATATGCCGCTTCTGCACTAAATCTGATGGAAAAATATTCTATTACTGCCTTGGCAGTTGTTGATGAAAACAATATTCCTGTCGGAGTTGTTCATGTTCACGATTTATTAAGAGCAGGTGTAGCATAATGTCTTTAAAATCAATCGCAAAAAATATAAAGCTTTTGGCATTCGATGTGGATGGTGTTTTAACCGATGGCAGTATCACTTATGATGAAAACGGTGTTGAGTATAAAACATTTAACGCAAAAGACGGTCATGGCTTGGCTAAATTGTCAAAAAACGGTTATATTACCGCTATAATTACTGGCAGACGTAACGGAACAGTAGATTGCAGAGCAAATGATTTACGTATGACGGAAGTTTATCAGGGTGTAAAAAATAAACTTCCGATACTTGAGGGTATTATGCAAAAATATGAATTAGATTTTTCTCAAGTTGCATATATGGGGGACGACGAACCTGATATTTGCATTTTAGAGAAAGTTTCGCTAAGTGCATGTCCTGCAGATGCCGTTGATAAGGTAAAAAAAGTTTGTAACTTTGTTTCATCTAGAAATGGTGGCAGAGGCGCTGTTCGTGAACTTTGTGATTTGGTTTTTGATAGTTCTATAGAATAAAATTTTATTAGTTTATGAGGGGATAGTGTAATGTTCGAAATTAAAACTCAAGCATATTTTTCAGCGGCACATCATTTGTTGAACTATGAGGGTGAATGTGAAAATCAGCATGGTCATAATTGGATGGTAGAAGCTTTTGTGCAAGGTGAAACTTTAAATAGAAGTAATATACTAATTGATTATAAAGTTTTGAAACGGGAATTAAATGCAGTTTTGGAAACCCTTGATCATAAGGATTTGAATGAGTTACCCGATTTTAAGGGAGAAAGCCCTTCAAGTGAAATGATAAGTGCTTATATTTACACAAAATTGAAAGAAAAAATTGTTCAATTGAGCAAAGTTACTGTTTGGGAAACTCAAACGTCTTGTTGTTCTTATTTTGAGGCTGAATAGTTTAGAACTATTCTGAGGTTAGGAATGCTTTTTCTTTTAAAAGAGTTCAAGATTAGTAAAATGTTTTGTTATTTAGTTAAATAACAGGGTATATAGTAGTTTAGAAAGAGAGATTTTAATGAATTTGTTGCAGTCAATTTTGATGGGGATAGTTCAGGGCTTAAGTGAATTTTTACCGATATCAAGCTCTGCGCACCTTGTTTTTACCTCAAATTTTTATAAAGTATTAAAAAATATTCCAATTGTGGAACAATCAAATGAAGAAGTGTTTTTTGATATTATGTTGCATTTGGGAACATTGATTGCTGTTATAATATTTTTTAGAAAAGATATTATGGAGATTTGTAAGGCTCTTTTTAATGCTATAAAAACAAAGAATTTTTCTGTGTATAATGCAAAACTGGGATTATATATAATTGTGGGTACAATTATAACAATAGGGCTAGCTTTGCCGTTTAATGAGGTTGCAAATCATTTGGTATATCATCCTGCGATAGTCGGTGGATTGTTGATTATTACGGGGGGAGTACTATTTTATAGTGAATACTTATCAAAAAAGATAAAACATCATGAAGAACTTAGTTTAAAACAATCTTTATGGATTGGTTTGGCTCAAGGTTTTGCGGTTTTGCCGGGGTTTTCTCGCTCAGGATGGACAATTGCAACAGGATTATTTACAGGATTGAATAGAGAAACTTCTGCAAGATATTCTTTTTTACTAAGTATTCCGATAATATTGGGGGCATCAATGGTTTATCCGATGATAAAAATTAATCCTGCGGAGGCAGTAAATTATAATTGGTTAGCTATAGTAATTGGAACTGTTGTTTCAGGAATTTGCGGATATCTTTGTATTAAATATTTTATGAAATTTATTTCAAAATTTTCCCTAAACTTTTTTGGTTGGTATTGCCTTTTGATGGGCGTTTTTACCTTGGTGTTTTTTAATATTTTTAAGTGAATTTTTATGTAAAATTTTGTAAATAAAACTAATATAAAATATCAAAATTTTTAATTGACATGCATTCTAACGATATAATTTGCGGAGATATTATGATATTACCAATAACAAACCAAAGCAAAAAAATATTTTTTAAGGCGGAAAGTAGCGACAATAGCGATAAGAAGAAATCCGCATATGAAAATGATACTCTGCTTGAAAATAACTTTTTAACAAGAACCAGAATTGGCATGGATAAATTAACAAAAGCTTTTACGATTTATCCTGCACGTGGAATTACGGGTAGTCGAAATTCTAATTTTTATGAGTTTTTGACTATGGGTAATGTTCCGTATCTTATAGGCAGCGGTACGTTAATGGCTGTATTTAATTCCGTAAATAAACATTTCTTACATAATTCCGGATTTGGAGCTTCTAAGATTGGTAATAAAATGGCTTTGGGTGTTTTATTTTATGGTTTGTTTAAAAATATCTCAAAATCATTTATAAATCTTCCTGTAAAATGGGCTACAGGTATTGATACACAGCTTCCTTATGCAAAGGTTAATCATTTGTTGCAAAATTCGCCTGATGATAAGGATTTAACAAGTATTGAATACCATAAAGTCGGGGAAAGTGTTGATTTTACTCGTTGGGACAGATTGTATGGCGATCCTGATAAAGGTGAAACTTTAAACTTCCGATATGATAAAATTGCTAAAAAAATACGGCTTGGTGAAAATCTTAATGATTCGGATCAGGAGGTTAAGCCTGTATATAAAGAAGTTTTGGTAAAATCAAAAACTGCAAAGAGTTTGTCTTCGTTTTTATGGGCGGCAGTCGGTGTAACTATGGCAGTGCAAGATCCTTGGATGGATTATTTCAAGGTTATGACTCCTAAGTTTTGGAATGTGAAAAAATTTGCAAATTCAATGAAAACTTTTGGTACAAGTTTTGTCGATAGTGCAAAATCGTTATGGACCGGTGGTCCGAATGCTGTAACCAAACTTGATAAACATGCCGGTAAAGCTTTGGTTGGTGTTGCAGTTTTATCAACAGTTTTAGGCGTTTTAAATACTCTACATCTGACAAAAAAACCGTCAAAAGTTACGGCAGCTGATGTCATGGATAAGAATAAAGAAAGTGTGGTTGGATAATGCGAACAGGTAATTTGATTCAATCATACATAAACAATAATTCCACCGTTCGTCAGTATAATTCAGATAGAGCGGCTAAGGATTTTGATATTAATAAAGAATTGTCAAATAGAACTTTTATCAAGCCTTTACCTGGAAACGGTAAGTTGTTAAAACCGTCTCTTTTTGATATGCCATCTGAGGTTGCAAAAGATTTAAAATATGATGGAAAGGCATTAATAAACGGAATTAAAGGTGATGCAAATGACCATCAACTCGGAAGGCTGAACGATATTGGTATGAAACTTGGCGGTTTGGCAATAGCATCTTATTTATTTGCAAAAAAACAAACACCAAAAGCTAAAATCTTTGAGTTTGTAGGATTGGCAACCTTTTTTGGTGCAATGAATGTTTGGCCTAAATTATTTATTCAACTTCCAGCTTGGCTTATTCACGGTGTGAATGTGAGACAAAAATATGAAGATAACTATGGTCGTAAAAAAATGTTTTATCAAGACCATCAGTTTATTCCTTGGGATTTGTATTCTGATAAGGACATAAATAAAATTGGTGATAGATTAAATGTTCCAAAGGATATTCCAAATCGTAGAGAATTTATACAGGAGAAAATGCGAAAAATAGCACTTCAAAATAATACAATGTGGATGCTTACCGCTGGTTTTGCAACTCCTTTATTAAGTGCATTGATGTGTAATGTTTTGGAAAAACCTATTCAGAAATATCAAGAACAAAAAATTGATGCCAAAGCTAATTCTTTGTTAACTAATTTTACTCAAGAGGCTGAAAAATATGATTTTACAGCTAAACAAAATGCTTTAAGTGAACTTCTAAGCGGTTATAGGGGAAAAACTATAACACCTGAAATGGTTAATGAAATCCAAACATCTTTGATTGGTGATATGGATCATATGATTGCAGAAGGTGTAAGAGCTGATATAGAAAGACTCCTTCCGACAAATCAATCATTTAAGATTTCCGAAGACACTGTTTCTTTGCTTCGTTCTACTTTAGTTGAGCATTTTGGTTCAGTTCCGTTATCAGAAGCTCAATTGTCAACGCTAATTCCTGATGAAAAAGCAATTTTAACAGCGCTTTCTGATAGAAATTTGTTGAACTCTGAGGTCAAAGAATTTTCTGAGTATTCCAAAGTTATTCAAAATCTGTTGGATAAGAATATTGAAACTATCTTAAAAGGTAATAATGACAGAAAGTTAGCACGTCAGCTTAATTTTGCGATGGATACACTCAGACACGAAGGAACTAACGGTTTATCACCTTTAGATACTGTTTTTAGAACTCAACCGGCAAGTATCCTTACTGATAGTATGATAAGTACTATTGAATCAGCAGGAAAGATGTTGGATAAATTGAAGGCTAAAACTAATGTGTTTGACAGATTTTCGTTTATGAAAGCTGCGCAAGCTGAAGAAACAATTCTTGCTGATGTTTGGAATGAAATAAGTGAATCTCTGTTTGATACCTTAAAGTTTACACCGGAAGAAATTAAAGACGGCAGACTTGATAGGGTTGTTGCAGGCAGATTGTTTAGAGAAAAAATGGAAGCTTTGGTTGCGGATAAAGAAGCATTTGGAACTTTTGTCGAAAGATTTGAAAAACTGTTATCCAATTTAAGTTCAAAAACTGAGTCTATGGCTGTCGAAAAAGATAGTAATGCTTATAGAAATCTTGTAGATACTGTTTTTGGTGAAGCAAGTTCATCTTGTCGAGATATTGGGTTTGCTAATACTGAACGAGCATTGATGGGTATTGATGATTACCATGTTACAGGTGCTAAAGAAGTATTTTTAAGAGCAATTTCTGATAGGGTTAAGGGTGTAAAAAGTTCATTCTATAGAATTCAAGAACTGGCTAACCTATTCTATAAAACGGCTCATGTTGAGTCAATTGGAGATATTCTGACTCCTGAGATACTACGTATGGGAAAAGAAGAACGTGTTGATTTAGCAAGGAGAATGTTGCTTGAAGGCAGAACTTCGGATTTTGCGGTTAAGTTTACTTCTTACAAACGTAATCCTTTCCCTAACAGAGGTGATAGAAGTCAAATTGAATCAGTAAATGGCAGATTTTCTCCAAGATATCTTGGAACAATTGATAAAGAACGTCTTGTTGAGCTTCCGAATGATAAACATTTCTTTAGTGATGTAATGAAGCTTATGTTTGGTGGAGAAATTCATCCTGACATTGTTGCTCGCATAAAAGATGCCGTATTTTTTAAAGATTATGTAGAATATAGAGATAATGCATTGAAAATTCTTGGTGGTGAAGAGTACTTCCCTAATAAAAGTTTGTATGTCGATGGTATAGGTCATTATGCATCAACGGCAAATGATAGATTTAACAGATGTGGTTGTGCTGTTGATGATATGATGCAAAAGCTCTTTAGTAACAAGTTTAACAGTAAGAAATGGTTCTCTGTATTTGGAAAATTAGGTGCAGCCTTGATAGGTGTTACAATTCTTGCTCAATTTTTTATTGGAAGAATGAAAGCTCCGGTTAGTGCAAAGGAGGCTAAGTAATATGATTAATGCAACTGGAACAAATTTAATTGCTCAAAAGCTTAATTTATATAATAAAGCGCAAAGTTCGGTTGAAAATGTTGCTCAGCCAATTGCTCAAAATAATGTAAGCAGGAGTTCATTGATTTCACAGTATTTGGATAATCTTGCAAAAATTAATGCCCCTGCGGTTACTAAAACCTCGGCAGATATAGTTGTTCACAAACCTTACAAAAATAATTTGAGAAGTTTGTTTTTAACAAATGATGCAAAAATTCTTGCAATTGTTCCAAGAACTTTTAATGCGAAGGATACAAACGGAAATGAATATATTGACGGTAATGAAACCTGTGGTACTTTCTTAAATGCTATAGACAGACTTGATGAAGTTAAGGCAAGTGGAATAAATACATTACACGTTCTTCCTATCAATCCTCCTGGACATGAAAATGCTATGGCAACAGCTGGTTCAGTTTATTCTCCGTTAGATTTATTGCAACTTGATCCAAGATTGATTGATAAAAATGATCCAAGGTCGGATAAAGAGCAATTTAAAGCTTTTGTGGATGCATGTCATGATAGAGATATTCACGTGATGGTTGATTTGCCAAGCTGTGCCTCTTTAGACTTGTATCAAGCAAAACCGGAGTTAATGGCTAAAGATAGAAACGGTTTAGCAAAGACTCCGCAAGGATGGGAAGATATTAGAATGTTTCAACCTTGGGAAGATGAAGGTAAAAGAACATTAAATCCGGAATTGTTGGAATATCATAGAAAATTTGTTGATATGATGATTGAAGCAGGTGTTGACGGTATTCGTGCGGATGTAGCAAGGGCTAAACCTGTAGAATTTTGGGATATCATTATTCCTTATTCAAGAAAACGTGATCCTGAATTTGCTTGGCTTGCAGAAACTTATACTTATGAAGATGCATCACCTCAAGCAAATATGCCTTATGATAGACCAGAAGATTCTTTAAGAGCAGGTTTTGATGCTTATTATGGTCAGTACCATATCTTTAATGAGTGGAATACAGCAAAAGAACTCCATGATTATGTGATTGACAACTTAAATATGTCATATCGTGTAGAAAGAGGAAAGTCTTTAATTGGTTCGTTTGCGACTCATGATGATATCTCACCAATGTGCCATGGTGGTGAAGTCTATTGTAATATGACAACAGGTTTGCAAGCAACTTTGCCAATGACGAACCCGTATTTTGTTGATGGCTTCCAGTCAGGTGATGAGTACGCTTATTCTTATAAAAATAAGTATTTAACCAATGCCGATACAGATAATCATAAAATGTATGTTCACGATAACAAGCTGGATATTTTTAATTTGTCAAGAAAACCGGGAGGAAATCATCCTGAAATTGGTGAATTTATGACAAAAACTTTGCAATTTAGAGATGCATATGCAAATGTTTTAAAACGAGGCTCTTATATTGTTCTTGATAAAAAACAGGATAAGCAGGATCAGGTTATTGCATTTGCAAGACACAGACATGGTAAGACTTTGTTGGTTCTGGCAAATAAAAATGTAAACAGACCGACTGCAGCAAAAGTTTTAGTTCCGACTTTAAAAGAAAATCAGAAGCTGAACAATTTATTACCTAAGTACGGTCAAGAAAGTAAATTTCAGGTTAGTAACGGAGAAATTGCGCTAGAGCTTGGACCAGGTAGAGTTCATGTGTTTGAAATTGATACTCCGTATATTGAAACATACTCTAAAAAGGTTTATAAACAGCATTAATCTTTTAATTATTTACAGCTGATGTAACCGTTAATTGCAGTGTATGCTGCAACATATGGTGATGATAGATAAATATAACCTTTAGTGTTTCCTAAACGTCCTTGAAAATTTCTGTTTTGAGTTGTTAGGCAGACTTCCTCGTCTGCAAGAATTCCGGCATGAATTCCGACACAAGGTCCGCAACCCGGAGGAAGTATTGTTGCATTAGCATCGATAAATGTTTCCAGCAATCCTTCCTGTAATGCTTGTTTATAAATATCACGAGAAGCAGGACAAATTAACATTCTTACTTCTGGGTGAACTTTTTTACCTTTTAAAATGTTTGCAACTGTACGCATATCTTCAATCCTGCCGTTAGTACAAGTGCCGACATATACTTGTTGAACTTTAATGTCGTTTAATTCTTTTGCAAGTTTTGTGTTATCAACTGTATGCGGACAAGATACTGTGTGCTCAATTGTAGATGCGTCAATTTCTATTATTCTTTCATAAATGGCATCTTCGTCAGGTTGGATTTCTTGATATTTGTCGCCTCTGCCACGAGAATTTAAGTATTCTTTTGTTTTTGTATCAGGAACAAATAACCCACATTTTGCACCGGCTTCAACTGCCATATTAGCAAGAGTGAAACGTTCTGCCATACACATATTATCTATTGTTTCTCCGCAGAATTCCAAAGCTTTATATGTTGCTCCGTCTGCGCCAATCATTCCGATAAGGTGGAGCATTAGGTCTTTTGAACATATTCCTTCATTAAATTTACCATTTACAACGATTTTGAATGTCTGTGGAACTTTTAACCATGTTTTACCTAAAGCCATTGCAACAGCAACATCAGTAGAGCCCATACCTGTTGCAAAAGCACCAAGAGCTCCAGAAGTACATGTATGAGAATCTGCGCCTACAAGAATTTCTGTAGGATTAACGAATGTTTCAACAAGTCTTTGATGACAAACACCTGAACCTATCTCAGAAAGCACAGCTCCATATTCTCGAGCAAAATCACGTAGTGTTGTATGCATATTTGATAATTCTTTTTTAGGGCTAGGTGAAGCGTGGTCAATAAAAAGTATTGTACGCTCAGGATTGTTTAATTTTTCTTTTCCAAGTTTTTTAAATTCTTGAACAGTTAGCGGTCCTGTTCCGTCTTGAACTGCACAAACATCTACATTTGCTATAACCAATTCTCCAGCTTTAACGGCTTTCCCTGCGTGATTTGAAATGATTTTTTCTACTAAAGTTTGTCCCATACTCATGTCCCTCTTTTTTATAATACTATCATAAAAAGAAAGCATGAGATGTTTTATAACTAAGTATAATCATTTAGAATTGTATATAATTTTTCATAAGATGCCGTTACCAAGTTTTATACAAAAAAGAATGCGGATAACCTTTTTAATACTCGTCATAATTAAACTATGGTTTAATATAATAAAGTATAAATTATGGATTTTATAAAGTCAAGAATATAAATTTAAACTATGGATAATGGAAGATTTTTAAAAATATTCGGATTTAATGTGAAAATTGAGCGCATGAAATTGGGATTATCACAAGAAAAAGTTGCAGAAAGTCTTGATTTTAGTGCTGTGTATGTCTCTAATGTAGAAAGCGGGAAACATAAAATTTCATTAATTAATGCTTATAAATTGGCAAAATTTTATAATAAATCTTTGGATTATCTTTTGACCGAAAAGTCGTAGTGTTGTGCGTATAACATATTTTATGTAAAATAGTACAAAGTTTTTGTCATTCTGAATTTATTTCAGAATCTGTAAAGTTTTAGTACTTAAGCCCTTTACGAAACGAGTAATCAATGTTTACGAGATAATAACAAGCGGACACTTGTTTGAGCGCTAGCGAGTTGTGTCCGCTCAAATAGAGTAATACAATTGATTAACGAGTGAAGTTCAGGGCTTTGGTTTTGAGGCACTTTTGCCACCAAAAGTGTCCCCTGTCTGGAAGACCCGTTGGAGACAAAATGGAAATTTGTACATATTCTCATTCCACATTTCTTGTGCCGACAAGAAACGTGGAGCAAAGAAACTCTCGCCCTGCGCTTCGTTCGCTAATAAAAATAAGTATTCAACTTTGAAGCGCACAACTCACTTCCGTTCAAACAAGTGCGCTTTTGCCATTGTTTCATACAATTTTTATTGCTCACTATGCGAAGGGCGAAATTTATTATGTAATTTGCTTATTTATACATAAAATATGTTATAACAACTTAATATTAAGATTGACACTGGTTTTTGTCTGTGTTACACTAGCCCTGTCAGAAGTTAAAATCGAATATGATTCCAAATAGCAAAGATATTGCTTTATTTTTGGCGTATTCATTAATATCGGGTAACCCAAAACCTGAAATAATCATTACTAAACAAAATGAGTAAAATTACAAGAAAGGTAAAATCAATGGAAAACAATGAAGAATTAAATGTAACAGAAGCTGCTGCTGAAGAAGTAAAAGCAGAAGAAACTGTTGCTGTTGAAGAAACTGCAGAAGCTTCAGTATCAGAAGTTGCTGAAGAAAAACCTGCAAGAAGAAAAGGTCGTGCTAGAAAACAAAAAATTGAAACAACTGAAGAAAAACCTCAATCAGAATGGACAGAAACAGTTGTTCAAATCAGCCGTGTAACAAAAGTTGTTAAAGGTGGTAAAAAATTAAGTTTCAGAGCAATCGTTATCGTTGGTAACAAAAAAGGTCAAGTTGGTATCGGTTGTGCTAAAGCTTCTGAAGTTATTATTGCTATTCAGAAAGCAATTGCTGACGGTAGAAAAAATGTTATTACTGTTCCTATCTTTAAAACAACTATTCCTCACCCAATCACAGGTAGATCAGGTGCAGGTGCTGTAATGCTAAGACCGGCTTCAGCAGGTACAGGTATTATTGCAGGTGGTGCTGTTCGTTCAGTATTAGAACTTGCAGGTATTGAAAATATTCTTTCAAAATCATTAGGTTCTAAATCTCCGCTTAATGCAGCTAGTGCTACTATTGAAGCATTAAAATCATTAACTCCGTTTAATGAAGTTGCTAAAAAACGTGGTTTAACAATGGCTGAACTTTTAAACTAGTAAATATGAATTGAATTATAAGGAAATAAAATTATGACAAATAAAAAATCAGAAATGGTAAAAATTAAACTTGTAAGAAGTTTAATCGGCGCATCAGAAGCTCAGCGCAGAGTCGTAAGAGGTCTTGGTTTAACTAAAAAAGACCAAGTTGTTGAACACGCTGGTTCTGCTACAATTATGGGTATGGTTAACAAAGTTTCTCACTTAGTAGAAGTTGTTAAATAGTTCCCTGTATTTTAAGACTAATATAAAACATAAAGAAAGAAGGAAAATAATATGTCAAATATAACATTAGAAGATTTAAAACCAGCTGTTGGTTCTACATCTAAATCTAAAAGAGTAGGCAGAGGACGTTCTTCAGGACACGGAAAAACATCTTGCCGTGGTCATAACGGTGAAGGTCAAAGATCAGGTAATTCATCTAAAAGAGGTTTTGAAGGTGGTCAAATGCCTGCATACAGAAGACTTCCTAAATTGAAAGGCTTCCAAGTATACAACAAACTTAACTATGCTCAAATCAATGTTGGCAGAATTGATGCTTTGGGTCTTA
>CAZUKK010000017.1:0-44372 GCA_964620875.1 uncultured Clostridium sp.
TCACCAGTGATATCGGAAGGTATCAGCTAGGTAAACCCCGGTCGGATGCAAGATTAAATTGAAGGTTTTAAAGGTTGTTCGCCCACTTCTAAAAAATCGCTAGAGCTTAGGAGCAATCCTATCCCCAGACAGATGATTATCTAAAACAGAACACGGCTTACGGACTGCTTTATTTTTTATAAAAAAAGATGGCTGGATTTATACAGCCATCTTTTTTTCGGGGGTGAAATTTTTATACTTTTTGAAATACAAAAATATATTCATGGGTAAATATGCTGAAACCACCTGCTAACGCTCTATATCTCCACAAGTTAGCGGTTCTGCCCTTACCTCTTTCGTTTCCTTGAATATCCTTGACAATTGTTGATTTCAAAACAAATCCGAGTTTACGCATTCTATCCATACATTCAAATCCCAAAGGTTGAACTTGAGAATTCTTATAACTATCACCAATTATCAGACATGCAAAACGTCCTTTTTCAAGCATATCATAACCATTTTTAGCAACTTTTTCAAACATATCATAGAATTCTTCTGTTGAAGAACAATTAGATAAATCTTCTTTTCTGTCAGAGAACTTAATAATATCATCATATGGAGGATGAAGCATTAAAAATTGAGCTTTTTTCTCACCCATAATCTCAAGTCTTGCCTTAATCTTTTCTACAGCAAGTTCTGATGTTGAATCTGCACATATAATATTAACATCTGTTACCAACTGTTTTGGAGTGAATTTTTCAGAAACACTCTCTGCAAGTTCATCCTTTAACTCAACACCAATACAACGTCTGTTCATATTTATTGCTTCAATACCTGAAGTACCTGAACCAAAAAACAAATCTAATACAATATCACCTTTTTTGGTGTATCTTTCATACATTTGCTGAGCAATCTGCGGGATATAATTTCCATGATATTCGTTAGAATGTCCATGTTGTTTAAGTCTTGAAGGGAATTGCCATAGGGTACTTGTTAGAATATGACCGTAATCTTTCCAATTCTTTAAATTAATATCACTATATTTAGTGGTTTTTATATCAGGCTTTTTAACAATCTGTAAATCTGCCTGTTTTTTCGGCTGTAATTTTAAATTTGAACTAGCTTTTCTAACCAAAACGCCCCCTTGAAATCCTTAAAATCTCCAAGTCTTTTTTCTACATATCAATCTTATAAAAATGTTTCAAATTTGTAATCAAACATTTAGATGATTTCGTGTTTGTTGTAGATTAAGAGGGATATATTCCCTCATACAATAACAGAAGTTTTAGGGAAAACAGAAAGAGCAGGCTTCAAAAGTTATGGCAAGAATTAAGCAATTATCAAAACACATAATCAATCAAATAGCTGCAGGGGAAGTAATCGAACGTCCGGCATCTGTTGTAAAAGAACTTACCGAAAACTCGGTTGATGCAGGAGCAACAAAAGTAAGTATCGAAATCACACACGATTGTCGAGATATAAGAGTTGCGGATAACGGTTGCGGAATTCACCCTGATGATATTATGCTTGCTTTTTCAAAACACGCAACAAGCAAAATTCAAGAAAGCGATGATTTATTTGATATTCATACTTTAGGATTTAGAGGAGAGGCATTATCAAGTATAATTTCTATTTCTAAATTGACATGTACAACAAGAACAAAAGATTTTGAAACAGGAACAAAAGTTAAATGTGAAAATTCCGAAGTTACACAGCTAGAAACAGGATGCGCTATCGGAACAATTATGGAAATAAAAGACTTATTTTATAATGTTCCTGCAAGGTTGAAATTCCTGAAAAATCCTAATACTGAATTTTCATACATCCAAGAAATTGTTCAAACTATTGCACTATCACACCCAAATGTTTCTATTGAATTAAAAAGAAACGGAAAAACACTCCTAAAAACTACGGGACAAAATAATTTAACTCAAACTATAAAAGAAATTTTTTCAGCAGAAACTGCGAATAATTTAAAAGAAGTTTTAAAAACAGATAATCTGTCAGGGCTAAAAATAAGCGGCTATGTAAGTACACCTGACTATACACGTTCAAGCAAAAAAAATTATCATATTTATATAAATTCACGAGGGGTAAAATGCCCAATATTTCAAAAAGCAATCGATACTGTGTATAAACATTTAACAGCAAGCAATAAATATCCGTTTATTGTCTTAAATCTTGAAATTCCGCCTGCTGATGTGGATGTAAATGTTCACCCGACCAAAAAAGAAGTTCGTTACAAAAATCCAAACCAAATTTTCAATTTTATATATTCATCAATTGAAGCCGGACTGGCAAATTACATTGAAAAAAATTACACACCAATTTCAGCCACTCCTGAAACTTTATCACCTGCAGCACAAACCCCAATAGAACCGTCTTCAAATATTGTCAATTTTCAGCAAAAATCTCAAGGATTTTATGTTGACTCTAGTACAGATACAATGTTTATGTCTGATTTTGCAATGCAAAAACTTGAAGAAAAAACTTCTGCGCAAATATCATCAGAAAAAAACAATTACAATACTCAGCAGAAATTTTTCACAGAACAACCTCAACAAGCTGAGCCTCAAGATAATATCATCGGACAATATCACGATACATATATTTTAATTGATACGGAAGAAGGTCTTGAAATTGTTGACCAACATATTGCAGAAGAACGATATATTTATGAAAAACTTAAATCAGAAAAAAATATTATTTCACAAATGCTTTTTGTTTCTGACGTTATAGAAATCAATATTTCTGAATGCGAATTACTAAAAGAAAACATTGATAAATTCGAAAAGTTCGGTTACGGAATAGAATTTCTTAATGATAAAGAAATTATTTTCAAAAAAATTCCTCAACTATTATCAAAGGTTAATCCAAAAGAAATATTAGCAGATATTCTAGACAACATTGAAGGAAATATTGACAATTTAGAAGAAAAAATTCTTATCACAACATCTTGCAAAGCTGCTGTTAAAGCAAATACTAAACTATCAATATGGCAAATGCAAGAAATAATAAAGAAATGGCGCACAACAAAAATGCCGTATACCTGCCCTCACGGAAGAACTATTTCAAAAATTATTCCGCATAAAGAACTTGCAGGATTTTTCCAACGAGCAAAGTAATCTGCATAAAACCGCTTAAGTAAAACTATCTTTATGCTTCGTATCGTTTGAAGGATTTTTCTATCGATTTTGTAATAATTGATTTAGCAGTATCGTATTCAGTAGTCAATGCTGAAATTTCTGTTTCTAAATTCTTCATCTTAATATCAATAGTATCTTCTTTGTTTTCTATTTTGGCTTTTTCTGTATTATATTTTGCTTGAGCTTGAGCAATAGCTTCAGTATCAGAAACCTCTCTGACATAAATATCTTGAGAATATTGATTTTGATAATAGAAACCATCATCACTGAGAGATGAAATAAATGCTTGTCCGTTTTTCATCATTTCAGCCATATAATCTTTATCATCAATCTGTTCGTTCTGAGTCCAACCGTTTATACAAATGCGATTGAATAAAGTGTCATAGAAAGATGCATATAAATCACTATCACCATCATTAACTACAGTTTCACCAACAACAGAGAAAATGTAATCATCTTTTTCCGGATCAAACATAGTGCAATATTTCTTTTCACCTTTATCCCATCCGTATTTAGAACTTTCACCTTGTAAGAATTGGATATAAGATGTTAAAAATGCATCTGCTAAGTTACTTAAATTGATTGCAACTGCAGTTTTGTCATTACCGTCATCACCGTTATCTTTATTTTTTGCAGAGAAAATAAAACCGATATAATCTTTGGCATTTGCACCAACAGTACCCCAACCGGACTTATCACCCCAAGCAACCATTGTACCGACAGCATTCATCGCATCGCTAATATTAACACTGCGACCATCAGCTGATACAGAATCTTTCCACTCTGATTTTTCATCTAAGTTAGTACCACCTTTGCCATCGCCGCCGTATTTGCCACCATTTAATTTAGCACCAATAAATTGAAGATCATCATTCGGAACTAACAAATCATATAATTGGTTATATGCATATTGTAATGCTAATTGATTTTCTGCACTGCCGCCTAATACTGCTGAAAACTGGTCGAACATCCAATCTAAGAATCCGTTACCGTTTTCACCAATCAAAGTTTGTTGTATCATAGCTGATTCATATACAGGAGTCATTTCAGATTTTCTTGTATCAGCACGAAGAACAACATCTTCTCCTTTTAACAATTGGTATAATGTTAAGTTATAACCCTCTGAAGCATTAACAGAACCATCGCCATTTGTACCGTTCGGTGCAGTCTTAACAAGAGTACCACCTATATAAAGTTCTTCATTAGTCCAACCTTTGTTACCTTTTTTAGAGGTTCTATACCATCTGCTGTGTCCGGCAAGACTAATACCATATTCCTCAGTACCGGCATTTCCGTAAGCTTTAATTCTGTCTAAGAATTGGTCATAATTCAGTTCATCAATACCAACAGTTGTTGATATTGTACTGCCTAAACCTAAAGTATTACCATAAGGAACTGTTTGAACTGCTGCAGCTACAGAAGCCTTCATTCCTCCGTTACTTGCTAAAGCTTGAATAAATTTATTACGGATATCTGAAGATGGAGTTCCTGAAAGACCTTCTGCAGGAATTCCCGCAGCTCTTGCCGCAGCTGCATAATTTGCGTTTAAAATACATCTGTTATTATTATCTGTTACAAGTTTCGGATAGTAATTATTATAAACATTAGGAGTCATTAACAAATCATATGTTAATGGCATTGTACTATCGCCTGTTCCTTCAAAATCATATACAAGTTTTGTTAAATTCAAAGAATTTTGATACTGGTCAGAAATTCTTTCCATATCACGAGAAAGCGATAACTTTTGATGAGACAAAGTCATTGATTGGAATTCACAGTCAGCTTTTCTGGCTGTAATTGTCAATAATCTTGCTTGTGATGCGGCTAGACCCATTGTTTTCCTTTCATAATTTTCGCTTTTCGTAACCGTTCATGTAATATTACGGCTTTTTTATATAAAATCTTTAGATTTTTTTGTATTTTACGTTACATAAGTTTACAATATAAAAATTAAACTCTAAACTTCATCAAATTAGGAATCAGGGTACGGATTTTTATGATAAAATAACTTATGAACAAATATATATAAAAGGAGAGTAGAGTAATGGCAAAAAGAATTGGAATAGATGTTGGCGGAACGAATGTTAAAATTGCACTTGTTGACGAAAACGGTAAAATAATTTACTCAAACAGCGTCCCTACATATGCAAAAATGGGCTATGAATACACTGTAAACAATATTAAAGAAGCTATAAGAACTTTGATGAAAGAAACCGAAACTGACGAAACATCTATTGATGGTATAGGTTTTGATTTTCCGGGACAAGTTGATTACAAAACCGGAGTTGTAAAATTAGCGCCAAATATTCCGGGCTGGGTAAATGTTCCAATTGCCCAAATGATTGAAGAAGAATTTCATATTCCAACCCGTATAGATAATGACGTAAGATGCGCTGCTCTTGGTGAAATGAAATTCGGAGCAGGCAGAGGATGTGAAAACTTCATCTGTATAACTGTAGGAACAGGAATCGGATCCGGTTTGGTTATAAACGGTAAAATCGTAAGAGGAGCATCAAATGCCGCAGGTGAACTCGGACATATTAAGCTAAAAATGCAAGACGGACCAATCTGCGGATGTGGTGATACTGGATGTTTGGAAGCATACGCTTCAGGACCTGCAATCGTTGCAATGGCTTATGATTATATAAAAGGCGGAAAAGCTGCAAAATTCAGTGAAATGGCTGGAGATGGCGAAATCACACCATATATTGTTGCTAAAGCGGCTGAAGAAGGTGATCCTATTGCTAAGCGTATTTTTGAAATCGTTGGAGAATATATCGGAATAGGTTTAACGAGCGTAATCAACCTTCTAAACCCTGAAAAAGTTATTATCGGCGGCGGAGTGGCAGAATCAGGAGAACTTTTATTAGACCCAATCAGAAGAACAATTAAAGAACGTGCAATGAGCGTTGCAGGAAATACAGTTCAAATCGTTCCGGCTGAACTTGGAAATACTGCAGGCGTTATTGGCGCAAGTATGTTAATTGAAGAATAAAACTAAAAACTTAACTGTAATAAAAAATACTTCAGGTGTTACCTGAAGTATTTTTGTATTCAATCCTTTAAATCTTCACACATTAGCGTTTAGTATATTTAACAAAACTTTTAATTGTGTGCAAAATATATTTTTGAGTTTCAATATCCATATTTTTAACTTCATGTAATATAGAATTTGTAACAGAAGTTTCTGTTTGAATTTCATTTTCAAAATCAAAAAACTCTCTATACTCCATATTCAATTTTTGTGCAAACTTTTCAAGAGTATTAAACGAAACAGCTTTATATCCAATTTCAATTTGACCGATGGAATTAGGCTGCATATTAACCAATTCAGCAAACTCTTGTTGAGTAAGCCCTCTTTTTTCTCTTATTGATTTTAGATTTTTACCAAATAAGCACCTTAATGTCATATTTATACACTAATCCGAATTTTTCAATGTATCTATTGTCTTTTAGTATATATTATATTTACCGTGAGTAAAAAATATTCTTAATCTCGAATTATTATTAACATTTTTGCAAAATAAGTAATTATAATTAGATTAACGGTATTAAGAAGGTTATTAATTTTAAAATGATAAATTACGAAAATGAAAGGTTATTTTTGTTATTGCTGAAGGGCTTAACATACACAGAAATTGCAAATATGTATTACAGCCGAAATAAAAACAAATTACTTTATTCTATCAGAAAATTATTAAAAAATTTCGGATTGCATAATAGAAGACAATTAATTTTTTATGCAGTAACAAACGGCTTAGTACAAATTCAAGAAAATACAGAAAAATAGTTATGGATATAAAATTAACAAAAAAAGAAAATGAAATAATAGATTTACTAATCTACGGTCATAATTCAGATGTAATATGTGAATGGTTCGGAATTAATATAAAAGATTTCAAAAAAATTAAACTAAAAATCTTTAGAAAACTAAAAATAACAAGAACAACTCAATTATTGAACACCATCATTGAAAATGGTTATTTTAAATATAAATCATAACCTTATACAAAATTACACATACTTGCGTAATATCTAAAAAGCTTTTATAATTGGGAAAAAACAAGGAGAGATATAATGATAAAAAAATTTTTAACAGGATTATCAATTATTTTTGCATTCATAATGATATTTACAACAATTGGTAAAGTATCAGCAATAGAAACAAACAGTCCACACTGGCAGAAAAAACCTATTAAAGTCTATATACCAAAAGATACTTATTCAGCAACTATGAAAAACGCATTTCTCAGATGGCAAGAAGCCAGTGCAGGAAATATTAAATTCTCCTTTGTAGAAAAAGGTCCTGCCGATATTGATGTAGTTTTTGCTGAAAATGCAAGCGGAGATACGCCTATTGCAACATACAGTGTTTCGAGTGAAGGCAATAAAATTACAAAAGCTGAAATTAAAATTGCATCAAAAAGCCCAAAATTTAAAAAATATACAAAAAATTATATCTATACAACAATGTTGCACGAAGTTGGTCATACTATAGGTTTGCCGGATAATACCCAAAAGAAAAGTCTTATAATGTATACACCAATTAGCGAAACACAAAGTATCACTAAACTTGATATCAGAAACCTATATCAAATAAATAATTGGTCATACGCAAAAAGAAATCTTCACTAAGCTTACCAGCCATAAATTTCAGCCAAAGTTTGCAAGTCAGACTTTAGGATTTCTTGTCTGTCATCTTCTGTTGCATACATTATGCTCATAGGATTTCCGGAATGTGCAGAAATACCTATTGCATGCCCGATTTCATGAAGCATAACCGTATACACGGCATCATTATTAAGCTTTCTGCCGGTTGTAGTTTTTTCAGCAATATAAACATCAGCAGAAACCATCCTTTGCGACCCTTGGAAAAAACGAGATTTAGTTAATCCGATTTCTCTATCTCCGTTAGGTATTTTATCAACAAAATATACTCTTAATTGAGCAGTATTTGGAGAAGATACATACCTGAAAATAATTTTATTTTTAGTTTTTCTTGACCACTCCGCACATGCATGTTTCATCATAAGTGTACGTTTATTATTTGGCGGAATATATGTTTTTATATATTGAGGATTTTTCCACGATCTGTTCAAATCTGAAGCGTATGAATTAACGCAAAAACACATAATCATACATACTACCAAACTAAATAATGCTAAAAATTTCTTCATATCTTCTCTCTTTCATTTTTACACATATCATCTATCGGCATAATTAATAAAAAATTTAAAAATCCTGAAACAAAATTTTCAAAACTTTACAATTCTCTATTGAAATAAAAACAATTACTGCACTATACTATTAAAAGAGGATATGTAATGGGAAATGAAATAGTTAAATCTCAAGAAGGGAAATTAGCACGTAAAAAATACGTGTTAAAAAAACGTGAAACTACAAAAACAGACTATAAAGTTAATTATGAGAATGACCTTAATCCCGCACAATTATCCGCAGTAACTTCAAAACAAGGACCTATATTGGTAATTGCAGGTGCAGGTTCGGGAAAAACTAAAACCCTAACATATCGTGTAGCAAGACTTATTGAAGACGGAACAAAACCTGAAAATATTTTGCTTCTGACATTTACCAAAAAAGCTGCTGCAGAAATGCTTAATCGGGCATCATTAGTACTTGACAGCAGATGTGAAAAAGTTGCAGGAGGGACTTTTCACTCTTTTGCAAACATAATTTTACGCAAATACGCTAAACTTCTAAAGCTCAAAAACAATTTCACAATCCTCGATAAATCAGATTGCGAAGATATTATAAACCATATCACAGGACAACTTTACCCGAAAAAAGAAAAACGTTTCCCAAAGAAAAACACCATTCACGAAATTTATTCTAAAAGTGTTAACAAAGAAACTCCGACAAAACAAATCATAGAAGAAGAATTCCCGCAATTTGCACATTGCGAAGATAAAATTATTGAAATCCATAAAGCTTATGTAGTATATAAGCGTGAGAACTCGGTACTGGACTATGATGATTTACTTTTATATATAAAATTATTGCTTGAAAATAACGACAATTTAAGAAAACAATTATCTAACCAATATCAGTACATAATGGTTGACGAATATCAAGATACTAATACCCTTCAAGCAGATGTTATACGACTTCTTGCCTCCGAACATAATAACATAATGGCTGTCGGTGATGATGCACAGAGCATTTACTCTTTCCGTGGAGCAAACTACAGAAATATCCTTGATTTTCCAAAGATGTTTGAAGGAACAAAAATAATAAAACTTGAACAAAATTACAGGAGTACCCAAAACATCCTAAAATTTACCAATGCAATTATTTCAAAAGCAAAAGAAAAATATGCAAAAACTCTGTTTTCAGATATTCAATCACCAATTGTACCTGCATTAATTTGCGCAAAAGATACCCAAATGGAAGCCGATTTCATTTGTCAAAGAGTATTAGAACTTTTAGATGAAGATGTTAACCTTTCAGATATCTGTATTTTGGCAAGAAATGCCCGAATGTCATATTCACTTGAGATTGAACTGTCAAAACGTGCAATTCCATATCAAAAATTCGGCGGTCCGAAATTTATGGAAACAGCCCATATAAAAGACATAATCGCACATTTAAGAGTTATTATAAATCCGGATGATATTATAAGTTTGACAAGAATTTTACTATTATTAAAAGGCGTTGGTACATCGACCGTCAACAACGTAATCCCGATAATTAAAGGACAACTAAATCCTGATATTAAACTTTTGCCATCAAATAAAACAACAAGTATTGTTCCAATGCTAAATACACTTGACAAATTACGAAATTTCGTTGCAACAAAATCACCCTCAGAATTAGTCGAAGAAATCATAAATTATTACAGACCAATTTTGAAAGATAAATATGACGATTTTTCAAAACGAGAAAAAGATTTAGACCATCTTCAATACTTAGCCGGACAATACTCAAATCTTGAAGACTTTATAAGTGATATGGCTCTTGAACCGCCAGATGCAAGCGTTGAGGGAATGTATAAGAGAAATTCTGATGATGAAGCTTTGACTATTTCGACAATTCACTCAGCAAAAGGTTTGGAATGGGATAGTGTTTTTATAATTGGTGCAGTAGACGGAAGATTTCCGAGTGCATATTCTTTTAATTCTGAAGAAGAAATGGATGAAGAATTACGCTTGATGTACGTTGCAACAACAAGAGCAAAAAACAATCTTTATATCACATATCCTGTTGATATGTACGATTACTCAATGAATATGGTATTATCAAAACCTTCAAGATTTTTGGACGGAATACCTGATGATGTTTTAGAGGTATGGGATATCACCGAAGAAGGATAAAAAGGTAATAAAAGGAGAACAGATGCTTGTAAAAATATACACAGACGGAGCTTGCAGCGGAAACCCCGGCAAAGGCGGTTACGGAACAATTCTCGTTGCTCAAGATGAAAACGGAACAGTTCATAAAAAAGAAATCACCGAAGGTTTCAAAGTTACAACAAATAACAGAATGGAACTTTTAGCTGCAATTATCGGGCTTGAAGCTCTAAAAAAGCCATGTGATGTTGAATTAACCTCTGATTCAAAATATTTAGTCGATGCATTTAATCAAAACTGGATTGATGGTTGGGTAAAACGTGGTTGGAAGGGTTCAAATAAACAACCCGTTAAAAATCAAGACCTATGGAAGCGACTTTTGAAAGCAAAAGAACCTCATAGTGTGAAATTCATCTGGGTGAAAGGTCATGCTGGGCATGAATTTAACGAACGTTGCGACCAAATGGCTGTAGCATCATATAATGGAGAAAACCTGCTTGATGACACAGGTTTTACCGGAATTTAACCATTCACAGAAAGAGTATTTACTATTATATATGTAACAATATATATCAAAATATATTAATAATTTGAAAATTTGATATTTTTAAGATATAATTAGCTTGCGATTATTTGTGTAGTGCTGTTAGCCTCAGCGTAGGAGATATGAATGAAGATTACCTCAAATATTGGAACTTTGCCTTTCAAAGCTCAAGAACAAGTTGTTGTTCAAAATCCGAATGAAAAGACAAAAGCAAAAAAGAAAAAATACGTTGACCCTCTAACAAATTGGCCTTTACGAGGTCTTGGATACACAAACGATGTCGGTATTACAATTAATGAACTTGCCCCTGCAACCGCAAGATTATTTTGGGTTCCTGCGTTGATGTATTTTGGTGCAGATATTTATGACAAATACAAAAACAAAGGTGATAAATACAAACCTAATGGAGAACGTGCATTTTCTCAAGCTGTATTTCAGGCACTTGCAAGTATTGCTTTTCCTGCAGTTTTCGGGCATATAGGGATGACTGCTTTCTCGTACGGAGATAAATTCCGTGGAGAAAAATTATCAACAAACGCAAAAGAACAAAGTTTAAGATTTATCAAAAATCACTCTGCATTACATGAAGTTCTTGACGAAGGTAAAGATAAAAAAGAAGTTTTAGAACAATTCACAGACAATTTCAATAAATTTTATAAAGCAAAGAAAAAAAGCTTCAAAAGACAAAACTTCCTTGTAAAAACATATGATACATTACTTGGTAATTGCAAACGAGGAGCTGTTGCTCATGCTGATGAAGAACGAATCAAAGCTTATGCAAAAAAACAATTTACAGAACTTCTTGAAACATGCAATGATACTGAAGTTGCTAAACACGTAATCGACAAAAAAATATTCAGATTAAAGGCTTGGAAATCAGCAGGAGCATTTACTGCAATTATCCTAACCGCAAAAGCTGTTGATACTTTTGTTGAAAAAATTATTATTAAAAAATTTGTAAGACCACAAGTACAAAAATTAAAAGAACAAAAGTTCAACATAAAAGATTTTAGTAATTCTCAAGCTGCAGAAAAACCTGCTCAAGAAACAAAAACCAAATAAGGAAAGAGACTATGAACATACCAAACAATATACCGCAGAATGCAAGCCAAGAACTTGCCAAACTTTTGAACGGCAATAAAAATTTTATGAACGGAACTCCGACAGCTAAAAATATGTGTCTTTCAACATTGCAAAAACTTGCACTCTACCAAGAACCATATGCTTGTGTATTAAGTTGTTCGGATTCAAGAGTTGTTCCAGAAATAATTTTTGATTGCGGAATAGGTGAATTGTTTGTAGTTAGAGTTGCAGGAATTACTGTCGGACCAAACGTTTTAGAAAGTATTGAGTATGCTGTAAAAAAACTTCATGTACCTCTTTTAATTCTGCTTGGACACGATGACTGCGGAGTTATGTCATATGCAAACGAGCATTATCCTGAAATTACAGAAAATTTTCAATCAATCCTAAAATGTGTATACCCTGTAATTGACCATGCCGGACAAACTGACTGTAATAACAAATTTGCAAGAAAGCATACTATCTGGGTCGAAAATTACCTAATGACTCATTCTGATATTGTAAAAAACGCAGTTGAAGATAATAAATTATACATTGCAAAATGTCATTTTGACCACAACACAGGCGAAGTAGAACTTATGGAAAATTAAGTACTTATATTTACTTTCAACTGATTTTTCTATAAAATATTATTATGATTTATTTTTTCTATGGGGATGAAGAATTTAACATTTCAAATGAAATAAAAAAATTCAAGGAAAAACTTGATAAAAATTTCATTGAAATGAGTTATAAGAATTACAGCAATCCAAAATTTCCGGATTTAGTTGCAATACTAAAAACACAACCAATGATGTTTGGTAATATGCTTATTGAAATAAACTGTCTGTCATATTTAAGCGGGAAATCAGAAGATAAAGGATTTGATGACAAACAACTTGAACAGATAAAAGATGCACTTGAAAACTGTCCGGAAAACCTTGATATAATATTCACCGCACAGCTACCTCCCGACAGCCAGAAAAAAATTGATAAACGTAAGAAGTTTTTCAAACTGCTTTCAAAATACAATTCTAAAGAGTTTTTACAAATTCCGTCGTATAAAACCGCAGAACTTGAAACTTGGATAAAACAGCAGGCAAAATCAAAAGAATTAAACCTGACAAATGAAGTAGCTTCAGAAATTCTAATCCAAATCGGTTCAAATCTTCGATTGCTTGATTCTGAACTGGAAAAGTTAAAAATTTATGCAGGAAAAAACTCCGTTACCAAACAAATGGTAAATGAAATTTGTGTAACAAACGAAGATTTATTTGTTTTTGCTGATTATCTTGGGGCGGGAGATAAAATGAAGGCTCTCATTGAATACAAAAAATTGCTTGTAAAAAAACATCCGCTTGAAATTTTATCAGTTTTACATACCCTGCTTCATTCAAAAATCCAAATTAAAGCATATTCATCAAAATATTCTCCGGATGAAATTGCGAAATTAACTAATATGCATCCTTACCGTGTAAAAATCGAAATCCAAAAGTTAAAAAATACATCACTTAAAACTTTAGTTAAACTAAAACAAAATTTAACCGATGCAGAATACCGTTTAAAATCAGGTCAAGCAACATTAGAACTTGATAAGGAGGTCGAAATTGCTATATTACAGTAATGAAATTTATCAAAAGTTTCCAAAACTCCTTGAATATTTCACAAACGGAATAACAGATACAAATAAAAACATCAGCCATTGTCTGCTTTTTCACGGACCTGATATTACAAGTCAATGTGCATTGGCTCTTGAAATCGCAAGACTCTTAAATTGTTCAAATAACAAATCCTTAAATTGTGATTGCCTGAATTGCCGTTGGATAAAAGAACAAACCCACCCTGCGGTAAAAATTTATACAAGACTTGATTTTAAAGAAGCCGATACGAATAATGATGATGGCGAAAGTTCAAAAGGTAAAAAAAATATCAATGTCAATCAAGCAAAAGCCATAATTAATGAACTTTCTATCACAAGTGATTATCATAGAGTTTACATATTTTGCGACAGGGACGAGGAGGGAAATCTTTTACCGTTAAACCAAATAAACTTTCCTGAACAAACTTCGAATGCCTTATTAAAAACTTTTGAAGAACCAGTTCCAAATACAACTTTTATATTTTTAACCAAAGACCCGTCTGATGTAATTTCGACAGTTGTATCAAGAGCGCAGTCATTTTTTGTTCCGTCAATAATTAAAGAAGAAAACAATTACGAACTTGTTGAAGAATTTATCCAAAATTATTGGCAAATTGATAGAAATAGCGTACTGGAATTTGAAAATAATTTATACAAAGTTTCATCTGATAACGACCCGAAAGAAATATTGAGACAAATTCAAAACTATATGCTCAGCATAATTAAATCAAATCCGGCAGATAAAGCTTTGTTCTATAAGATTTTAAAAGATTTAGAACACGTAGAAGCTGCAAAAAGACAGCTGTCTCTGACTCCGTCAATGAATTTATTATCGGTTATTGAGAATTTGGCATTCAAACTTATATTGCACTAATCAATATTTTCGATTTTATGCTAAACTTATTTCAGGAAGTACAATGATTTGAAAGGGATTTTAAATATATGGAATATACAGAAATTTTAAGACAATTTGCGCTTGTAATAGCAGCATCATATTTAATCGGCTCAATTCCGACAGGCTATATAATCGTTAAATTATTCACAGGACAAGACATAAGAACAATCGGTTCTGGGTCAACCGGAGCAACAAACGTTAAGCGTGTAATGGGCAAAAAATGGTTCTTTACCGTAATGCTTTTAGATGCCCTAAAAGGTGCACTACCTGTTGCATTAACAGCCTATTTTTCAACTGCACTTCATGAATACGGAGTTTTAGCGGTAATAGCAGCAGTTTGCGTAATTCTTGGACACAGCAAATCTGTATTTTTGAATTTCACAGGGGGCAAATCAGTAGCCTCCGGAGTAGGCACACTATTAGCATTAAATTGGCAAGCAGGGTTAATAATAGCAGCAGTTTGGGGAGTTGTTACATGGATTTCTAAATACGTATCATTAGGTTCAATTGTTGCTTTAGCGTTAGCTCCGATTATTATGTGGTTTTTAAACGCTCCGATTGCATACATAATTTATGCACTTATCGCAGCAATTTATGTAATTTATCTGCATAGAGAAAATATTAAACGTTTAAAAGAAGGTAACGAAAATAAAGTTAGAGAATAACCCTCCCTTTCTTAACTAATCGTAAATATTTTTGGCATTTAATGTACTTTTGTGCTATACTATTACTATATTTCAGTAGATTAGGGGAGTATGTACATGTCAGAAAATGCACAAGATATTATAAATGATAAAGGGATGGAAGCAATAGATGCTGCAATCCAAAACCAAACAGTCGAAGCCATTGAAACAAAGACTTCAGCAGAGTACAGCGCTGATAATATCCGAGTTTTAGAAGGTTTGGAAGCTGTAAGGGTAAGACCGGGAATGTACATTGGTTCAACTTCTCAAAGAGGTTTGCACCACTGTATTTATGAAATTGTAGACAACTCTATTGATGAATCTTTGGCAGGTTTCTGTACAGATATTCACGTTACAATCCATAAAGATAACAGTATTACCGTTGAAGATAACGGTCGTGGTATCCCTGTTGATATTAAACCTGATAGCGGAAAATCAGCATTAGAAATCGTTCACACAGTCTTGCACGCCGGCGGAAAATTCGGAGATGGCGGATACAAGGTATCAGGCGGATTACACGGTGTTGGGGCATCAGTTGTAAATGCTCTTTCAGAAAAATATGTTGTAGAAGTTTCACGTCAAGGTTTTGTATGGCGTCAAGAATATATGAGAGGAGAACCTCTTGCACCTGTTGAAAAAGGTGAAGCAACAGAAAAAACAGGTACAAAAACAACTTGGTGGCCTGATCCTGAAATTTTCACAGAAACAACAGAAATCGACTGTGATGTTATTGCAAACCGTTTAAGAGAAATGGCTTTCCTAAACAAAGGTTTGAAAATTGTATTCTCTCGCCACGATTCAGAAGAAATTGAAACTTATCACTATGAAGGCGGTATAGCAAGTTATGTTGAATTTTTAAACAAAAATAAAACAGTACTTCACGAAAAACCAATTTACATTGATAAAGTTGTAGGAGATTTACAAGTTGAAGTTGCAATGCAATACACAGAATCATACGCAGAAAGTGTTCTATCTTTTGCAAACAATATCAACACTCATTCAGGCGGAACACACTTAACAGGTTTCAGAAACTCAATTACACGTGTTTTAAATGATTATGCACGTAAAAATAATATCCTAAAAGATTCTGACCAAAACCTATCAGGTGAAGACGTTCGTGAAGGTTTAACAGCAATTGTTTCTGTTAAAATTCCAAACCCTGAATTTGAAGGTCAAACAAAAGAAAAACTCGGTTCTCAAGAAGCAATGGGCGCAGTCCAAGATGCAGTAAAAGACAAATTACAAGAATGGCTTGAATTTAACCCGAAACTTGGTAAAACCATTATTGATAAAACACTTCAAGCTCAACGAGCAAGAGAAGCTGCAAGAAAAGCAAGAGAATTAACAAGAAGAAAAACTGTTCTTGAAAATTCAACACTACCGGGAAAACTTGCAGACTGTTCAAATCGAGAACCTGAAAAATGCGAAATCTTCTTAGTCGAAGGAGATTCTGCAGGCGGATCAGCTAAGCAAGGCAGAAACAGAATGTTTCAAGCTATTTTGCCATTGAGAGGTAAAATTCTTAACGTTGAAAAAGCAAGATTAGACAGAATTTACGGAAATAACGAAATACAATCAATGGTTCAGGCTTTCGGTATAAAAATAAGCAGAAACGAAGAAGAAGTTGAAATTGATAAACTAAGATATCACAAAATTATCATTATGACAGATGCCGATGTTGACGGTGCTCACATTAGAACATTGATGTTAACATTCTTCTTTAGATACGCAAGACCGTTAATTGAAAACGGATATGTTTATATCGCTCAACCACCATTGTTTAAAGTTACTCAAGGTAAAACTTCTGAATATTTATTCAATGAACACGTTTTGGATAAAATGCTTAAAGAACGTGGCATCAAGAATTTGAGCCTATCTGACAAAGATAAGAAAAATGTTAAAACAGGAGATGACTTATTAGAACTTATCAAAAATATGTCAGAGTTCTACCGTTCATACAATAATCCAATCTTAAATCTATTCCCTGCAGTATTTCTAAGAGGTTTGGTACGTTCGGATATTAAACTTGAAGACTTTGATAACCAAATAAAAATGAACGAAATTTGTGATTACTTAAATCACTATTTGGTAGACCACGCTAAAAATTACAATATTCAAGAAGCAGAAAATTATAAAGTTGAAGTTAAATATAATGCAGAAAATGCAAAATATTCATTCATTTTACACTTAAATGAAGAAGAACACGTTATATTAAATCAAAATATAATCAAAAGTTCAGAATACAAAAAACTTAAAGCTTCATATCCATTAATTCGTGATTTCCTAATTGAAGAATCAGATGGATTGATATTAGAAACTGATACTGAAAAATACGAAATTACGTCATTTGAAAAACTACAAAAAATTATAGATGACAGAGGTCAAAAAGGATTACAAATACAACGTTTCAAAGGTTTAGGGGAAATGATGCCTCAACAACTGTGGGAAACAACAATGGATCCTGCAACAAGAACATTGTTAAAAGTTAATATTGAAGATGCAATGCTTTGCGACCAATTATTTGACGTATTGATGGGTGATAAAGTTGAACCTCGTAGAGACTTTATCGAAACCAACGCAGTATATGCAACAAACATTGATACATAGAGATTGAAAAACATAGAAAAAAGAGGTATTAATAAATACCTCTTTTTTTATTATCAATAATAAAATTTACAATAAATATTCATGTCATGCTGAACTTGATTCAGCATCTTGTTAGACTTTCAACCCAACACGTATAAAATCTACCCCTCGTGTAAAACTACATTACCTGTTTTTAAAGTTTCTGGTACATTTATGACACGCTGATTTGAACTTCCAACCCAGTGAATATTATTATCATTCAATTCTTTTACAAATCTGCCATCAGCCAAAACATCAAAATATTTTACACCATCTTCATCTTTAACATCTTCCCATAGAAAGCCGGTATATGCCCAAACGGTTTTATCGGGATGTAATTCTTTACATTTTTGAGCAAGTCTATAAACTTCAGAACGATTAAACGGATGAAGCGGATCTCCACCGCTGAAAGTAATCCCCGAACAATGTGGTTTCGCCAAAGCTTCAAAAAGTTCAGCTTCAGCAGCTTCATCAAACGGTAAACCTCCTGCCAAATCCCATGTTATAGGATTTTGACAGCCTTCACAGTGATGAGTACAACCGGAAACCCACAACACTACTCTCAGACCGTCGCCATTTAACATGTCATCCTTTGTTATATTATGATAATTCATCTTACATACTCACTCTGTCTTTAATTTCTTCCATTTTAGCTTCGTTCAATCTTGTATCGCCATTGACACGTGAATATGATAGATAACCGTTCATTCTGTCAATTTTAGTAAGATTTTTACTTCCGCATTTTGGACAAACATCCATTGAAAGTTCCTGATGACCACAATCATCACAGTATGCTAACGATAAATTTACACCTTCATAAAAACCTTTATCCATCGCACGTTTTAGCAATGTTTTTACAGCTTCTTTATTATATGAAATAGGGTATTTTACATACTGAATTTTACCGCCATTAAACAAATTCCAAAAACGATTTTCCAAATCTTGTTTAGCTATTGGTGAAATATCTTCTGAAACATGGCAGTGGAAACTGTTAGAAACATATCCTCTATCAGAAACTTTATCCTTAATTCCATATTTCTTTCTGAATTGTTTAACTTGAAGTCCGCAAAGATTTTCAGCCGGAGTTCCGTAAATTGCATAAAGATTTCCGTCTTCCTCTTTGTATTGATTAACTTTTTTGTTAATATATTCCATTACTTCAACTGCGAATTCACCATCTTCAACTAATGATTTTCCATTATAAAGTTCTTGTAATTCATTTAGAGCAGTAATTCCAAATGAAGCAGTAGCAGCTTTTAACAATGGTTTTATTTTGTCAGATGGTTTCAAATGACCACCATAAAATCCACCTTCGCAATATGCAAGAGGGTTAACCGACGCTTTCATTTCACCAAGATATTCATAAGTTCTGATATGAATTTTTCTGATAAGTTCCATATAATAATCAAGAACTTCGTAAAAATCCTTACTTTCATGTCTTGCTTTTGCAAGAATCATCGGTAAATGAAGACTTACAGCACCAATATTAAATCTTCCGACAAATATCGGTTGATCATTTTCATCAGCCGGATACATACCGCCTCTTTCAAACCAAGGAGAAAGGAATGCTCTGCAGCCCATTGGTGAAATTACTTTTTTATATTTTTTATAAATGCTTGCAACATAACCATCACCTGTTAATGACAACCAATCAGGATACATAGTTTTTCTTGAGCATTCAACACCTGCTTCAAATAAATCTTCAAGCACTCCGCCTTTTCCGTGAAGTTCTTCATCGTATAAAAATACAATTTTAGGGAAAAGAACAGGTTTTTTGTTATCTTTTTTACCTTGACCTTTTGCATGAATTTTGAGCATTGTTAATGATGCCATTTTTTCAAATTCTTCAGTACCAAGTCCCATAGTCATTGTGATGAACGGATAATCTCCACGAGATGAAGCTACTGTATTAAACTTGTATTCCCATCCTTGGAAACCTTGTTCAAAATCATTTTGAATATCTTTTAAAGCTTCTTCTCTTGCTTTTTCAAAAGATAGACCCATGCAAAGGTATCTGTCGTATTGTTTTTGATAAGATTTTTCGGCATACGGAGCTAAAATTTTATCAACTTCAGGAACGGTAAATCCACCATACTGTTGACTGGCAGCAGCCATAACAATATCACCGATAACATCAAAAGCAACATCCAAAGTCTTTGGTTCATTGTACCAAAGATTACCCATTTCAAATCCGCCTTTTAGAACTTCTGCAACATTAAACAAACAGCAGTTCATTGTATCACGACGAGCTGACATATCATGGATATAAATGTAACCTTCTCTGATTGCCTGCAAATCATCTACAGTTAAGAAAAACTTTTTGTACAACTCTTTATTCAACTGATTAAAAATCAATGAACGTTTAGTTGAAACAAGAGCAGAATCAGAATTTGAGTTTTCTTTATCGCCAATATACATAATTTTTTGACTTTCTTGATAAACTTTATCAAGCATAGCAACAAAATCAGTTTTATAATTTCTATAATTTCTATAACTTTGAGCAACCCTCGGATTAATACTTTCAAGAGCACTTTCAACAATGTTATGAATTTCAAGAATAGTAATTTCATTTTTACCTAAATCATTAACATTTTTGTTAACAAAATCACAAATTCTTTTAACTTCATCTTCATTAAATGAGATTAACATACGAATTGCGGATTTTTTAACAGCTTGAACTACTTTTTGCACATTATATTTTTCTCTTGTACCGTCTTTTTTAACAATACAAACATTATCAAGCTTAGATGCACTTTCAAGAACCTGTTTAGTAAACATCGCATTTGAATCATGTACACGTCTTATAGCATCAGTAACATGTGATGATGTTATACTAACTGTAGCATTATCTTTTCCTTCTTTATTAACCGCATTTTGCATAAATAAATCTCCTCAGTCTCGTAAGTTTAACATGCCTTCCCATTAAGTATTCCGACTCTCACGGTTGCGGACCAGCGAGGGACTTTCACCCTTACTTCCCTTAAATCTCTATTCCATGATTGTATCATAAATTTATTCAAAAATTAATAGAAATTATAAAAAAATGAATCTTACGGCTGATGTTTTCTGTAATGTTTCGAAACATTTTTATTTAAACTCTGCACAAATTAAGACAGAATAAAGGTCATGCTAAGTACAAGAATTTAATAAAAATATTAATTCTTACTAAGAAGGATTAACATTTGTAAAATTTACACTTATTTTTATAATTTTTGTAAATTATTTTGAATTATTTTTTCTATTTTTGGCATGCGAAACTCCATCAACCATGCCTGATATACCTAATCCCACAAGCATGGATAATAAACCGAATTTCATACCTCTTTTCACAACAGAACTCTTGTTTATATGCTTAAAATCATCTTTTATTTTGTTTATTTGTCTTTCAAAAATTTCAAGATTCATCTCAATTCTTTTTTGAGAATTCTTTACTGCAGTATCATCAGGATGTAAAACCAAATGTTCTTTCAATCTCTTATTATTTTTGATAATACTTTTATATGTCGGCAGATATTCAGACGGTTCAATTGTTTCTAATTCTTCAAATATTTTCGGAGCTTCACCTGATACCATAATTTTTCCAATTTCATTTTTTGCAAAACTTGCGAATTTTAAATTTACCTTAGGGTCTTTCTTTAAGCCGGAAAGTAAAACTCCCGAGCCCCCGCCTAATACTGTTCCTGCAGAATATACCGCATAATTAATATCATGTTTTTTGTCAGCAGAAACATCTGCCGGCTTTGAGCTTTGTAAAGCCGACTTAGACACAGGTCTTGATACTTTAAAATCTTGAACTGAACTAACTGCCAAATTATTGCCCCTTGTTTGTACTTTTTTTATAAACCCTGTAAATAAAAATTTTGCTATTTGTCAGATTTTGATGGTAACAAGGCAACTATTGCGGGCTGTATTAACAAAAAGAATAATCCAAAACCCACAAATAATAACATTGAAAGTCCTGAATTTTTTACCATCTGGCACATAGTCAATAATTCCGTATCAAAGGCTAAAACTATTGCCAAAATTATCGCTAAACCTGACTTATCGGTAATATCCATAATACGTTTTTTATAATTAAATGCTATTAAAGTCTTAACAACCAAAAGAGGAAGCGCCATAAATAAAAAATTCAAATTATGTTTATAAATAAATGTGATAATAAATATCCCACCAACTATATAGAACAATAAAAGTATAATATAATTAACCAGAAACATAATATTATCAATTTTACCTTTAGGACTAAAAATATTTATATTCATTTATACTTCTCCTTAGAATAATATAGATAATTATAGCACATAAGATAAATTTATCAAAATAAAATAAATACACTCGCTGACAATTAGCAAAATAAAAGCGCCGAGGAAAAATATTTCCTCGGCGCTTCCGAAACCTAAAGGTTCAATAATTACTGTAATTTAACTGTAATTGATTTTGGTTTTTGAGTATAAGAGATTTTATCTTCTCTTGATAACCAACCTAAACCCATGTATGTGAAATTATCATCTAAATCCATATCTTTTCTTAATTTGTTGATAGTAACTTCACCTTTGTCAGACAAGTAGTTATAAATTTTACCAGCTGATTCAATAATTTGTAATTGTGTGTCTTTTTGTTCTTTTTTACTTGATGTAAACATGTTTGTAACCTCCTTTAAATTATAAAATTATAATACTACTTTTTTAAAATTAATGGAATATGCAATTTTCAGAAATCTGTACAACCCTTTCATATAAAGGATTTTATTACTTTACATTTCTAAACTTTTTCAAAGTATAATTCAAAATTATAATAAAAAATTCATAAAAATGGAGTATTTTTTATAAAAATAAGCAAAAAACAGTAAAATTTATAAAAAAATAAAAAATTTTTATAATAATTTTTTTATTTTTAAAACCCGAAACAGCTATTATCCAAGATATACAGACAGATATCCTCGTTAAAATTTTGCTAAAATTTTAATTGATGTATAATCTTAAAAAAGAGGCATTTATGAAAAAAAATTTAATTATCTTTGACCTTGACGGTACATTACTAAATACATTAGACGACTTAACAGATAGTACCAATTATGCACTGGAAATATTTGGCTATCCGAAACATAAACTTGAAGATATAAGAGGTTTTGTCGGAAACGGCGTTGAAAAACTTATTCAAAGAGCATTGCCTGACGGAATAAATAATGCGGATTATAAAAATATATTGGAAACATTTAAACAGCATTATTCTAAAAATATGTACACAAAAACCGCACCTTATCCGCAAATCATAGAAATGTTAAAATCACTAAAAAATGATAACTGTAAAATTGGTGTAGTATCTAATAAATTTGACCAAGCCGTGAAAAATCTATGCAAAACATACTTTGACAATTTAATAGATATTGCTGTCGGAGAAAATGAAGCTTTAGGTATAAAAAAGAAACCAACACCGGATACAGTTCTTTCCATAATGGAACAGTTTTTGGCAGATAATTCAAACACAATATACGTCGGAGATTCAGAAGTAGATATATTAACTGCAAAAAACGCAAATATCCCATGTATTTCAGTAAGTTGGGGATTTAAAACCAGAGAATTCTTAATTGAACACCATGCCAAAATAATTATTGACAATCCTTGCGAAATTACTAAATACTTAAATTAGCCTGCATGAGGAATTTAAACACTACCTTAGCTCGGTATAATTTTATCGAGGAGGGATTGTTATGTCATCAGCAATAAAAAACATACACGCACGTCAAATTCTTGATTCCAGAGGGAATCCTACCATAGAAGTTGAAGTTAAATTATTTTCAGGAGCACGTGGAATTGCCTCTGTACCCTCCGGCGCATCTACAGGGAAATTTGAAGCTATTGAATTAAGAGATAACAAATCTGAATTTTGCGGGAAAAGTGTTGAAAAAGCTATTTACAATGTGAACAAAATTATTGCACCAAAATTACTTAACAAATATTGTACAAGCCAATCTAATATTGACAAAACCTTGATTGAACTTGACGGAACAAATAACAAAAAACATCTTGGAGCAAATGCAATACTCGGCGTTTCCATGGCTTGTGCAAGAGCCGGAGCAAATCATTATAATCTTCCACTTTATAAATATCTTGGCGGAATTAATGCTTGTATTTTACCTGTTCCAATGATGAACATTTTAAACGGAGGAGCACACGCTGACAACAATTTGGATTTCCAAGAATTCATGATTGCACCGACAGGAGCAGAAAGTTTTTCTCACGCAATCCAAATCGGAGCAGAAATTTTCTACACATTAAAAAAACTTCTGAATAATAAAGGTTTCGCAACAAGTGTCGGTGATGAAGGAGGTTTTGCCCCAAACTTAAATAAAAATTCCGATGCTATAGAACTGATAATTGAAGCAATTGAAAAAGCAGGTTACACAACAGATACAGTTAAAATATGCCTGGATGTAGCTTCAAGTGAATTTTATGAAAACGATAAATATATAATAAAAGATAAATCCTACTCAAGTTCAGAATTCATAGAAATTCTTGAAGATTTGGTTAATACATACCCAATAATTTCAATAGAAGACGGTATCAGTCAAGATGACTGGGAAGGTTGGGAACTTTTAACAAAAAAACTCAAACGTAAGTGCCAACTTGTCGGAGATGATTTGTTTGTAACCAATTTAGAACGAATCAAAGAGGGTGTAAAAAAATCAGCAGCAAATTCCGTACTTATAAAATTAAACCAAATAGGAACAGTTTCAGAAACTCTGGATGCAATAAACTATGCTAAAAATAATAACTATACAACAGTAATCTCGCACCGTTCCGGAGAAACTGAAGATACATTTATTGCAGATTTGGCAGTAGGTGTAAATGCAGGACTAATTAAAACCGGTTCGCTATCAAGAAGTGAAAGAGTTGCAAAATACAACAGACTTCTGAAAATAGAACAAGAATTGGAATTCAAAGCAACCTACTACGGAATTAAAGCTTTTAATCCTAAATAATATCGAATTGATTAATTTCAATACTTTTATTATAATCTTAGTACAAAACAGCATAAAAAGGATTAAACTAATGATTATAATAATGGAACGAGAAGCAGCAAGTGCACAGATTAATACAGTTACAGCCTTGCTGGAAACCCACGGCTTTCATGTAATTGTTCACGAAGGTGATGTTCACACAGTTATTGATGCCCTTGGCGATAAAACTACACTTTCTCCAAGTAGAATAGAAGCTCTTGAAGGAGTTAAACAAGTTAAATTAATTCGTGAACCGTTTAGGTTAGCATCTCGAGACAGAAAATCAGAAGATACCGTAATTGAATTTGAAAACGGCGTCAAAATTGGCGGTGCAAACAGACCAATTTCAATAGTCGGTCCTTGTTCTGTTGAAGATAACATAGATGGGCTATTACAAGTTGCATATGCGGCAAAAGAGCTTGGCTGTCAATTTTTACGAGGTGGCGCATTTAAACCTAGAACCTCACCATATGATTTTGACGGACTTGGCGAAAAAGCACTTCAACATTTAGCTAAAGCAAGAGAAGCAACAGGATTACTGATTGTAACCGAATTAATGGATTCTGCAGATTTGGAATTAGTTTGTAACTACACTGATGTAATCCAAATTGGAGCAAGAAACGTACAAAATTTCAAACTCTTAAAAGCTGTAGGCAAATGTAATAAACCTATCATTTTAAAAAGAGGACCTGCAAGCACTATCAGAGAATTTCTACTGGCAGCTGAACATATTATGTACAACGGAAACGAAAAAGTCATACTCTGTGAACGTGGACTGAGAAGCTTTGACAGTGCATTTACTCGTAATCTTCTTGATATATCTGCAATCCCTGTTATTAAAAAGTATTCTCATCTGCCTATAATAGTAGACCCAAGCCACGGAACAGGTCAAAGATACCTGATTGAACCGATGGCAAAAGCCGGATTGGTTGCAGGAGCAGACGGAGTAATGGTCGAAGTTCATCACAACCCTACAGAAGCTCTGAGTGATGGAAAACAAAGCCTTTCTATTCCTCAATTTAAAGAAGTATTTACAAGATTAAATAACATAATTGATACGCTCCATCTTGAAAAAAGTTTACCAACACTGAATGTTGAATAATTTTATTAAGTTTTATTAACCACAATTTTACAAAAAAGACAATTTCTTCATGAAAAAAAATTTTATAACTATGTGTGGTTAGAATATAGTGTTTATGAAAGGTAGAAAATTATGGTTTTAGGTGTAGAAAAAGTTGGTAATTACAAAATTACAAATATAGGTGATGGACGATATGCCGTTGCTTTAACAAATGGCAACATGGGTGCATTTATTACAGATGAAAAAGGTCTTATAGAATTTAAGAAAAAACATAATCTTGAAACTGATACAGTTGAATTTTCAAATAAGCCTAATACAGTTCATACAATGACAGACGAACAAAAAAGAGAAGTTGCCGAAAAAATCAAAAAAATTATTGAAGAAAGAGGACATATCGACCCAAGAAAAGATAAAATTTATTTTAATCCTCAATCAGGAGAATTAGATACCTGGAAACCGGGAGTTTATGACCCTGACAAACAAGCCGAAAATAAATCAAAAATCGGTAAACTTTTGGGCGGTGCATTAGGTCTGGCAACTATCGGTCTTGGTGGTTTAATATTCAAAAAACCTCTTAGCGGTTTAATCTCAAAAATTACACAAGTTGTTAAACCCGCAGCTCAAGGCTTAATTGGTAAAATAATTAAATTCTTTGGCAAAAAAACAGTTTAATATAGTCATTTAGTAAAAAATATTAAAACATCAATTGGCGATTTTTCCTAATCTCGGTTATTTGTTCTAAATAATCAGAGGCAGTTAAATCGCCAATTGATTTATATAATTTTAAAATAGAATTTTGAATATTATCCGAATTCATCTGAACCATATCGTTTGCCATTTCAGTATTAGACATTGCCAGCCTTGTCATATCACGAAATCCGGAAGCTGCGATTTCTAATGCTAAAGGATTTTCCTGTGCAGTTTTGAAAATTGCCTGAGATATTACCATTGGCATATGTGAAATTAATGCAACAGCTTCATCATGCTCTTTTGGTGTTGTAACAACAGGAATTGCTCCAAGATTTTTAATTATATCAACCAATTCTTCACTTTCGCCGAAAACCGGAGTCATAACCCATTTTGCACCTTTGAAAAGTCCGGAAAATGAATTCTCATAACCTTTATGCTCCGTTCCTGCCATAGGATGAGACGGTACAAATCGATACGGACGTTTTTTCTTACAAACAAATTCTTTAAGCGAACAAACATCTGTTACTACAGTTTGCGCAGGTAAAATATTTTCCAGTTCATCAAGAATTTCAAGAGTTTTGTTCATTGCAGAACATACAAAAACTATCTCACAACTTTCTAAAATATCATAAGATTTAAAAATTCCTTCACCATTTTGCGATTTTGAAACTGCAACAGCATCATAACCAAGTTCTTTTAAACTCTTGAAAAGAGAACCTCCGATTAATCCTAAGCCTACAATACCGATTTTCATAATAACTCCTAGAATTTTTTTAGTTTAGCATAAGCCGCATCCATCGCTTTTTTACCTAACTTACCAAAGTCGATGGTATACATTATACTTTCGCCAACATTCAAAACGTCTGTTATATGTCCGACTCCCAACTGTTCATGGAAAACTCTTTGACCAACCGAATAAACATCCTCAACAAATTTTCCTTCCTCTTGTTTGCGTAGTCTTTCTTCTTCCTTTTGACGTTCGGCTTCAAGCCTTTGTCGACGTTCTTCCGCCATTCTTTTTATTGCATTATCTTTGAAAAATGCTGCAATTTTTTCTTCTTCGCGTTTTTTGTTTACAGCAGATTTTACCAAAATTGTACGCTGAGGTGTCCTATTTGACTGAGGTTTTTGATATCGTGAAGAATAACTGTTTGACGAATATGAACTACTACTGTTACTCGACGTTTTTTGAACCGTTGATGAACTTGAAGCAAGACCTCGTCTTTGAGGAGCTACAAAGTTTGCACCAAAACCTGTTGTCGGTTTTACATACCCGTCTGAATCAGACTTAGCTTTTGCTTTTGTTACCGCACTTCTAAATGTAGAAGAACTGCTTCCGCCACCAATTGATTCTGATGACTCTATTAAATTTTGCGGAATTTCTTCCATAAATCTTGATGGGTTATAATATCTGTACTCACCCCATGTTTGACGGCGTTTTGCTGAAACTAAATAGAGTTTTTCTTGCGCACGTGTTATACCAACATACATCAAGCGTCTTTCTTCTTCGACTTCTGACGGAACTTGAAGCGTTCTTTGGCTTGGGAAAATTCCTTCATCCATACCGGCTATGAATACTGTCGGGAATTCAAGTCCTTTTGCAGAATGTAGAGTCATCAAAGTTACATTATTTGATTCGTTTTCCATTGAATCCAAATCAGATACCAATGCAACTTGTTGCAAGAATTCCCCGAGGATATTATCTTCTTCCTCCGGAATAAATTCCTCTGCAACGTTAACAAGTTCCTGCAAGTTGTTAATATCATCCTGAAACTCAGGGTCATTAGCAGCCTTTGCTTGTAACTCGGCTAAATATCCTGATTTTTCAATAACAAGAGTAACAAATTCCTTCAAGGTATAAGAATTTTTTGCCTGCTGGAATTTATAAATCAAATTTGCAAAATCTTTCAATTTGAATTGAGTTTTTGCACTTATCTCAGATTCTTCACAAATTTTTATAGCTTCAAATAAGCTTATATCTTTTGAATTAGCAAAATCTGATAAGTTTTTGACTGTAGTATCACCAATTCCACGTTTTGGAATATTTATTACTCTGCGTAAACTTTGAGAGTCATCAGTATTATTAATCAATTTCAAGTATCCAAGAACCGTTTTAACTTCAGCTCTGTCATAGAATTTTGTACCGCCATATATTCTGTACGGAACACCTGTTGCCATACAAGCTTCTTCTAATGCACGGGACTGGTTATTTGTTCTGTAAAGAATTGCAAATTGATTAAAATTACCGCCTGCAGTGCGTTTAATATTACTTACAATATAATTTGCTTCATCCGCTTCATCATCAGCAGTATAATAACTAAGTTTTTCACCCTCTCCTTTGTTAGAATACAAAACCTTATCCACACGTTCATTGTTATTTTCAATAACAGCATTTGCCGCATTCAAAATATGTGCAGTCGAACGATAATTTTGTTCCAATTTAATAAGTTTAGTATTCTGATAATCTTTTTGGAAATTAAGAATAATTGTATAATCAGCACCACGCCATGAATAAATCGATTGGTCAACATCACCAACTACGCATAGAGAACGTTCTTGCGGAATTTCTTTTTGCAAATTTGTATATAACATATTAACCAAATTATATTGAGCAATATTTGTATCCTGATATTCATCAACCATAATATGCTGAAATCTGTCATAGTACTGCTGCCTTACTTCTTTGTTTTGCTCCAGTAATTTAACGGTCAGCAAAAGCATATCATCAAAATCTATTGCATTATTATTATTTAAAGCTTTTTCATATTCATTAAATATTTTTGCATAATTTTGGGACTTAAAATCTCTTGCATATGTTTCATAAGTTGTTGCATCCTGCATTTTGTTTTTAGCATTAGATATTATTGATTTAACAAGCTTAACAGGGTAAACTTTATCATCAAGATTTAATTTTTTAATTGCTCTTGAAATAATTTGATTAGTATCTGAATCATCATAAATAGTAAAATTTTTGTCCAAATGTTTACCTGTTGAAGTATTGTATTTATCAATATTTTCTCTTAAAATCCTTCCACAGATGCCATGGAATGTTCCAACCCACATATATTTAACCGTATCTTCTCCGATAATTTTTCCGATACGTTCTTTCATTTCTTTAGCCGCTTTATTGGTAAATGTTACGGCAAGAATATTCCTCGGCCTCACTCCGTTTTGAATCATATAAGCAATACGTGTAGTCAAAACTTTGGTTTTTCCAGAGCCTGCACCGGCTAATATCAACAATGGACCTTTTGTAGTCTGAACAGCCTCAGACTGTTCCTTATTAAGATTTTTTAGTAGATTTTCCATGACCTCTTCCCAAATCAAAAAAAATATGATATAATACAGCATAGTTGAAAAATGTTATTAATGCAATTAGAAGGTAAAAGAAAATATGTTAGAAAGTGATATAGAAATTTTATTAAGTGCAGATGAAGATAATAGTGATGTTCAAAAGTCAATTGTAGTCCCTATTGATGAAGACATGGATACTGTAAAATCAAATGAACCGAATACTGTTGACGAATTAGCAATGGAACTTGCTACAATCAAACAATCCGCAAAGAAAATCGCAATTATCGGAAGTAGAAATCTTCCAATCACTCATCAGCAAATGATAGAAACTCTTTCTACAGCTCTTGTTATGCAAGGAAACACTATCATTACATCAGGAGGTTCTTCAGGTACAAACGCAGCTGCTATTCGTGGAGCTATGAAAGCTAATCCTGATAAACTTTGCGTTATTTTACCTCAAACTATCGGTCAACAGCCATCTGATGTTCAAGACCAGCTTATCGGTGTTCCAAACATCATTGAACATTCAGACAGAGCTATGATGACTTTGGCTGACGCTTCTCGTGTTTGTAACAGAGAAATTATTGATGAATGTAATCAATTAATTTGCTTCCTATCTCATACAAGTAAAACTCTGCATAACGCAGTTCAATATGCAGAAGAAGGTCATAAAGTTATCACTGTATTTTACTTAGATTAATTAAGGTTTTTATATGAGTGATAAATTTAAAAAACTAACAGGTAAAAATCCTAAAGAATTTCAACCTGTTGCATTTGATGTTATTAATATTCCTGATATTGAATTATTTAGGGAATTAGTCGAAAAAGACGATTTTCTGTTTGATTTTGTAAAACAAAATGTTGCTCAAAGACTATCCGAAAACTGCAATAACTCAAATTATCTTAACTTACTTGAATTCTTAAAGTTTTATTCTCCATCATATGAAGAATTTATTATATCAACTATTGCAAATTTTGCTGACGAAGATTTAACAGATAAAATGCTTGATATATTTGAAAACGGAACAGATGATGAAAAGACATATTGTGCAAAATTCTTTTCATACATCCAAGATCCGCTTGCTATTGAGCTGTTAAGAGAAAATGCTTATAGTGAAAATTCAGCCCTTAGTGCTAATTGTGCATCAACTCTTGGAATTATGTCAGATAAAGTTTCATATAATCAAGCTTTAGAAAAGCTTCAAAACTCTGACGATTTTATATGCCTTGACGGAGTAAAATTCTTAAGTTGCTACGGAGACAAAGATGCAGTACCTAAAATAATTGAAGTAATGAAAAAATCCTCAATGGCTGAAAATATTTCAGGAGAATTGCCGTATCTTTGCAATCTATTTGATTTGTATGAATTAAACACTAAAGATTGCTTATATGTTGTTAATACCATACTCAGCGGATTAGGCGAAATTTTAGGATTGTCTCAAATATTTGACTTTTGTCTATATGACTTCCTTGATATGCTGCTAAAAGATAAACTTACCCCTGAAATAGCTGTTGTTTTGGCAGAAGCAAAAGAAAAATTTGAAACATTAACCGAAAATGACGAATACCTGTTTGATGAAGCTAAAGACACCAAACAGGAGGTTTTAGACATAAAAAAATTGCTTTCTTCCGTTAATATAGAAAAACTTCAAAATTTAACAGATATGGAACTTAATGAAAACAGTTTATTTTGTTATTCGGCTTTAGATTTAACAAGGAATAAAACTAAAGTTAGAGAACTGATAAATTCAAATAATCCGACAATAATTTTAAAATCAATTGAAGTTCTGAAATTAATGAATGACTTGACCGAACAGGATAAGCAAATTGCATTGCAAAATATTAAGGAAGATAATTTAAAAAATATTGTAAAAGCATTATAAAACAGGAGAATTTATATGGCTAAGTATATAATTTTAAACGACAAGAAAGAAGTACCTGAAGGTTTTAGAAATTTAACAGATGAAGAAGCTGCAACAGGCTTTCTAAAACTTGATATTGATAAAAGCTATACAATAACAAAAAATGAATGGATGGCAAACTGTTTATCACTTTTAATAAAAGAACTTGATTATCTTGAAAACATCGGGCCTGATTCTATCATGACAAAAATTCAAGAACTATCCGACGAATTTGACAAATATGATTTGGATAAAAATAAAACTATTGACTACATTGAATATAAAAATTTCTTAATGAGTAATATTTATATTTCCGAATAGTAAATTAAAAAACACATAATATATTTTATATTAATTTCAATTTAGTGCTCACTTTACTTTTTTCCTTAAAGTTCTATGATATTTAAGGGAGAATTTATATTATGTACAATCCAAAATCACAAAAAGCCGAAGAATTTATATCACATGATGAAGTTTTAGCATCATTAGACTACGCACAGAAAAACAAAAACAATATTGAATTAATCGATAAAATTTTAGACAAAGCTCGTTTGGGTAAAGGACTTACTCATAGAGAAGCAGCCGTATTATTAGATTGTGATATAGAAGAAAAAAATAATGAAATTTTCGAGCTTGCTCAAAAAATTAAGCAAGATTACTACGGAAACAGGATTGTACTTTTTGCACCGTTGTATCTTTCAAATTACTGCGTAAACGGATGCGTATATTGTCCTTACCACGCAAAAAATAAACATATCCCTCGTAAGAAAATGACTCAAGATGAAATACGGGAAGAAGTTATTGCACTCCAAGATATGGGACACAAAAGACTTGCAATAGAAACAGGAGAAGATCCTGTGAATAATCCTATTGAATATGTTCTTGAATCACTTAAAACAATATATTCAATCCACCATAAAAATGGTGCAATCCGTAGAGCAAATGTTAATATCGCCGCAACTACAGTTGAAAATTACAGAAAACTGAAAGAAGCAGGAATTGGAACATATATTCTATTCCAAGAAACTTACAACAAAGAATCTTACGAAAAACTTCATCCGACAGGACCAAAACACAATTACGCATACCACACGGAAGCTATGGATAGAGCAATGCAAGGCGGTATTGATGATGTCGGGTTAGGAGTATTATTTGGTTTAGAATTATACAGATATGAATTCAGTGCCCTTTTGATGCATGCTGAACACTTAGAAGCCACTTATGGTGTAGGTCCTCACACAATCTCAGTTCCGAGAATTAAACGTGCCGATGATATTGACCCTACAGCATTTGACAATGGAATTGACGAAGATACCTTTGCAAAAATTATCGCTTGTATTAGAATTGCAGTTCCTTACACAGGCATGATTATTTCTACCAGAGAATCCGACAAATGCAGAGAAAGAGTTTTAAAATTGGGAATTTCACAAATAAGCGGAGGCTCAAAAACAAGTGTAGGAGGCTATGCACACCCTGAAAATGAAGCCGAAGAAGAAACCGCACAATTTGAAGTTTCCGACAGAAGAACTCTTGATGAAGTTATAAAATGGCTTATGGAACTGGGATATGTTCCGAGTTTCTGTACAGCATGCTATCGAGAAGGCAGGGTTGGCGACAGATTTATGGCAATATGCAAAGAACAACAAATCCACAATTTCTGCCACCCTAATGCCATAATGACACTGAAAGAATATTTGGAAGATTACTCCTCCGCTGAAACAAAAAAAATCGGTAATCAACTAATCGAAAAAGAATTAAATAATCTTAAAGACAATAAAATTGCAGATATTGTAAAAGAAAATCTAAGCAAAATATCAAACGGACAAAGGGATTTCAGATTTTAAAAACTCAAAATAATTTGAATAACAACGTTTAAAACAGATTGTAAATTTACGTAAAGTTTTAGCAAAATTTGCTTGCCTTTTGATTTAATATGAAAGAAAATACATAAAAATGGAAGTGTGAAATGTTAATAAATAGTGCAACAAGATTTCGAATAGATAAACAACGACTAAAGCAAGAGGAGCACCTGTCCCCAAATTCCAAGGCACAACTCCCATCTTTAGAAATTGACTCAAAATTTAATAACCATGATATTAAGAGACCTTTAAAAATAAATCATTCAGATTTAAGTTTTAAGGGTCTCTCTTTATTACATAAACCGTTGGAAACTGTATACAGCAAACGAGAATTCTTTGCATTCGCAGATAAATATCTCGGCAAAATGGGTAGAGAATTGTTTGCAGATATTACAGACAACCGCTCCGGATTGACAAGAAGACTAATTCAAGTTGAAGGTGATACAATTAGAATTAGCAAAAAAACCATTCCTCACTTAGCATACGATGGAATTATTTATCCTTTCAAAATATTACCGGGCGATATGCTCAACGGACTGATTGAAGGATTAGGATACATCCCGGGACTTAGAAAATGGTCTCAAAATATTTTAGAAAAACCATTCTTTAAAAATATCAGACAACGTTCAAAAATTGATTCAAAAGTTAATTCTTTAATGGGCATGATTAGATTTAGAGATATGAAACTCGAAGAGGCATACACCCGTTACGCAAAAGAACATGGAATTAAAGTCAGTGAAATTACAGATGAAGTTAAAGCCCAACTGACAAAGAATTTAGAAGACAGCTTAGATTCAAAAACTTTACAAGCACAATTAAAACAATTTGACCCAAAATCAGGAAATTATGATACAAAACACGAAAGAGCATTAAACAGATTAGTTTCAGGTCTGCCTCCTGCAATATTTTTGGCAAACGATGCTTATAACCTATCAAGAATGATGGATGATGATTCTAAAGCAGCAGACAAAGAAAGAAAAATAAGATTTAAACAAGAAACAAGCAGAATTTTAACAAGCGGATATTTAACCTTAATTACAATGGGTGCTTTCCAAAACTTTATCAACAAGTCAAAAGCAGGAATTGTAGTTATCACAGGTTTGACAGTTTTAGTTACAGAAATGTTTTCACGTTTATCAAACGGAAAGCATATTAAAAAATTAACACCGGAAGAAGCTCGCAAAGAAAACGAAATGACACACGCTCCGGAAGCAAAAATTAAACCGATTAAAGACCCAATAACATCAACAGGTACAAAGAAAAGTTCAACTCAAAAAGAACAACAAAAACCATTATTATCATTCGATACACTAATGAAAGGTTCTGCAATCGTTTTAGGTACAGGTTACGGAATTAAAGGATTCAAACACCTTCCTGCAGTCCAAAAAGCTGCATTAAATTATTTCGAAAATATGAGAATTAATAATCTGGAAAAATTTGATAAACTCGGAATTAAAGACCTTAACTTAAAAAATGCCGTAGCCAATTTTGAATCAAAAGTAATATACAAACCATTTACGGATTTATACAAAAGATTAACAACTCAAAAATTTATTGTAGATTCAAGAAAATTTGACGAAGTTGTAAGAATCTTAAACGATTATGACCCTGTAATCGGTGCAAAATATGCAAAAATTGGAGAAGCAGCTAAGAAAACCGTTGATGGTCAAACAATTATTGATTTCGGAAGTAAAGATAAAAAGATTAAACCACTTGTAAACTTTATTATTGCTCCGTTCAAATTTATGTGGAATACAATAACACTTCCTTATTGGATGATTGATGAAAAACTAATGAATGTTTTCAGAAAAGCAAAACCGAAATCGCCTTCAAAAGATATTGATGCAGTGGCAAAAAGCTTTGACAGAATTGCAAAACAAGCCGAAAAATTAGCGAAAAACGCAATTACAAAAGAACAATTTGAAGATTTTGTTCAAGTAAATATGATAAAAGGTTTTAACCAAGATTCGTTATCAAGCGTATCAAATGCAGAATTATCAAATCTTGCAAAAACAGCAGCTTCAATAGCAACCATTTGGTTCTTAATGACAGATAACTACAACATGGTAATGTTAAAATCAAACGGTAATGATAAAGAAGGTGCAAATACCAAATTTAAAGAAAGATTTGTACAAGAAGGCTCAAGATTATTCTATCAAACATTGTTGATTGACTTATTCAACTCAACATTCAGAAACCAATACAATTCATCCTTAATGGGAATGAGCTGGGTAACATTGGTTGATACAACATTGGGCGAGATGTTAACCCGTTCATCTGTCGGAACACCAATTAAAGCTCATACAAGAGATGAACTGATTGCCATTGAAACAAAACAGAATAATTCAACAGGCTTCAAGAAAAAATATTATAACTTTATGCAAAGATTAACAGGAAAACGTTCAATAAAATCTTATGAAGTTGCTTCAAAAAATAATCAACAGCCAAGTATGCAACAGACACAATTACCAACAAAAATAACAATGGAGCAATTGACAAAAGATTAAACAAAATACTTTCAGGAGATTATATGTTCGGTTAATGATTAACAGGTTAGAGGGTATAAAATCTAACCTTTTTTATTTGGAAAATTATTTAACCTCAGGGAAAAAGTATCTTACTCCATCATCAGAACGCCAACGCACATAACCAGTTTTTGGTGTTTTATCTAAATCCAAAACGCTCACAAGTGCCCAATTTCCACGAATTACATTTAATTTTATTTTCTGTGGTTGGTTTATTGTTGAAATAGTTTTTGCACTATCTTCAGGCGAAGCCTTTATATCTTTACAAAATTCAGGTGCACTTTTTAACAGAGTTAGACCATATTTTTTACCGTAAGTATTATAAAAATTAATCCATGTCATGAATTTATATGGGTCATCTTTCTTAATCCAGCCTGATTTTCCTGTAGACTTATCATAAACAATTTCAATCCAATCATCGTTATAATCAAGTACACCAACAAGCGCAAGAGATTTTTTTTCTAAAAATACAACAAAGAATTTTTCAAAACCGATTTCATCAGGAAAAAATTCGTCATTATTCCATCTTACACGATACAAAATCTGAGAATCTTCGCTAGGCTCTTTGTAAATTTTTACATCACTACCAATTTGATACATGCCAATTGTCTCTGTTTGATTAAGAGCCGGTCTTACAGGAATCACATCCTTTGCAGAGCAAAAATTTGCGCCTGCAAAAGTCAATAACACAGCGATACTGAACAATAACTTTTTCATAAATTTACTCCCTGAATGAAATTTGAGCATAAGTTTTTTGTAATTTTTCACGAACAGATGTCATTTGTTGTTCAATAATTTCATCTGTTAATGTAGTATTTTCATCTTGCATTTTTATACGATATGCAACACTTTTAAAACCTTCTTCAACATGTTCACCTTGGTATACATCAAATATTTCAGCACCTTTGAAAATGTTTTGTTTTACAGCACCTTTAATAACTTTTTGAATATCATCAGATGAAACATTATCGTTTATGATAAATGCTAAATCACGTTTTACTTCAGGATATTGAGGAATATGTTTAAATCTTGGTGTAGTTTCTTTCACCGCACTGATTAACGCATCCAAATCAACCTTAAACAAGAATGCTTCCTGATTTAATTTTAATTTATCTTGAAGTGTCGGATGAACTTGTCCAAAATATCCGATAGGTTGAGGTTTTTTACCCAAAAGCATTACAACAGCAGTTCTATAAGGATGGAATACTTTGTGAGTTTTAGCCAACTCAGTTTCTTCAATCGGAACTAATTTTATACGTCTTGAAACATTCAAATCTTCAAAAAGATTTTCAACAATACCTTTTACCATATAAAAATCCGGTTGAGTTTTAAACTGCCATTTTGAATTTTGAACATTTCCGGTAATAACACCTGCAAGAACCTGAGTTTCCTTAACACCTGAGAATTTTTCATCCGCTTCAGATGTTTTAATATAAGTTCTACCGATTTCATATGCCCAGAAATTCTTTTGACCGTTATCAAAATTATACTTCATACAGTTAAGCAAACTTGCAGCAAGAGTTTGTCTAAGCATTGAATATTCTTCACTAGCAGGATTTTGAACTTTAACAGCATTTTCATCATCGTACGCCATTTTGAACTTATCCAGCAAGGATTTTCCTATAAGAGAACTTGTTTGAATTTCATTTAATCCTGCACTAAGCATAAGTTCATGGACTCTTTTTATGACTTTTTCACCTAATGTAATAACAGGTGTTTGAGATTTATTCGGAAGACTTGGTGCAATTTTATCATAACCATTAATTCTTGCAATTTCTTCAATTAAATCGATTTCTCTTGTAACATCAACGGCTCTGAAACTCGGAACTAAAAATTTAGCAGCAGCATCATTTCCGCCTAACTTTTCAAAACCTAAATTCTCTAAAATATTTATACATCTGTCTGCTGAAATTTCGCAACCCAAAATTCTTTTAACTTGATTATAACGAAGCGTAATTTCGATTGGTTCAAGCTTATTTTCTCCATCTTCAACAACACCAACCACTTCAGCATCAGCATATTGAATTAATAATTGCATAGCTCGCATCAAAGCAGGTTTTACAGCTTCAATATCAATACCACGTTCAAACCTTGCACTGGCTTCGCTTCTGTAACCTGCACTTCGAGCGGATTTTCTGTTTGATGCAGGAGGGAAATATGCAGCTTCCAGAGCAATTGAAGTTGTATTGTTATCAATTTCAGAATTAGCACCCCCGAAAACCCCGCCTAAACAAACACCTTCTTTTTCAGTTGCAATAAGAACAGAATCTGTTGTTAAGGTTCTTTCTACTTCATCAAGGGTAACAAGTTTTTCACCTTCTTCAGCACGTCTTACACAAAGATAACCGTTCAATTTATCCAAATCAAAAGCATGCAAAGGACAACCGTATTCAAGCATAACATAATTTGTAATATCTACAACGTTATTTATTGCTCGAACACCTGATGCTGATAATCTTTTCTGCATCCAATCAGGTGAAGATTTAATTTTTATATTTTTCAAAACTCCAATAGAATAATATTTACAAACATCCTTATCTTTAATTTCAACTTTGAATTCATCAGTTGATAAATCTTTGGTACATTCGATAGTATTTAATTTTAAAGGAATATCAAACAAAGCACTAAGTTCTCTGGCTACACCGATAACAGACATTTGGTCTCCTCGATTTGCAGTCGGAGCGACATCAATTACAGTATCTTTTTCAAAGCCCAAAACGTCCTTAACATCTTTTCCCAATTCAACGTCAGAGAAAATTCTATTTAAAATCAATATACCGTCTTCTTCCTGATATCCTCGTTCAGAAACACCGAGTTCATCGGCAGAACACAACATACCTTGAGATTCAACTCCACGAATTACGGCAGGAATCAGAGTAAACATTTCTCCTGTTTTTCTGTCCAAAACTTGAGAACCCACACTTGCATACGGAACAATTTGACCTTCTTGAATATTTTGAGCACCACATACGACAGTTTTTAACCCTGAACCTGTATTAACAGTTACAAGATGGAGTTTTTCAGAATTCGGATGTGCATCAATTTTTTCAATTTTTACAGTTATTATATTTGTAAATTTTGGTTTAACATCTTCAACAGATTCAACTTCTAAACCGCTCATAGTCAATTCGTGAGCAATTTGAGATGCTTCTATATTTGATAAATCAACAAATTCATTCAACCAATTTAAAGATACTTGCATTTATTTTCCCTCTTAAATTTCATACCAATATGTAAGTATATTTTATTATAAAACAAAAACATTGTAAATCAGCAGAAATTTATTCATGTTATAATCAGCTTATGAACGAAAAAGATTATTTTAATTACGAACTCATACACGAAGATGCCAAAACAGGTGCAAGAGCAGGAATTTTAACAACCCCGCACGGCAAAATTGAAACACCGATTTTTATGCCTGTAGGTACAAATTCTGCTGTAAAATCATTGACCTGCGACCAAATTAAAGATACAGGTGCACAGATTATTTTATCCAATTCTTATCACCTGTATTTAAGAGCCGGAACAAAAAGAATAAGAGATTTTGGCGGAATACACGGCTGGATGAATTGGGACAAACCTGTTTTAACTGATTCAGGAGGTTTTCAGGTATTTTCGCTTGCTCATTTAAGAAAAATAACCGAAGACGGAGTTGAATTCAGAGATCCGAAAGACGGAACAAAACATTTTATATCGCCTGAGGTTTCAATGGAAATACAACAAGATATCGGGGCAGATATTATGATGGCATTTGATGAATGTGCACCATATCCTTGCGATTACGAAACCGCAAAAGCCGCAATGGAAAGAACTCACCGTTGGCTTGAAAGATGTTTTAAAGCAAAAACCAACCCTCGACAAGCACTTTTTCCAATTGTTCAAGGAGCATTTTTCGATGATTTAAGAAAAGAAAGTGCTCGTGTCATCTCAACATTTGATGCTGTTGGATATGCAATCGGCGGTTTAAGCGTAGGTGAATCGAAAGATATTATGAACCATTTTACAGAATTCACAGCTCCACTTTTACCAAAATACAAACCTCGTTATCTTATGGGAGTTGGAACACCTGAAGACCTGCTCAACGGAATTAAACATGGAATTGATATGTTTGATTGCGTACTTCCGACAAGAAATGCACGCCACGGTTCATTTTTCACTTGGAACGGTAAAGCAAATATTAAAAACGAAAAATTCAAAGATGACCATGCCCCACTTGTTGAAGGCTGCGATTGCTATGCTTGCCAAAACCATTCGAGAGCATACATCAGACACCTGTGGAAGTGTCAAGAAGCAACTGCATCAACTTTATTATCAATACACAATATAAAATTCCTGATAGATTTTGCAAAAAAATGCCGTCAAGCAATTTTAGCAGACTGTTACCAAGAATTCTATGATGAACACTACAAAAATTTAATATAAGTTTTTCGGAGTAAAATTAAATTATGAATAAGGAAAAGAGAATACTTGCAATAAATTTTGGCGGAATAGGAGATGAAATATTTTTCCTGCCAACTTTGATTTCACTAAAAAAAGAATTTCCAAATTCAGAAATTACTCTCGCTCTTGAACCTCGAAGCAAAGGGGTAAGTACTTTAACAAACATTATTGATAACCTGTTTTTGATTGATATTAAGGGGAAAAACAAATATATTGAACTACTAAAGCTTATCTTCAAAGCAAGACAGGGTAAATTTGATATAGTAATATCGTCAGGCGGAAACAAATTAATAAGCATTTTGCTGTTTCTAACAGGCATAAAAATTCGTTGCGGATATGATACAGGCAAACTAAGTAAAATGTTATTAACGCATGCAATGCCCCTAAACAAAAAACAATATGCCTGCAAAATGTACCACGATTTAATCAGAAATTTAACAAAATATAATACGGAACTCCCTGAGATAAATATTGAACCAAAAGAAAAAATAGCAAATTCCGTGCTAATTCACCCGGGGGTCAGCAAACTAAGCGTTCAAAAAGGCTGCATAAAAACAATACCTGCGGAAACTTGGGCAAAAACTATTGATTTATTAGCCGCAGAAGGTAAAAAAGTAAGATTAGTCGGAGGACCGGATGACGAAGAATGTATCAAAACGATTCTAAATACAGTAAGAACACAAAATTTTGAAAACCTATACGGCACAACAAAAAACTTAAAAGATTTGGCAGAATTAATTTCTTCAACCGAAGTATTTTTATGTTCTGATTCAGCACCATTACATGTTGCAGTTGCCCTAAAGACTAAGACTTACGTAATTTTCGGACCAACCAATGTGAAAGCATTAATCCCTGAAAGTGAAAATGTAATTCCGATTATGGCAAATGATAAATGTGATTTAAAACCATGTCTTTGGGCAAGAAGACAAACAACATGTCAAAAACTTGATTGTTTAAAAATTACAGCCTCTCAAATTACCTCTACCATATGTAAATAAAACTAAAAATCACCTTGCAAATAAGCACTGTTACTATAATATTAACAAATGTAACAATTTTATTAACATGCGCAAAAAGCCTAAAAAAAATTACTTTATTTATATGTAAGTTGTAGTAGTGTGAAAGGTTTCATATCTAATGGCATTTAGTGATGTAGCAACAGTTGGATTTGTCTTAAGAAACGGCCAAAAAGTCAACAATGGCGACATGGGCAGAATTCCTGTACTTGTAGGTCAAACTGTTAATGCTGTTAAAGCCGGCACACAACTTAATAACAGTATTGGAAAAGGGGCTCAAGTAGTTGTAGATACTTGCAGTGAAATTGCAAAAACAGATAAATTATTCAACGGTCTGGGCAAAGTTGTAAAATTTGCAAGCAATAACGTCAACCCATTAATTGCAGCATCAAGCGGATTAAAAGTCGTTTTAGCAAAAAAAGAAGACCGCAAAAAGACTTTAATATCAGAAGCAGGATGCGTTGGCGGTATGTTGCTTGGTGAAGGATGGATGAAGAAAAACCTTGTCGGCATACTTGATAAATTACCGATTTCAGGTAAATGGAAACCGATTGTAAAAGGTTTAATATTTATTGCAGGTTCAATTACTGCTTCAACGATTGGACAAAAAGTATGCAAAAAGCTTGCTGATGTTATAGATGTTCCTTGGGGCAAAGCTCAAAGAGAAGTATACTACCAAAAACAAGCTGCAAAAGAGGCAGCGAAAGTTTCTCAGCCATTGAACTATGTAGCCTAAAATATTGCACTCAAGATTGAGTTGATATATAATTTACCAAGGAAAAGAGGTAAATTATATGATGGATGTAAAAATAACAAAAATGCAAGGATGCGGAAATGACTTCGTTATCCTTGATTTTGATGAGTATAAAAAAACAGGACTCTCAATGGAAGAACTTGCAAAGAAACTTTGCAACAGGAATTTCGGAATAGGTGCTGACGGAATGATTATTCCTGATACCAAACCAAACAGAGAAACCGATATCGCTTGGTATTTTTACAATTCCGACGGAACAACCGCCCAAATGTGCGGAAACGGAATGAGATGTTTTGCAAAATACGTATATGATAAAAAACTTGTAGACAAAAAGGAATTCAGCGTAAAAACACTTGCTGGAATAATTCGCCCGCAAATTCTTGACGATGGTAATATAAAAGTTAATATGGGAACTCCGATTTTAGAAGATTCCAAAATTCCGTTTAAAGGAGAACGAAAAATTAAAATAAGAGACAAAGAATTTGAAATTACACCTGTTTCGATGGGAAATCCACATTGTGTAGTCTTCACTCAAGAAGACCCGATGGAATTAACAAAAAACTACGGACCTGAAATGGAAAAACACCCGTATTTTCCTGAAAAAACGAATACTGAATTCGTAAAAATAATCAACAAAAACGAAATTGAAATGAGAGTATATGAACGTGGATGCGGAATAACTTTAGCTTGCGGAACAGGAGCTTGTGCAAGTGTTGTTGCGAGTGTTTTAAATAACTTAACAGAACAAAAAGTAAAAGTTAATCTGCTTGGCGGGGCTGTATGGGTTGAATGGAGCGGAACTTGCGAAAATCCAAACAAAAACATTTATTTAATAGGTCCGGCAAATTACAGTTTCCATGCTGATTACATGTTGTAATAATTTCTTTTTTCATGATATGATTGGATTATACACTAAGTACAATAAAAGGAGAAATATAAATGAAAAATTATGAATTATTAACTATATTCAAACCAAACTTAGATGCAGAAGAAGTAGATAAAGCTATCGAAAAAATCAATTCTACAGTTGTTGAATTTGGCGGAAGCATTGTATCAACAGACAAAAGCGGTAGAAAAAAATTAGCTTATGAAATTCAAAATTTCAGAGACGGATTTTTTACAACAACAGTTTTATCAATTCCTGCAGATAAAATTACTGAATTCAAAAGACAATTAAGATTAAATGATACACTTCTTAGAACAATGTTTATGGAAGTATCAGTAAAAGCTTCTGTATAGAAATTAAAAGGAATAATAAATGTCAATAGCAAAAGCAGTAGTAACTGGAATAGTATATAAAACACCTAAAACAGGTTATACTCAAAATAATGTCGCAGTTTCATCATTTGTATTAAATATTGGAACACAAGACGAAATTCTTGTAAGAGTAATTTCAAAAAGACAAGCTTTGGAAGAAGTAGTGTCTTCTCTTACTAAAAACCAAAAAGTTCTAGTTGAAGGCAGATTACAAAACGGCATCAGCAAAATGGATGACGGCACTGAAAAAAGAGTGTTTGAAATTGAAGCTTCAACAATTGAGCTTATGAGCGGAAGCAGTTCATCATCTTCAAGCATTGATGAAGGAGATATATTGACATTTGGAGAAATGGAAACTGTATCTTCTGATAACACTGACGTGTTAATGGATGATGAAGAAGTTCCATTTTAACGAATGAAAAAATAATATAGTACAACAAATAATAAGGCTAGAAAGGCAAATTAAGAAAATGGCAAGACAAGAAGATAAGAAAAAACGTAAAAATTGCAGTCTTTGCGCAGATAAAGTTGAATCTATTGATTACAAAGATGCAGCAAAATTAAAAAGATACTTAACAGAAGCTGGAAAAATTATTCCAAGAAGAATTACCGGCAACTGTGCAGCTCACCAAAGAATGATTGCTAAAGCAATTAAAAAAGCTAGAGAAGCTGCAA
>CAZUKK010000018.1:0-41766 GCA_964620875.1 uncultured Clostridium sp.
TTTTGGGCAAGCCGTTATGATAAAGGTGAAGCTTCATATATTAACTGCCCGATGAATAAAGAACAATATGAAAATTTTTATAATATATTGACTAATGCTCCAAAAATAGAAAGACATGATTTTGAAAAAGGTGCAAAATTTTTCGAAAGCTGTCTTCCGATTGAAGTTTTAGCTTCTCGTGGGGTTGATACATTACGTTTTGGTCCTATGAAGCCTGTTGGTCTTATTGATAAACGAACAGGTGAAAAGAATTATGCAGTTGTTCAGCTAAGACAGGATAATTCTGCAAAAACCCTGTTTAATCTTGTCGGATTTCAAACTAATCTTAAATGGGGAGCGCAAAAAGAGTTATTACAATCAATTCCGGGATTAGAGGATGTAAATATCGTTAGATATGGTGTAATGCATAGAAATACTTTTATTAATTCTCCGAATTTGTTAAATCCGACATTGCAAACTCGTGAAAGAAAAGATTTGTTTTTTGCAGGTCAAATAACAGGAACGGAGGGTTACACCGAATCTATTGCCTCAGGGCTTTTGGCCGGAATTAATATGGCGAAATACCTTAATGATGAACCTTTATTAGAATTGCCGGAAGATACAATGTTTGGAGCTCTAACTCATTATATTACAAATCCTGAGCATACAAATTTCCAACCAATAAACTCAAATTGGGGTATAGTACCGCCAATTGAGCTTCCTAAAAAAGAGCGTAAGAATAAAAAATTAAAAGGGGAGCTTCTATCAAAAAGAGCGATTGAAAGTTTGTCCAAATATTTACAAAAAGCTGAGTAATTTATTTCCCAAGTGGCAAAAAAAATATTTACGGTTGTTATAAATATTGTGAAATTAAGAGGTATTATAAATGAAAATTTCCCCGATAACTTTGCAATATAGGCAATCGAATTTACAAATTGTTAATAATAAATTTCAGGATAAAAAATTTCAGGAAAATAAAACTCAGATTCAAGATTATAAACCATTGCAGTTTCCTAATTTAGGTTTGATAAGTTTTTATGGTAATGATAAAAAAATTCAACCGGCAAAGCGTCTTGAAGATTCTGATTATAAAATATCAGGATACATTTCGGAAATAGGAAAAGCAAGACGTTTCTATGGGGACAGAGCTGTTGTAGATATGTCTATGGGTAATCCGGATTTGATACCTCCTGAAAAAGCTAAGCTTGCATTGAAAAATAAAGTCGGAGATTTATGGTCTCACAGGTACAATCACCCGAAAGGAGACGGGGTTTTATTTTATGCTGTTGCCGACTGGATGAAAAACCGCTTTGGCGTTATTGTTGACCCCAGAAAAGAAGTCATGGTTACATCTGGTTCTTCGGATGCAGTCGACCATATATTTACGGCTTATGCAAATTACGGGGATAAAGTTTTAGTGCCTGATCCGGGGTATTCTTTATATGATGATTTAATCACACGGCATGATTTAAACAAAGTTACTTATGATTTAACGAGTGAAAACGGATATTTGCCGGATTTTTCCAAAATGCCGAAAGATGCAAAAATTATGATTTTGAATTATCCTCATAATCCGACAGGAACATTTGCTCCAAAAAAAGTTTATGAGCAGGCTGTAAAATTCGCAAAAGAGAATGGGATTTTAATTGTTCATGATATGGATAATAGTGAAATTACTCATACCGGTAAAAAACCTGCAGGAATTATGCAGGTCGACGGAGCAAAAGATGTTGCGTTTGAAGTTCATACATTTTCAAAAGCTCAAAGTATGCCGGGATTTAGGGTAGCTTTTGCCGTAAGCGGAAAAGAACATATTGATAATTTGTTAAAAGCAAAATATTTATCAGGCGGTAGTGTTTATATACCGGTGCAAGAAGCGGCAGCTGCTGCGTTAAAAGATGAAGAAGGGTATATTTCTAAAGTTAATAAGATATATCGGAGTCGTAAAAATACAGCAATAGAAAGACTTCATCGCCTTGGCAGTGATGCAAAACCTACAGACGGAACATATTATCTTTGGGCAAAAATTCCGCCGGAATTTACTTCCGATGAATTTTTTAAATATATTTTGCACAAATCTCAAATAGCTTTCACCCCTGGTGAGGTATTTGGTAAAAACGGTGATAAATATATCCGAATAGTTATGTCTGCTGATGAAAAACGAATTCAAGAGGCTTTTGACAGAATAGAAAAAGCCGGCATAAGGTTTGATGTTTCCAAATTGGATTTACCTGAAGATTTACAGCAAGAAATTAAAAAAATGGCAGATGGTACTTATTCTGTTATTCCAAAAGAGGACAGAGATTATGATGCTTATATGAAAATCCTTCCGCAAAGACGTGAAGATTTAATTCAAAGATTTGCCGATAAAGATGAAAAATATCAAATGTTCCTTCCAAAAACAGATGTAAAACTTCCTTGGAATATTTTGAAAGATGGTCAAAGTGTATACTTGCAAAATGTTAAAGAGGGAAAATCCGTATATGGTGAAATTCATGATATTTTACCGTTCAGTAACCCTGAAGAATACAAAAATTTGGCAACGAAATTAAAGAAACAATGGAATTGTGGTAAATATCCGAATGCTGAAATTCTCCCTCCGTATAAATCAGGTAAATTGTATCCTGATGCTGCATATTTTGTATTAACATCAGATGATAAAGTTCAAGCTTTGGCGAATGTCGAAATTCAAAATGACGGTTGTGTGTGGGGCAGAAGTTTAAATACTGCACCTTGGAATCAGGGGTCTTACAGAACTTTAAAAAAATGTGCTCAAGCTGTTATTGCAAGAATGGTAAGCTTTTGTCTTGAAACAGGTAATTATACTTTAAAGTTTGCAACCGACAAACCTGAAAATATCGCTTTATATAAGTCTCTTGGTATGAAGCTTGATGGTACAAGGTATATTAACGGAACGGAAAATACCGTTTTAACTTTTGACAAAAAATCTATGGAATTATTTTTAAATAAATATCAGGTCAATTTGAGTTTCTAAATTATACTAAGCTTTTTTGTTTATTGAATTGTATTTCATAAAGGTTTTTGTACTGACCGTTTTCAATGCTCATTAGTTCTTCATGATTTCCGAGTTCAACGAGTTGTCCTTCATTGATTACTGCAATTCTGTCGGCATTTTTTATCGTGGATAATCTGTGTGCTATCACAAATACGGTTTTGTCTTGCATTAAATTTTCGATTGCTCTTTGGACGATAGATTCTGCTTTGTTGTCTAATGCGCTGGTAGCTTCATCAAGGATTATTATTGGAGCATTTTTCAGGAAAGCTCTTGCAATTGCTACCCTTTGCTTTTGTCCTCCGGATAGTAGAATTCCACGTTCTCCGATTTGTGTATTTATTCCGTCTTTTAAGGAAGCAATAAATTCTTCCAAGTATGCCATTTTTATGGCTTTATCTAATTCTTGTTCTGATGCGTTTTCGCATCCCATTAAAATATTTTCTTTAATCGTTCCTGAGAATAAAAAATTATCTTGAAATACAATTGCAATGTTCTGTCTTAATGATTTCAGGCTGTAGTTTTTAATATCTGTTCCATTTATCAAAATTTCTCCTTGAGTTATATCGTAAAATCTTGGAATTAGATTTACTATTGTGGATTTTCCTCCGCCGGAATTTCCTACAAATGCAATGGTTTCCCCTTTTTTTACTGTTAAATTGATGTTTTTTAATACCGGTTTATTTTCAATATATTCAAAATTTACGTTCTTAAATTCGATTTCGGATATATCATTCAAGATTGAGGAATTTGTGAAATCTGTTATTTGAGGTTTTGTATCAATTATTCCAAATATCTGTTCTATTGCGAAGAATGAAAATTGTACTTGATTTAAATTATTCCCGAGGTTTTTCACAGGGGTATAAAGTAAAATCAAAGCCGTGATAAATGATACAAAATTCCCGCTGGTTATTTGTTGTGTCATTATCAAATGGCTTCCGTAACCGATTGCTGCAGCTATTCCAACAGACACAATTATGTGCATCATAGGCGACAACCACTGCGTTTTTTGAACCATTTTAATTCTTAGTTTAAAAATATTATTTAATATGTTTTCAAATTTTGAGGCTTCTTTGTTTTGCAAGTTATATGAAGTAATTGTTCTATTTCCTGCAAAAACTTCATTGTATTCAGTGATAATTGCAGAATCTGCAACGACAGTTTTATCCATAACGCTTTTTATTCTTTTTTGTAGTTTTGCAACAGGTACAAATGCACAAGCCAAAACTATTACTGCAATTAATGCTAATTGCCACGAATTGTAAAATAATACGGCAGTTAAGGAAATTGATGAAAATATTCTTTGGGTAAATACACTCAAATTGTCCAATAACCCTGCACAGGCGCTATCTGCCATGTTGTTAAATTGAAAAATTACATCTCCGGAATTTCGTCTGTCAAAAAATGATGTTTCAAAAGTCAGAAGTTTTTTAAATAAATCATATTTTAAGCCATTTGTAATTTTCCCTCCAACCCATGTTGAAAGGTATGAAGATAAATACTTTAATCCTCCCTGAATCGATGTAAAAGCAACAATTCCCAACGGAATATACCAAGGTGAAGAAATGCTTTTTTCAACCATTACAATATCCATATAAGGTTTTAGTGCAAGTGCAATTATTGCGTCCAGTGAACCTATGGGAATACATATAAGCATTGAACATAATGCCCTGAACCATACGGGTTTTATATATGGCCACATCCTTCGGTAATTTTTGATAAATCTTTGACTATTTATGATTTCGAAAAATGTATTTTTTTGCATTTAGTTTAAACTTCTCCTTGCTGTTTGGTTTAGGAAATCATTGTTTAGAATATAATTCAGTTTTTCGAATTTATAATTATATTTTTTATGCAAACTGCCTAAAGTGAAATGTCTAAGCAGTTTATATTTGTTATATTTTTTTATATCTTTTTTTGCCGGTTCGTAAATAAATGAAGCATTCATTTCAATAATATTTACTTTTGGATTTTTTCTTAATTTGAATATATAAATTGATAAAATAAATTCGCCGATAAATCCTAAAAACCTTAATTTATCACTAGAAAATCCTGTTGAATTTATTTTTTCATTGATTTTGGCAAGAGTTGAAAATAGAAAATTTGAATAATCTTCAAATAAATCCTTTTTCATTACAAACATATTGCACAGATACATTTCAGAGCCATTTGTAAATTCTTCTATTTCTTCAATGTAATTCGGGTGTAAATCTTTAATTACATCAATAAATATGTCATAAAAATAACCCTCTTGCTCTTTCAGGGTTACATAATTATCCCGAATGGTTTTATATCTTTTTTTGATATTTTTAATATTATAGGGTTTTATTACCATGCAATCGTATTTTGGAAAATATTTTTGTATTTCGCTATCTTTAAGGTATTCCAAGTAGTTATTGTTTATATTTGAAAAAAGATAAACATTGCTGTTATTTAACCAAGTGTATTTTGGTAATGGCATGTTTTGATTAAAAAGAAAATGTCTGCGATAGTGCATAAACCCTACAAAATCAGGATTCTCGATTTCTTGGTAATGTTTCCATACCCAGTATTGTGCTGATAATTCGTTATATTTAGGGTTTTCACTTGAAATATTATCTCCGGTGTTATCACCAAGCATACCTTCAAATATTTCATCGGCTATGGCTCTGCCTGTTTGAATGGGTGTGATGATATCAGATTGGAATATTTTATGTTTATCTTTGTATGATACAAAAATTTTAATGCTTACCATATTCATAGTTCCTTTTGAGCATTTCTTCTTGTAGTTCTGTTATTTTATTGTTTAGCAGGTTTAGCATATATTCTTGTCTGGCTAACCTGACATCTAATTGTTTACGCTTAAATTTGATTTTAATTCCGAAGAATCTAAAAATTTTATGAGTGGTAGTGTTTGTTAGTGAAAAGATATTTTCTAAAATTTTGAAGTTTTTGAAAATATCAAAATAGGTATTATCTTCATCATTAGTGTCTTGTATAAAAAGAGCATCAAGATATTTTATATAATTATTTTTTTCATCTTCCATTTTCATTATGAACAATGTTAAAATATATTCCCCGATAAATCCGAGAAATCTAAGTTCTTGGGAATTGTAATTTTTAGAATCAATATTTTTATCTATTTCATTTAGTATATTGAAATAAAATTCACAGCATTTGAAGAAGATTTCTTTTTTCATAATAAACATATTGCAACAATTTAGTCTGTGTCCATAGGTAAATTTTTCCAGTATATCGGTATATTCCGGATATAGTTTTTTTACTGTGTTATAAAATACTGTATAAACTTCTCTTTTTGCACCTATAATTGTGTTTAGGTAGTGTTCCCGTATATATAAATTGTTATTGTTAAATTTTCTAATATCGTATGATTTTATAACAATACAGTCAGGATTATCGCTTAAAGTATGCTCAATTTTTTCAGACATCAGATTTGCTGTTACTTTATTATTAGATGCATTGATTTTATAAATTGGAATTCCCGGTAACCATGGCTTTTGATTTTTATACAATATATTGTTGTCAAATACAAAATGTCTTCTGTAGTGCATAAATCCGACATAGTCAGGATTTCCTATTTCTTCGTAATGTTTCCAAACCCAATATTGTGCTGATAATTCGTTATATTTATGGTTTTTGCTTGAAATATTATCTCCGGTGTCATCTCCTATCATGTCTTCAAATATTTCATCGGCTATGGCTCGCCCTGTTTGGATTGGTGTGATAATATCAGATTTTATTATTTTATGTTTGTCTTTATATGATACAAATATTTTTACTTTGTTTTTCATTTTGCTATCCTCTATTTTTTAGTTAAACATTGAGTGCTTCTGTGCATTTCATTCCGTCTGCAAATGCCTGATGTGTCCAAAAATATTCCCATTTGCCAAATCTGCCTATGCTTTCTATTCCTATTGAATTTAAGTAATCAAGTACGATTTTGCGGTTTTTATAAATCTTTTTGTCAAAGATTATGTTTGCATATTTTTCAAAACGTATGTCTTTTACAACAATGTCTTTTTCTTCAAAAAGTCCCATTTGAATTAGTTTTTGTACTGTTTTTTCAAGAATATCTTTAGCTTGTGGAATTTTAGTTTTATTTGAAAAAAATATTTCTGCTTGTAATGAACTGCACCCTTTTGGAACATTATCAGATGATTTTAAGCTTGGAGAATATACTCTTGCCGGTAAAATATCTTCATCATAGATGTAAAACCACAGATGTTTTGCAATATCTTCACGATTAAATCCCAAAGATACCATGTACCCTGATGTATACATAAGATTATCTGCCGCATCAGCTACATTTTGCGGAACATTATCAAGTAATTTTATTATCTCTGGTAGCGGAAGGCTTGAAATAAGTCTTGAATATGTCGTATTTGTTCCGTCTTTAAACTCCAGTATTTTAGATTTTGTATTAATATGGATAACTTCTTTGTTAAATTTAATTTCTAAATTTTTTCTGCAGTTGTTTAAAATACTTCTAAAACCACCTTTTTTAGGGTATTTCATACAATTTGTGTAGTAAAAATTCTTATCCTGAACTTCAAATGCTCCACGCAAGATTTCTTCCAAATTTGGTGAATACATTCTGTTGCCTACCCATTTTGTTTCAAGTTCTTTTGGTTCTAGTCCCCAGTATTTTCTTGTGTATTTGAATGGGAAATTTTCTGCAAAATAGTCCCCGTATTGTACTTTTAACCATTCTTCGTAATTTTCTAAATCTTCAATCGGTTTCTTTTTTCTAGTAATAAAACCTTTGATAATTTCTATTTTTTCATTTGTTGGAAGTGGTGCAAGGTTGTTTTGTGCAGGGTGTTTTAACCAAAATCCTTTATAGTAATTGCTTGAGATACTTGGGTGCGCATAAGTCGGAGAAGATTGTTCAAATAGATTTTTTATATATTCATCTTGTGCGAATGTAAAATGAACAAATTTGTCAAATCTGAACCCATCAATTGTGAAATTCCCGCAAAGTCCGCCCCACTCATTATCTCGTTCAAAAATAAGAGCATTTTCACCGTTTTTTTGCAAATGGTAGCACGCAGATATTCCTGCAATTCCGCTACCTAAGATTACTGTTGACATGTCAGCTCGACTCCTGTCAATGATTTTGTATTTTGACTTGCTTTATCCCATAAATAACCCTTTCCCATATGAGATTGGATTTGTTTTTTACAAAATTCAAACATATCATCATTGTGAAGTGCTTCTTTGTACCAATCTACGGTATATTCAATTGCTTCATAAAAAGATAGTTTAGCTTCCCAATCAAGCATTTTATATGCTTTGGTTACATCAAGGCTTAAAAGAGTATTTTCATGTACCATATTTGGTGTTGAGGCATCTATTATATTCCCTTTTCCGTAATATTTAACAAGATAGTCAACAACTTCCCAAACAGTTTTATTGCATTCTATTTTTGGACCGAAATTAAAACCTTGAGAATATTTAACAGGTTCTTCAATAAGTTTTTGTCCAACTCTTAAATAACCGCTAAGAGGTTCTAATACGTGTTCCCAAGGTCGTGTTGCTTTTGGGCTGCGGATTTCTATATCTTTTGAATTTTCAATATATCTGATGCAGTCAGGAATTAATCTGTTATCCGACCAATCTCCGCCTCCTATTACATTTCCTGCTCGAACAGAAGCAATAGCTTTTCCATGTTTTTCATAATCTTTTGGGTTAAAGTACGAATTTCTATATGAAGAAATTAACAATTCCGCACAACCTTTTGATGAAGAATACGGGTCATAACCACCCATTCTGTCGGTTTCTTTGTAACCCCAAATTTGTTCCACATTTTCATAACATTTATCGGATGTAATCATAACAACTGTTTTGATACAGTTAAATTTTCTGACGGCTTCCAAGATATTTAAAGAGCCTAAAACGTTTGTTTCGTATGTGTTTTTAGGGTTGTCGTAAGCTGTTCTGACAAGTGCTTGTGCTGCAAGATGAAAGATTATTTCAGGTTGATATTTTTGAATCGTGTCTTCTAATTTTTTACAGTCTCTTATATCTCCTTTGATATCTGCAAGTAAGTGCTTTTCTAAATGTGAAGCACAGTAGTTTGAACGGTTTGAATAAGGTTCAAGAGCATATCCGACAACTCTTGCGCCAAGCATAGTGAGCCAAATAGATAACCAGCTTCCTTTAAATCCCGTATGACCTGTAACTAAAACGGTTTTATTTTTATAAACGTTATTAAAATCAGACATTTTGTAACTCTCCTATATTTTGTTTTTTCCACCAGTTGATTGTTTGTAGTAATCCGTCATCTAAATTGTATTTTTGTTCCCAGCCGATAGATTTTAATTTGTCATTATTCCCTATAACAATTTCATTCCCAAAAGCTGAAGGGATTGCCCCCCACAATATTTGTCCTTTAAATTCTGTTAATTCGGCAATTTTATTAACGATGTATTTTAGTTGGACAGGTTTGCCAGAGCAAATATTTACAGCACCGGACAAATTGCTTTCAAAGACTTCCACAATTCCTCGTGCGGTGTCTTCGACATGTAAGTAGTCCTGAAATTTTAAACAATCACTAACTTTTACATCTTCTCCTTTTAGACAGGAGTTTATAACAGATGGCATAAGTCTTTGTGGTTTTTCGTTCGGGCCGTACAGGTTGAATATTCTGGGCCATTTAAAATCAATATTATGTTGATGACAAAAAGTTTGAGCGATTTTATAAACACTGTTTTTACATTCCCCATATAAAGTTTTAGGTGATGTAGGTGTGGCGTTTTCGATTAAATAACCGTATTTATATTCATATTCTGAAACCGTACCAGCTCCGACAAATTTTTTACCTCCATATTTATGGAAGCTGTTCAACAGATTTAATGTGGCAATTGTCCAGTCAATATTTAAATCCGCAACATGACATTTTGCCCCGACATACCACGCCAAATGTATCAGGTTCTCAAAATTATGTTCTTTAAAAAATTGGTTAATATCTTCGGAATTCAGCAAGTTTATTTCATATTGAAATAATCCTTTTTGTTCCGGTACAAATGGCGGAAATACCAGTGAATGAACTTCGTAACCTCTTTTTAAGAGTTCTTGGACTACATTTTGCCCTATAAATCCTGTTCCGCCTGTGATTAAAACTTTTTTTGTCATTTTAAATTTTCCCCGCAAGTGTTACATAAGCGTTTTGTTTATCCCAAACTTTCCAAGGTGCAGTACCGCTATTCCACATATCATCTAATTCTATTTTGTCTCTCAAGGTGTCCATAGGACGCCAAAAACCGTCGTGTTTATATGCGACTAATTCTCCTGCATTTGCAATGCTTTCAAGTGGTTTTCTTTCAAAAATTTCGTTATCGTTGTTTGGTTCGATAAAATTAAAAACTTCAGGTTCGCAGACAAAAAATCCTCCGTTAATCCAAGCTCCATCACCTTTTGGTTTCTCTTTGAATGAAGATATTGTATTATCAGAAGTTATATTTAAAGCTCCAAATCTTCCGGAGGGTTGAACCGAGGTCATTGTCATAAGTTTGCCTGATTTTTTATGAAAATTCAGCAGTTTTTCAATGTTTACATCTGATACCCCATCTCCGTATGTCAGTAAAAACGGTTCATTACCAACATAATTTTGCGCTTTTTTAATTCTTGCTCCAGTCATTGCATTTTGACCTGTATAGAGCATTGTAACTTTCCAGGGTTCGGTTCTCATTTTGTGGAGGTCAATTTCATTGGTTGTCATATCAACGGTAACGTCAGAATATCTTTGATAATAGTGCACAAAATAATCTTTGATAATATGAGACTTGTAACCTGTTAGAACAACAAAGTCATTGAAGCCGTAGTGAGAATAAATTTTCATTATATGCCACAGAATTGGATATCCTCCAATTTCTACCATAGGCTTTGGTTTTGATGCAGTTTCTTCACCTAAACGTGTTCCAAGTCCTCCTGCTAATATCAATACTTTCATTCTTAATATCCTTTCGTATCTTCAACTTGATAATAAAATTAATTAAATTCATTCTATGTCAATGCTTTTTATAAAACTATTAGCCGTATGGCTAATTATCTTCTACTTAAAAAGTTATATAAAATTATATCCATAAACTCAATAGTAATAGGTATTATGACATGAAAAATACTATCCCATAGTTTTTAATTTGTCAACTAATTTCATAAAATTATAATTATGGGACGAAAAAATTTTTCATATGATAAAGTTCTATGTAAGCATTTTGGTAGAAGAATTACATTTCTTCGCCGAGAAAAGGATTTGACACAAGAGGAACTTGCTTACAAAACAGGGATTTCTACAAGTTATTTAAGTGCGGTTGAACGAGGAATAACTGATATTACTATTTCAACTGTTAAGCGTTTAGCAAAAGCTCTTGATATTGAAATAACAGAATTGTTCCATTTTTAGGAGCAAAATTTTGGAGTAATTTGTCCAAATTTTGATATTTGTAAAAATTTATTAAGAACTAGCAAAAATTTTTTTTTACGAGGATTAACACCGTAATAACTATTTAAGTTTTATGGGGAATATTAATGATTATATATCCAATTTCGAGTGAAAAGAATTTGTATTACAAGAAATCTTCAATTTATGCCGGCTCTAACATATCGTTTAAAAGTGCACTTACTGATGATTATTACAGAGCATCAAGAAGCGGTGATGTTCAAAAGCAAATTCGAGCACTTGGAAATCCTCAATTTGATGTCAATGCAATTGATGTTGAAACGGGGGACAATTTCTTGCATTCAGCTGCGAAATCAGGTAATCGGCAAGTTGTAAATCGTGCAATTTTGCTGTTTGCTAAAAAGACCAATAATAACCCTGATTTGGCAAACAGTATTCTTTATCAAAAAAATAATGATGATAAAATTCCGTATGACTGTACCTCAAATCCTGAAGTTCTACAGTTGTTAAGCAGATATTACGGACGAAGTGTTGAAACCCCGACGGTCAAACCTGTTCCGATAGAAACATATCAGGCTTATAATGAAGTTAAAAAACCGATAGAGTTACCGAATTTAGATGAAATAGATGATATTAGCGAAGAAGATTTGATTGAATCAGAGATTCAAGAAACAGAACCAATTGAGCAACTTCCAAAAACAAAAAAACTTAATTCTGTAGAAATTGATATAAATGATGTCCCTAGTTTAGATGACGTTGCAGGGTTAACTAAAGCGAAAAAAATACTGAATAATAAAATTGTAAAACCGTTGAATGATGGGAAAAAAGTCTCTGACAACGGTTTTTTGCTGTACGGACCTAGCGGAAGCGGAAAAACATTTTTGTTAAGTAGTTTGGCAAAAACTCTAAATCGCCAAATTATAACAGAACAAGAATTAGAAAAATTGATTGAAAATGCAATCACAAAAGACCCAGAAAAATCAGCTGAAACAGATTCAGCTAAAGATAACAAATCGGATGATAAAAAGGTTGATAAAAAGAAAACTGTTTCTGAAATTTTTGACAACAATATAATTAAGGTTGATGATGTACTTTTATTAGAGTCGGTTATTGATTTTGCTAAAGAAAATTATAAAAAAACAGGTAAGCAGGCTATTATTTATATAGATGAGATTAAAGGAATTTTACCTGAGGTTTCTGCATCAAGTTCAAATATGATAACAAAGGCCGAACAATTGATAGAAAATTCTACATCAAAGGGTTTTGTATTGATTGCGACAACAAGAGAAAAAGATGCAATCAGCCCGGCTTCAATTAGAGAAGGCAGATTTGATAATCATATTGAATTGAAGTTCCCTAATATTGATGAACGAAATGAAATGTTTAAAAAATATATGACTTCATATGATGAAATTTTACCTGCTGATTTGAAACCGATATTGAATAAAACTTCGGGTTTTGGGTATAGAAACCTAAGAACGATTATTAACCAGATAAACGAAATTGATAACCCAAAATTAAATGATATCGAAAAAGCAATAAAAGATTATGCAAAAGAGAATGATTTTGGGGAAATCAATGAAGAAGGAACTACTGCAAATTACGATACCATTTACAAAAGAGAACCCGTAACAATGACATTTGATGATGTTATTGGTATGGAAAATGTTAAAAATAAATTCAGAAAGAAACTTATTAATAATCTAAAACCTGAAGCAATGGCAAATCTGAGACGTGAAAATCTTCCGCCTGTGCAATCAGGATTTTTGATATACGGACCTCCGGGAACAGGTAAAACTTTCATTGCAAATGCTGTTGCAGGTGAGTCTAAATTACCGATGTATAAAATTGATACCTCACTTATTAAAGATTCACTATATGGTGAGTCTGAAAAGAAAATTCGACAATTATTCAGGCAATTGGAAACAAAGTTTGAAGAAACAGGAGAGTACAGTATTTTACTTATTGATGAGGCAAACAGTTTGCTTGCCAACAGAAAAAAAGAACTTTCTTCAAGTAATATAGGTTCAAGTTCAAATGATTCAAGTTTGGTGGATTTATTCCTTCAGTATTTAAATAAAGCTCCTGAACGAGGAATTGTTCCGATTGCTATAACTAATTTCAAAGATGAAATTGATGAAGCAATATTAGACAGATTACACACTCAAATTAATATTCCGCTTCCTGATGAAGATTTACGATTATCAATGGTTAACGGAATATTTGATAAACATAAAAAATATACAAAAAATCTCACTGCTGAAGACAGAAAAGAAATTACAACGAGATTATCTGGTTTTACATCAAGGAATATAAGTGCAATTCTTTACGGAATATTGCATGAAAATGTGGTTGATAATACGCAGGTTACTGTAGATGCGGTTAAAAAATATATTTCAAATTTCTCTGTTGAACATGGTTTGCCTGAAATTAATGATAATAATAAAACGTCAGGTTATGACACAAGATGGAAACGTGAGTCTATCAAATATCCGACAAGTTTTGATGATGTTGTTGGAATGGATAATGTGGTTAAGTTATTCAGAGAAACCCTTATCGACAGGTTAAAACCTGAAGCTTTGAGCAGATTTAGTAAAGCAGGAATTAAAGACCCGATTCAGTCGAATTTCTTATTGTACGGACCTCCCGGAACAGGTAAAACATTTGTTGCGGAAGCACTTGCCGGAGAATTAAAAGTTCCTCTTTATAAATTAACTTCTGCTGATATTAGAGCCGGTTTATACGGAGAATCCGAAAAAAATATTAAATCTATATTTGACCAGTTAGAAAATAAATTTAGAGAAACCGGTGAATACAGTATTTTATTTGTAGATGAAGCTAATGATTTGTTTGGAAGTGCACAAAATGGTGGGCGTTCTGATACAAGTTTAATTAATTTATTCTTACAAAGGACAAATAATTCTGCACAAAAAGGAATTATAACAATTGCTGCTACAAATTATAAAGACCAAATTGAAGGTGCGATGCTAAGCCGTTTAGGTAAACATATTTATGTATCGCTTCCTGATGAAAAACTGATACATTCCCTGATTGACACGGAATTTAAAAAACATGAAATAACTTCTAATATCCCTGAAAAAGATATTAATGATTTAACTGCACGTTTTAGAGGGTTCTCTACAAGGGAAATTACCAACAGATTAAGAGATACGATAAGAGGACATTTAACATATTCGGAAGATCCCCTTTCTATTGATGTTTTCAAACGAGGTCTCTCAAAACCAAATGTTGAAACAGATATCTATCAAACTTCCGATAATTCTGAAACTATTGATAACGTTGTGAATGGAGTTTTATTTGAGGTTTTAAACAATGCTCAAATTATGGAACAATTTAAACAAGTTGGTAATCTTTCGGAACAAGATACAGAAAGAGCTCTTAAATCTGCAATAAAGACATCTGTATTACAAAGTATCCAGCAGTTAACGGACAAAAACTTAAAAACACTTATTGACAATTTTAAGATTGAAAATTCAAGAATTGGAGATGATTAACAATAATGAAAATAACATCTGTAAAATTTATTCAGCCATATAATATGAATAATTTTAATACCCGAAAAGATAATCGAGTTAGTAATCCAAGTGTTAAGGATTCCAACAATCTTAGTACATTATCAAATATTTCTTTCGGTAATTTAGTTTCAAATTCAGATTTAATCAGACAAGGTTATAAAGTTGCAAAGGTAAATGATAACAAAATTTCTAATAATGAAGATTGTATAATTATTTCATCTGCTGATAAATTTTTAGCTTTAGCTAATAGTCCGAATGTTTGGAATAAAAAAATTGTTTTATCAGAGAATATTGATTTAAATGGTGCTGAAATCAAACCTATCGGGAATGCTTCAAAGCCTTTTAAAGGGGAATTTGATGGAAATGGTTGTAAAATTTCCAATTTTACGATTAATTCTCCTGAAGGACGTAATATCGGACTTTTTTCAAAATGTGAAAATGCAAAAATATCAAATATAGAAATTTCTGATGCAAGTATAAAAGGTCGTCAGCAAGTTGCAGGAATTTCCGGTTATGCAAAGAACTCAAGTTTTGAAAATTGCAAATTTAGCGGTTATTTAGAAGGTGAAAAGAAAGTTGGCGGGCTTGTTGCATTAGGTAAACAAAATAAAATTTTAGGATGTGCGACAAACGGAACAATAAAAGTTCAAGATAATTCGACAGAAACTGATATATTTGGAAACAGAACTTATCAATTTGTATCAACCGGAATTGCCGGTGGACTTGTTTCTGCTGATTGTGAAAGTGAAATCAGTAATAGTTATTCTAACAGTACAATTATTGCGGATAACCAATCAGGAGGATTAATCGGATATTCCGAACGAAGTAATGTTTTTGATTGTAATTATAACGGAATTCTTTCGGGAAATCAAAAAGTCGGTGGTTTAATCGGATGGGGACTAAATTCTAAGATAGAGAGTTCTTATGCATTGAGCGGTAAAAATAATTTAATCGGGGATAATACAAATTGTTCAATTTTCTTCTCCAGTTGTGATTTGAAAGATATTATTAATCGGGCAAGATCTTGGAACCCGAATGTTTGGAATATAGATAACACAAGGTTGCCAAGATTACGTTTTCAGGCAGAAGAAATGTCTCCTGAAAAATTATTTTTAGAAGATATTAATACCGATATTCAAACGGGAAGGATAAATGCAAATATTGATGCTGTGGTAGAGGAAGTTCCTTTAAATATTCTTCCTCCGAAGCATTATTCGCAAAATGATGAATTGTTAAAATCTATCAGAGAATGTAAGGATGAATATACGTTATTTGAAAAATTTGGGGAATTTGTAAGAGACAGAAGGTACACATTATCGACAGATGAAGTTAAAGAGGAATATAAAGAAGTTCTGTTGGAATTTGTGAAAAATCCGCATATGAATTTAAACAGACGTTTTGACTACAGTTATTGTGTAACTTGTACGCCGTTATTCATAATTACAACAATAAACGAACCTTATGTATTGCAAGAAGCTCTAAAAAGAGATGATGTTGATCCGACTGTAGGTTGTGGTTTTAGCTATAACAAAACAGTTTTAAATAGGGCCGTTGATAATCATATTGATTCTTGTTTTTACGTAATGTTAAATTCTCCAAAAATGAGGGATGAAATTGAAAAACATTTAGATTCAATAAAAGCTCGTGATTTGTCTCCTTTGGCAAAACTTTTGTTGGAATGTTATCCGAAGATTCCTAAGTTAAATCCTGAAAAAGGAAGTATTACATTTAGCAAACAATTTGAAGTGCCTCCGGAACTTTTGGCAGAACTTAAGAAGATGTCAAGATTGCAAGATGTTCAAAAAAATATTTTCATCAGTTCAAATTATAGAGATTCAAGAGGAAATAATATTGCAAATGTTTTGACGAAGCTTGATGATGAAAAAGAAGCTTTGGGAATTCTATTAACTGCGGAAAAACTTGGTACAGACCTTAATAACTGGAATAATAATGCGGAATCTCCAATGGGAAATGCTCTTTATAGAAAAATGCCGCATTTAGTTGCAAGATTGCTTCCAAAAACTAATTCTCCATTTGTAAGAGTTAGTGATGGAATTGATTCAATGCTGCTTTTCAGTAACTTGGAGGAAGATAATTTATCCGTAAATTACATGGATATAGCAAGAAATCTCGGTCTTTCCGTTGATACAAGTGATGATTTAGGAATGACTCCATTAATGTATGCAATTGAAAATGGAAATTCAAAATCAATAAAATATTTACTTTCAAAGGGTGCTAACCCTAACTTGGCAGATAATTCAGGTCAAACAGCTTTGCATCATGCTTGTATAAATAATGATATAGAGACAATAAATTTATTATTAGATAATTATGCATATCCACTAGTCAGAGATTCTATAGGAAATACTCCTGAAGAATATCTTGATGAAGAAATAAGAGAAAGATTGTCCGCAAAATTCCAAGAAAAAACAGATATGTATGAAATGAGCGGTTTAGGTGGTGGCTATGACAGTGTAATGCACAGACAAAATTATGACGATTTTGAAGATGTTTATGGGGTAGAAAATTTAGAATATTCTATTGCTTTTAATGAAAATCAAGATAAAAATGTTATGATGTTCTATAAAAATATTTTTAGGAATTCTCAGCTTGCTCACAGTATAACTGCATTTGGCGACCATGCTTTAACTTCTTTGGCTAAATCAAAGAGCCCGTATGCAACATCTTGTTTGAATGCAGTATTGGAAAAAGGCGGAAATATTAATCTTGCAAATTACAATAAAGAAACTCCGCTAATTTGTGCATTAAATGAATTTATTTGCGCTGAAAACCTTGAGGATAAAATCAATTTGCTTCGGAATATTAAATTGATATTGGAATCAAATCCTAATGTGGATTTAGTTGATGAAAATAAACAAAGTGCGCTTCATAAAATTTGTGAAAGTGGTAATTTAATATTATTTAATGAGATATTAAAGCATAATCCAAAAATTAATCAGGTAGATATTACGGGAAAAACCGCTTTTGAATATATTCCGCCGGAAGCAAATACCACAATGTATTACATAGCAAAAGAGTACTTGAAAAACAGTAAAATTATAAAGGAGGACAGATGATATTACCGGTTTCTTTGAACAGGTTTAAATCACTCAATCAAGGGTTAAATGTAAATAACGGAAATAACGTTTTACCTATTTCTGATAATTTTTCTAATGATATGCAATTATCAGGATTTAACAGTCCAATAAAGTCATATGTGTCTTTTGGTTATTGTGAAAAGAATGGTGGGCATTATCAGAAAATGTATCAAATTGATGAAAATTTTTCTGCAAAAATTCAAGAAAAAATTCAAAACTTGGAAAAGCTAAAAGATAAAATGCACGCAAGATATTCTTTGGAAGATGAAAGCAATATGGAGGCTGCAAAAATTATGATGCAATATTCTAATATGCAGACCGTATTTGCAGAAATGCCACCGGCTTACACAATTGTAACAGCTTCAAAGTTGAAAGAAGCAATGGCAAAAACTCAAACATTTACAAATCCTATAGATAATTTGATTACAATAAACAATATTACAAAAATAAAGGGAGTTAACAAAGACTTGCCGAATACAAGGGCAGGAAAAGCAACAAGAGCTGCTCAATTGTATTCGACTCTAATTTTATTAGAACAAATTAAAGCAAATAAAAATAAACCTGAATATCAAGCAAACCAAAGTGAAATTAACGCACTTATAGCGATGGTTGAAAAAACAATAAAAGGAATATATGGTGATGATATTTTTGCCAGAGTAGATAAATTAGGCAAAATGGGACGAAAAGTTTCATTGGAAAATCAAAAAATGGCTCTTAATTTCTTAATTGAGATTGATTGTGTATCAAAAGAATTAGAATTACCGTCTGAATTTGAAAAAAGATTAGCTCAATTAGCTCAAAGACAAAGTGAAGCGGAAGGTCGAACCGGTAATCCTCTAAAATCTCAAAAATCACCACTAATGGCAATAAAAGTTTTTTATCCTGACCATGAGCATACAATGGACCATTTAACAGGCAAACCTCATACACATGATCATCATCATGAACATGATGAGTCATATCACGAGCTTTTGGAACAGGCTAAGTCTAAAAAAACTATGGAACAATCAAAAGTTCAAGTAGAAGAAAAGAAAAAACATATACATAAAGGAGAATAAATATGCAAGTAATTTTACAAACACACAAAATTGCCAATCCATCAAGGGTAACGCAGGTAACTAACAAAAAACAAATGGTACAAAATTCCCATAATAATTCAATGGAATTGTCTAATTTTAATTCTGTTGGGAAAAGTTTAGTCTCCTTTACAGGTACAGGTGATTCATTGAATTTAAGTGAAAAATCGATTGACCAATTGAAAGAGCTAAAAAAAATATATTTATCAAATCAAAGCGATATTGAAAAAAAGAAAAGAGATGCGCAACGTAATATAGATGAATATGACAGATGGAATGATTCAGCAGAGCAAACTGCATATAAAAATGCTGCTGACAAAGAAATAAAGGATAAAGATTTGAGTACTTTTTGGAATCCGTTCCAATGTAAAAGAATAAGAGAAAAACATTATAATACTTACAAAGATAAGAAAGACCACATAGATTATTTATATAGAAGACGTGATGTGGATAAAGAAATTGTAAGTTCATCTCCATTGAGTGAATCTCAGGTAAAAACTTTGATTGAACAAATTGATTTAATGATTAAACAAAAGATACGTCAAGAAGGTATTGATGGCGTGCAACAAACAATTAATGCAATGTTTAATAAAGTTGGTGGGTTAAATAGCAGAATTGCGGGTTATGACTATGAAAAAGATGAAATCACAAAAATGTTTGTAGAACCTTTGGCAAAATCTATTGATGATCCATCAGTAAAAGTTCCGGCAGCTGTACTGTTACACGGTGCGACAGGAACAGGAAAAACAACATTCCTTAATGGTATCGGTGCTCAATCTAAAGATTTTGCTGAAGTTAGAGATTTATCTTTAGATACTGCGGCAGAAGATTTTACAAATGAAATAAGAAAACAAGTAGATGAAGCAAGAGCAAGATATTTAGAACGTGATGTAAACGGAAATCAAAAGAAAACAAGAACAATTTTATTGATAAATGAAGCTGAACGTTTCTTATCAATGACTCCGAAAGAAGCTTCTATATTATATGGTGAAAATGTATTCGATGATATGGATATTGAATATATGGAAGATTACGGACATAATGCAGATTATATTAACGAATTGAAAAGTTTGTTAGATACTTGTAGTGAGCCTCCTCGTGATAAAAATGATACTAACAGAGGTGCACTAACGATATTTATTACATCGAATTATCCTCATTTAATCCATCCGGATTTGCTATCAAGAGATGGTAAAATGCCGTTTATTGCAATCAATCCTGCAAGAGGTAAAAATATTGAAGCTGTTATTAAACATTATTTTGTCAAAGCAGATGAATTAGTAGAAAAAATTAAAACTTTAGATGATATAAATGACATTGACGGTTTGGCAGGAATTTCAAGCAGAGCAAAAGAAAATATTAAAAGGATGAAAAGAGAAGGTCGTCTTGATAAATTGGTTATCGATTCTGAAAATATCCCATATGACAAATTTTCGGAAGAATTTAAACCAACAATGAAAAAAGGTGCATTTAGTAACGATTGCTACAGAAAGATTGCAGAAAAATCTTGTAATATGTTCTTAGAAGACCCTAGTCATACTTTTGAGTATTACTTTACAATAAATCTGTTAAAAGAAGATGCTCCGAAAAAGCTTCCAAATGGGGTAGTAATTCCTTCAGGTCGAGATATTAATCCGCAACGTTATAAGAAATTTATTTCAATTTATAATATGCTTGCACCTGCAGAAACGGATGAAAAATCAATGCTTGTAAGTTTAGAAAAAATGGGTGTAATTGACGAAAAAGCTAAGAAAAGATTAGCATATATTCGTATTAAGGAAGCTTCCGAACTAAAAAATCTTGAAGAAAAAGAACAAAACGGAACAATTACAGAACATGAACAATCAAGATTATATGTGTTGCGTGGTGGAGCTTCGCAATCGGATACTGACTCTGAAGATGAAGAAGATTATGATGAATAAGGTGATATTATGAAAATAGACAAAATATATTCAACAAGCAGCGTGTATCCGCTGAGTAAATTAAAACAGGTTTCAACCCCTTCTTTTAAAGGGATTTCCGAAACCTCTGTAGATAATCTTATTGAACAAAGAGAAAATGCTATCTCTGTTAAGTCTCAGGCAGAAAGTACTGTAAGTTATGCTGATAATTTTAACAGAAATGTATACAGACGCCAAATCGAGGCGAAGATGCAACGAGAAATTGAGGAAAAAGGACTTAATAGATTTAGAAAAATTTTATCAAGTGAACACGGTAATATAGTTGAAAAGTGGGATAATATTTTTAATGACGAACTTGTTAAAGTCAGATATATAAAGACTAATAGAGATTTTTATATAAATGTTATTAAACAATCAACTGCGTTAATTGCAAAATTAGATGTTGAGATTGAAAAATTGACAGGTTTAACAATTGATGAAGTTTTAGCTCCACTTCAAGTTAAGCCGGAGAAACCGATATCTTCTTCTCCAGCTGCGGGCACAAAAACAAGACCTGTTCCGCCTCCGCCGCCATATATCCCAAATGTAAACGGCAAACAGGCTAATTCAAAACCACAGCCGAAAATTACTCAAACAATTGAAGATTTAAGACGATTAGAGGATAGCTGGTCGAGTTTATCAGACAGCGATCCGGAAAAACCTGAATTAGGTCGAAAGATTAGTAATTTGGAAGAAAAATTGAAAAATAATAATATATCATTTGTATCAAAACCACCTGCGAATTTTGCAAATGAAGATGAGAAAATTGCCTATATACAATGTGCATTGCTTGAAGCAGATGTTAACGAAGCATCAGCAATGGATGCCTTGTCAGTGTTTGAAAAATATGGAAGCAGATATACCTATGGACCGAATAATTCTAAAAATATTCGCACGGGGATATCAGATTTAGCACTTGCAATAGATAAGATATCAGGCAGTTTCGATGGAGAAATTGCAGATAGAGCAATCAGTAAATATTTAGATTTATTTAACAAATTTGCAAGGTCAGATGGAGAATATACAGATACAAGACATCTAAGATTATTGATAGAACGGCATCATTCAAAAATGTCAGAAGATACAGTAATGAAAATGATAGATATACTGAAGAAATTCTCATTTGAAAAAGCTCAGGCTTGGAGTGTCCGCAGATATATTTTAGATGATGCGTATACAACAAGGACTCCTGAAGAGCTTTCAAGAATAGAAGAAAATCTTAAAGAACTTGAGGAAATTGTTAAAGATATGCCAATGAAGGATAAATCTAAAACATAATGGTTAAATTATAGAAAATTTGCTATAATAATAACAAATTTTTAGATTTATATGTTTTATATTCACTAAATAAAAAGGAGTCTTGATGGTAGATATATTGAATAATATTACTAATACTAAATTAAATAATGGTGGAATGGTTGTAGATTTTTCAAGACCTCAAACTTCTTCAAAAATTTCAAAATCTGAAACTGATTCTGTTGAAATAAAAAGTAAACAAACAGGATTAACTTCTGATAAAAAGAAAAAAATATATACATATTCTGCTATTGGTGGAGGTATTATTTTAGCTATTTTGGCATTTTTGAAAAGGAAATCAATAAGCCGTTTTGTTAAAAATATGTTTGGCATGGAAAATCCACGTCCACCAAGAGGGGATTCACCATCTCCTGAGTCATTAGCTATTCCTCCAAATTCTTCCGGAGGAGGTGGCGGCGGAGCTTCTTCTTCTGCCTCAATTCATACACCACGACCTCCGCATGGTCATGGTGGTGCTCCTTCAGTAGAAGACCTTCGAGAGTTAGAAAGAATATGGGCGCACATGCCTAACGGTAATCCTCATAAGGCTCAGCTTGGACGTAAAATAACAGAACTGGAGAAAACTTTAAAAGAAAGCAATGTGTCATTTGTGCCAAAAGCTCCTGAAACTTTTGTAAATGAAGCTGAAAAAATAAAATATATTCAGCAGGCGTTGCTTGAAGCAGATGTTAATGAAGCATCAGCAATGGATGCCTTGTCAGTGTTTGAAAAATATGGAAGCAGATATACCTATGGACCGAATAATTCTAAAAATATTCGCACGGGGATATCAGATTTAGCACTTGCAATAGATAAGATATCAGGCAGTTTCGATGGAGAAATTGCAGATAGAGCAATCAGTAAATATTTAGATTTATTTAACAAATTTGCAAGGTCAGATGGAGAATATACAGATACAAGACATCTAAGATTATTGATAGAACGGCATCATTCAAAAATGTCAGAAGATACAGTAATGAAAATGATAGATACACTGAAGAAATTCTCATTTGAAAAAGCTCAGGCTTGGAGTGTTCGCAGATATGTTGTAGATGATGCGTATACAAAAAGGACTCCTGAAGAACTTTCAAGAATAAATGAAAGACTTAAAGAACTTGAGGAAATTGTCAAAGATATGCCGATGAAAGATAAAAGAAAATAATAGATTATATGAAAATACTTCCTTATTATTCAAGTAAAAGTCAGTTTATTAAAAAGCCGGATAATACTTATCAAAAATCAAATAATGTAAATTTTTCGAATCTTCAACAAAACAGGTTGAATTATAATTGTTTCCCGATTATGAACTATGATGTTGTCAGGTTTGGGGCATCAATAAAAAGTAATCCGTTAGATACTCATATTGGCGGCTATAAAAAAGAAAAAGAAATAATTAGTGATTTATTAATTATTCCGTTGAATAAAAAACGGGTTCTTCCTCCTTCTCTGTTACTTGCTTTTCCTGATGATTATATGAAAGAACATGTAATTAGCGGAATTACACAAAATGCTGATGCTAACTTTGTTTCACTATCGGCTAAAAATGAATTATTAGGAGAACAAATAAAGAAAAATTTGAATGATGCAAAAAGAGATTTTCAAAATACGCAAAAGCAAACAGTAATTATCGTAAATGATGCTCAGAATGTTATTGGGATGACTCCTGCTTATGCCAGAGAATTATCATTGATTCCGATGACAGATAAAGATATTAAATATTTAAAATCTCACGGTTCAAATATTAAAAAGGTCAATTTTTTTAAATCATTACTTGATATGCCATATCAAAACTATGCAACAATTGTTTTTGTAACGACAAAACCTCAATATATTCATCCAGATTTGATGACAAGAGATGGTAAAATGAAAAAGGTAGTTTTTTCTACTCCTCAAGGTAAAAATTTAAAAGAGATTATAAAGTTTGAGACCTCTAAAGTGAATGATATGTTGGAATCTTTAAAATCCGGTGATATTAAATTTCCTGAAGATTTAGAAAAAAGATTGGTAAAGCTGAGGGATAAAGGTAAATTGCAGAAAATGAGAATTGATGAAGAAAATATTCCGTATCAAAAACTTATGAGATATTGTACTCCTACTAAAATTAAGGGTGCGTATAGCTTATCAAACTATAATAATATTGCGGTAAATGCCTTGAAAGAATATATAAAACAACCTCAGACACCGTATTCCGTGCATTTTATTTTTAATTTGGTGTCCGAACCAAGAGTGATAAAGCCCGAAAACTACTTACAATATGATTCGATGAAACAGTTGTTCTAATTGGAATTTATTTGTTGATATTTAACAAATAAATTCCGCAAAATATATCTTTTTATGTTTTATAAGAATAGGTTAACGGAAAAACTGAGGTTTGACTTTGGAAATTACAAATAACAAAAACATAACTTTCTGCGCATTAAAAAAAAGTAGATTGACAGCTATTGAAAAAGTTTTTGCAGAAACTTTCAAGCCTCCGCTTGAAAAAATGGAAAAAGTTGAGGATTTGCACAAATGGAGTCATGACTGTTTTGTGGCTGAAGTTTCAAAGAAGACTGACCAAAAAGGCATCCAAGATATGCTTGATTTGTGGAGCGGACAAATTTTAAAAACCTTATCTCAGGTTAAAGACAATAATTTATGGAAACTTTTTATCTATAAATCAATACAAAAAAATGATATATATGCTCCCGAATTCAATCCGCAGATTATTAAAGTAACAATTAAACAAATTACTGAAATGGTTGAAAATACCCATGACAGATTTAATTTCATGAAGCATTATGAACGAAATCTTCAAAATATAGCCATTGGAAAATATTTCAAAGACTCGGAGATTCCAAATGGTTGGTTAAAATTTTCCAAATCAGATGATGTTGAAGAAACAAATGAGATTATCAGAGATATAAGAAATCTTTCTATAGGCACAAAATGGTGTACCAAATCAAGTATGTTTGCTCAGGAATGTCTTGATGCAGGAGATTTTTACATACTGTTTAAAGACGGAAAACCGATGCTTGGTGTGAGGTCTCATAATAATAAAATTTATGAAATAAAAAATAAATTAAATAAGCCCGAATATCAATCGTTTACTAAGGATATTGAGATTTTACTGGAGCAAAACCCTTTACTTGAAAAATATAAGGACAGTGTTTCAATTTGGGATATGTTTTAATTTATTTGCGTTTAAAATAGCTTTTTCTGTTCGCATTGTACTATGAAAGATTTTTGATTACTTTGTGTAACTTCGTCAGTTTCTTTCAAGTTTCCTAATATCATATCATAATCAGGATTATGTTTTTTGAAATTTTCTAATGCAATTTTAGGATTTTGGTTTGCGTAGCAGTATTTACAACCGTTTGGGCAGGTATCATAATCTCCAATATTTCTGTTTTCCATACAGTTGCAGTCATTTCGATTGCCTGAATGTTTTAGGCTTTTAAAAGTGATATTGTTAGCAGTTCCCAAAATTTCAGAAGTCATACAACCTGAAGGATTAATGTTATATTTTTCATAATTTCCGTTTGTTGCACAAGTTTGGATAATAATATTATGTTTTTTGGCGATGTAACCAATATTTTTTGCTATTTCATTTTTGTCATTATCTGTTAATAAAATAATTTCAGGCATGTTAGTTTGTAGTTTTTTATACATTTCAACAAAACTAAAAATGCAACGGTCAATGTATGGTGAAAGTCTTTCTGCCATATAATCAAAAGTTTTGTAGTGGACTTCTTTTGTGTAAGTTTTTGTTAATAAAATCGGGTCATATCTCCACGCAATCCTTTGCTTACCTACTATTTCGGATAAATTAATCAATGTTTCAATACTTTTATCTATATTGGGAACATTTGGTTCAATATCTTTTCCGTAGGCTGTGATTGTGTAGTGGAAATAGGTATTAAATTTGTCAGTAATTTTTGTTATGTCATCTAAAATAGGTTCATAATTTTTAGAACAGAAAACAACGCAATCCAGAACATTCGGATTAAGTTCATATCTTGTAACCTTGTGTGGAAACATTGGGTTTCTTGAATAAACAAAACCTTCTTCAAATCGTTTCAAAAGCCATTTTGTATAATATTGAACTGTATCTGTTCGTGAGCCTGTATTTATTATCATAACTGTATTTTACTCAAAAACATCTATTCTTATCTTATAAAATTTGTAAATACTATATCTTCTTGTTTTGGTAGTTCAATTCCTGCATTTTTACCTGCTTCAATACATTTCAGATAATAAGCCATGTTACGGGCAAGAATTCTCATATTTTGTAACCCTTCAAGGTCTTGTTTAACCTCTTCGGGAGAATTCCCGTGAACCATATTCCAATATCTTCCGGAGATTATTGGCATTTGGGTTATTGTAAAATATTTGTTTAGTTGATCTAATGTTGCCGTTGTTCCTGCACGTCTTGCACTCGCTATCGAAGCTCCCGGTTTGTGTAAAAATATTTCTTTTCTGCCTGAGCAGGATGCTGTGAAGAATGCTCTGTTTAAAAATGATATAGCACCGCCTGCTGCTGCCGCATAATAAACAGGTGAACCGAAAATAAATGCATCAAAATCCTTTGCGTATTCTAAAAATTCATTTACTCCGTCATCAATGGCACATTTTCCAAGTTTTGCACAAGCTCTGCATGCTCGACAAGGTGCAATGTTTTTTGTTCCTATATGGTATATTTCTGATTCAATGCCTTCTTCTGTTAATGTTTTTTTGATTTCGCTTAATGCTGTATATGTGCAACCTTCTTTATGAGGTGAACCATTAAATAATAATACTTTCATTTTTTATCTCCTTATATTTTACCCTTACTTTTGATTCTATCATATAAAACAAATATTATTTAAATAAATATAAGTTTTATATTTATTCAGCTCGATATTTTGAAAGTACGCTTTATATTGGGGTTTGAAAATTGTATATCTGTATAAAATTAAAGTCCATATACTTTATGTATATGGACTTTAATTCGGAAAAGGTGGGATTTGAACCCACGGTACAGGTAACCCCATACAACACCTTAGCAGGGTGCCGCCTTAAGCCACTCGGCCACTTTTCCTCATCGGTTTTACCCTATGTGTCATATTCTAACATAAATATTTTTTTTTTTCAAAGATATTTTAAAATTTTTTTTCTACGCTATAATATTCTTATATTGAGAGGTAGATTATGATTGAAATGAAAGTTATGGGTATAGCACTTGATACAAGAACGGGTTCTCCTATTGTTGTATTGCATGATAAAGAAAATCGCAGAGCTTTGCCGATTTGGATTGGTTCGGCTGAGGCAAGTTCTATTATTAGGAAAATTGAAAATCTTTCGGTTACCCGTCCTATGACCCACGATTTGGTTATTAGTATTATTGATAAAACAGGGTACAAAGTTTCTAAAGTTGAAATTAATGACGTTGAAAAAGAAACCTATTTTGCGACTATTTTCCTTGAAAATAATGAAGGTAAAGAAATGGAAATTGATGCACGCCCATCGGATGCTATTGCCATTGCAATAAGAATTGATGCTCCAATTTATGTTACGGCAAATGTTTTATCTAACGGTTCAGTTTCTACTGATAGTGCAAAAGATGCCGAAGAAGCAGAAGAATTTAAAAACTTTGTCCAAAGTATTAAACCATCAGATTTTGCAAGGCTTATGAAGGATAATGACCACCACGAAAGTGATCAGTAATAGCAGTTTTTTAGATATAAATTTAAAAGAGAATTGTTAAATTTGTAACGATTCTCTTTTTTAGTGAAATCTTGATTTTTTATAAAACTTTATTAAAACAAGAGAACAAAGTTATGTTTAGCAAAATTAATCAAGTACAAAGACAATATACGTATGCAGTTCAGCCGGTTAAATTATTTGAGGCTGATAATAATAAACATACACAAAAAAATTCGCTTAATCCTTTTTCGGACAAAACGAATTTTTCTCAATATACATTGCTGCACCCGAATGTTTCTAATTCGGCAAGTGGTGCAAAGCTTGATTTAATGGGCTAAGCTACCCAAACCTTTTCAGGTGTTACATAATCAGCCCAGAAAGGTTTGCCGTTAGCATCTTTTGTTGGAACAAAATCTTTAACAGCAGGAGCTTTTTCGTATGGTATAGATGCATAACCTGCGGTTTTGAATGCTGCCGGTTTCTTTGCGGCTGATACTTCTGCACCCTTGGCTGTGCTAACACGTTGAGTGCCTAAAAATGATGTTAATAAATTTTTCCCTAAAAATTCTGACATATTTATCCCTGTTTTTCCCTTATATTATTATAAAGTTTTGTGGGTGTCAAAAATTGCTTTTTATAATATAAAATATGAAGTTTTGTAAACTACAAAAGAAAGAAATTGTTATTGTAGTTTGGCTTAAATATAGGTTTGTTAAAATTTATACGTGGTTGTCTGAAAGAAATTCTTGATTTTCGTTCTTTGAATTTAGATAAACCGATTGCAGGTACTTCGTCTTTAATAAAAAATTTTAACAGTTCCATAATTACACATCCTTCTTTTTTTATGTATAATGTATTTAAGGGAATTTAAGAAAAAGTCAAATAGGAGATAGATTATGGCAGAAAAAGTTACAAAAGAAATGAATATTTTGGAAATTGCACAAAAACATCCTGAAAGTATTGAAGTATTTCGCAGATATGGTTTAGGTTGTCTTGGTTGTGCTGCAGCAAGATTTGAAAATTTGGAAGCAGGTGCTAAGGTTCACGGTTATGATCCTGATGCTATGGTTGCAGATATTAATGCTCTTATAGAAGCTGTAGAATAGATATTATAAAAGTTTTAAAAATTAAAGACCGCAAAATTTTTAAATTTTGCGGTCTTTAATGTATTGTATGTTATATGCGTTTATTAATTTCCTATAAATCCTGCCATTGTTGGTGTATTTGAGGCTACGTAATCCTTCATTTTTATTACTTTTTTACTGCTTTGCATGTCTTCAGCTGTCTTTTTCGCAGTCATTTTTTCACATGCATGAGTTAGCCATATGATTAATCCTGGAACAATTGCAAATGATGAAATGAAATTGAATGCACTGTTACATGTTTTTGCTGTTTTTAATAAACCGTTTGGTTTTTTGAACAATTCGTAGAATTGTTTTATTGCTTCTGTTTTATTTTTGTTTGCAAGTTTCAGTGCTTCTTTGATTTCTGAAACAGAAGCTTGAGCAAAGCTTTTGCCGTTGAAATCTTTTAGTATATCTTCAACACATGCTTTAATGTCTTTATCTCTAGAGAGAGCTTTTTTGATATTTCCACCGCTCTTTTCGATAAATTCTACAAATCCGTTAACTTCGCCTTTATAATCCTGAAGATTAGTATACTTAGAATCAAGTTGTTGGCTGGAAAGTACGGTATGTCGTCCATTTTTCGGAGTCAAATAATCCATTGCTTTTTGGAATATATTTCTGCCTTCAAGATTTTTCATATTTAAAGCAAGACCTGTTGCTTTTGTAAATCCGTCAGAGAACAGTCTTGATAAAGCTTTTGCTCCGAATAATAGTGCTGTGAAACTTGTCATATCTCGAAGTACGATTTCACCGTAATCGTATTTTGATTGTGCATGTTGTAAACGTGGAGGTATACAGAAGCCGTATAACAATACAGGCATTGCCATACCGGAAATTACAGGTCCGTTAAGTTCAAATATATCTGATATAGATTTTAAACCTTTATTGTTGAAGACTGTTTTTCCTGCTTTTTCCATAACAGTTGCTGCGCTACCGAATGCTATATCTTTACCTTTTTTATCAGCAGGTTTGTCGGCTTTAGTTTCTCCACCTTGTAATGACGGATCTGCTGCTGTACCTTTTAGCGCAGGGTCGCCATTCAAACCTTTGTTATAAAGTTTCGGGATTTGAGTATAGAATGCTGCAACTGCACCAAACAAACCTAAATTTGTTAAAACTCTTGTTCCCATTCTTCTGTGGGTGAAAGATTTTATAACTTCATGTAAGTTGGCATTAGCATTTTTTGTAAAGGCTTTTTTAGTACTGCTTACAGCATCTGAGAAGTAATCACTCATTGCTCCCAGTAATTCGCTGAAGCTTCCGCCTTTTAGTTTACCGTCAGTAGATTTGATTGTAACGGCAAGTTCATCAACAATTCCGCCGATTTTGTTTTTCTTAAGCTTCATAAATGATTCTTCAACCGGACCAATTTCTCCGATTCTTTGTGCACGAGCTTGTTTACTCAGTGTTTTATCGGCAGATACTTGCTCAATCTGAATTTGACGATTAGCATAATCTTGGGCAATTGCTTTAATTTCATCCTTACTCATTTTTTCAGTGCCTGTCAAATGAGCATTTACACTGTTTTCGATAATATCTTCAAATACATTTTGATAGAATCCTGTTTTGTCTACAGTTCCGGATTTTATTTTAGTAAGGTTATTGCTTGCAAAGTTTGTGAAAGCATGATTGAAACCATCTATGTAGTTAAGTTTTACATTATTTCCGCTTGCAACTTTTTTGATACCTTTCAAAGCAGCCCAAGGGATAACAAATGCGCTAGGTCCGGTTATAAGTTCTCGTAACAACTCTTTGCGAGCAAGCGCCCAGTTATATTCGCGAACCTGTTTACCGTTTTCGTCTAAAATAGGATTGCCGTTTTCGTCTTTCTTTTTACTTCCACGAACAAGCCCTTTTCCTACACGAGGGAATATGAAACCAATACCGTCTTGAATGCAGAATGCAACAGCATATCCGCCTTTTTCAATAAAATCCATAGAATCGACGATAAAATTTGTTCCGCCAAAAGATACATTATTCTTTTTAATAATATTGTTATTTTGGGTATTTCTTATTTTATTCGCACTAGTATTTGAATCTATATTTGGTATGATTGGCTTTACTGACATAATCCCTACAAAATCTTATAAATCTTCTACACAATAAAAAAAACAACAATTGATTGATTATTGCCATTTTTTTTGGGTAATGTTTCAAAAGCGTTACATAGAACTTTTTGAGAACAAGTGTACTTATTATACTTAATCCGAAGGTAAATATCAAGTATTTTTACTACAATTATAATAATTCTGTAACATTACTACATAATTAGTGGTTGAATGTTACAAATTATTAATGAAAAAGGTCGTAATTTAAAGTTTTTGCGGGTAAATGCCGATAATTGATTTGTATACAAAAAGAGATAAGGAAACGATGTCAAAGATTCATAAAACACCTCATCAAATACATAAGCAGTCTAAATTTAACAAAGGTGGGAATGCTTCAACTGAAGGCGTTACTTTAGATATTAAAGATTTGGACAAATATCCTGATGAGATTGTGCAAAAGGCAATACAGTTAAAAGCGAATAACCAAACTAAAAATGATAAAGGGGAGGTTGTTAGCAATCTTTTATCTGATATTACTTACTTGAATTACGCTCAACGTTTCAAAAATCGTGAGTTAACAATTGAACTTGCAATGGTTGCAAGGTCAATGGTTAACGGTTGTCCTGTTGATGGTGAGTGGGCTCAGTATACTTATGAAGAAATCCTTGAGATGGAAAATAGCGGTTGTGTCATTCCTAATGAGGTTTTGGCATGGGCGCATGCTCAACAGGATTCGGATGTTACCTCTTATATAATTGTTTCTGAAAATGACGAAAATACTGAGGATTTAGTTGCCGAAGACGGCAAAGCTTCTGATAACGAGGTAGCTCTCAAAGCAAAACTAAATCAATATATTGTAAATGCCGAAAAATCTATTGCTCAAACAGATGAGCAATTGGAAGTTTTCAATGATTCTTTAAAAAATGCTAAAGAAATAAAAAAACGTAAAGGTGTATTCTTCAAAGAAAAATTAAAAGCTGTTGAAGAAATGAATGAAGAATGGAAAAAGCTTGATAAAAAGAACGAAGAAGGCAAGCTTACCAAGTTTGAAAAAATCAGATATAAACATTTGAGTAAAAAGATTAAAAATTCAAATGCTCAAATAGCTGATGAATTTAAATCTACAAGTTCTGAGTTAGACGAGTTTTTGAATAATATTGACGGCTTAAATAATCAAGTAAAAGAAAATAATGATTTAAGCCAAGAAATTGTTAATACATCAAAAAATTTAAGTAAAATTGAAAAAAATCTTTCAGAAAATCAAAGAACGCACAGTCTTGCAGGTTTCCGTGCAGGAAACGGTACGCTTGCAGAAACTGCGTTTGGTGTTGATGACAAAGACCTGGAAAGAGTAGCTTTAGAAACTGTTGAAGATATAGACATTATTGATGATACTGTTGATAAAAAAGTTTCCAACAAGAAAACAGTAAAAGTAGAAAGTTTTGCACAGGAATATGTTGAAGTTGCTGAAAAAGTTGAAAGTTTGACTAATATCGACGAAAGTAAGGATGATAAAGACGTTGATGAGTCAGTTGAAAAACAAGGTAATACTCAAGAAGACGGCTCTGAAACTTCTGAAACTGTCAAAGAAAATGCCTCAGAAAAGAATGAGATAAAGACGGATATATCTCTAAAATTCTCATATAAAAATGCGATGAATGCTGCGTCTGTTTCAAGAACTGTAAGGTCTCAATTAAAACAGCATGAGTCTGTAACAAAGCAAGAAGAAAAAGAATTGAAAACAGCTGAAAAAATTTCACAAAAGAATATAAATAAGGTAACAAAAGAAGCAAGAGAAGCTGAACAAAAACAAGAAGCCAATGAAGCTAAAAAGACTATTCTAATGGACCAATTAACGGCAATGGGTGAAGAAAAAGCTGAACAAATTGAGTTGAAAATAAAAGCGAAAGAAGCAAAAGCTCAACAAGCGGAAGCTGCAGCACAAAAGGCTTCTGACGGAGAGGTTGCAGAAACTGAAAATCCTGCAAAAAATGATGGTAAAGAAATCGACGTAAAAGATAATACTAATGAACAAGAACAAGCTATAGGTGAAATTGGTAAGCTTGATGAAGATGATGGTAAAAATTCTGACAAATTAGGCAAATCAATAAAAGAATCACTGAAAGCTAATTCTAAAAAAGAAAAACTTACGAAGTCATTAAAGGCTGGTAATTCAGTTTTAGATATATCTTCTAAAGAAGCTAAAAAAGTCGGTGCTAAAACTACATTTGTTGGTGTCGGTACTGTTTACCAAGGTGTTAAGCATACAATTGAAGGTGTACAGCAATGTACAACAGGTTCGGCTTTGATGAGCAGTCCGCTTACATATTTTGAAGGTGTTATAACCTTTACAAAAGGTGTTCTGAATCTTGTTAAAGCTGCTTTAGAAAATACTAACGGACTTGATGCAACGATTACCGGTGCAATGCTTCTTGCTGAGTCAGGTAAGGCCGATGAAATCAGTCAAGATGCAAGTCAGGAAGAAAAAGACTCTAAGCAAACATTAAAAGAAGATTCAACTGAACTAAAAGAAGCAAGTAAAATTGCCGGTGTTGAAAATAAAGAAAAAGAAGTTTCGACGACAAAAGATTCTCAAAATAAAGATGGTAAAGAAGATGATTCTGAGCCGAAAGAAACTAATGTGAAAAAAGAAGTTATGGAAGAAAAACAGTCTGTTGAACTAATTGAACCGAACACTGTTCAGGTAAATGCTGCAGAAGAACAGGAAGAAGATGCTGTTTCTGCAAATATTGGAACAGTAAATGTTACTCAACAAGATTTGAATAATAATATAGAGCAAGCAAATTACTCTGCAAAATTAGTAAGAAGAAGTTCTGCGGTTGCGGATAAATCAACTGATGAAAGCAGCAGAGCATCTTCGGCTTCTTTAAATACAAGTGTTAATAATTCTGTTGAAACAGATGATAAAAATGACAGAAAACTTACAAGATTTAATAATGACAGTATTATTGAGTCGAAAAAACGCTTGAGACGAGTTAATGCTGTTTCTGCTTCTGCTAAAAAATAAACTCTTAAATATTTTATATCTTTGGTTTTTGTTTATAATATAATTTTTTTATGAAATCTATACAATATTACGGTCCAAAAGATATAAGATATGAAGATGTTCCTGTTAAACCGCCTGAAGAAGGTGAAGTTGTTGTGAAGGTTATGTCTGCATTGACTTGCGGGACTGATGTAAAAACCTTTCGTCGAGGACATCCTGTATTAATTAAAGAAATCCCGTCAGGCTTTGGACATGAGTTTTCAGGTGTTGTAGAAAAAGTCGGTAAATATTCTGGTTTTAAAGTTGGAGATAGAGTTGTTGCGGCAAATTCTGCACCATGCGGAGAATGTTTTTATTGTAAAAAAGGCGAATACAATCTTTGTGAAAATTTGGATTTGCTAAATGGGGCGTATGCTCAATATATTACTGTTCCTGCACGAATTGTTGAAAAAAATATGTTGATATTGCCTCCGGATTTAAGTTTTGATAAAGCTGCTTTTTGCGAACCTTTGGCAAATGTTGTTCATGGTGCGCACAGAACAGGTATTAATCCCGGGGATACTGTCGGAATTATTGGTATAGGTCCGATTGGGTTGATGTTTGCAAGAGTTGCAAAACTTATGGGTGCAAGAGTTATTGTTGCCGGTCGAAATCCTATGAAATTAAAAGCTGCAGAAGATTTTGCTCATGCAGATGAAATTATTGATTTGAAAAAATATCAAAATCCTGTGAAAATATTTAAAGAGTTTTCTAAAGAGAATAAAGGACTTGATGTTGCAGTAGAATGTGTAGGTTTGCCTGAAATTTGGGAACAAATATTTGAATGTGTCAGACCCGGCGGTACAGTACACTTTTTCGGCGGTTGTAAATCAGGTTCTAAAGTTTCTTTTGATACAACAAGAATGCACTATGGTGATATAAAGATGATGAGTGTTTTTCATCATACTCCTAAATATTTCAGGAAGGCTCTTGAGTATATTGCATCAGGTGAAATTGAAGTAGAAAAACTTATTACAGGGGTTTTACCTCTTGAGAAGGTTGAGTATGCTATGCAGCAGCATATTCAAGGAAATGCCATAAAATTTTTGATAAAACCGAACGAGTGTTAAGCAAGGAGATAGCTATGGAAGAAAAAAAACAAAAAGTTGCCGTTGTTGCATTGTCGGGCGGTGTTGATAGTTCTGTTACCGCATTATTACTACAACAGCAAGGTTATAAAGTTATTGGGCTAACAGGTAAAATGGTTAATACTCCTTGTGCTGATGAGGTTTGTCAAAATGCAAAAAGTGTTGCGGATAAACTTGGAATTGAGCATCATGTCATGGATGTATGCGATAAATTTCAGGAAAATGTAATTGATTATTTTGAAAATTCATATAAAAATGGACAAACACCAAATCCTTGTATTGTTTGTAATGAATACATAAAATGGGGTAAATTGTTTGATTTTGCAATGAATGAACTGGGTGCTGATGTCTTTGCAACCGGTCATTATGCCGATATCAGACAAATTGAAGGTGTTTATAAATTATATCCTGCAAAAGATGAGCATAAGGATCAATTATATTTTTTATATCGTTTGGGACAGAAACAGTTGTCAAAAACGATTTTTCCATTGTATGAATATGAAAAATCAAAAATTCGTCAATTGGCATATGATTTTGACCTTCCTCCGAAATCTTCGAAAGAAAGTCAGGATATTTGTTTTATTCAAAAACCAAATACTACAAAAAAATATTTGATGGACAAATTTGGTGAACAAAAAGGTGATTTTATTGAAATTCCGACAGGTAAGAAGCTTGGAACACACACAGGGCACTATCAATATACTATCGGGCAGCGCAAAGGTATTGGGATTGCTGCACCATATCCGCTGTATGTTATTGATATTGATGCAGAAAAAAATATTGTATATCTTGGACGGCGTGAAGACGATTTTAAAACCAGAGTTGCTCTTAATGGTTTGAATTTTTCATATCCTTTAGCTGAAAACGAATTTGATGCTATGGTGAAAGTTCGCTATAATATGCCTGCCAAAAAAGCTCATGTTCAGATTTTGGGTGATATTGCGGAAGTAACTTTTTATGAACCTGTAAATTCAATAACTCCAGGACAATCAGGTGTTTTGTATGATTTAAATGACGGGCACTTAATTGGCGGTGGTTGGTGCATATAGTGTGATATTTTTTGGTACTATATAATGCTGTATAAAAATAAAATAAACGAGGTAGAAAAATCTGCCTCGTTTATCAATTTTGAAATATTAGTAAAGATTTAGCTGAAATATCTTTTTAAAAGACCGTCAAAACCTTTACCATGGCGAGCTTCATCTTTAGCCATTTCATGAACTGTATCGTGAATTGCATCATAGCCCAATTCTTTAGCTCTTTTAGCAAGTTCAAGTTTACCTTCGCAAGCGCCTTGTTCTGCTGCAGCTCTTAGTTCAAGATTTTTCTTGGTTGAATTTGTAACAACTTCACCAAGTAACTCAGCAAATTTCGCAGCGTGTTCAGCTTCTTCAAATGCATATCTTTTATATGCTTCAGCAACTTCAGGATATCCTTCTCTTTCGGCAACTCTTGACATTGCAAGATACATACCAACTTCAGTGCATTCTCCGTTGAAGTTTGCTCTCAAGCCTTCCATAACCATTTCATCTTCAACTTTACCATCGCCAACATGGTGTTCACAAGCGTAAACTTTTTCTCCGCCACCAATTTCTTTAAATGTTGTTGCGCCACATAAAGGGCATCTTTCAGGAGCTTTATCAGCTTCTGTTGACCAACCGCAAACTGTACATACGAATTTCATAGTCATGACCTTTCTTTTATAATATTTAACTCTCATTTTTACATGGAAGATTATATCAAATAAAATAATTTTGTAAAGTGAAAATAATTATCACTTTATGTATATTCCTTATAATAGTAGTGGGTTTTGACTTTTAAGCTTTTTTGTATTATCCTTGTCATACATTGTAAGATTTTTACAATTTTGGATTATGGTTATGAAGAAGAAATTCCTAACAGGTTTAATAATATCAAGTGTATTAGCATTCCAGCCGATGTGCTTTGTTTTCGGTGCTGGTGTTCAAAAAATGACCGGAAAACAGAAAAGAGCTCAAATATTTATGAATATTGCTCAGTCAAGTTTTGATGCAAAACAATATGATTTGGCTGTTGAGTATTATACAAAAGCAATTTTGTTAACTCCGGAAAATTCTGAAATTTATGCCAAAAGAGGAAATGCTCAATTTTTGTGGGGTCATTATAATGATGCGGTTTCTGATTACACAAAAGTTATAGAGCTTGATCCCAGCAGAGAAAATATTTATTATAATCGAGGAATTGCAAAAGCAAATTTAAATGCATTTGAAGATGTTGTTGAAGATTATACAAAAGAACTTAAAAATAATCCTGAAAATGTAAATGCTTATTTAAACAGAGGCTCTACAAGAGTTTTATTGAAACAGTATGAAGATGCAATTGAAGATTTTACAAAGGTTATAGAACTTGATTCTAATAATCTTTTAGCTTATTACAACAGGGGTATTGCGTATCGGAATATAAAAGATTATTCAAAAGCAATTGAGGATTATACTAAAGTTATTGCGCTGGATGAGGATTGTGTTGAAGCGTACAATAATCGTGGTGTTGCAAAATTTTATTCTAAAGATTATGAAGGTGCACTTGAAGATTATTCAAAAGTTATTTCATTAGATAAAAGTTTTAAAAGAGCTTATTTCAATCGGGCAATGGCAAGTATAGGTTTGAAAAAATACGAAGATGCAATTGAAGATTTTACAATAGAGATTGAAAATAATCCGAAGAATGATTCTGCATATTATCAAAGAGCTATTGCAGAGTCCAATTTGGATAAATTTTCTTCTGCAATAGAAGATTATACAAAGGCGATTGAGCTTAATCCAAATAATGCTGAATATTATGCCGAGCGTGGGGCTTTAGAGAGTAAAACTGAAGGAAATTTAGAAAGAGCTAAGTCTGATTTGGATAAGGCTATAGAATTAGATGCTGAAGATTCCGAAAAATATCTTACCAGAGCTATTATTTTTTGTAAGATGAAATCGTATCTTGCAGCGATTGATGATTTAAATATTGCGTTGAATAAAAATCCTGATAACAAACATGCTATTGAACTTCGTTCTTATGCTATAAAATCTTTGAATACTGAGCAGAAAAATTGATGTTTTCCACTATTAGAATTATTTTCTAATTGGTAATTAGTGTTATAATAAACTCGAAAAGGAGAGTTTATTATGGAAATTAAAATTGTAGAGAGTGTAAAAGATGTTTCCTGTGATGTGCTTGTTGTTTCAAAGTACATTGATAAGGATGCTCCAAACGCTTTATTAAACAAGTTTGCGCCTGAAACGTTCACCGGTAAAAAAGGTGAAACTTTTGTTATTCATACGAGAAATGAATACCCTTCAACTTATATTTTAGGAATTGGTATGGGTAATGAATCTGAATTGGATAATAATGTAATCAGGGAAAATATAGCAAAAGCAATTAAAAAATGTGCAGAATTAAAAGCAAAAACTGTTGCTCTTGATATCGATACTGATTTTGTATATGCAATTCCTGCTATTATCGGTTCATCTCTTGCGGATTATCATTTTGATAAATACAAAACTAAAAAAGAACATAGAATATCGGAATTGTATTTAGAAAATGTTGATGCTGATAGCGTTAAAGGTGGTAAGATTGCAGCTGATGCAATTGAATTTACCAGAAATTTGGCAAATGAACCTGCATCATACGCTACTCCATCCAAGTTGGCAGAACTTGCTCAAAGTTTTGATGGAATTAAGACTGTAATTTATGATGAAGAAAAAATAAAAGAAATGGGCATGGGTGCATATCTTGCGGTAGGACAAGGAAGTGTTCAACCTCCTAAATTTATTCATATGAAATATACTCCTGCTAATCCTAAAAAACGTATTGCGCTTATAGGAAAAGGTATATGTTTTGATAGCGGCGGATTAGATATTAAACCTCCTGCTTCAATGCTTAATATGAAAGATGATATGTCCGGAGCTGCTTGTGTTTTAGGTATTATGCAAGCATTACCGAAGCTTAATCCTGAAGTGGAAGTTCACGGTATTATCGCTGCTTGCGAGAACATGCCTTCAGGTAGTTCTTACAAGCCCGGAGACATATTAACTGCCAAAAACGGTAAGACTATTGAGGTTGATAATACAGATGCTGAAGGTCGTTTAACTCTTGCTGATGCTTTATGCTATGCGTGTGAATTAGAAGTTGATGAAATTATTGATATTGCAACTCTGACAGGAGCTTGTATGGTAGCTTTAGGCTCTGCAGCATCAGGTATTATGGGAAATAATGATGCATTTGTTAAAGATATTATTGATACAGGTATGTTCTGTGGTGAAAAATTCTGGCAACTTCCTATGTGGCAAGAATATCGTGATAATATGAATAGTGATGTCGCTGATATGAAAAATACCGGAACTCGCTATGGCGGAGCTTCTGCAGCCGGCATGTTTTTGAAAGAATTTGTTACAGATAAAGTTAAATGGGCACATCTTGATGTTGCAGGTACAGCTTTCTTAGAAAGCCCTAAGAAAGAATTATGTAAAGGTGCGTCAGGTATTGGTGTAAGAACCCTTATAACTTATATTGTTTCTCAATAATGATTTAATCTGTAGAATCTTAGATGGAGAGGTTTCTTTTAGAACCTCTCCTCTATTTGTATGTAGTATGTTTTTGATACTTAATTTATAATGAGCTTGTTATGAGTATTATAAAAGAATTTAAATATCTTATTTTATCGTTGAGAGAAAAACATTTGTTGAATAGCCTGAGAAACTCAACAAAAAAGAGTTTTTCCAATAAAACTACTAAAAAAGTTATAGGAAAAGGTGCAGAATTGACCTTGAATTCCGAAACTTTGAAAATTATTGAACAGGTAAAAACAAATGTTACTGAAATTGTAAAAAATGTAGACGGAAATCCCGATAAATTATTGGATTATGTTAAAGCTGCGGGAACTCCGGTTTATCGAATTTCATCAGCTGATAAATTTTTGAATTTAATTTTGGAAGAAGAAGGAATTCTATACGAAAAAAAAGGATATGAGGCTTTATATTTATCGTTTATAACAACCGGAAAATTTAGTTGGTATACCCCTCCGATGTTTCTTTTGAGAAATGGTGAGATTGATAAAGAGTTTTTACTTCATAGTTTTTATCGTTGGTATTCATTAAAATCAAATTTGCCGGGGTTTGAATACGAAATTCAAAAGAAATTCAAGGAATCTCTGTTTGATAAGTCAGGAAAAGCTATTAAGAGATTTTCTCTTGAAGATATTATTGCAATAAAGGAAGCTGTTGCAAGAGACCAAGAAGCAACTGATTTTGTACTTGAATACATAAAAAGTACGGATGGTTCTCGAAAAGCAATGGACAAATTGAAAACTGAAGGCGGAGCAAATATATAGATAAAAAAGTATCCTTTCTAATGAAAGAAAGGACATTGATTAAAGGTTTTCGCAATTGGGGTAATTGCATTTTGGGGTAAATAAAAAGAGTTAAGTCTATTTGTTTTCACTATGCCATATAAGGTAAGTGAATGTATCTTTGTTCGGTTTGGGTTGTACGTCTTGTTGGCGTACATAGTATATTATAAGCCTTCACGATATTGTATCCAAAAGCTTTAACAGGGTTTGTTTGAACCATGTCAGCTTTCTTGGTTTCATACAAATCTTTTTCAAAGTTGATTCTGTTGCTAGGGTTTTTGTCTAAAGAAGTTAAACCAACTTTTGAGTTATTAGTTTGGTTTTCACCAAAAGATATATGTTTTTTTGATAATGTATTTAATTTAATTGGACTAATAGTTAACATTGATATGTCTCCTTTCGTTATTAAGTGTTCAATTAACACTTCATCTAACATTTTCACTATAAACCATAAAGTAATTTTTGTCAACCCCTATTGTGAACTTTTGTAAAGAGGTGAAAAATATTGTAGTTACTGGTTTTGATGATAAAGTGTAAAAAATGCACTTATTGCTAGTTTTCGGAGCTTTTCGGTAGGAAAAACAAAAGCTATAAATGTAGTATTTTTTCTGTTTACATTTTTTGTCATATGTATTGATGAGGTAATACATTAATATTTTTATTAGAATATTCTATAAAGCTTAGTTATTTCTTTGTTTTACGTAAAAAATTAAAATAATATAAAGATTGTAAAATTTACACTTGATTTTCGTATATCTTTAAAGTAAAATGTAATTGTGAAAAAAATCACAAATTAAACAATGAAATTTTAGCAAAGTTGTATTTATAAAAAGGAGAAAAACATGACAACAAAAAGCAAAAAAACTGTCGAAAATCTTGAAAAGGCTTTATCAAAGTCTAATCTTGTAGACAGTGCTGAACAATTAGAATTATTAATTGAAAGAGTCAGAAAAGCTCAAAAACTTTATGCTACATTTAGTCAAGAGCAAGTTGACAAAATTTTCAAAGCTGCTGCTACAGCTGCAGACAAAGCTCGTATTCCTCTTGCAAGAATGGCTGTTGAAGAAACAGGAATGGGCGTTT
>CAZUKK010000019.1:0-36335 GCA_964620875.1 uncultured Clostridium sp.
CTGATTCATCTGTAATATCTTTGATGTTTACGTTGATGATTTCAAGACCGATTTTATTAAGCTCGGTATTTACGTTCGCATTAATTTGTTCCAAGAATTTTTCTCTGTCTTGGTTAATTTCCTCAATTGTTAAAGTCGCAATTGCCAAACGTAATTGACCTAAAATAATATCACTTGCTTGAGTTATAACATCATTTTTTGATAATCCTAAAAGACGTTCTGCAGCATTTATCATAATCTTTGAATCTGTTGAAATACCAAATGTAAAAGTAGATGGAACTGCAACACGAATATTACCTTTTGACAATGCTCCTCTCAAGTCAATATCAGTTGTCATAGGTTCTAATGATAAAACTCCATAATCCTGAATTAATGGAACAACAAAAGTTCCGCCGCCGTGAACACATTTTGCAGTCTTTTCACCGCCGGTTTTACCATAAACTACAATAATTTTGTTTGATGGACATCTTTTATACTGATTTGCAATAAATACAAATACCGAAATAACCACCAATGCCAGAGTAAGAACTATTCCGAACATTTTTCTCTCCTTCTTTTATTTACCTAAACTTTTTCTATATACAATAAATCATCTACAACATTTACAACTTTTACAGCATCAAATGAATTAATTTGTTCTTCTGTATTATTCAAAGCATTTACAATAGAAAGTTGACCGTTAACTTCAATTTCTACCTGACCTGAAGCACCGGGAGCAAAACTTGTATATGCTTTACCAACTTTATTTAGTGCAGTTGTCTTATCTTTCTTTATATTTTTTTCTAATTTTCTTGTCAAAAACATTAAAAACGCACTTATTAACAATAAAGCTAAACCAACAGCAAATGCTGCAAATAAATTAGTAAGCTGAGACAGACCAAACTGTTTTAAACCAGCATAACCCATCCAGCCAAAACCCATTAAAAATGCTAAAACTGATTGAACAGAAATGAAATTAAATGACACATCAGAATCTGTTTCTACATTAAAATCTGCAACAACCTCACTATCTCCACCTACAAAAGTAAATATAACAAGTTTTAAAACAAAAACAACAGTAGCAAAAAGTGCAATATAATAGTACACTTTCCAAATACTATCCGCTGTTAGTTGTGAAATAGCCATATATTATTCTCCTTTTCTCTTAGAAATCTTATCATTACGTTTTTGTTTATAACTTTTTTGCCCTTTTGATGAAGCTGATTTTTTCAACATACTGGAAGACGTTTGAATACGTTTTACACTGTATACGTCAGGCAATGACTGAATACAAGCAATAACTTTTTTTAATGTATCGATATTATCAAGTTCTAAGCCCATTTCTATAATACCCACATGGTTTTTAGTTTTAATTTGAGCATTTACAATATTGGTATTATTATCTGAAACAGCAGAAATTACATCTTTCAACAATCCTAATTTTTCAGCAGTTTCAATTCTAATTGTTGTAGTATAAGTTTTTGAAGTATTTACACCTGCCCACTTAATATCCATCAAACGTTCATGCGGAATAGTTTCCAAGGTTTTACAATCAGCTCTATGAACAGAAACTCCTTTTGCTCTCGTAACAACGCCAACAATCGGTTCACCCGGAATTGGAGAACAACACATTGCAATTGAATACATCAACCCCTCAAGACCTTCAATATCTTTATGAGAACCTTTTTTACCCGAAGTATGGAAATTATCTTCAGGTCGTTTTTCAACAGGTTTCTTAAGCTTATTCAAAACTTTGTTAACCGTAGTTTCGCCATAACCTACCGCAGCAAATAAATCTTCAGAAGTTTGATAATTCATTGATTTAGCAGTTTTATCAAATTCACCGTTTTTCATGTACTCATCAAACACTGCTTTTGTTAATTCATGCTCAAGATTTGATTTACCCAGTTTAACATGTTCTTCTCGGTTATTCTTTTTAAACCATTGCCTAATTTTTTGAGAAGCTTGTTTAGTAACAACAAAAGTCAACCAATCCAAACGAGGAGCAGGAGTTTTTGAGGTCAAAATCTCAACAATATCACCGTTACTAAGTTTTGTATTTAACGGTACAATACGACCGTTTATTAAAGCTCCAACAGTTTTATGTCCGACATCTGAGTGAATTCTATAAGAAAAGTCAACAGGAGTCGCATCTTTTGGCAAATCTATTACATCTCCGCCCGGAGTGAATGCAAATACCTGATCTGAGAACAAGTCAAGTTTTACACTTTTAACATAATCCTCAGCACTTTTCATATCTTTTTCGTACTCAACAAGCTTATGCATCCAAGAGAATTTCATATCTGTTGCATTATCAGCTTTTTGAGAACCTTTTTCTTTATATCTCCAATGCGCAGCAACCCCATATTCCGCAACCTGATGCATTTGCCAAGTTCTGATTTGAACTTCCAACGGCTTTGAGCGAGGTCCGATTACAGATGTGTGCAATGATTGGTACATATTACCTTTCGGCATTGCAATATAGTCCTTAAACCTACCTGTTATAGGTTTGAACTGTGAATGAATCAATCCTAAAACTTCATAACATTCCCTGACACTGTCGACAATAACCCTAACCGCAGTTATATCATACAAATCATCAAAAGAAATATTCTGGCGCTTCATTTTTGCGTAAATACTGTAATAATGCTTTGCCCTACCTGTAATTTGAGCATTTATTCCACTTTTCTGAACATCATGCGAGATTTTATCTATCAAAAGTTTTACGGTTTCTTCCCTTGCCGCTTTGGTTTGAGCAACCAACCTTGCAATCTCATAATACTTTTCAGATTCTAAATATCTGAGTGATAAATCTTCCAATTCTGCCTTTATTTTATAGATACCTAAACGGTTAGCAAGCGGGGCAAAAATATCAATAGTCTCTTGCGCAATTTTCTTTTGCTTAGCTTCTTCCATAAAGTTCAAAGTTCGCATATTATGAAGCCTGTCAGCTAATTTCAAAAAGATTACACGAATATCATTTGCCATCGCAATAAATAATCTGCGGAAATTTTCAGCCTGACGTTCTTCTTTTGATTTAAACTTTAATTTGCCAAGTTTAGTAACCCCCTGAACCAAATTTAATACATCTTCACCAAACAATTCTCTTATTGTTTCAGGTTTTGTATCAGTATCTTCTAAAACATCATGCAGAAACGCCGCGATTAAAGTATGAGTATCAACTTCTAACCCGACAAGAATTTTAGAAACCTCGCAAGGGTGTATAATATAAGGCTCTCCTGATACCCTAAACTGACCATCATGAAGTTTTTTTGCAAATTTATAAGCCTTTTCAACCAGAGCAATGTCTTCAGATGAATGCTTTTGTGATATTAATATCTCTTTTATTTCTTTAAATATTTCTATGTCTGACATAACACTACAATGATATAAGTTACAACAAACAATTTCAACAAATATCTAAAAATTTCATATAAACATACTAGGATTGGCAATATACAAAACAAATATTTATTCTATGCCAATTTTGCTTCAACAATCTGTCTGAATTTCTCTAAATCCTCTTTTGTGTCAATCCCAACAGGAACAAAATCAACAACAGAAGTTTTTATTTTCATACCATTTTCCAAAGCCCTTAATTGTTCTAAACTTTCGGTTATCTCTAGCGGAGTTTGCGGTAATTTAGTCATCATTTCCAATGCCTGTCTTTTATAACCATAAATTCCTAAATGTCCATAAAAACTACCTGCATTTGCATTTCGTTCAAACGGAATTTTTGAACGAGAAAAATACAATGCGAAACCATTTTTATCAATTACACATTTTACCAAATTAGGATTATTGATTTCTTCATCTTCAGTTAAAACTCTTATTAAAGTTGAAATATCAGCCCTATCATCTTCTTTAACATTTGCAATAACAGCATCAATACTTTCAGGTTCAATCAATGGTTCATCTCCTTGAAGATTACAAATATAACCTATTTCAGGATGACGGGATACAACTTCCATAATTCTGTCAGAACCGCATTTATGAGCAGTCGAAGTCATTTCAACTTCACCACCAAAAGATTTAACCTCCTTAAAAATTCTTTCATCATCTGTTGCAACAATAATCATATCCGCCAATTTGGATTGTTTTGCTTTTTCGTAAACCCATTGAATTACTGACTTTCCAAGAACTTTAAGTAAAGGTTTTCCCTCTAGTCTTGAAGAACCGTATCTTGCAGGAATTATTATTGCTGTTTTATTATTCATTTAAAATTTCCTCTCTCTTATCAATTAGCAGATTTTCGCACTACAAAAGAAGTCCATTGGTCTTGTTTAATTTCTTCAACAAGCTCCAACCCGTTTCTTTCATAAGCATCAATAACCATTTGTTTCTTATCTTCAAGTATTCCGCTAAGCGACATCAAACCACCTGATTTCATAATATTTTTCAAATCCGGCATAATTTCCGCCAATACAAAGTGTAAAATATTTGCGCAAACAAAATCAAACTGCTCAGATAATTTATCCGCAGAATTTAGCTCAAACGTGCATTCAACACCGTTTTTTACCGCATTTTCCCTTGCGACATCAATTACCATCTCATCAATATCACAACCGTAAACATAGCTTGCGCCAAGCTTTTTAGCTAAAACTGACAAAATACCTGACCCCATGCCGATATCAGCAACACTATTATTTTGTTTTAAATACTTTTCAAGAGCTTTCATACAAAGCTGTGTCGTTTGGTGAGTTCCTGTTCCGAATGCACACCCCGGCTCTAATTTAATCACAACTTCATTTTCTTTTTGCTGATACTCAATCCAATCAGGAACAACCGCAATTTTTTCACTGACATGGGTTACATCCCATTGTTCTTTCCATTTTTTTGACCAATCTTCATTTTGCTTTTCTTCAAGAGTAAACTCCCAAGAACCCAAATCTTCCTCTGTTAAACCTCTTGAATAGAATTCTTCTCTCGACAAGTCTAAAACATTTTCAACATCATAAAGCAAATCCTCATAAGAATCACCGTATTCATTCTTTAAAAAGACTCTTAACGTTCCTTCTGTTGTAGAAACCATCTCCAAATCTTTATAGGTTTCTTCGGCTAGAACAATCCCTTCACAGTCAAAATTTTCAAAGAAAATCTCAGCAATAATATCTTCCATTTCTGGATTGATTTTCAATCTTAATTCATAATAATTATTATTCATACATCCGCCCTATTGAATAGAAATGCCGCTAAATAATATATTTACCCATTCTTCTAAACTTATCATAGCGCTGATTACGAAGATCTTCTCTTGACATACCTGACAATTCTTCCAAAGCTGAAAGTATTGTATTTTTAACTCCGGATGCCATCATTTCATAATCAGTATGAGCTCCTCTGGTCGGCTCATCTATTGCACCATCAATAATTCCATGTTCCATTAAATGCGGAGCTGTAATTTTTAATGCAGTTGCAGCTTCAAGATTTTTTGAAGCATCACGCCAAAGAATAGAAGCACAACCCTCAGGTGAAATAACAGTATAATACGCATGCTCAAGCATATAAACTTTATTGGCTACAGCCAAACCTAAAGCTCCACCGGAACAGCCTTCACCGGAGATAATTGCAATAACAGGAACTCCAAGTTTTTGCATTTCACGCAAATTAGTTGCAATCGCAGCACCTTGAGCATGTTCTTCAGCACTAATACCAGGATATGCCCCAGGAGTATCAATTATTGTTACAATAGGAATATTAAACTTATCAGCATGCTTAAACAAACGTAAAGCTTTTCTATAACCCTCAGGCTGCGGCATACCAAAGTTGTATTCCAAATTTTCCTTTGTCGATTTACCCTTCATTGTACCGATAATCATAACAGGTTTGCCATCAATCTTAGCAAGTCCGCCAACAATTGCTCTGTCATCTGTACCTACTCTATCACCGTGCATTTCAACAAAATCTGTCGTAATCAGATTCACATAATCCATAAAATTAGGTCGTTCAGGATGACGTGCAATCTGCATTTTTTGCGTAGGATCTAAGTTAGAAAACAATTCTTTTTTATATTCTTCCGCTTCCTGTTCCAAAACTTCTATATCTTTATTTAAATCCATGCCGGACTCTAAACTCATTTTTTTCAATTCCTCAATTTTTTCCTGAATTTCTAATATTGGTTTTTCAAAATCTAAAACCGCTGCCATAAATTTACTCCTTATTCATGCATAGCCAGAATATTTGCAAGTGTTTCTCTAAGGTTTTTACGAGAAGATACAACATCAACCTGACCATATTTCATCAGATATTCAGCAGTTTGGAAATCTGATGGTAATTTTTGTCTGATAGTTTGTTCAATAACTCTGCGTCCTGCAAAACCAACTCTTGCACCTTGTTCAGCAACAATTATATCACCCAAAGTTCCGAAGCTTGCGGTAACACCTCCAAATGTCGGATCGGTAATTAGGTTTATATATAACAATCCAGCCTCATCAAGTCTTGCACATGCACAAGAAGTTTTAGCCATTTGCATTAAGCTCAATGCGCTTTCCTGCATTCTAGCACCACCTGATGAAGTTACGGCTAAAACAGGAAGTCTGAGTTCTATAGCTTTTTCCATTATTCTGGTAACTTTTTCCCCAACAACGCTTCCCATAGAACCGCCCATGAAATCAAAATCCATAACGGCTGTAGCAACTTTGTGCCCGTCAATAGTTGCAATACCTGTAACAACAGCATCTTCAAGATTTGTTTTTTCATGCGCTGCAGCAAGTCTGTCCTTATAAGACTCAGTATCAACAAAATCCAACGGATCAGTCGGTTTAATTTCAGAGAACAATTCTTCAAACGAACCTTCATCAAACAACTGTTGTATTCTTTTTCTTGCATTTATCCTAAAGTGATAATCGCACACAGGACAAACCATATTATTATCTTCTATATCTTTTTTCAACAATTGAGCATCACAATGAACACATTTCGTCCACAAATCAGGATTTGCTTCGATTTCGACTCTCGCTTCAAGCGCTCTCCTTTGAATTTGAGCTTCTTTACGTTTTTCAAACCAATCTTGAACTGTCATATAATATACCTTTTTATATCCCTAATTAGTAAAATCCTATTTACTTACATGCATATTATACATAAAAACAAAATAATAGCAAAATGTTAACATTCTTCATTAAAAAGAACACCTACCGGACGTAATTGTAGCTATAATGAAAACTCCATAAGTATCTATAATCTTCAATTAAGCACCTTTAGGTTTATTATTATCTTCAATTTCATTATTTGCTATATTATCACCCAAACTTTTAGAAACACCCATAGAGCTAGCTAGAGATTCACCCAAATTTTGAGAACTATACTCAGTATTTGTAGGAATAGAATTAACATTTAAAGCTCCATCCACGACTGAGGAAGCTCCCTCTTTAGCAATAGCCCCAAAAATTTCATTTCTGGTGTTATGTCCGACAAAATTACCAAAAGATGCAGATAAAACAGACCCTCCAATACTTTCAAGAGTAACTTCATTACCATTCATCACATCACCACCTACACTCATCGCTGAATCTAATACAATATCACTACCTAAACGAGCAGCAGTACCAAGCTCTTGTGTAATGTTACCGAAATTTCCACCGACATATGTACCCACACCGTTAATCAAGTTCTCTCCCGCAGCAGCTGAAGCTCGAGCCCCAGAGAGGTCAGTACCAAACGCACCATCTCCGTGGTAATGGCTAGTTCCCATTTGTAGAGTATCTTGAGCCATGCCCCCTGCCGTAACTATTATTGCGCCTATCGCAGGATTTTGCGTTACAACTGATGCAACAACAGCTATAGCTATTTTTCCACTGGTGGCGGTATATTGTTCTCCTTTTTGTTGTCTTACTACGTATTCTCGAACTTCAGAATTTATACCTGCTTTAGCTCCAAACATACCATCAAAAGCTCCATTTAGCGAATTACCCAATAGTGATAAATCTTGTCCTTCAGTCGCTTCATTATAAACCCTTCTAGCATCTTGAATATAGGTATTTAAACATTGCTCAAAGGCAGTAGCTTTAGAATATCCCTTATTCATATTTGCTTGAATCGTACTATTTAGTGCAGCCCTATATTTACTTCTATCTTTTTCCGGAAACGCAGATATAAAATTTTCAATAATTTCATCCACATTATCTGGAGTTACAGTATCTGCAAGATGTTGCATTAAATTAATAGTGTTTTTCTGGGTTACAGCAGTATCAAATTTATGTTTTAAATTCACGTAATTATTAAGTGCATCTTGACTATATTCAACCCCAAATTCTTTTTTAAAGGCAGCTTTAAAAGCATCTTCACCTTTAGTCCTTCGAATATCTTCCAGATTTTTTATCGTAGATTCAAATTTATCTATCTTATGATAAGCAGCGCTCCGTCCAGTACCAAAAGCAGTATCCGGTAAAAATGAATTATTTGTTATTGTGTCAATTAAATTTAACGTATGATCAGGAGATAAAGAATATTCCCAAGCTGTGCCTAAAACACTCTGCTTATATGTTTGTTCTTCAATACCTGCACGAGCACCCATAATATTGTCTTGGGCAACATCACCAAATGATACATCCGCTTTTGAACCATGGTTCATCTCTGCGGCAACAACAGAACCATAAAATTCATTAACTTTGCTAACGAGGGTTTCTGTATTCCAAGCATCCGCACTGTTACAAGCATTGATACACGCTTGATATAAAGCTTGCCTTTGAGCTTCCGGCATACCTACAGCTATGGCTTTGTCGTTTAACTTATTAACAAGACTCTTGCAAGTTTCTCTACGACTTGAAATAGATGAGCTCGTTTCTTCCATAATACATTCTACAAACGGTTCTCCTTTTCGGAACTCATATGTATGAATAATATCAATAACATTATCTGCTGTTATCTGCGCAAATGCACTTTTAAAATCTTCTGAATTAATGCTACTGTTCAAAGATGCTCCTGACATTGATTTACTTAAAGCATCTACCGTATTATTAATTCGCCCTTGAGCTTTTGCTAATTCTCTCTGTTCAGCTTTTTGAGAATCATAAGTAACATAGTTTCCATTTTCGGATATATACACATTACCAGCAAGATCAATAACAGCATTATAACCACGTACAAATGGGTAATCCATTACATCAATCTCTTTTCCATTAACTGTAATTGTACTAGCTTTACTCGGAGAATATGCATAGTCTCTAATACCGTTTTTTACCATATTATCCTCAATAAGCCTACCTTCTTTATCAATGTAGACAATTCTAGGATTTTTAGAATTATTATAAACTTGACCTATTTTACATCCACCAAAACCTTCACCCAAGATTTCAACTTCTACAGGGGATTCTGATTTAAATTCTTCACCATACCTAATATATGAACTGGTAAATATATGTTCACCCATACCATTAGTATTTAATAATCCTTCTCTCTTATATTTAGCCATTAACCCATCACTAATAGCTTTAAGCGCTTGTTCGTTATGATTTGTTGCATCAATCCTGATTTGTAAAGAAGTTTGCCGATTTCCTTGTATTCTTGCATCATCAGGTTCTAATTTTCCGGGAAGAACAAAACTGCAACCTACAGATGAGAATTTAGCATTTGCTCCAGTACCTATTAAGTAAGGATTATCTTTATTTGCTTCATACATATCTTCAACGCTTACACCATATTTATTAGCCAACGTAGCAATACTTTGTTCTCCAACTTGAACTTTAAAATTTTGAATATCTCCTGTTACAGAATTATATGCAGCCCAAGTATTACCATTTGAATCATATGCAACACCACCTGTTCTTTCTCCATTATCTATTATTGCTTTATGTACAACGTTACCATTAGTATCTGTTTCAACTTGAGTATAGCAGTTAACATCTCCATCTTTATAAAATCTTTCCACCGTATTATCTCCGGAACAAGGCACTATTGAAGAAATCAATTGACCATTAATTTCCTTGATAACTTCTGTACGTCCACCCGACTTTGAAACAGTCCTTGTAATCTCCCTACCGGACTCTGTATCATTATATTCATAAGTAGTTCGAGTTTCTAATGTATCATGCCCCTCATTTTCAATTTTTTCTTTTATATCTGTCGGATTTCCATCCGCATCACAAGCATATGTGGTAGAAACTGTACCTTTAACTATCTTAACTTCATCAGGAACACCATCATTATATGATATTGTAGTATACGAACCATCCGGAGATGATATTGTTTTCGTCTTAATCTTACCATCCTCCTGATATGCTTCATTAACACATGCATTATCTTCAGTATTATAAGACTTTGTTAGAATATTTCCATTATCATCATATAATTCACTTATTTTGCCTGAATCTTCAGCATCCCCTCTATTCATAACCGTTGTAAATCCTTGATCTGAAGTAGTTACACTTTCTACGTTGTCAGATTTACCTTTAATCATATTTAACAATGTTCCAAATGAACTTGTCAGGTCTTTTATCTGATCTTTGCCAAAATTATCTTTTAAGAAAAATTCTGCTTCCTTTTTATCCAAGAAACCATCGTTATTCCCGCCTACTTTTTTCCCCTCAGAATTTGTATACGACTTATTATCAAGCGAATTAAACAAGTTATTAACTTCGCTATCACTTAATATCCCATTTTTATCAACATCGATTTTATCAAATATGGATTCTAAGTTGGCATCACCTTTAAGGTCAGTTTTTTTCAAACCGCCCTTTAACGTGGATAATTCTATTCCATTTTTTTTGCCAAAAAAATCAATCCCGTTTGTTGACATTTGTACTCCAAAAACAAAATATATCTTGCTATATCTTGTTTCGGAACATTTTTGATTAATCTTTAATTCAATTCTTGTGAATTAACGTAAAACATGCACTACAAGATGATTTGCGACAAAAAACTCATCTTTACAATTATTCACAATACTTTTCCACCAGAATTAACTATTTGTATCTCTGTGATGTTTTCTTATCTGTTCAGTTAAATCTCCTGAAATTTTTACATTTTGAAGTGCCATATGATATTTTCTTAAATTGGCTATGTTTTCAGATTCTTCTAAAAGGTTTCTTTGTGGTTTTAATTCTACGGCATCTTTTACTTTTTCAAACTCGGTTTTAGCTTGTTTTGAAATAATTCTTGCTACAACTTCATCTAAATCACTACCGGAAACTCCATATTTTGAAGCAATTTCATTTACTGTTTTGCCTTGAGGAAAAGTATACAACCAGTTTACGGATAACCTGTCGCCTTCACCGACATGCAAAATACCTTTTTGATGAGGAGTATACATAATATCTTTTTTGAACGGACTATGTCCCAAACCTACAGCATGCCCGATTTCGTGCAAAATTGTATGATAGACTTCACCCTCATCCATATAGTCAGCATGGACAAGCCCCTCTGTTAAACCTATAGAAACTTCTGCACTGCCCAGCCTGTTATTTCTGTCATACTGGAAATAACAACATCCTAAAGCCTCACGTTCAACTCGCTTCCACTCAATATTTACATGTGAATTAAACAAATTATCCACAATAGTAAACGAAACTTTACCATTAGAAACTTTATGCCATTCATCAAGAGCTTTTTTTACAAGCCCTCTGTATTTGTAGTCCTGCCCTTTTTTTGAGTAGAATTTCATAGGAGCAATATAGACCTTTAACGGCATAAAAGTCCATCTTATCAACCGACCGTTTTTTACAGATTCTTGTAAATAAGTTTTCTTCTCCATATTTTTAGTGTATAATAAAATTTGCAATAAGAAAAGTTATATATTAAATTAATAAACACAGACTAAGGAGGGAAATATTATGGGTATGAATTTAATGAACCTTATGAAACAAGTTCAAAATGCACAAAAACTTGCAACTGAAGCACAAAAAGAACTTGCAGCATTGGAAATTTCAGGTGAATCAGCAGGTGGTTCTGTTGTTGTAGTTTGCGACGGTCAAGGTAAATTTAAATCAATAAAAATTTCACCGGAAGCATTTTCTGTTGATACTGAAACTGCTGAAATGCTTGAAGATGTAATTTCTGCAGCTATCAAACAAGCAAATGAAAAAGCTTCTAAAGAAATGGAAGCAAAAATGAAAAAAATCACCGGCGGTATTAATATTCCTGGACTTCCGTTCTAATGATTTATCCAAAAGAAATAGCAACACTGATAGAACAATTCCAAAAATTTCCGTCAGTAGGTCCAAAATCAGCTCAAAGAATGGCATTCTATCTATTAAGAATGCCGTTTAATGAGGTTGAAAATTTTGCAAAAGCAATAGTTGAAGCTAAACAAAATACTCACTCTTGTGAAATATGTTTTAATTTATCTGCAACAAGCCCTTGCCAAATATGTTCAGCCACTAACAGAGACCGCTCGGTTATTTGCGTAATTGCAGAAACAAAAGACCTTATTGCTATCGAAAAAACAAATGAATACAAAGGACTCTATCACGTCTTACAAGGATTAATTTCACCTATTGACGGAGTTGGTGCAGATGATATCAGAATTAAAGAACTTTTAAACAGATTAACAAATGATGAGGTCAAAGAAATTATTCTTGCCCTCAGTCCATCTGTAGAAGGTGAAGCAACAAGTTTATACTTAACAAAATTAATAAAACCGTTTGGAATAAAGGTTTCCAGAATTGCTTTTGGTTTGCCTGTAGGCGCTGACTTGGAATACGCCGACGAAATGACAATTACAAAAGCAATCGAAGGAAGACATGAAGTTTAAACCCAAATCATACCGGTGTGAATAATTGATTTCCCATATAGCTCGGGATATGCTTATATTATGAGTAAAAACCTACTTGAAATAAAAAACTTAGATGTAGTTTATGAAACAAAAAAAAGTTTCCTTGGAGAAACTACCCAAGTTCGTGCAGTAAATGACACATCCCTTGATATAAAAGAGGGTGAAATTCTTGCAATTGCAGGAGAATCAGGCTGTGGAAAATCGACATTAGCAAAAGCTATTATGAAATTAGTCCCCGTAAAAAACGGACAAATTCTTTTTAACGACAAAAATATAACCAATGTAAAAACAAGTGAAGATTTTTATAAAAATATTCAAATGGTTTTTCAAAATCCTTACGCCAGTCTTAATCCTAAAATGAAAATTGGCGAAATTTTAAAAGAACCGTTAAAAATAAACACTAAACTTTCTAAAGAAGATATCTTAAAAACCGTTGAAGTAAAAATAAAACAAGTAGGTTTAGATACAAATTCTCTAAACCTTTATCCGCACGAATTTTCGGGTGGGCAAAGACAAAGAATTGCAATAGCAAGAGCACTTATTCTCAGCCCAAAATTCATCATAGCTGATGAGCCTGTAAGCGCACTTGATGTAAGTATTCAGGCACAAATTATTAACTTATTAAAACAACTGAAAGATGACTGCAATCTAACAATTTTATTTATATCGCATGACCTGAGTGTTATAAAATATCTTTCCGACAGAATTGCAATAATGTATTTAGGAGAAATTGTCGAAATCGGGACTACCGATGAAATTTTCAACAATCCAAAACATCCGTATACTCAAGCTTTACTGAGTGCAGCACCGGAACTGAATAACAACACAAATAAAAAGAAAATAGTATTGTCCGGAGAACTCCCATCACCCGAAAATTTACCGACAGGATGCAAATTTCATACTCGCTGTCCATATGTTATGGATATTTGTAAAAATGAAATTCCACAAGTTGAAAATTTCTCTCCACAGCACAATTGTAAATGCTTTTTATACAAATACGAACACTAAAATAAAGTCTATGCTATAATTTGATTATGGATAAAAAAGTTATAACAACAAATAGAAAAGCTTATCACGATTTTACAATTTTTGAAAAATACACCGCAGGAATTGTATTAACCGGTACTGAAATAAAATCTATACGCAAAAATGCAATAAACTTAAAAGACAGTTTCTGCAAAATTGAAGATGGCGAAATTTTCTTGTACAATTGCCACATTTCCCCATATGAACAAGGTAACAGATATAACCACAAAGCCGATAGAATCCGTAAGCTTCTTTTAACAAAAAAAGAAATTCTAAAAATGCATACAAAAATAAAAAAAGATGGATACACTATTGTTCCGCTTGAAGTATTTTTAGTTCACGGATTTGCAAAAATGGAAATAGGTCTTGCTAAAGGTAAAAAACTTCACGACAAACGTGAAGATATTGCCAAAAAAGACCAAAAACGAGAAATGGATAGAGCTCAAAAGAGATAACTCAATAATACTGTAGAATAAGCCTTTGGTTATTTACCAAAAGTATCTATGCACTGGCAAAATAAACCTTGGTTAATAGCAAATATCCCCCCAAAAAAAACCTGATTTCAAAGAAATCAGGGATAAAATTTGTAGGGGAAAAATTAAATTGGAGTTAAATATGAAATAAAAAACTATGCTAGATGAAGTAATGATTTGTTATATGCTGCAATGAAATTCATTTGTTCAAATAATAATTCTGATTTATCAACAAATGGTTCTACAGATGCAGCAACAGTTGTCGTTACTTGATCTTTATATATATCTTGTAATTTTTTATCAATCTTTTTTAAGTTAGCTAATGCCATTTTTATCTCTCTCTTATTTATTTGTCTCTCGTATATATATAAAGTATATACTCAATTAAATATTTCACACTTTACTAACTTTGTTACATTTCTTTACATTGTGCAGAATTTATTAATATATTAGCAAATTTTTCAAATACAATGTTTTTATATACTTGTAGGGAATAAAGGAAGCAGAATGTCCAATCAATCTATAAGTAACGTAAACATTCCGAGTTTACAAAATGCTAAGCAAATTATGTTCCAGCAGAACTCAACACTGCCGGCAACAGGGAGCACTAATATTCCGGCAATGCAGGGAACAGGTTCTGAGCAAATCAGACAGGCGGTAGATAATTCTTATTTATCCAATAGAATAAAAGCATCCTCTGATGAGCCAAATCCGGCACATTTATTAGGTGCTACGGCAGCTTCTTGGTATGTTATTTCTCAAGCAATGGATAAGTTTAACCCTAAATGCGCAGGAGATTACAACAAATCTATTTTGGGGAAACTTGGAACTTGGGGCGACAAATTTTCTACAAGAACTTGGCTTGGCAAAAAGATTGAAGGAGGCTTGAGAGGCACAAGCAGATGGCTCAACAGAGTTGCACAGAATAACAAATTTGTGTATTCTTTATTACACCATAGCACAAGCCCTGAATGGTCTTTTGCAAAAGTTCCGGGTAAAGGTGTTGAAGGATTTTTAGCACAAGATGCAGAACATATTTTTGAAACATTCTTAGAACCAATTGCAAATCATCAACCGCAAACCATGGGAATTCCGACAGGTCCGAGAGTTAACCAATTCCAAAGACTTGAACAGTACGGAATGTCTCAATCCGAAATTAACAGGTTTGCAGAACGTATGAAAGGCAAATCTTTTAGAGAACAAGCTTTAGCACTTCAAAGAAAAGAACTTGACTTGTTGGGTGCTGATACTAAAGTTGTAAAAGGTATCTACAGAAGAAAAGGTTTTGCAGGATTACAAGAATATGCAAGAGAACTAAAAGTTCGCAAATTAGGTTTCAAATCAATGAAAGAATATTTGTCTTTGAAAGGCAAATTTTTAGATAATCCAAAAGCTATTATGACCGCATTGGAAAAAGCAGATCCGAATATTAAAGTTTCTATCGGACGAGGAAACAGTTTATTTGGAAAAATCAAAGGACACTTTTTTGGAAGAACTGCTTCTCTTGGCGAGTACAGAAACAAATATACCGCTGTTTTAGGCAGAGGTGCTCATACAAAAATCGGTAAGTTCTTACCAAAAGCACTTGCTTGGTTTATGGAAGGTACAACAAACAGATTTGCAGGCGGGAAACTTGCCGTACTTATGCAAGCATACATCTTCGGCGATATGTTAGTTCATACAATCAAAGCTCCTAAAGGTGAAAAAGGAAAAACATTTATCGAAAGATTTGCAAACGACTTTACATACTTCTTAGCCTTAACTGCAGGTATTGTCGGAATGCATAAAATCGGTGGTTTTAAATTTGCGGGACTTGACGAAAAAGGTAAAGCAGCTTATTTAAAAGCTTTAGATAAATTCAACAAAAACGTAAAAGCAGGTAAATACGGAGATAAGGCAACTTATAAACGTGCATTACAACAATTAAATGAAAAACTTGGTACAAAAAATATCAAAAATCCTATAACAAAATTATTCCACAAAATAGGTAAATTCATAAACATAGGTAACCAAAGAGTTGCAGGCTATCAATCACCAAAAGCCATGAATTTAAATTGGTTAAGAAAAATCAATCGTGGAAACATTTTAGGTGTTCCGCTAAGAGCAGCAATTCCTTTGGCAATTGTTTCACCATTTTTAGCGAAATGGGTAACAAAAGGTGTTCATGCGATATTTGGCAGACCTACAAAATCAGTTCTTGATGAAGAACCTGAACAAGAGCCGGTTCAAGCTCCTGATAATAACACAAATTTCCAAGGAAATCCGACTGTTCAAACTCAAACTGAACAACCACAAATACAACCTCAAAGACAGAGAAATCCTGAAGAATATACAAGTGATACAAATTTAATAAAAGGACGAGTTAATAACGGTGTTTATACTCATCCGGAGAACAATGAAGTTAACAATATTGAACCTGACACAGATGAAGAAACAGGAGAACCGTTAAGAAGATATATCCCATCTCCGGAAGGGGTAATACTTACCGCTCCTGACAGATCAGCTGCAGAAGCAGCATTAGCTAACGCAGACAGAGCTGAAGCATATTTACAAAAAGTATTAAGCAATAAATAGACTTACCTATTTACAAGAATAATCTAAATATGCTAGAATATATTAAGCTCTATATAGGTGTTAATTTTGTTCCTACATTTATATAAATAGGGAGAGTTAACTCCAAGGATGTTGAAGTATACCCGCCAATATTCTTATTGTCAGCGGGAAACGGATTATTCCGGGTTCTCACCCACCTGCGAGCTCAGCAGGTAACAAAATCCACTTATATGGGGCTTTTTATATTAATGAGATTGCGTAAGAAGATACGGTATGTTATAATATTCACAAGATAAGGGGATTAGCAAACAATGCAACATGTTTCAGCACTGATTTTATCTGATGAGTATTCAACATACGAAGTTCTTAAACTTTACTTGAGCGAGTTTGAGAATATAGATTTGCTTGAACAAACAACAGATTATCAAAGTATTGTTGACAAGTTATCGCAAATCCCTAATAAATCAATATTTATTGTTGACTTGTCAAAAGATGAACAAAACAAACTTGATTTAATATTAAATGTTTCAAGACAATGCCACAATTGCAAAATATTAGCACTAACAGATAATCCGTCAATTGACTTGATTATAAAACTAATGAGAGCCGGAACAAATGAATTTATCCCTATACCTCTCATTAAAAACGAATTTTTTCAGGGAATAAACAAGCTAATCTCAGAATCTGAAGAACCAAAACGAAATAATCGATGCAAAATTATTTCGGTATTTTCAAATAAAGGTGGTATAGGTAAAACATCTTTAGCGGTAAATTTAGCTGTAGAATTGGCAAATTCTACAAAAGAGAATGTTGCACTTATGGATTTAAACTTTCAAATGGGTGATATTACGACCTTTTTGAACTTAAAACCATCATTCAACATTTCCTATATGCTTGAAAATATTGAAAAGATAAACGAAACATTTCTCTTAAGCACTCTTGAACGGTACAAAAACTCAAGTCTATACGTACTTGCAGACCCGCCTTATTTCAAGCAGGCTGACAACATTCAACCTCGACAAATATCAAAATTATTTGACACATTAAAAGAGACTTTTTCATATATAGTAGTTGATGCAGAAGCAAGTTTTGATGGTAAAAATATTGCAGCACTTGATAATTCAGATTTGATACTGTTAGTAACCTCTGCAAATCTTCCGGCTCTCAGAAACTCTCAAAGATGTCTTGAATTATTTAATAAACTGGGCTATGACAAAGACAAAGTTAAAATCATCATAAACAGATTTATGGAAAATGATGAAATCAAAGAAGATGATATTGAAAGATTACTATGCAAACAAATTTACTGGAAAATTCCAAACAATTACTTTGCGGTTATGTCTGCAATAAATAAAGGTGTTCCGCTCTGTGAAATCAACAGTTCAACCAATACTGCACAAAGCTACAAAGACTTGACTCAATACCTTTTAGATAACTTGCTGAGACAAAACATGATAAAAAAATTTGAAAACATTTTAAACAATTAATAGGAGAAAAAATGGGATTAGCTGAAAGATTTAAAGGAAAACTTGAAAACCAAAATATTTTCCAAAACGAACAAAGCAATTTTATTTCATCACCAATAAATAAAATTCAAAATATTGAAACCCAAGACAAAAACAAATTTGAAAACTTGGAAACTGAAATTATCTCAAAAATAAGAAAAACACCTTATTGGGAAGAATATTCAAAAAAAGCACAAACAAATATGATAAGTTCATATTTCGACAAAAAAAATATTAAAAACGATATTCAGTACTCAATTCAAGAAAAAGAAGAATTTATCAAAAATATTTTAATTTTAGCAAACAACAAATAAAAAAAGCGGGCGAATTTAAAAAATTTAAATTCGCCCGCTTTTTAAGCACACAAGAATTACTTATCAAATTCTTCTTTATAAACTTCAATATAATTATCAACGCCTGCAAAACCAATCATCGCAGAAGCATACGCTTGAATTACCGCAAGTATTGATGAACCACCAATGATAACAAATAACATCCCAGGAGTATACATAAATTTTTCTGCAGAAACATCCGGGGTAGAAATTACTGACACTGCACTTGCAGAAAATACAACAACAGAATACATTATATAAAATACTGATAGCACAAGCCCCATTATCATTCCAAACAAGAGCAATTTTAATGCAATCATAATAATTCTTTTAAACGCTTTTTTAATGTATTTAACAAAAGCAAAAGGATTGAACAAATCTGCAGTATATTCTTCAGTTTTTGCATATTTCAAGAATACAAATCCGACAAACGGACTTATTAGACAAAATACTACCAATAAAAGAATATACAATAAAATTAATAATAAAATAAAACCTATAATAGCCAAAGGATTAGACTTTAACCCTGCAATACCAGCAATAATTAAAATCATTGGAAGTATAAATAATATAAAAGCTAACAATGTGTAATATACGCCCCAAGTTAAAGCGATAGGAATAACTTTTAACCCTTTGACAAACATTTCGGAATTCAATTTCGGAAAACCTAAAATTCCGCTAAATCTGTCTTGGCAAAATTGAACCCAAGTTCCCATGGAAAACAACATTGGAACAATAGAAATTATTCCCAAAACAGCTGCAGCAATAATTGCGATACCCATAATTTCATTCGGGGTGTCTTTGTCTATAATACCGACAACAGCCCCGGCAAATGACGGAAGTATCAACAATGAAGCATATAAAAGATGCCGTTTAGAAGCATCCGCATCCTTATAAATGTCTTTCAAAGCCTGAAATAATCTTTTCATAACACAACCTTTCTTTAATAATCTAATATTTCACATATACTTTTGCATATTTTTTTACAACAAAAATACTTAATAAAGCTCTTAAAAATTTCATAAATTACTACCTCGCTAAATTATATATCGACTAATTTTTATAAAAACTTTAATATTATTTCAAAACAGATACAAAAAGTTACAAAATAAAAAGACAGAAATTTTATATTTCTGCCTTTTTCTTAATTTATATAAGTATTTTAGATTTCATTATCTTGTAATGTCGGTTCTATTTCCGATTTATATACATCTACGACATTATCACTATACCCAAGCCAAAATACTGACAAAGCATATGTTGTAAGCAAGCCCAATAACGTTGCACCACCAAATACGATTATCATATATACAGGATTATATTCAAGAGCAGCATTTTCCGGCAATGACATTGCAAGAACTACCCCCGAAGTGAAAATAAATACCAGATAAATCAAACCACCGAGAATTGAAATAATAGCCTGCACTGCTATAGAACCAATAAGATATTTAATTGCAGTCATAAAGGTTGATTTAAAGGTTTTACGAATAGCACCAAACAACAATAACGGATTGAATAATCGTTTTTTGTACTTAAAGTCTTTTGCATATTCAATTGATACATAAACGAAAAATGCACAAATAAAACATAATATTATAACTCCAAGAATATACAAAATTACTGTCAAAATACACAGACCTACCACCAAAGGTATATTTGAATTCACTGAATGATTAAATATTCCATAAAGCATTGGAAGTAGGGAGCTTCCGACAATCAAAAGAGCAAGAATTGCCATATATATTCCCCATACAAAGTCAAAAGGAATAGCGTATAACCCTCGTTTAAACAACTCAAAAGAAATCTTTGGAATACCCTCATTTATACCGTTATACCTATCATTTAAAAAGGTTAATCTAAAACCTGACAGAATAATATACGGAATTATCGACAGAATAAATAAACCGAGCCCAACACAAAGCAATGTAAGCAAAACCGTTTTCGGAGTATTTTTATCGCCATAAGAAATAACTACACCTGCAAGAGTAGGAAATACCATCAACAAAATGTATAAAATATGTTTCTTAAACGGTTCATCACCCTTATACAAGTTTTTAATCGTTTGGATAACATTTTTCATAAAATAACCTCTGTTCAAATACCACAATCTAAATAATACAGGTTTTCGACAAACTCGTCAATAGAAGATTTTAAATTTTGATTAATACAAAATGAGATGATTATTTACGAAATTTGTAATAAAATATTTAATATGGAATATAAAAAATTCAAAATTAGTTCAAAATATAAACCGTCTGGAGACCAACCAAAAGCAATTGCACAACTTACGGATGGTCTTATCAAAGGTTATGATACTCAGACATTACTTGGGATAACAGGTTCGGGAAAAACCTTTACCATCGCAAATGTAATTGAAAACATTCAAAAGCCAACCTTAATAATTGCCCACAATAAAACTCTTGCAGCTCAGCTTTACAATGAATTTAAAGAACTTTTTCCTGATAATGCGGTAGAATATTTTATAAGTTACTATGATTATTACCAACCGGAAGCTTACATTCCTCGAACAGATACATATATTGAAAAATCTTCCTCAATCAATGAAGAAATTGACCGACTTCGCCATAATACAACACGAAGCTTATATGAAAGAAATGATGTTATAGTCATATCTTCAGTAAGCTGTATTTATGGATTAGGACTACCTGAAAATTATTTTAAAGGATCTACAGAAATTAAAGTCGGAGATGAAATAGACAGAGATGATTTATTAAAATACTTTGTAAATGTTCGATACGAACGAAATGACTTAGAGTTAAAATGTTCAACCTTTAGAGTTCGAGGCGATATTGTTGAAATCATGCCTGCCTATGAAAAAATAATCACAAGATTTTATTTCTTTGGTGATGAAGTTGAAAAAATTGTAAAAATTGATAATGTTTCTGGAGAAATTATTGACACCCCTGATTCTGTTGTTATATACCCTGCAGTACATTATCTTTCGGATGATGACGATGTGGAAGGAACTATTGAATTAATCAAACAAGAATTACAACAACGACTTGTAGAACTTAATAACGAAAACAAACTGATTGAAGCTCAAAGACTTGAACAAAGGGTAAAATACGACATTGAAATGATAAAAGAAATGGGTTACTGCACAGGAATAGAAAATTACTCCAGAATAATTGAGCGTCGTCCGCAAGGTTCTGCACCTGCAACACTACTGGATTATTTCCCGAAAGATTTTCTTGTCGTTGTGGACGAGTCCCACGTTACATTACCTCAAATAAAAGGAATGAGCCACGGAGATGCCGCCAGAAAGAAAGTCCTTGTCGACTACGGCTTTAGACTTCCTTGTGCAAAAGATAACAGACCGCTGACTAATGAAGAATTTTATAATAAAGTCGGACAAAAAATTTATATATCCGCTACCCCGTCAGATTTTGAGAAAGAAACATCCGGACAACTCGTTGAACAAATCATTCGCCCAACCGGACTTCTTGACCCAAAAGTTTCAGTACGTCCGATTGACACCCAAATTGAAGATTTAAAAACAGAAATAAAAAAACGTGCCGAAAAAGACGAAAGAATTCTTATTACAACACTAACAAAACGTATGGCAGAAGATTTAACGGATTTCTTTATTCAAGAAGGCATACGTGTCCGATATCTTCATAGCGAAATAAAATCAATAGAACGTGTTGAAATTTTAAGAGACTTACGCCTTGGGGAATTTGATGTACTAATCGGGGTAAACTTATTAAGAGAAGGTCTTGATATTCCGGAAGTTTCACTTGTTGCAATTATGGATGCGGACAAAGAAGGTTTCCTTCGTTCCGAAACCAGCCTTATCCAAACAATCGGCAGAGCTGCAAGAAACGCTTGCGGTGAAGTTATAATGTATGCTGATAAAATTACCGAATCAATGGAAAAGGCAATAAAAGAAACCGAACGTCGTCGAAAATTACAAATAGAATACAACCAAAACTACGGAATAATCCCTCAAACTATCAAAAAGCCTATAGAAAACAACCTGCTTTCTCTTGTTGCAAGCTATCGGGATTTAGAAGATATTGTAGCTGAAGAAATGGTTGATTTGGGTATAGAGAAAAAAGATTTACCAAAACTTATTGATAAACTTGAAAAAGACATGCACAAAGCCGCTAAAATTCTTGACTTTGAAAGAGCTGCACAAATCAGAGACCAACTCAAAAAACTCAGAGAAATAAAAGAGGGGTAAATCTCTGTTACCAACCCTTGCTCAAATTTCAAGTTATTCATTTTTTGGGTAAATATTCGCTACTAATCCTTGCTCAAAACCTTTATTCAGTACTTACAACATCTCAACAAAGTTTATAACTTCTTTGAGAGAATAAATATTTTGCTGCACAAAGAAACTCTTTCCTGACTGTTCTTTGACATACGTCAAATTTCTACCATCCAAAAAATCCTCACTGTATGGTCTGAGCATAACAGAAGGGATTACAACAATATCACATTCAAGATTTTTAACCGTTCTAATCAAATCATCCGTAGTAATTAAACCGGCTACAGTTATATCCTGACCCCAGTATTCGGATTTTACCGGATGAACTTCCACCGTTAAATTTTTAATCTTATTTAGACTGGCAGAAATTTCAGTTAACATATCGTATGCTGCGTAAGAACAAGCAAAAACTATTTTATAAGGTTTTGTAATTGATTTTGGCAAATTCTGGGTATAAAAATCATCTAACGTTAAACGCAAAGCTCCTACACCATCACTCAACTGAGAATAATTCCCATAGTACTTTGCAGGAGGAATAGGTTCATCTGCAAGTAAGAAAAATTCATCAGAACAACAGACTTTTTTATATTTTGAAGCTATTTTAAGAACTTCTTTTGCACATTTTTTATCAACCCTTTTGAGTTCACCATCCGCTCGAAATTGAGTAACCCCGACAGGAACAATAGCAACAGACAGAACTGTATTTTTTAATTTAGCTAAATCAGCCAATGTTCTATCCAATTCATCTCCGTCATTTATTCCGGGACATAATACAATTTGAGCATGAAACGGAATTTTATTTTTTCTAAACCATTGCAAATTCTCCAAAGCCTTACCTGCATTTGGATTTCTTAGCATTTTTACACGCAATTCAGGATTTGTAGTATGTACAGAAACATAAAACGGACCTAAGTGCATTCTTTTAATTCTATCTCTGTCTTTATCGTTCAAATTTGTCAAAGTAATATATGTTCCCTGCAAATAAGACAAACGATAGTCATCATCTTTTATATAAAGAGTATCCCTCAAACCCTTTGGTTGTTGGTCAACAAAACAAAAAATACAATGATTTAAACAAGGTTTAATCTTGTCAAACACAGCACTTTCAAAAACTATTCCTAAATCTTCATCATAATCTTTTTCGAGTTCAATTTCTTCAATTTCACCATTTGATTTTTGTATTTCAATGGTCAGTAACTCAGATTTCATATAAAAATTATAATCAATCATATCAGACATCTCACACCCATCGACAGAGAGAATTATATCCCCTTTTTCTATCTCAAGCTCAGATGCAATTGAACCTTCTAAAACACTGTTAACTATTGCGGGCATTATCTTTTTCCAATCCTTCAACCATAGAAATAAAGTTTTTATATTCACATATTGTATTATCTAAAACAATTCTTTTATAAAAATCCAAAGGGGTATATTCATCTGCGAGAATTTTTTCTGCATTAACCTTATGTAAAAGGGCATTTGTTTTTATATCCACAAATAATTCACTACAAGCCTCATCATCAAGATAAGAAGCACAAGATAACTTCACTCTTGCGTCTGATAAAAATTGTAAAGGATTTGTAGAAAATGGTTTCAGCAAAAGAGCTTTCAACTCTTTCATTCCATCTTTTGTAATTGAATAAAAAATAGATAATTTACCACCCTCAGACATCATCTTTGCAGAAGTTATACAGCCATTTTTCTCTAACCTTACAAGCGCAGGTTTTAGCGCACCAAAACTCGGTGTCGAATAGGCTAAAAAATAGTCTTCAATACGCTTATGAATAGCATACATTGTCAAATCATGTTTCAACAATACATATAAAATCATTAAATCTATCATAAATTTAGAATAACATTAATAATTAAATTTAACAAATATTAAAAAGCTAGCAAAAAAATCTATGTTTATGATTTACTAAGAGTATAGTATGTTAGACTCATTAAAAGGGGAAAGAATTATGTCAAATGCAGTTTCAGGTGTCGCATCATTTACGACTATTCAGTATGAAAAAAATGGTGAAAAATTAACAGCAACAAAAAATAATGGCTTGGTAACCATAACTAACGAAAAAGGTGTAACTAAGCAAATGCCGCTTAGAGAGTTTTTAACAACCGAACTTTCTCAAATCGGACCACTTGAAAAATCACCGGAAAAAGATACTGTAGAGATTTCATCTAAAGTTGCCGACGATAAAAAAGCTGAAGCAAAACCAACTGAAGAAACTACTGTTTCTACAGCTGAAGTAAAAAAAGCTGAAGCAGCAGCAACACCAGCTGCGGAAGAAAAAACCGCAGAAATTGGTAAAAAGCTTAATATTGCAGCATAAAACAAATTTTTAAATTTAAAAAACTCTCTATGTTTCAATAGAGAGTTTTTATTGTTTATAAATTACTGTCTGCATAGCATTTTTGCAACAGCACTGACCGCCGTTCCTGAAACTATCGGCTGGAAATTAGCATATCTGTTATAATCACCGTTTATAAAATTATTTTCGTACCCATAAGAATCAATCATGCCGATTTTGTACTTATTTTTACCACAATCAATTGTATATTGACTCAGAGTATACCAAATACGTTTACCATTCACAGGCTCATACTGACCTTTATTATAAGATTTCAATATAAACGAAAAACCGTAAATATCTTCCATCCCCATAATCCCCTCAGGGTTAATATAATTATTATCTGCTACTTTTTGCCATAAAACATCTTCACTTTGAGTTTGATGAGCCACAACTGCTGACAAAGTTAACAAAAAAACTATAGAAAATATTCCAAACTTTTTCATATCATCTCTTATTATACTTATTTTTAGCCAAAAATCTATATAGTATTTAACTTATTATTTTCGTTTGTACAAGTAATATGTATAATTGTCCTTTTTGTAAGAAGCAACCACATCAAAATCAAACAACAATAAATAATTTACATCATAAAGATATTTTTGAAGCATCATATTTACAAGATTATCTTTTATTGTTTGAACACTGGTAATAGACTTTCTCAACTCAGTAATCGGAACAAAAGAAGACCCATCATCCGCATACAATGCCAATAGAACAAATCTATCCTTATCTACTTGCATATTTACATTTGAAACAAAATAATTTACAAAAGATTCGGAAAAACATTTATCCGCAAATATTGCATCATAAACCAATGAATATTTTGCATCTTTATCCATCATTTTTTGTTGATCTTTATCGTAATAAAAATCATTATACGGATTTCTTATTTGCTTATGAAAATCGAAATTAAAAACCCTTGGGGTATTTATCTTTCTAAAATAATACGGTGCATCTGAGCCAAACGGCATAATGACAATATCTTCTGATGTTAAATTTAAATTGTCAGCCTCAAGTTTTACAGCATTAAATGCCATTGTTTTCAAGATTTTAGAAGACTTTGAATATTGAATATTAAATACAATCGAACTTATTACAAAAAATACCGTAAATAGCTGTAAATGTTTAACAGATAATTTTCGAGCCAAACCAATTACTGACAAAATAAACAACGGTATTAACAAATACAAAATATATCTGACCGTAAAAACATTAATCTGCAGTGTTGAAAATAACAGTGCCAAAGCAAAGTTCAAGAAAAACACAGCATACAATGTTTTTAAAAATTTTGAAGAACTGATAAAACCTTGCACCAATCCGTACACAAAATATATACAAGGAACAACAACAAAAAGAGTAACTCCAACAGTTACATCATAAGCTGATACAGAAGGCCAATACGGATTTGAAACAAGATTTGCCGCAAAAAAGTTTCTTATAACTTCAACAATCTGAAAATAAGCAATACTTCCTTCATGTCTTACAACAAATAGCCCACGCATTTTTGCATAATAAAAAATCAACACAAAATATGGAATTAAAACAACCAATTCAACTAAAACAGCCTTTAAATACGTAAAAAACCTTGCACTTTTTGACTTGAATAAATAAATCCCGTAACACAATGCTAACGAAAAATTATACAAAATTCCGCCAATCAAGGTATAAGGGATTAAAACATTAACGACAGTTAGTTTTACTAGAGATTTTATATCTTTTTTCTGTTCAAAATCAACAATATAATTCAATGATAAAAGCACAAGAAATATTACTAAAGCGTACATCCTGACTTCCACCGAGAAAAATACAAGTGCAGGGCTAACCGCAACAATTGAAGTTAAAAGCATGGCAAATTTCTTTTCCATAACCTTTGATGCAACAACCCAAGCCAAAGGAACGGAAAGAATTCCAAAAATACAGGATAGTATTCTCAGTACAATCTCACTATCTCCGAAAATTTTCATCCAAAAATGAAGAATGAAAAAATACAACGGTGTATGCTGCAAATCTAAATTTAGCAGATTATCAATAATCCCGACAGGAAACATCTGTTTTGCACTATACCAAGAACAAGCCTCATCATACCACAAGTCAGTATTAATAAATAATATTCTTAATACAACCGCAAACAAAAATACCAACACAGGTACTGCATACTGAAATACTCTTTTCTTCTCCATACGCTCCTCCTTGTGTCATTTTAGCACGAAAAATATAAATTATTAAAAACTTATAGCAAAATTATTTTTTTTTATAACTTATACATAACAATTACAATTCAATAAAATAGGAATAACAATGAATAATATAAGCCAAATCTCCTTTAAAGGTTACGACGCAAGAGAACTTCAAGGACTATACATAACCGATTCAAAATGCGTACAAAGTTTAAAAAGAATCTCAAGAGAAACAGGTATTGATATTTACACCCCAAATATTGCATCAAAATCCGTTAAAAAAGATTATACAAAACTTCAAAGCTTAAACAGATTTTTGTGGGCACAAGACTATCTTACTTTTATAAAAAATAAAGTTGATTTATTACTATTCGACAGAGAAAGAGAGGATTTAAGCAGAGTACTAAAAGCCGCAGCTAATGGAATTAACAAGGATTTTAAATTCAACCCAGGCTTAGAAATAAAACCACATCTCAGGGGCGGAAATTTCTTTATAATCAATAAAAACGGGAAACAAGATATGCTGCTGAGCGAAAACAAGAAAGATATTTACCCGAAAGAAATGCTAAAAGGAGCATATGACGTTGAAAATATCCACTATATTCCAAGACTTGATTATCATATGGACTTATACTTAAGACCGCTAAAAGATGGCAATGTACTTGTTGCAGATGATTCAAAAACAATAGCTATGTTCAATTCAGGAATTGAAAAACTTACAAAATATTTGGAAGAAAATGAATTATCCAAAGATGAAAAAGAAGAAATCAATCAAATAATAGAAAACATAAAAGGCGAAATACAAAAATTTGAAATAACAAACAAATTTAATGAATATAAACCTGAAGAAAATTTACCTAAAATAATTTCAGCGCTAAAAGATGCAGGTTGCAATCCTATTCCGATACCTGCAAATCATTACTACCTTGATATATATAAAAATAGCGAAAAAGCACAAGAACGTATTAAAAACTTTAATGAAACAATGGAAAAATTAAGAGAAGATTTCAAACATGTCTCAGAAGAAAATAAAATTATAGTAGAGAAATACATAGCAGCACAAACATTTAAAATTATGCAAGATGACAAAATCGGAAACGAAATTGTTATAAAGTACGAAAACAATTTTATTAATGCAATCGTTACAGAAAAAGACGGCAAACTTATTTATATAACAAATGCTCCGCTTTTAGACAAAAAACTCGGCATCACCCCTGAAATAGAAGCAAAAACAGGTTTCAGTACAAAACAATGTTTTATTGACAGCGTAAAAGACTATATAGATAAAGAAAATATTTATTTTATAGATGATAAAACAACAGAACATCTCTTTAAATATATGGGCGGAATTCATTGCACTGCCGCAGAAATTGTAAAATAATAAACAAAAAATGAACATTTTTATTTTCCGTTTCGTTATAAAAACATAAGACATAAAAAAATACAGTCAAAACGAAAGGAAGTAAAAATGAAAAAATTATTATTGTTAGCAGGTGTAGTAGCTTTAACATGTTCAACTCAGGTCTTAGCACAAGAAGGAATCACACCGGAAGCAAAAGGACCTTGCCCTATTGCAAAATGTGAGAGAAGATTAACACCTGACATGGGTTGTCCTGACAGAATGCGCAGACCTCATCATCCGCCACGCTTTGATATGAAAAAGTTTGAAGATGAATTAAATTTAACAGACAAACAAAAAGAACAAATCAAACAGTTAAAACAAAAAGAAATGGAAGCTGCAAAGCCTTTATTTGAACAATTAAAAACAAAAGAAGCAGAAGCTATGGCAATTCGAAAACAGCTTAGAGATTTAAGAATTCAAAACAAAAAAGACTTTGAAGCAATTTTAACAGACAAACAGTTAAAGAAATTAGAAAAAATAAAAGCTGAACATAGAGAAAAATTTGCAAAAAGACCTCACAGAGGAGAATTTCACAGAAGACCGCCAATGCCGCCTGTTTGCAAATGCAACTGTGGCTGCAAAGAACTTCCGCCTCAACCTAAAGCAGAAGAAAAATAATTAAAAATTTTTTAATTTATGCGTCTCAAGTTAAAGCTTGAGGCGCATTCGTTATTTTAATATTTGTTAATAAATACCCGTAAAAAGACAACTTCAACATAAAAAAAATATTTTATTAATATATAGGTAGGTAATGTAGGTATTATTATGAACAATACAAGCCTGAATGTGTACAGTTTCTCCCCAAATGCAGTAACTTTTACACCCAAACCGATAACTCAGGAAAAAATCGAAACCCAACCCGAAATTCGAAAAACTCTTACTGCAGAGAGTTTTGAACGAGATTATTGGAAATATCAAACTGCATGTGCAATAAACAACCAAGTTATAATCAATAGAAATAACAATGATAACAACAATTATAATATTGGAAGAAATGTTATGAATGAGTTTTACCAAAAATATCCGAATTTAAGGTCATTCACAATGGCAGAAACTCTTGCAAAAAATGCTGAACGTAATAATTCAAATCCATACATTACCCAAATATTAAAAAACCAAGCAGACAAAGATTTCAATACAATGATTGAAATTCTTGAAAAAAGACCTGATAACAAAAATATCACATTTGAAGAATATATAAATATGATTGAAAAAGAATTTCAAGAATACCGCTTTGCAAACTGTGGCGAAAGAGCATACTATCTGCATAATCAAATGAACCAAAAAGGTATTAACAATAAGGTTATCGAAATAGGTGGAAACTCAGCAGAAAACAGCCACGTTTTTAACGTTATAGGACTTGACAAGAATGCGGATATTAATAATCCGGAAACCTGGGGCGAAAATGCTGTTGTAATTGATGTTTGGACAAATAAACTTTGCTCCCCAAAAGAAGCATTAGCATTCTACAAAGACTTTCTGAACTACGGTGAAAACAATCCTATGCAAATTAAAGAACTTGATACTGATAAGATTTTTAAAAAAGCAGAACAATAACCGACAAAGTTTTTAAACGTCAGAGTTTGCATTCATCAAACGTCGATATGTTGATTTGCTGATTTTTAATTCTGTACATATTTCTTTTACGGATTTACCCTGCTTTTTCATTTCTACAAGTTGTTCTTTAGTTATTGAAGAAATATTTGCTCTAAATTGCCTATGCGCAGTTGATAAATTATACTTGCGAATAAGTGAAGTATATTGAGCTTCAGTAATATTTAGCTCTGTACAAATATCTTTAACATTTAAGCCTCTATCAATAAGAGCTTGTATTTTTTGCTGCGGTATTGAAGATATCTTATCAAGAGAAGATCTCAAAACTGTGTCTACACGAGCTATCTTTGCTTTCGTATGAAAAGTATTTACCGCTACACCTAAATCTTTAGAAATTTCAGATGTCGTTTTTCCGGAAGCGGCAACAGCAGCTAATCTGGTTACAGGAATAGAAATTTCTCCACGGTGATGAGCATAATCATAATCTATTTTAAAACGTTTTAAAAGATGATAAAACATATGTCTATTTATACCAAGTTCTTTTGATATTGCTCCGGGGGTCATTCCGCAATCTACCAAACTTTGCAAATCTTCAGGTTTTATACTTGCAATAACTTCTTTTGCTCTTTTTCGTGGAGTAACTATTCCAAATTTATCTATCAACCTTGAATACGTTCTTTCCTGAATATTAAGAGTCTTACAAATCTCTTTTACAGATTGTCCGCATTGGACAAGCGAACTTAAAACTTCTTTTGTTATTGTACCAATATTGCGAACTGAGGCTTTTGCATTAGTAACAATCCCGAATTTGGAAATCAAAGAAATATATGTACTATCTGTTATCGACAAAATTTTCATAATTTCTTGCATAGACTTTCCTGCATCCAACAGTTCAACTAACTGTTCCTTTTTTATTGAAGAATTATGAGAAACCACTTCCATATGAGCAGTACGAATATTGAATTTTTTCAACAAATCGTAATATGTACTTAAACTAATACCGTACTCTTTACAAACATCTTTTGGAGATTGCCCCATTTTAAGTTTATCTCGCAATTGAGTTTCCGTTATTGTAGCAACTTTTTCGGATAATATTTTCTTTGGGTTTTTTATTCCAAATTGTTCAACTAAACTATAATACATATTAGCCTTAATTTTAAGCAATTTACATATTTCAGGCACAGTTAAACCTTGTTGCAATAAGGCTTCAATTTGATTTTTTGTAATTCCTGCAATTTTTTCGGAAGGTTTCTTTCTGTTGTAAGAAATACCACGTTCTCTTAAAAGTTTATAGTAAGTATCCGTCGCAAGCCCTAATTCGGATTTTATTTCTTTTACTGTTTTCCCGCTTGAAATCAATCGCAAAAGGTATTCTGTTGCAATACTATCCGTTTTCCCACCGAATGAAGGTGTTAATTTATATGATTTTGAAGTTTGAATATATTGATTTGAAGTAACTATCATAATTATTTATACCAAAACCGCACATAAAAAATTTTGTCTATTTCTCTGTAAAAAATAAATTAACTTATGTCAAAATTGGTCCACTGTATTTAGCATACAAATCCAAGACATCTCTATCAAATTTTACACCTCTGCGGTGTTTTTTATAAACTTCTGCAACAAACTCCAAAGGAGAACTTTTTGCATAAGCGGAAACTTTATTTGCAACTTTTTGTATATCTGATTGCTGAAATTCTTGATGCATTCTATTTGTAGTTTTTCCTAATTCTGTATACAATTTACTTGAATCTTGATGTAATAAATGCCCAAGTTCATGTAAAAAACTGCCATTGTGTGAAAAAGCATTCATTTTTACACTGTTGCCTGCCGAAATATCGTTCAAATACGATATAGCTTCAGATAAACCGTCAAATAACTCCATTTTATCTTTATAAGATGAATTTTTTCCATATGAGTTCAATTTATCAATTAGCTTGCCTAAGTTTTCACAATGGTACTCATTTTTTGTGATTTCATATTCATTTTTACTATTTTTTCTTATCAATTTAGATAAATCTACATCGCCATGAGGCTTAAAAACTCCATTTAAGAAATCATCAAATCTGTTTATGTAATTAACATTAATACCCAAAGAATTGTGCCCTACTCCGTTGTAGTAAACTTTATCTGTTAAACAAAGAGGATTATATATACCCATTTCTTTAAAGTGTACAAAATCAGGAATACAGTTTTTCAGCACAATTTTTTCATTATGCAACCACTCATTTACAGTATTTATCATATCCAAATTAGCTTTATCTTCATCCAGATATTGAACCTTAAGAATTTTATTTGCAAAACCTCTGGCATCTTCAATTGTTGTTGCGGGTTTAAAATTAATATATTCTGCTAGCTGTTGTGCAGATTTACGCCCGACCCTGCCACGGGTTATTAGAAATGCGACCGCTCCAATTCCAACAAGCGCTAACGTACCTAATCCCCATTTTGCATTATCAGATAATCCGCCTGTTATATTTTTGACTTTATTTTTTACACTTGAGATAAATGTATCGGATTCCCCAGAAAACGAGACATTACGATTGACACAAACCTTATTATTATAAACTTGTGCTGAATTATATAAATAGGAATTTAAATTTGCTATTCGAAAGTCCATCATGTTTTAACCTTTACTCCAGTTGTTATAAAACATAAATACAAAATTTGTTGCTATCATATTTTAAGGGATGTAAAAAAAGTTTAAAATTTTATCAATAATTTCTATACACTGCACTTAAAAAAATATAAGAATTAAACGTGTGAAGGAATTATATATGAGTCAAATAACTACCAAACTCGGGAAACACATAATTCCAAGATATTTATATCATATTACTGATACAACCTCTTTTGAAAAAATTAAAACTGACGGTTACTTGAAGCCAAGACGCCCAAACAATTCTTTTTCCAAAGAAGGTATTTTTACATTTGAATTGCAAAATGTATTACAAAGATGGCAACAAATACCAACTCAACAGGGTAAAAACACATTGCTGGGAATGCTTTTAGAAATAACAAGAAACAGTAATATTGTCATATTAAAAATTCCAACAAAAAATTTAAACCTCGATAATTTGCTAATCCGTTCACAAGATTGGTATTTTAACGAGACTAAGAAATTACCGAAATCGCAAATCCAAAGAATTGAAAAATACTGGGATGAGCTTGGTGATATTGATTATGGGATAAAATTCGCTAAATTGAAAGAATTTAAAAACACAATAATCGATAGGCTTTTCCCAAATAAAAATAAACATATCCAAAATGGTTCAACCGCAAAAGAAGCGCCCTTATATAAACAAAGGGGAGAAGCCATTGAATACATATATACAGACAAAATTCCAATATCAGATGTAGAGAAAATAGGTTCAGCTGACAGACGCAATTTTTATAACAGTGATTATACTCTAAGAATAAAAGAATTATTATTAGAATTATTCAAAGGTCAAAAAGAAAAAATTGCAGTGGAAAAAGTGCTACCCACAAAATGATATCTTATTTCAGCAATGAAATATTTTATCAGTTTTGTTACTACGCATACTCTTCCTCAGTAACAATTTAAGATTTTACCAAGAGCAACCGCCGCCACCACCACAGCCTCCGCCGGAGAACCCACCACCCCCACCGGAGCTGGAAGATGATATACCACCATTCATCTGTGATGGTACAGTTACTTCTGATATTGATTTTGTTAAATTATCAAATGACTTTGCATTAAGATGTCTACCTTCATACCAATCAGGTTGCGAAACAAACAAGTTTTCAAACTGTTTAATCCATTTATCTGACAGGTCAAAAACATATAAATATGGCAGTACATCATAACAATAATTAGGATTCTTTTTAACTAAAGATTCTACCCTTGATAACTCAACTGTTTCTAAAAACCTTTTAAACCCTAAAATTTGTCCTAATTGCATATTGCCAAAATCATTGCGCTTCGGCATATGATATATACAAATCGCATTTACAATTATACAAAAAATACAATAATCCAAGAGATAAAGATTTGACGTTAAACTACTAGGATTGAAAAAGATTAGTATAGGAATTACAAACCAAATAAACGCAAATATAAATAAAGGAAAAGATTGTTGTTCTTCTGAGATCGTAACAATAATAAATGTTCCTATTATAGGGCATATCAATATTGGTAGATTATTCAATACAAAAATCGAATTAAATCCGGATATTGTATAAATAGTCAAATAAATAACACCTGTCATAATAATAAACATAATAGCTTTATTCATAAAACTAATAGAATTTTTCTCAAATATTTTTGTCCTGTTTTCATTAGCTTCAGCAAGTAATTCTGACCAGCGAAGATAAAAAGTCCGTGAATTCTTTAAATAATATTCATCAACCCTTGAAGTTGTCTCAAAAAGAATTTCTAATAGTTTTCGTTCCATAGGACTTACAATTGAGCTATGATTTTCTCCTCTATATAACACAAAACCATTACTCTTATCTTTAATTTTTAAATGACCTTTATTTGCTAAATAAATGATTAAAGAGACTAAACCTTTTGTTGAAATACAACCCTTATAAATCAATTCAGCTTCTGCACTATTATACCCATTTGGAGAATAAAAGTTTATTATTGGTGTTACATGTTTATCTTTACCAATAAAAAACCACATCAAAAAACCGATTATAGTTAATAAAGATATCAGACAAAAGACAATAAACTTCTTACTATCAGTTTTTATATTAAAATAATTATTTGGTAAAGATATTCTAACAGTTACACCTTCATATGGCTGTAATCCTCTTAATGAATATCCGCTTATATTAGTTCCATTTAAAGTATATTGTACCCTATTTGTTTGACCTACTGTACCATATTCACCTACAGAAAGACCAAAATTCTGAAAATTATAAATTTTTGGCATTTCTATATTAAATTTAAAATTATTTATATTAGTATTCCATTGCTGACCTATAATATTATAATAAAATTCGTTTGAATTATCTTTCAAATGATGCTTATAAGAAATAGTATAATGATGATTTCCATAAATTAATTTATTAGGATTTCCTATTTTAATATTGTAATTTTGGCTATCTTGAGATATTGATTTTTGTTCCGAAACATTAATGTTATCAATATAATCATTTAGTTTATACGGAATTTTTCTAATTATCCCGTGTGAAGAATTTGTGAAATTTGCATCAATGTTTTCAACAACACTGAGAACTTTATCTTTCCCAACCTTTATATCCACATCATAATTTTCTATATAGAAATTTTCTGCTAAAACAGTATTAAAACAAGTAATAACTAAAAGAAATATAGTTAAAATAAGTTTCTTCATAATTTATAAATCTACCTTTACTCCTTGTCTTTGATCATCTGTTATTGAAAACATTTCTTTTTGCTTGTAATGAAAAATATTTGCAATAATATTAAATGGAAAAATTTCAATTAAAGTATTAAACTCTCTAACAGTAGCATTATAATATTTTCTGGCATTTGCTATATCTTCCTCAACCGATGAAAATTCGTTTATAAGTTTCAAAAAGTGTTGGTTAGATTTTAATTCAGGATAATTTTCACAAACAGCTAATATCGTTGGTAAAACCCTTGAAACTCTGGAATTTAGCGATAATTTTTCACTATCTGACAAGTTCTCATAACTTCCACTTCTAAGTTTTGATATAGTTTCAAACAAGTCCTTTTCATGTTGAGCAAAAGCTTTTGCGATTTCAATCAAATTAGGAATTAAGTCCCACCTTTTTTTTAGATAAACATCCATCGTAGAAAAAGCTTCTTTGACATAATTATTATAACTTACACACTTATTGTATGTATAAATTACAAAAACCAAAACACCTAATCCAATTCCTAACAAAATATAATAATTATTCAATTCAATAACCCTCGCTCTTTATAGATATGATATCACAAATTTAACTATTTTTTATAAAAATAACAAAATAATACAAAATAAAATCGGGTCTAACTTTTGTTAGCCCGATTTTATTAGGAGGAGGTGGGATTCGAACCCACGGTACGCTCGCACGTACGACGGTTTTC
>CAZUKK010000020.1:0-36238 GCA_964620875.1 uncultured Clostridium sp.
AAAGATTTTGACATTTTTTCTTTATTAATAGTTACAAAACCATTGTGAAGCCAATAATTAACAAATTTACATCCGTTTGCACATTCAGATTGTGCAATTTCATTTTCATGGTGAGGGAAAATCAAATCCGCACCACCTGCATGGATATCAATAGTTTTGCCCAAATATTTTCTGCTCATTGCCGAACATTCAATGTGCCATCCAGGACGACCTACACCCCATGGAGAATTATAACCGAATTTTTCATCACGTTTCCACAATGCAAAATCTAACGGATCTTCTTTCAAATCACCAACTTCTATTCTTGCACCGCTTTCCAATTGGTCAATAGGTTGTTTTGATAAATAACCGTATTTTGAAAATTTTTTAACCCTGAAATATACATCCCCGTCAGCTTCATATGCAAATCCGTTCGCTATTAAATCTTTAACAATTGAAATCATTTCACCTAACGTTTTTGTTGCAAACGGTTCTACATCAGGTTTCAACGTATTTAGGGATTTCATTGAATTTTCAAACTGTTTGTACCAATATTGAGAAACCTCAGTCGGGGTTTTTCCTTCTTTATCCGCTTTTTTAAGGATTTTATCATCAACATCAGTTACGTTACGACAGTATGTAACATCATAACCCTTAAATTTTAAATATCTGTAAAGTACATCCCAAGTAATATAACACCTTGCATGACCCAAATGTGCATAATCATAAACAGTAGGTCCGCAAACATACATTTTAACTTTATTTCCGTCAATCGGTTTAAATTCTTCTACAGTATTTGTGTAAGAGTTAAATAATCTCATAATAATCCCTCATTTCTATACGTAATTTTACTACAAAAAAATAAATGTGCCATCTGCTAAATTTACAGATGACACATATTACTTTTTAAAATTACATTTTAGTATGGCAGTCTGCCATTTTTTTGTAAATTTGCTACCATAGAAGTTGCCATTGCCATTTGAGGATCATATTGCCTCAAATCACTTTTGAATTCATTTGACGGCAAGAAATTATCAAATGCATATCTATATTTTTCATAAGGCGAACCATTTAATCTTTCTAAAATATTTCTTGCAGCATTCGTAACTGTACCATTTTCATTTGTTGCAGGAATTGTAATACCGAATTTATCTTTCATAATATCAACAGGAATCCACTCAGAACCGTTTTTACCGATAACAGCTTCTCTGGTATCGTGAATAAATGCATGTTCTCCACCGCCAAAAATTCCGATTGGATTATCTTTTCCGACAAGTCTGCTGTATACATCAGCATAACCTTCAATTTGGTCAACATTACGAGTCAAAACTGTCGGATAAGGAAAATCTGCAATAACTGCACCGTTAGGGAATTCTGCACTTGCAGGAAGTTCTGTTGCCGCTCTTAAGTATTGAGTATATTCAGTCGGAGTTGTAGCAATACCTCTTAATCCATGGTTTTCTACAACAGCTCTTGCAGCTTTGTCTACACCACAATCACTGTGAGCAAATGCAAATCCAATGTCATCACCTTTAACACCTAACGCTTTTACATAATTAAATATAGGTGCAAAAAAATCTTGAATTGCTTGTTCATACTTAGCTGAAAGTTCTTTTTTAGTTAAAGCACAGCCACCTCGAACCTGTTCAGGTTTTATGTTGGAATTACCTACTGCACCGACAATAACTCCCGGTTCTTCACCATATGCAGCTTCCCAAGCACCTCTTGTTGTTATATTTTTTGCATCGTCTGCCCAGCCGAGCCATTTAAAATTGCCATTGTGAGGAAATATAACAGGTTTTTCCCAACCTTTTGCCATAATTGCAGTACCAAGCGAAGTTTCTTTCATTGCAGCTTCATTTGGTAAAAGTTTTTTAATAACTCCAAATGCTTCAGACAATTTACCTTCCATCAATAAACCCATCATTTTTCCAAATCCTTCAGCTAATTCAGGATTTGACGGATCACAATTTTGAGCCATTGTTCTAATCAAAATATCTTTCTGTTCAAGAGGTAAGTTCTTTAAATTTCGAATTTGTTCTGTTGCGGTTTTTTGCCCCGATACCAACGTGTCAAATAAACGAACTTCCGGGGTAATTGTTGTTAATTTTATCATACACACTCCTTTTTAATATAGCCTATATAAAGCAACATAATGATAAAATTTGCTCATTTATATATACAAAATAAATAAATCTTAACAATAATTTATTATTCAAACATATCAAAAATCTTAAAAATCGGTTCAATTAAATTTTCAACAGGACAATCTTCGTCTAATTCTAAAGTAATAATCGGAATATTACGCTCAACACCTGCCCATGTACCGAAACTTCCGGGAGTAGGATAACCGATACTTGCTTCAACAGGATATTTTATAATATCTGAGATTTTCTCCGCAACCTCTTGTGCAGGTCCATCATAATTTACAACCTTGTATGGCGCATGCAGCGTTATAATCAAACTCGGTTTATATTTTTCAATAACATCAATAACGAATTTTGTTTCTATTTCGCTCGCAGGGGCTTTTCCACCATAATAAGAAGTGGTCTCATCATCACAAGTAGCATTATCGCCAAGATTCTGCCCCCAGTTTTTTGTCGGAAAATTCCTATTAATATCAACATCATTAGCATTTCTACGAGTATTTTGCTTCATTCCATCAGGGTTCAAACAAGGAATAAACAACTTGCCCCCTCTCCCTAACCCTCCCCCTCGAGTGGGGAGGGAACTTTGAATGTATTCAAAAACACCCTCAATGTTATTAAAAACGTCATCATTCCAAATTCTAATAACTTTATATCCTCTTTCCTCAAGAAATTTAGTACGTTTTGCATCTTTGACAACATTCTGCACTTCATTATGCTGTCCACCATCTAATTCAATAATTAACTTTTTAGAAAAACATACAAAGTCTACAATATATTCACCAATAGGTTGTTGGCGCTTAAAATGCAAACCAAAAAATCTATTAGCCCTTAAATAATTCCATAGCACTTTTTCAGCATCTGTCTGATTTTTACGTAATTGTATAGCTTTATTTTTTAGGAAATAAGCATAACTTGTATGCCCCCTCCCCACTTGAGGGGGAGGGTTGGGGAGAGGGGGAGTTAAATATTCATCAATCAAATACTTTCCTTGAGGTTCGTCGCCATGTACAACCCCGATAATCAGAACTTGTCCCTCTCCAATTTCTCCAATTAATTCAATTTTATTTCCAAGTTTTGTTTCAACTGACTCTAAAACAGTCATTCTGACTCCTAGCTAAATAATGCTTCAATAAAATCTTCCGAATTGAAAGCTTTCAAATCTTCCATTTTTTCACCGACACCAACAAGTTTAACCGGTAACCCCATTTCTTTTGCAATTGCTAAGATTATTGCACCCTTAGCGCTTCCATCAAGTTTCGTTAATGCAACAGATGTTAAATTTACACAATCTGAAAAAACTTTTGCTTGTTGTAGTCCGTTTTGACCTGTGTTAGCATCAATTACCAAAATACTTTCACGTAAAGCTTCAGGGGCTTTTTTATCAATTACGGTTTTAATTTTTTTCAATTCTTCCATCAAATTGAATTTATTTTGAAGTCTTCCTGCCGTATCCACCAAAATAACATCATAATTCTCATTTACAGCTTTTTGAACAGCTTCATACACAACAGAAGCAGGATCGGCTTTATCTTTACGAACAATATCAGCCCCTGCACGTTCTGACCAAATATTTAACTGTTCTTCTGCGGCTGCTCGAAAAGTATCTCCTGCAGCAATTAAAACTTTTTTACCTTCTTGCTTAAATCTATATGCCATTTTTGCAATAAGTGTAGTTTTTCCAGCACCGTTTACACCTGTAATAAAATAAATATTCAATTCATTTTCTTTATAGACAAGCTCTGTTGAACCGGCTCTTTCCAATACTTTATGGAATTCTTCTTTTAAATAAGCTTTTAATTCAGAAGGTTTTGCATTTTTTTTAGAACGCAAGTTATCAACAAGTTCTGCGGCATAACCAACCCCTAAATCCGCACTGATAAGAGTATCCTCGATATCATCAAGTACAAACTCCGAATATTCTTCCTCGGCTGTATCAACATTTGATAAAACATTTCCTATCAAATTTTTGGCAGTATTTGATACAGTCTGTTTTAAATCTTCAACTTTATTTTTAAAAAATCCGAACATAGCTAGAGTTTAGCATAAAATTCAAAAAATAACTACAGCTTAAAACAAAGATTATTTTACCCCATAGTCTTCCGGGTTAAACATTTTATACTGAAGCGCCTGCATTAAATGATTACACGAGATATCAGGACTTCCATCCAAATCGGCAATAGTTCTTGCAAGTTTCAGTACTCTGTCATATCTCCTGCCTGACAATTGATATTTTACAACAGCTGTTTTCAGAATTTGACGTGATTGTTCATCAATAGGGCAATATTTTTTGATAAGTTCTGAAGTTAATTCCGAATTTGTCAAAATAGATTCATTTTTATATCTTTCACATTGAATTTTGCGAGCTTTTATTACTCTTTCTCTAATTTTTGCAGAGCACTCCTCATCATCGGCAGAACTCAATAATTCTTGTGAAGTTAATCTTGGAACATCTACCTGAATATCAATTCTGTCTAAAAGCGGACCTGATAATTTGGAAAGATATCTGCTAACCTGAAAATCCGAACAGGTGCACTGTTTTTCTCTATCACCAAGGAAACCGCACGGACAAGGGTTCATTGCACCTAATAACATAAATTTTGCAGGATATTTAATTGAATGCTTTGCCCTTGAAATCACGATTTCACCATCTTCTAACGGCTGTCTTAAAACCTCCAAAACTGCCCTTGGAAATTCAACCATTTCATCCAAAAATAAAACACCTCTGTTTGCAAGAGTAATTTCACCCGGTTTAGGATTACTTCCGCCCCCGATTATCCCATTTGCGGATGCTGTATGGTGAACTGCACGAAACGGACGTTTTACCATCAACGGTTCATTATCCGAAAGCAAACCACAAACACTGTAAATCTTAGTTAATTCTAACGCTTCCGAAAGCTCAAGCGGAGGAAGAATTGAAGCAAAACATTTTGCCATTAAAGTTTTCCCCGAACCCGGCGAACCTATCATAAGTATATTATGAGCACCAGCAGCTGCTATTTCTAATGCCCTTTTTGCTTTGTGCTGACCTTTTACATCCTTGAAATCAAAAATATAATCCTGCTCATTTTGAGATTTTAAATACTGTTCAACATCAACTTTTGTCTGTTGAATTTTTAAATCCGTAAAATGTCCGACAACTTCAGTTAAATGACTTGCTCCAAACACATTCACTTCCCCGTTTAATGCAGCCTCACTTGCATTAACTTTTGGAACAATAACATTTTTTATCCCTGCTTCTTTCAAACCTAAAACCAAAGGTAAAACCCCATTGACCCCACGAATTGTTCCATCCAGCGACAATTCACCGATAAATGCATATTCCTCTATAGTTTTGGCATCTAACACTTCTTCTTCCGTTAGAATTCCGACAGCTATCGGTAAATCAAAACTTGTTCCGACTTTTTTTAAATCTGCCGGTGCAAGGTTTATAACAACTTTTTTTGACGGAAATGTATATCCCGAATTTTTTATCGCAGACTTAACCCTATCTCTTGCTTCATTCACAGAAGCATCAGGAAGTCCTACTATAGAAACCGAAGGCAATGAATTCACAACATCAGTTTCTACAGAAACCTCATAAGCATTTATACCGATAACCGAAGCTGTTTTTACACTGTTAACCATACGGAAAGTATACCACAAGGAGAATAATTTGTCTTTTATATTAAAACGTGATAATATTAATTCGTAAGCGGAGAGATACAATGACAAAAATTACATCTAAATTAAATAACAATATCGAATATATTTATAAACAAAATAAAAACACCCCAAGAATGGCAGTATGCCTCAATTTTTCAATAAATAAACCTGATAAAATTCCTGGGATTTATTCACTTATGGCAAGATTACTGCTTCAAGGAACAAAAAATTATAACTCGGAAGAACTTGCAAATGAATTTGAAAAATATGCAATAGATTTTTCAAGCGAGTTATTCCCAAATTACTTAAGAATAAAGTTTGTATGCCTTAATGAAGATATTCAAAAAGCAATTGAACTTATGAATGAAGTTTTGGTAAATTCAACCTTTGAAGAATTTGAAAAGGAAAAATTGAAATTAAAGTGCGAAATCCCTGCAGAATTGGATTCTCCACGTGCAAAGGCAATGGATTCATATTGCAAAACTTTATTTGAAAAACACTACTACGGAAGTTCTTTAACTTTAGTATTGGAAAATATCGATTCCATAACAAAAGAAGATGTTGTAGAAGCATATGAATATATTCTCAACAACAGCAGAAAAAGCCTTGCAATTGTCGGAGCATTGGAAAAAGATGAAGTTTTAGCACAAATTGAAGAAACTTTGGGAAAACTTCCAATCTCAACTGATAATAACTTTTTAATCGAAAAGCCAATCCTTGAAAACTCAAAAGAAGTTTTTCAAAGCAAACCTGATTTAAACCAAGCCCACATCGTAAAAGGTTGGTTAGTTTCAACATACGGAGAAGAAGACTATCCCGCTTTAATTTTGCTGAATATAATCCTTGGCTCAAGCGGTCTGTCTTCGAGATTGTTTTTAGAACTTAGAGATAAAAAAGGCTTAGCTTACGTTGTAAGAAGTTCGTTTGAAACTTATAAACTTATCGGTAATTTTATGATTTATATTGCAACAGAACCTAAAAATATTGAAGTTTCATTGAAAGGTTTTGATGAAGAAATCGAAAAAATTAAAACTCAACTTGTGTCAGACAGTGAATTAAATGATGCAAAAAACAACTTCTTAGGTAAATGCACATTTTTGGATGAAACAAATCTTCAACAAGCATGTATTTTTGCAAAACATGGTGTTTTAGGTTTCGGTTTTGAATACACGCAAGATTTAAAAGAAGCAATCAAAAAAGTTACTCCTGAGCAAATTTTATCTTGCGCTCAAAAGTATTTTAATGACAAATCCGTATTGTCAATAATTAAACCTTAACTCATCAGCTAATAGTATTTTTCTCAATTTTAAAAAATATTTTAGTTGAGAGGATTGTGCTGTGAAAAATCAAATAAACAAGATAATATATTTTATTTGTTTAACAATCCTATCAAGTTATACAGATTCAACATGCTTAGAGAACAACGAAGATATTCCACTCTCCCCTCAATTTGTTCAAAGACAATATCCTGATACGGATTTTATTGAGGATTTATTTCGGTCAAATCTTCAAAACTTAGCCCCAAATGCTTTATATACAAGAACACCGCAAGGACTTGTGATAAGTCTTGAAAGTTCATTATTTTTTGAACAAACTAACAGCATCATAAATGAAAATTCCAAGAAAATACTGGACAAAATCGGATATTTAATAAAAAGTTTAGATATTCCTTGTACAATAGAATGCAGTACCAATTCAGACCTAAAAGAAAGTCCCTTATACTGTTTTCAATGGGAGATTTCAACGGTCAGAGCTGGAAAAATAATCGAATATTTAATAACAACCTACAAAATTTCACCCTATAGAATTCGTTCAATCGGATACGGGGATATTGCCCCCTATAAAAATTCAACACCTCAAAACAACATTCTAAACAGCAGAATAGATTTCATAATCACTAACTACAACAAAATTAGACAATAGCTTTTTCTAATCTTGATGTACGATGTTCATTAAAGATATTTTTCAATTTCATGATAGCTTGAGCATGAAGCTGACAAACACGAGATTCAGACATATTCAAAGTTTCGCCGATTTCTTTCATTGTCATGTTCTCCTGATAATACAAAACCATTAAAACTCTTTCTCTTTCAGGAAGTCTGTATAATGCTTTTTGAACATCTGTTTTAACATTTTTTTCCTCATACTGTTCTTGAGGATTTAATTTATGAGAATCTTCAATAGTATCAATAATTTCCATACTATCTTCAGAAGAACCTCGTTTTTCATAAATAGATGTCATTGTAACATCTTCGGATAAAATCTGATTAACTTTTTCAACATCCATATCAAGATATTGCGCAATCTCTGTTGTTGTTGCAGGGCGACCTAATTGTTGTTTCAAAAGTTCAGAAGCCTGTTTAATATCTTTAATTTTCTTTCTTACACTTCTTGGAAGGAAGTCCTCAGAACGAACTCTATCAATTATTGAACCCCTGATTCTAATAAGCGCATAAGTTTCAAACCTTGTATTTTTCTGAGGAGAAAAACGCTCAATAGCATTTATCAAACCTTCAACACCGTATCCTGCGATATCTTCAATAGAAATAGTTGCAGGTAAAGTAACCTTAACACGTCCGACAACATATCTTACAAGATAAATATATTGAACAATTAATTTATCTCTGGATACTTTATCTGATTTGTCTGCCAAATACTTTTCCCATAAACAAGTAAGTTCGTCTTCCGACAAACGCTTAATGTTATTATATGAAGAAAAGTCAAAACCTTGTTCCATTAACCTGCCCAATTCCTTATTTCTTACATTTCTATTCTATAATATCTTGAAATAGAAACATCATTTAAAAAGATGAAAACATGATAAAAGTATTAAAGTTTTTCTACAACATGTAGTGGGTAAAATATAAAATCCATGTAAAACAGGTACTTTTCGATACCATGATAAAAGTTTGCAGTACATAAAATATTATTTTTTCGTTATAATATTGTATATGTTTACAATTAGTGTTGATGATATATCACCAAATTATGAGGAATTCAGATACAAAGTAAAAGAAGGTAAATCTTTTGCGGTTACCGGACTGACCTCAATTTTACGGTTATTTTTATTATCAAAAACTAAAGCATATTCAAATAAAAAAGTCTTATTTATAACATCAACAGAACAAAATGCATTAAAATATCAAAGCGATTTAATGTCAGGATTTGGAATTAAAGCTGAAGTTTTACCTTTTCAAAATATTTCAATGTACGAGACAGTCTCGCCTAACCTTTATGATTATGCAGAACAACTCAGAATTTTAAACAGTAAACCGGATATTGTTATATGTCCGGTAAAATCCCTATTAGAAAAATTCCCAAATAAAGATTTTTATAAGAAAAACAGTATTAAAATTAAAATCGGTGATTGCATCGACTTAAAAGAGTTATCCCAAAAACTTGTCAAACTCGGTTATAAAAAATCGACTATGGTAAGTGATATTTCCGAATTTAGCATAAGAGGCGACATCGCAGATATATTTTCAATTGACGAACATCCTGTCAGAATTGAACTTTGGGGTGATGAAGTCGTAGATATAAGATATTTTAACAACGAAACTCAAAAATCAATAGAAAAAGTTAAAGAAATTAAAATTTCCCCAATTTACAAATTTATATTGGAAGGAAAAGAAAAAATCTTAGAAGATTTACAATCAAAACTTCTTGAAAATAATGAAGATAAAATTCCTGATGAACTGTATTTTGACGGAATTGAAGTTTATCAAAATTACTTTAATGAAAATTTAGTCAGCATTTTAGATTATTTTGAAGATTATATTTTAGTGTTTGATGAAACTGCCGAAATATTTTCAAAATATGAGTTTGTCGATGACAACTTTAATAAACAAATAGAAGAAAATTTAAAACTTGATTTAATAAAAGAACTAAAAGGGAAAAACCATTATACATTTGAAGAATTTTTGCGAAAGACTTCTTATTTTATAAAACTTGGATTTAATAATTTTATTGATGGTCAAATGGGTGATGTCATTGAATTTAATTCACAACCTTTGCAGAATTTCGAAGCAAATTTGGATTTAATAACAGATTTTATATCAGAGCATAGGGATTATAAAATTATTATTGCAACAGATTATCCTGAACGTGTAAAAGAAATCTTAAAAGAAAAAAATATTTTTGCAGTAGAATTTTCCGAAAGTACCGTATTAGCAGGGTGCATCTTAGAAGATTTTAAAACAATTATCATGACAGATAGAGAACTTTTTAACAAACGTTCAAAAGAAGTTACCTCTGCTAAAAAATCTTATTTCAAAGAAAAACCTGAATATATTGAAAATATAAATGATATTAAAGTTGGAGAATTTGTTGTTCATACAATTCATGGACTCGGTATTTATAAAGGGTTATCCAAACAAGAAATTGACGGTCAGCTAAAAGACTACTTAACTATTGAATATGCAAATAAAGACAAACTGCATATTCCTGCAGAACAAATTAACCTTTTATGCAGATATAGAGGTTCAGGACAGATTAAACCAAAACTTTCCAAAATGGGTGGCAGAGATTGGGAAAATACAAAAACAAAGGTAAAAAAAGAAGTTGAAGTTGTTGCATATGACCTGTTAAGACTTTATGCAAGACGTAAAATGCAAAACGGTATTCAATTTTTACCTGATACAAATTGGCAGATTGAAATGGAAGAAGCATTTGAATTTGTTGAAACACCTGACCAATTAAAAGCTATATCAAGAGTAAAGGCTGATATGGAATCTCCAGAACCTATGGATAGGCTGATTTGTGGTGATGTCGGATTTGGAAAAACAGAAGTCGCCATGAGGGCAATATTTAAAGCAGTAACTTCAGGTAAACAAGTCGCAGTTGTTGTTCCGACAACCATTCTTGCATTGCAGCATTACCAGACGATTTCAGAAAGATTTAAACCATTTGGGGTCGGAGTAGAACTATTATCAAGGTTCAGAACATCAAAAGAGCAAAAAGAAACAATTAAGAATCTTGCAACAGGCAGCTGTGATGTTGTTATTGGAACTCACAGACTATTACAGGAAGGAATTGTATTCAAAGATTTAGGACTTTTAGTAATTGATGAAGAACACAGATTCGGAGTCCGCCATAAAGAAAAACTTAAACAATTAAAAGAAAATATTGATATAATTTCCATGTCTGCAACACCTATTCCAAGAACATTGTATATGTCATTATCCGGCATTAAAGACATGTCTGTTATTAACACCCCGCCTAAAAATCGTCTGCCAATAAAAACATTTGTCGGTGAATGGAACGAAAATATGGTTAAAAATGCCATTATTCACGAACTTGATAGAGAAGGACAAGTATTCTATCTTTATAACAGAGTTGAAACTATTCAAGAATTTAAAAACCTCTTACAAAGAATTATTCCAAATGCAAGAATTGCCATCGGACATGGTCAGATGGATGAAAAAGAATTAGAACAAGTGATTATTGATTTTTCTAATCACGAATATGATATTTTACTTGCAACAACAATCATCGAAAACGGTATTGATATTCCAAACGCTAACACAATGATTATTCACGATGCCGATAGGTTCGGACTTGCGCAGTTGTACCAACTGAGAGGTCGGGTCGGACGCTCTCAACGACAGGCATACTGCTATTGTTTCTATAAAAAATGTAAGGAAATTTCAAAAGATGCAGTTAATCGTCTAAAAGCAATAAAAGAATTTACAACTCTTGGCAGTGGATATCAAATTGCATTGCGAGATGTTGAAATTCGAGGTATCGGAAACATTTTGGGAACAAAACAACACGGACATATGATAAATGTCGGATTTGACACCTACTGCGAATTGTTAGATGAAACAGTAAAAGAACTTCAAGGAGAAAAAGTCAACAAGACAGCACCAACTATTGTTGATATTAATATCACTGCATATATTCCCGATGAATGGGTTGGCTCAACCGAACAAAAAATGATAGAATACAAACGATTGGCAGATGTAAAATCAGCCGTAGAACTTGATTATATAGTAGAGGAATGGGTAGACCGATTTGCAAAACCACCTGAAAGTGTTGAAAATTTAATAAAGTTGATTAGACTCAGACTATCCGCAACAGAAGTAAAAATATCTGCGATACGTGAAGTTCAAGACAGTATAAGGATTTATACCCCATACTCAAAACCTGAATGGAATATTATCCAAAAAATTTTACCACATAATATTTCAAAAAAAATAAAATTTACTCTAGCACCAAAAACATGCACGGAAGGCACATCAATTCTTATTTTGAACACCTCGTATGTAAATTTTGATGAAGTATTTAACATTTTAACCGATTTGTTTTATTATATATACAAAGTTAGTCATGAATATTAAAAGAGAGAGAGAGGGATTAATGAAAATATCTAAACTAGCTGTAACATTAGCATTATCAGCATTATTAGTTACAGGATGCGGAATTAAAGACAAAAATGCGATTATTACAGTTAACGATAAACCTATCACTTTAGGTGAATACGAAAAACTAATCGACCAAAGCCTCGTAAATTCTCCATTAGCCCAAATGGGAGATTTAAAAGGTAATAAAGACGGATTCTTATACTTAATGACCGAACAAAGAGTAGTAAATCAATTGATTATCCAAGAGTTACTTGAGCAAGAAGCTGAAGCCAGAGGAATTAAAGTAACTAACAAAGATACTGATGAAGCTATGAAAAAAATAATGGACCAAATGGGTGGCAGAGACCGTTTATCAGAACTTCTAAAGCAAAATGGAGTAACTCCTGCTCAATTTAAAAAAGATTTGAAAGTCCAAGTAAAAATGCAAAAACTTGCAAATTCAGCAGGTAAAATTGAAGTTTCTGACAAAGAGTGTAAAGATTTCTACAATAAAAACACAGACCGATTCAAAAATCCTGAAACAGTCAGAGCATCCCACATTTTAATCTCAGCAAATCCTTACCAAATCGGTGAAGAAATAAAAGCTAAAGCTAAAAAAGATATTCCTGAAAAAGAATTAAAAGCTAAAGTAGAAGCTGAAATGGCTAAAAAACAAGAATTAGCAGAAAAACTTGATAAAGAATTAAAAGCTGACAATTCAAAATTTGCTCAATATGCTAAAAAATATTCTGAAGATCCCGGTTCTGCAAAACAAGGCGGAGACTTAGGTTTCTTCTCTAAAGACAAAATGGTTCCTGAATTTGCTGAAACTGCATTTTCTGCTAAACCAAATACAGTATCAGATGTTGTAAAAACACAATTCGGATACCACATTATTATGGTTCAAGACAGACGTGAAGCAGGTGTTACACCATACGAAAAAGCAAAAACAGAAATCAAAGATTACCTAACTACAGAAAAACAAATTAAAGCTTTAGATGATTTGATTCAAGTTGCTAAGAAAAAAGCTGAAATTAAATATATGGATGAAAGATACAATCCTGACGTAATCCAAAAGAAATTAACAAAACAAGTTGATGATTCTACAGGCGGTCAAGCCAGCAAAGTCAGAGAAGCAACAATGGGAAAAGATAAAAAATAACAATCATTTATAACTAAAAAGACCTTCCTGTTTGGAAGGTCTTTTTGTATATTTATGCAGCTTGTTTTTGTTCTTGCTCTCTGTACTGAGCAGTTCCCGGGAAGTTGTCCGAACCGGTTCTTCTTTTGGTAATCCAGTATTGCATTTTTGGAATAAGAGTTGACAAGAATAATGCTGATGTAGCAAATCCTGCACCCCAATTCAATGCGTTTACTCTTAAGTTTTTATTTGACATTTTACGTAAAAGTTCCAATGTAACTTCTCTTGTATCTGTTTTTTCTGCAGCTTTAACAACAGATTTCACATAATTTACCAAATCTTTCTTAATCGCATCCAAATCATTTTGAGCAACATATTGATATTTTTCCATAAATCTTGTGCCAAATCTGTTTTTAAAGAATTCCATCAAGAATTCAGGATTATTGATATGGCCACCATTTAGAACATCTCTTGCTTGACCTGCTGTTAGAATAGATGAGCCTTTTATTTGCGGTTGTAATCTTGACATTTTTTCTGCAACTTCTTCAAAATGTCTCAACTGTTCATTTGGAACAAGAGTTTTTAATTCTTTTTTGAAGTTTTCAAGAGTGATAATTTCTCCACTGAATTTAGATTTTAAAGTCGATGGTAATTCTTTATCTGTACCTAAGAATTCTTCTGCAAATTTAGCGGCATTGATTTTCGTATTATAGAAATCATTTGCTCTGATATAGTTTTCCATATATCTTGTTGCGAATTCGGCAGACACCGGATCTAGTCTTGTTTTTGAACCATGCTCAGCCATATTCAACCAGCTGTTCAGATTTGCCATATTAAACATATAGAAATAAATTGAACTTAAATCTCTGAATAAAATTTCAACTCTTTCATCATTGTTTCTTGCTGAATATGCTCTACCTGAAGCAGTTCCGGCATCAACAGATAAAAGCTGGTAATTTCTGCTGTTTTCAAATTTATTTGCAATCGTCAATAAATTTATACCAAATGGGATTTTAGAACTGTCAAACTTGTCATTATTATTACTATTGTTTTGAACAAATGTATCCATAGTAGGTCTTGGATTTACCGATATTGGATTTACAATATTTTCAGGTTGTTTATTTTTGTGATAAGACCTTGTAATTGCCTGATTAATTTTTGGTAAAGCAAAACCAATAAAAGCATTTGCAAGGATTACACTTGAAATAACTTTGGCAAATTTAAATTTAGCCATTGTCTTTTCAAGAATTTGAGCACCATTTGCATGTCTTTCAGCTTCTAAGAAATTTTCCAAAGGTTTACGGACACCATCACTTGCAATATCGACAGCTGTTTTTGGAAGACCCAGCATTTTTTGACCCATTTTTTCAAAAAGCCAATTTAAGCCCTTAACTCCGCCAAGCCAAAAAACTGCACCGGAAAATTCCTCTGTAATTCTTTCTCTGGCTTCGTCAAAACCACCTCTTTTATAGGCTTGATAAGTTCTTCCACCTTCTACAAATGCCTCCAAAGCAATAACCGGCAAAAAACCGTTACTTGCCATTTGTTTTACTATATTTCTTGATATTGGACTATTTATATTAGCTGTCGGTATTCTTATAGACATAGTTATACTTTCAATTATCTGTACTTTTTTAATAACCCTAAAACTATTTTTTTGCGCTTTAATTTAGAACTTTTAAAATTTTGTTACAAACAAGAAAATTGCACTACCGTGTACAATTCAATATGTTACAAATTTTAAATATCTTACAAATATTATAACAAGAAATTTTTTGTTCGGTTTTTATGTTACTGTAGAAACAGGAAGCAGGTGTCATGATAAATAGAATTACCTCAAATAATATAGCCGGTTATCAAAATATAAATTTCAAAGGACAAGCTCAGGAAAAAACATTAACTCCGAAGAAAAAAGCTGTTGTTCTGGCTTCGGCTGCCGCAGGTATGACTCCTGTTTTAGCAATTTTAGCAAAACGCAAAGGATTTTCTCTAAATCCTGCTAAAATTTTGAAAACACCAGTTAAAAATTGGGCATTATTCAAATACGCACCGGAAAATAAAGCTATTCAGTTTGAAGCTCCACAAATTATTTCAGTTGCAGCAGGTTCTGTTGCGGGCGGCTTTATCGGAGGTGCTATAGTTGATGACAAAGCAAATTTAAAAGCTAAAAAACGTGAAGTACTAAACCAAATCTTAGGCAATGTTTTAGTTCCTGTTGGCTGTGTATGGGCAGGTGCAGAAATTTACAACAAATATGCCGACAAACTTATGGATGCAATGCCTCAAATTATGAGTGCAAACAAAGCAGCCAAAGTTTTGAATAAGTGTCTTAGAGCATTGCCAAATGCAGCATTTACAATAGGATTTTTAGCAACAGGAATATTTTTAGGAAACAGAGTATCGAATTTAATAAACGAAAAACTTTATCACAAAAAAGTTGAAAGAAATATTAAAGCAACTGACTTTGCACCGCACGTAGATGATTTGTGCATGGCAGCATCTATGATGAATAAAAATTCAAGTTTCGGCACAAAACTAGGCAGAATAATTCCTCTTGCACTACTTGTTCCGGGTTACCAAACAGGCGTAGCACAAGAAAAGTAAGCCTTTTTCTAAAATAAAAAGTGCCATTTAAACAGAGAAATCTTATTTTAGATTTCTCCAAGACTGTCGACTTTGTAATGACAGCCTATTTCCTCCATTGCAAGAACTGTAATATCATTTATATAAAGTGATAACAGTGTGAAAAATATCTGTCTGTAATCCATTGGAACAATCAGTTTTGGTGAATGTATTCCTAATTTTTTAGATTTTCTCAGAATTTTATCCGCCAATTTTTCAGCAATATCTCCATCAATTTTAATCAATGAGTCTTCTGTATCATCACATCCAAGAACAAGTTCTGAGTATGATTTTTCAGAAAGTTCGAATGCACTGATTGTCTCACCGTCATCATTTGCATATCTTCTGCAAATTTGTCTTGATAATGACAATCTTATTTTATTTAGAATATCCGCTTTACTTCCTTCTTCTGCATAATCATTTATCTTTTCAAAAATGTATGTAATATTTTTGATTGAAACTTTTTCTTTTATAAGACTTGTCAAAAGATATTTTACATCAGCATATGTCAATAAGTCAGGAATAATATTTTCGATTAAAAACTCATTTTCTTTTTCTACAACTTCCAAATACTTATCAATATCATCATAATCAATTAAGTCATCAACGTATTTTATTGCAACATACTCAAGAGCTTTAGCTATATATTCAGATGGAGAAATTCCCTGCTGCCAGAAATCTTTTGTTTTATCCTTTTCAACCCAAATAACTTTTCTGTCAGTAATCGCATCAATTCCGGAAATAGAGTTTTTAATTTTGTTTTCCGTGTGCAATTCATCAGCATAAAACATCAAGTAATCAGGACAAACTGCAGCTTTGAAAACTTCCATTCCTCTAATTCTTATACTAAATTCACAGGAATTTAAGTTTTCATCATCTTTGAACACAACTTTCGGAATAATATAACCGCTTTGTTCTGTTAGTTTTAATCTTGATTTAACGGTTTCGGCAATCAATTCTTCACCTGAATTTGCTCTATCTGAATCGATAAACCCAAGAAGTTCTTCGCTCAAATAAATAGTCAATTTTTCTTCGTGTAATTTTGAGTACATCAAATCCGGTGAAGTCGCTTTGTTTAATTGAGCTTTCAAATCTTCCAACTCTTTTAAACCGGCAGAAATTTTATCATTAAGTTTTTTTCTTGAAACAGAAGCCGGAGCTTCGCCTTCAAGTTCTGCTTTTATTTTGTTAATTTTTTCTTTTTCTCTCCTAATTTTTGATTGAATATCCAAACATTGCTCATATTCGGTTAATTTAGGAGAAAGCATTTTTTCCATTTGACTTTTAAAGTCAGAAATATTTATTATGTCAGATTCCGCTGAATTTTCATTTTTTGCTTCACGCATAAATATACAATTCATTTGCCCATCAGATTCTTCATCTCCAATCTCGTGCATGCTGTACAAATCCCAACCATTCATCGACATTTCATTAAGAAGATTTTGTAATTCTTGAGCGTTTTCTGCTGAACATGTTTTAATTACATATTCCATTCTGTTTTTTCTAAACATAATATTTATCCTTTTAATACCTTAATTGCTTCAATAGCTGTTTTTATGGCTTTTTCCGTATCGTGAACAACCGGATTTTCAAGATTTTGTTTTTCTCGTTCTTGATTTGCAACCACCAAAAATACAGAACCTACTTTCACTTTTAAATAACTCGCAACAACAAATAACGCTGCCGACTCCATTTCAGAAGCCAAGCATCCTAAACGTTTCCAAGCTTCCCATTTATTTTCAAGTTCCCAACTGACAGGTTTTGTTTGAGGTTCATGTTGACCATAAAAAGAGTCTTTACATTGAACAACACCCGTATGACAAGTATAGCCGAGTTTTTCCGCACTATTTTTTAATGCGGTTGCAATATCAAGGTTAGCTACAGCAGGAAATTCAATAGGAGCATATTCTCTACTTGTGCCTTCCATTCTGATAGCTCCTGTAGCAACAACAATATCTCCACCTTTAATATCAAGCTGCATACCGCCACAAGTACCAACTCTTATGAAAGTTTCCGCACCCGCTTTCACAAGTTCTTCCATTGCAATTGCTGCTGACGGACCGCCTATACCTGTTGACGTTACACTAACTTTTTCCCCATCCAGATAACCCGTATAAGTTACATATTCTCTGTTATCTGCAATAAGCTGAGGATTTTCAAAATATTGTGCAATTTTCGCACATCTTTTCGGATCACCAGGTAAAATTACATATTTACCTACATCTCCCTTTTTTAACCCAATATGATACTGTTTTCCGTCTTCTGAATAGTTCATAATAATTACCAAAATTAGAGATTCTTCAAATTATAAGTAAAACCATTCTGAGTATTGCAAAGAATCCCATCACACAAAACTCAGAATGATATCAATTCTTATTGCCCTTTAAGTTTTTGTATAACTAAATCAGTAATATCAACACCGCCGACAAAAATTACTTGATCAGACACGATAGCATCAAGCTTTTGAGAAACCATTACAGCTTTCGCAGCCGCTTGAACCTGATTTAATATTTGAGTTTCTTTTGTATTTTTCAATTTAAATAACGCTTCTTGTTTTGCATTAAATTCAGTTACGGTTTGTGTTTCAAAATTTTGTTTTTTTAATGGTGTATCTAAAGATTTGTATTGTTTTTCTTTATCAACCATATATTGTTGTAATTCAAGACTTTTAGAATCAATTTCCTTAACAGCTTGCTGTGCTACAGAATAATTTTCCAAAACTTTTTGATAATTTATATAACCAACTTCCGCATTAGCACTTGTACCCATAGAAACAGTGAATCCAACTGCTAAAAGTAAAGCCATTAATTTTAATTTTTTCATAATACCTCCCATATTAAATTAGTATAATAAATCCCCTACACCGAAAGTAAAGTATCCGTTTTTAGAGCCATTATCACCCGGATTTGTAAGCGGAATACCATAATCGATTGACAACGGACCCATTCCAGGAATAAATACTTTCAAACCTACACCGGCAGAAACAGCGTATTCAGGTCTGTCGTATATAGTATTTGAAACTGTACCATCGAATACTTTACCTGCATCAGCCCATAATGTAAATCTGATGTTATTTAAGAATGCAATTCTTGTTCTATCCATAAACGGAATTGGTGTTGCGAATTCGGCAGAACCCATGATGAACGCATTACCCGTACCAACACCACTCATTTTGAAACCTCTGACCGTATACGGACCACCTAAACGATATGCCATAACTTCAGGGATATCACCATGAATTGCCCCACCACCTTTTGCAGTGAATGACAATGATGATTTCTTACCGACAGGAATATATTGTTTAATCATACCTGTAAGTTTTCCGTTTGTTTTATCAAATCCATTCAACCCAATGTTTTCGTCAAATCTTAAACTAGCCATTGTTCCACGTCTTGTAACTGTTGAAGAATCCCTTGTATCATAAATCAATGCAGGACTCAAAGACAAGAACAATCCGCCCTCTAACTGTTTTGCACGTTCAGAAATCGGAACATTATATCTGCGATACATATTAGTAATTCCGTTTAAATCACCTTCACGTACATCAATATTTTCAGCTCCTAAGCTAAACGATGCGGTAGCATGACGATTTGACTTCAACCTGTGAGCCACAGTCATTTCACCACCATATCTGCGTTCAATTGCTAACGGAATTTGATATGAACCAAAATCTCTGAAGAATAATCTCGTATTTAATGATGTATCCGCATTAAAGAAGTATGGTTTAAAATAACTCAATTCTGCCTGAATGTTCATATGATCCTTAACAGAAGCATCATTAAGGATAACACCTGTACCAACTAAACCTGTTAAAGAAATTCTTTCACATCTTCCACGGAAGTTATTTTCGGTAATACCCATTGAACCAAAAAGACCTGTTACAGTATCAAGACCACCACCGACAGAAATGCTTGCTGTTCTTTGTTCTTGAATTTTGATTGTAATATCGTAAGCATCAGGAATCTCATCACTAGGTTCAATTTCTCTTGTTACATCTTTGAAAGCCTGTGTTGCATATAGTCTTACTAAATCTTCTTTAACAATATTTTCGTTATAAACCATCCCCGGTTCAGTTAAGATATTTCGGGCAACAACATAATCTTTGGTCTTTTCATTGCCCTCAATCATAATTTTATCAATAATACCTTCTTTTATACTGATATTGATTGTTCCGTCAGGATCATCCGTTACAGAATCAATCCTTGCAAGAATATAACCTTTTGAGACATACAATTCTTGAATTTGAGAAATTGCAACATTTAATCTTGCAATATTCTGCGGCTTACCCTTCATATCAGTAAGTGTTGCAAGAATATCCTCGGTTGATACAACAGAATTTCCTTCTATTGTAAAATCTTTTACAGGTATATTTTCTTCAACAACAATTTTAACAGTAACAGTTCCATCATCATTTTTTGACGGAATAGCTTTCATTTTTTCCGTAAAATAACCTGTTTCATAAATCATTTTAAGGTCTGTTTGCAAAAGATCACGTGAATAGTCTCCACCTTGCTTCATTTGCATAATACCTCTTAATTCATGTTCAGTTACGGCATTGAGACCATAAAACTCAATATCTCTTATAATACATTTTTCATCTTCAATAGGAGTTGAGTCTGCTTGCAGGGAAGATAAATCTGTCGGATAATTACCATGAGAATATTCATTATTCGAATTTGTATTATAGTCGGTATATTTATTTAAAATTGTATTCGTATTCTGATTTTCGTATTGTACAGCATCTCCTGATAATCCCATTGAACCCCAAGCATCATCAACAGCTGTTGCCGAAACTTGAGCAGTCAATAGTATTGCTGCTGCTAACACTAAATGTTTACTAAATTTACTGAAATTCAATAATATATTTTCCTTACAAACTCTCACTATTCTCCTACTAGATTGTAGCATAAATTATTTAAAATGTACAAAATTTTTACATCTGTTTACTTACCGCAATTTTGTATATTTTATTTTTATTCATACCGTACAGTTCAGATAAAATCACCGAAATATCTTTGGCACTATAATTTTTATTTTGCAGTATTTTTATTTTATTTTCAAGTTCAACATCTTCTACATTTTTTTCTTCACGAAACAACATAACAACAAATTCACCTTTAGAAATATTTTCTTTTAAATGCTTGATAACATTTTGTATATCATCAACAAATACTTCCTCAAAAACTTTTGTCAATTCTCGCCCAAAAGCAGTTTTTGCATTCGGCCTAACCTGAGCTATTGTTTCTAAAGTATCAATTATTCTATTAGGTGATTCGTAAAAAACCACATCATTATATTTGTATTTTTGTGCAATCTCTTGAATTTTACTTTCACCTTTTGGCAAAAATCCAATAAATGTAAATGCCTCATCCTCTCTTGAAATTTGAGATAAAAAAGTAACTATGGCATTTGCCCCCGGCAATGAAGTCATAGAAAACCCATTCTGACGCAATTCTTCCACTATTACAGAACCCGGATCACAAATTAAAGGTGTACCCGCATCAGAAACAAGAGCCATCTTTTTACCACATTTTAAAGTCTCAAGAATTTGCCCAATTCGCTCTTTTTCATTGTATTTATGATAAGAAACACATTTTGTTTTTATATCATAATGATTAAGCAATTTTTGAGTAACTCTACTATCTTCACAAGCAATTAAATCAACTGATTTCAGCACTTCAATTGCTCGTAATGTAATATCGCCAAGGTTTCCAATCGGTGTCGGTACAATATAAAAATCATATTCTTTCATAAGATAATTTTACCATAAAACACACTACCTGCAAGAATATTATCCGACTGCCTAATATTATATCCATACGGGCAATATACATTCGGGTTATGTTTATATATTATAAGTTCATCAAAACATCCAAGATATATAAAACCTTAAAGGAGTATGAAATAAGAAACTATTAGCTGGAATTTTTAGAAGAAGGATTAAGAATAATCCTTCTTTTTTATATATTTTCATAAGCCAAAATTTATGATATTATTTGATTATGAATTTTGAAGAAAAAACATTAAATTCAAAAGTGGTTTTTGACGGAAAAGTCATTACCGTAACATGTGATGATGTCGAAATTTCTGATGGAACAAAATCTTTTCGGGAAGTAATTCTGCACTCCGGCGGTGTTGTAGTTGTTGCATTAAAAGATGCTGATACAATGCTACTTGTTAGACAATTTCGTTACCCGTTGAAACAAACAGTTTTAGAACTTCCTGCAGGTAAACTTGAAATTGGTGAAAATCCTGATTTTGCCGCAAAAAGAGAACTGGAAGAAGAAACCGGATACAGGGCAAAAACTTGGAACTCTTTAGGATTTATCAATACAACTCCGGGAATTTGCACAGAAAAATTATACCTGTATTTAGCAAAAAATCTGGAATTTGTCGGTGAACATCCTGATGTCGGTGAGATAATTAAAGCCGAAGAATTCAAAATAAAAGATGTTATAAAAATGATTACCAATGGTAAAATAAATGATGCCAAAACTATTTGCGCATTATCAAGAGCAATATTTGAAGGGTTTATAAAATATGATTAAAATGGTTGCAACAGATATAGACGGAACAATTTTACAATGGGGTGCAGGTTTTACTCCAAAACTCCGTGAATGTATGAAAAACCTGAAAGATAACGGGATAAAAGTTGTTCTTGTTACCGGCAGAATGCACTGTGCAGCAATGCCTGTTGCTCGTGAACTGGGGTTAGATACCCCGATAATTTCATATCAAGGTGGATTAATCAAAGATTTTAATAATAAAACTCTTTATCAAAAAAATTTGGATAAAAATTACGCAATTGAAATTATAAAATGGGCAAGAAAAAATAACATTCATATAAACTTGTATCTTGATGACAAATTATATGTTGAACAGGATAACGAAATTGTAAAATCTTATACTGACGGGAAATTCATTGACTATACGGTATGCTCGTTTGATGATTTAACGATAGAAAATGTCAATAAAATTCTTGCAATAGATTTGAAAGACCCTGATAAAGTAACCGGCTGGGTTAATGAATTAAAAGAAAAATATCCTGATTTGTATATCGTAAAATCAACTCCTTACTTCTGCGAAATCGGATGCGGAGATGCAAGGAAATCTTTGGGAGTCGAATTTTTATGCAAAATGTGGGGAATAAAACAAGAAGAAGTTCTTTCAATCGGAGACCAAAACAATGACATCGATCTTGTTCAATCCGGCGGTATCGGAGTTGCTATGGGTAATGCATCTGAAGAATTAAAAGCTTGCGCAGATTATATAACAGACTCAGTCGAAAATGACGGTTTTGTCAAAGCAGTTGAAAAATTTGTACTTCCTGTTTGTAAATAAACATTCTCATATCCGTACTAGGAGAAATCATAATATTCTTCTTTTGTCAAAAGTTTGCACTTACAATGCGGACAAATTTTAAGCTCGTTTTTATTTTTATTAAAACGCCTTTTACATTGCGGACAAATATATTGTTTTCTGTTTTTCAATAATATAAAAAGCCCAACAGGAATTAAAATTTCCGCAATAAGAACAACAATACCTACCGCAATCAAAATAACACTAAATGATGAGCCAAAATAGTAATAAAACGGTAATCCCAAATCTTCATAATCAGATGTTGTCGGGACTTGAACTTCTGTTTGAACAACAGGACGTTTTGTAACTGCACCTGATGGATAGTTGATATTTGGCATTCCGTAATTCCTTTAAATAATATTTCTTTTTTTATTATAACATATTTTTGCACTAAAAAGGAGTATCTGTTAAAATACTCCTTTTGAAATTTATTTTATTCTTCAGGGACAGTGAATTTTGTTCCGCATCGTGAACAGAAAATTTGCATTCCGTCTTCTTCAGGGTCAATATCACTAAGTCCAAGAATTTTAACTTTTCCTGCTTCATCCTTGGTAACTTTATATTTAAGCTTACATTCAGGACATACTGCATATTTGTATTCACCATTTTCAATAATTTCTGCAACAGGTGAATGTTTTACAACCTTCGGTCTTTCAACTTGAACCCCTTTACCTTCAGCATAAGCATCCACAAATTCGGCAAGAATATTACCGATACCACCCATCGGAACATAATTAACAATAGGTTTAATTACAACAGCATTTCCATATGCAATAACTTCTGCTGTCCCGCCAGAACCGTATATTACAGGTGTTATTTCAAATCTAAAATTAATAACGGCATTCGCTCCAATTCTTCTGGCAGAACTTACCATTCTATCCCATGCTCTTTGTCTTACTTCATCAGATAATTCTGTGTATGAGGTTAATTCACCACCCGTAACATTTTTACAACCCATCAAAGAATCTTGAACAATGTCTTTTGCACGCATTGAAATGCCCCAAACTACACCTTTATAGTCCATTACCTGATAACCTTCAAAAGTTTCTTTCTCAGTTACCAATACCCTGTTACCAACTTCCGGTCTTGTACCGGCAAGCAAATCCTCACGATTTATCATAAAATCTCCTTTCTTTATTTTATATTTTCTGTATGTTTCATTATTATATTTGAATATTCTTCTTCAATTTCCAACAGCACATTCTTTTGTTCGGCATAACCTTGACATGTTACCTGTTTCGACAATTCAGGACACCCTGCACAAATTCTTTCGCCACCACGTTTTTTGTTATATATATTCCTAAATATTACAAAAGCACCAATTGTACACAAACCAATAATTATATTGATTTTAAAACTTATTACAAAAATTGCACCGAGAAAAATTCCGTCATAAAATCTTATAACATCCTTGGTTATACGGTGAAATCTTGAATATATCGGAGGATATGACAATAAAAATGTTAAAAAACATCCAGCCAAACCTAAAAAGAAATATTTATCAAAATTTACTGCTTTTATTGTTGTTAGAGTTGCTACCATTGAAAGTATAAGTCCAAAATACAATAGCAAACAACTTCGGCAAACATACAATCCGAAAATTTTCAATGTAGAATCTTTATATTTTTCACATAGTGGTTTATGTAAAAACATAAATTTATAAAACCGCTTATAAAAAATGTAGTTATAAAGTAATGTTTTACTTAGTCTTGTCATTAATTTGTGCATCATTATCCACTTCCAAATTTGCGCCACAAACTTTACAAGTTTTTGCATCCATATATTCTGCTTTAAAAGTTTCACCACACTCAGGACATTTGTATGTTTTTCGTGATTTAAGAGCAAAAATAAATCCGAATATACCAATAATAAACATTAAAACTAATGCAAAAAACGGCACATAATCAATTATTCCAAGACTATTTGTACAAGTTATATTTTTTTCGACATGTACAGTTGTTTGGGTATCACCGGTTTGACTTGCTCTTGTTGTTACTATTTCATCACTATGATATTTTGTCATATTAACTCCTTTTAGTTTTATTATAATATTCACCAAAAATTAAACATCCTTTAGATAATTGAACTATACCCAAATTATATGCTATGATAAGTTTCATAGAAAGGGAAAAGTTATGTACAGAATCGGAACAGGTTATGATATCCATCAACTGATAGAAGGTCGAAATTTGATTATAGGAGGGGTGAAAATTACCCATGAAAAAGGGTTACTCGGACATTCGGATGCCGATGTTTTAATCCACGCAATTATTGACGGAATGCTGGGAGCTTTAGCTCTTGATGATATAGGCACACTTTTTCCCGATACAGATCCTAAATATAAAGATATCGACAGCACAGTTTTATTAAAACATGTACATGATTTAATAAATAAAAAAGGATATTCTATTGTAAATATCGACAGCAATATTATAGCCCAAGCTCCAAAAATGATGCCTTATATCCCTAAAATGAAAGAAGTTCTATGCAAAATCCTTAAAATAAACCCTGAAGATTTATCCATAAAAGCTAAAACCAAAGAAAAAATGGATGCCGTAGGACAAAAACTTGCAATAGAAGCTAATGCTGTAATTTTACTTTCTAAAAGCAGTAAATTTAATTAAATAAATATTCTGTTTTAGATTTATATTCATCAAGAATTTCTCTAAAATTCACAACAACAGGTGTCGGAATTGAAGTGTCTATTATTGACAAAAATACTTTTGCATTTTTTGGTTTTTGTTTATCTAAGAAATATTCAGAATTGGCACTATCAATTCTTGCAGGAACAATCAAACCACTTTGCGCAAATTTCTCCGAATTTTCTTCTGACGATAAATATTTTATCAATTTAAGTGCTTCAGATTTATGTTTTGAACTTTTGGCAACAGCCCAGCCTGATGCATCCATCGGCAGAGCAGAAGACTTATTCAACATTGGAAATGGTGCAATATCCCAATCAAAATCAGCCTCTTGTCTGTATTTTGGCACAAGCCAACGTCCTGACAAATGCATTCCGATACGTCCTTGTAAAAACATTTGTGCCATTGTAGCACTTGCAGATTCTTCTTTATAAGGGGCTGTGTGATATTTTTTACGCAAATCAGAATAAAATTTTAACCCTTTTTGAATTTTCACATCTTCGAAATCAGTCAAATCTTTTGTTCCAAAGGACATTAAATAAGGTAGATAAAATATCGGTTCTTCTTCAAAAGATATTCCAAAAACATCAGGTAAATGAGTTAATTTTTGAGAAGTCTTTACCATATCATCAAGTGTCCAATTATCACTTGGATACGGAATATTATATTTATCAAAAATATCTTTATTATAATAAATTACTAAATTTGAAATATCTCTTGGCACTGCATATATTTTTCCATCCCAAGATAATGTTTCCAATGATTTAGAATAAAATTTATCAAATTCAAAAATTTTACTTTGCTCACTCAAATCCTCCAACAAGCCTGCATTTGCATACACAGGCAAATAATGATTATTAATAAAAATAACATCAGGAGCAGTATTTGAAGCAAACAACAAATGAATTTTTTGAAAATAGTTCTGAGGAATATGCATAAATTGGATTTTAATATTAGGATTTTGTTTTTCAAAATCATCCAATATCGGAGTCAAGATTTTAATTTCTGATTCCGAACCCCATGAAGCAAACTGCAAAACTGTTCTGTCATCAAAATTCTTTGCACAACAAAATTTCAGACAGCAAAAAGCTCCAATTGCTATTATTAAACATAATATTAAAAGAAATTTTTTATACATTACTGACAATATTAGATTTCAATAAGTGTTCCCATTTTATCTTTTGAAACATCAACAAGACACTTATATCCACCGGCTCTTACAATATAAACACTTCCGTCATCATGTCTTACTTGAAGCGGTTTGTCGATTACTCTGTCAAATTTTTTCAAAATGAAGATACTATCATTAATTCTTCCGACAAGAGCTGAAACACCGTCGATATTTACAAGATAAAAACCTTTTTCACTGTCAATATTATATCCTGATTTCACAATCAAACCATTCATGTATGGAGTAGGTGTTTTTGCAGAAATCGGATTAGAAGTACGTGAAATAGGATTTGAAATTCCTGAACGGCTCATTGCTTCAGATGTCGATTTAACCTGAGCTAAACTATCTTTTGCTGAAATTGCCGCACTTGAACGGGAAGTTTCTTCACCGTCTAAAATTGATAAATATTCATCCAACGATGAAAGTAAATAGTTTTCATTTTCTTTGTTCATTTTCATTTCCCCATTATTTTTTAAATATTTATTTCCCGTATCAATTAAATTTGAAACATTTAGTTCTGTTGAAGCCGATTGTCGTCTGCTCACACTTAACGGTGAATCCTCCAACGCTACATATTGACTTTCTTTATATGTTTGATTTTTTGATTTTGGTTGAGTTATGTTTTCTTTTGCCAAACTTCTGTTAGCTTCTTTTAATGAAACAGGTTTTGTAAAAGATTTTAATTTAACATCAGATATATTGCTAATTATTGCATTATCCTCAGAACGAACACCTTTTGGTGCTTCTTCCGGCTCTTTTAGTGTCGGTGTTTGAGCTAAAGCATGTTCCATTTGTGAAATTTTAGCTCTCATCTGATTTTTAAATTCTTCTTTTTTACTAACTGTAGATAGACTTCTTATTCCTATCGGTTTAGAAACTTTTTTGTTTTTGTTAGCATTTTGTGCTGATTTTTTAACTTGTTTTAAGACAGGTTTTGCTACTGTATTTTGCTGTTTTGTTTCTTTGGTATCTATTGCAGGAATAATTGATTTTTGTGTTCCTGAAAGATTAGTAATATAAGAAACATCATTATTTTTTTGTACAGATTTGTTAGTTTGTTCTTGTACCTTGGTGTATTGCCTATATTTTTCCTGCCAATTCATTTCAAGGTTATTAACGATATTATCGTATTTACCTCTTTTTATTTTGTGCTTATCAACAGAAGAAACCTTAAAGAAAGATTCATTTCTCTTGTTCTTTTTAGCAGATGAAAGTACTACACTTAATACAAAGAACATAACACCGAGAGCAAGAATTGAACCGCCTGCAATCAGTAACCACATAGGGAAATGAACAGGTTGTTTTTCATTTGTGTCAGTTGTTAATGTCTCGGCAGATGAATCAATTTGAGCAGTATCCTCTCCAGATTTCGCATCTTCTTTTGGTAGTTGTTTGTCATTTTTCAACGCACCAAATATACCGTTGTTATCCAAAACATGCGAAACTCTCGGTTCTAAATCAATGACACGTTTTCCGTTTTCATCAAATTTCATTTTCGGAGTATTATCAGCAGAATTTAAATCCTGAGAAGTTTTTGGACTCACATTTTTCTGAGCTTCCTGTTGAACCGTTTTTTGCGGTTGTTTTACAGGTTCAACTTTTTGTTTTGGTTTAACCGGTTCAGCTTTCGGAGTTGGTTTCTCATTTTGAACTTGTGTTTTTGGTTTTTGAACCTGTTTATCAGGAGTTTTAACCACATTTGAAACAGGCTTTTCAACTGATTTTTTAGGGGTAGTTGCTTTTTGAGTAGTTTGAGCAGGTTTTGCCGGAGTTGTTTGCTGTACAGCAGGTTTTGTTTCAGCTTTTACGGCAGGAGGTGTAACTTTCTTTGCTGCATCTTCCTTTGTATTATTTTGTGCAAGTATATTTTGGTAATCCTTTTGAGCTTGGAATACAGGATTAGCCTTCTTCATAATTGTACGAATATTAATCGGTTTTGTTGTTCCGAATGTAATTTTTGTATAACCGCCAATACCATCATTAACATGCTTTACGTTTATATCAGTAATCAAGTCTTTAACTCCGCCAATTCCCGGAGCTACAGAACTGTTACTATCAGTATTTGGAAGTAAAACTACATATCTATTTGCAGATTTTCTGGTTACAACAGAAGTTGAACTTCCATCTGTTGTATAAAACGTTACATCAACAGTATCTGTTGCAGAAGATTTCTTAACCTCCATCTGCATAAGGCTGTTTGAAGCATTTGCAAATGTCGGATTTACTCCGCTAAGCATAGCTAAAACAGCAGCAATAACTATGTATTTTTTATTTCCCATTTTTTCTCTTTAATCTGCTAACTACACATTTCTTTCTATATAATAACCGAGAGTAAAAATTTTTGCTACTATATTAATAATTTTTATGGTTTATGTTACAATATCTTCATGAAATGTGGATTTGTTGCAATAATAGGCAGACCTAATGTAGGTAAATCAACCCTTCTAAATCAAATATTAGGGCAGAAGATTGTTATAGCTACAGATAAGGCTCAAACGACCAGAAAGAGAATTAAAGGAATTTTAACCAAACCGGAAGGGCAAATTATTTTTGTCGATACCCCGGGGGTTCATAAGCCATTGAACAAATTAGGAGAATTCTTGCTTGATGAAGCAAAAGTTGCTGTTCCTGATGCGGATGTAATTTTGTTTTTAGTTGATGGTTCTGACCCTGCAGGAAAAGGCGATAAATGGATTGCACAAAATATTTTACAGACAAATATTCCAATAATAATCGTTTTAAATAAAGTTGACAAAATTAAAAAACCTGAAGTTGTCGAACAAAATTTGCTCACATATAAAACTTTATTTGAAGAAAATCTGCCTGTAGTAAGAGTTTCTGCAAAAACAGGAAGAAATATTGATACTCTTATTAAAAATATCTACAAAAAACTTCCGGAAGGTGAAGCTTTGTATCCCGAAGATATAGTAACGGAAGAAACAATGCGTGATGTAACAGAAGAAATTATAAGAGAAAAAATTCTTTTAAATACCTCCGATGAAATCCCGCATTCTGTAGCCGTTAAAGTTGAGAAATACAAAGAAGACGAAGAAATTGACAGAATCAGTGCCGTAATATACTGCGAACATAAAAGTCAAAAAGGAATTTTAATCGGTAAAGGCGGCACTATGCTTAAAAAAATCGGTACGGATTCACGACTTGAACTTGAAAAAATTGTGGAGAAAAAGGTGTTCTTAGAATTACAAGTAAAAGTTGAAAAAGATTGGCGCAAAAAAGAAAAAATTCTTAAAAACTTTGGTTATCAACAAGAAGGATAAATATTATATTCTCACTTATTAGAATGATTGATTTCTTGAAAAAAAATATTAAAATTAAACTATGAAAAAATTTTTAATAGGTTTATTTTTAATATTTTTTTTAGTATTCGGCACATCATTAAGCTCAACAGCACAGGAACAACAAGCTGTTTCCTACCCTGCTGATGTAAATTCCCAAGCAATTGCAGATGATGAATACACAGAAGATATAGATATTGAACAAATGTATAGGGACATGCCTGTACCTGAGTTCAAATACGTTCACAATATTGACCCAGGAGAATACCAAGACACAATGTATTCAACTTGGTCTCCATATCCGTTATTCCGATTGACAGCACCGCTATTTTTTAAATCAATTACTATTGAACCCGGATACTATCTTCTAACCCCAAGAGAGCATAAAGATAATTGGTACATATTATTTAAACAAGCAGGAAAGGTAAAATACATTATTCCATGCTATAAAAAAGAAATTGTACCATATGATTTCTATAAAAATAATCTACCACAAGTAAAAATGACAAAAGTTCAACAAATCCGAGAAAAAACTTTAAACTTTATCGGTAAACATTTTGACAGCGCAAAGCGTAAACCAATTCCCGATACATATTTAGAAACAGAAGATTTGGATAACAACTTTATTTCCTTGATTGTCTATTGGGGGAACTACAGATACTACTTTGTTTTAAGAAGTGTTCAATTGTAGTATTTAATATTTTAAAGTAATAAGATAAAACTATAACCAAAGGAGAAAATATGAAATCAATATTAAAACTGTTTATGGCAATAGCAATTGTTTTTATGGGATTAACATCATTTGCAAGTTTTATTAATCCGCCATACATCCATGAAGTTCGAGCAAGTCATGTTCTTGTAAAAACTCGTCCGGAAGCAGTAAAACTAAGAAAACAAATCATAAAAGGTGAAATCTCTTTTGAAGAAGCTGCAAGACAATATTCACTTTGTCCATCAGGTCAAAATGGCGGAGATTTAGGATATTTTCACAGAAAACAAATGGTTCAACAATTCGCAGATACAGCATTTGACCAAAAAGTCGGTCAAATATCTTACCCCGTCGGAACTCAATTCGGATGGCATATTATAAAAACAACCGACAAACGATAAGTAAATTCTTTCATTAATTTATATAAAAATTTTGCCAAATCTCGTCATTATTTGGCAAAATTTTTTTATGTTCAGTTTTATAATAACAGCATAAAGGACTCAATTCATGAAAATTCAAATAATAAACTCATCGCAACATTATAATTTACACCCACAAAAGAGTAAACAAAAAGAATTTCAAACCCAAAACACCACGTTACAAAATAGTGGTATAACAAATTATTCAGAAATTCCTTTTTGTGCAATAAACAACATTACACCTAAAAAACTTCCTGATGTTGAACAAGAAAAAAAGAAATTATTAAGACAACTGACCGAAATGCTTGATGTCCTTCCTGAAGATATCACTGAAGATGAAATTAAAGAAATGGCTATGAATACAGTCCTTGCACACATGCAAAGAGTCAGCATCCGTTTACAAGAAATAGACAGAGAAATAGATGATATTACAGATAGTCCATTTTTGTCTACAAAACAAAAAACAGACCATTTACAAAGACTGTTCAAAGAAGTTAAAATGCTCAATTCGAGTAAACCAAAACCTGAGAAGAAATATTCAAAATTACCTGACGAAAAAATTGATTATAAATTATTAAACATATTAAAAAATTCTATCTTAGAAAATGAATTTGGATTAAAAAAAGTCTACTATAATTACTACAAAGATTTAAACAATATTTCAACAATAGAAGAACTACAAAGAACATACCCAAAAATTCAAGTTCCGCCACGTCCTGAAACTATTATTGCAAAAAAAATTGAAAAAACATTCACCAGAGATTTTTATGAAGAATTCGCAGAGCTGTGTTCTCAAGATGCAAACAAAGCCTTTGCTTTTTCAAACACAAAAGTCTCAAAATCAATAGATGATATTGCAAAAAAATACAATTTGAACCCTGAAATTTTATACTCAAAACTTGCCCTACCTATATATCAAGAAGTACTATACAAATATAAACAATCTAAAACAACCGGTTTTTCTATATTTCACCAACAATTAAAAAACAATGAACCAAAAATTACAGATTTGGACATCAAATTATTAAACATTGATTATGATAATTTTGTCCTGACCTCAGTCAGAAAACATTATCTCGACTCACAAAAAATAAATAGCATTCAATATAGTGAAAACGGAACAACTATTAATTTGAATTCCTTATCCAATAGCGAATATAAGTTTGGAAAATTCCCCGAAAAAATCCGCCAAATAATAAACCAAGGAGAAAAAATAAAATCTGCCTTGAGAAGTTATGATTTATTTTCAACAGAAAAACTCAAAGACTGTGTATCAAAATATGCAGATAGCAAGCTTTCAGAAAACGAAAACATGCTTGAACATATAGTCAGTTTCGGAACTTGCAGAGATGAAGACAGAAATAACATAATAAGATTTTTACAAGAATTGGACTTAATTCACGATGGAGAAAAAACAATAGAAGAAAGTCTTAAAACTATTTCTAAAGAATCTATTAAACCAAGTCAAACAGAATATTTAAATAAAATAGAAAAACAAAAAGCGGTAGAAGCACTTAAAGCAGAACTCAAACAATCTGCCATACTAAAACATCAAAAAGGGAAATTTGATGATATAATCAGTTTTCTATACTCAATCGAACTTAATGATGTTGCCCAATCCTGTGCACCATACCGTCCTAAAACTCTAGCCCCTGAGGAAATCGAAAATTGTGATTATTTGATAAAACTTATAAACAAATTCAAATCCCAAGGAGGAGAACTTAACAAAAATAAACTGCGAGCAAATATTATAAATTGGAATACCTATGTATATTATAGAAAAAATCACTCAGATGAGCCGTTATTTAAAAATGCAATAACATACGCAACAGATGCAAACAACAATTTAGATATAAATAAAGCAGGACAATACATCAATAATTCAAAATTATTAGACAATACTCTTGGAATAGAATATCTGCCTGATGCAAAACTTTTAAAAGATATTAAATCAAGGAAAGATAGTTCATCAACAGTAATTGAATCATTATGCAAATATAGCGATTATAAAGAATTAAGCCCGACAGAAAAATCTTTCTTATCAAATTTTATAGATAATTTTGATAAGAAAGATCCGATTGATAAAATGATTTTAAAATATATTATTGAAAATGATTATATAAATTGCGATACAAAGACAACAGTAAAAAATAGGGAAAACAGCACTACAACAACAGAAACAGCGATATGTGCACCGGCAAAACAAGGGCTTTTACAAAAATATAAATTTCCTATTTGCTTAGAATTTATGGAAGCATTTGAAAATGCCTTAACAACATTTGCTTCAGCCGAAGGCAGTTCTGGAATAAAACTTATCGGTAGAAATAATGAATCGTTAAAATACACAATGGAGTTAAAAATAAAAGGTCATAACGACAGACTATTTTCAAGTAAAAATAATTATTATTTTGATATCTTTTCTGAAAAGGGCTTACATTAGCACAACTTAGAGAAATATTTACAAAACTATTGAAAAAAAATTTTTTTTATGTGAGAATAAGCATATGCGGTTGACGCATGCTATGAATATGGCAAGGTAGCTCAGCTGGCTAGAGCGTTCGGCTCATACCCGAGAGGTCGAGAGTTCGAGTCTCTCCCTTGCTAATAAAAAAGAGTTTCGATAATTATCGAAACTCTTTTTTATTATTGATCTTTTTTGTACTTTTGTCTGTATTTTACACTATTTTACACCACAAACCCTCCACTCTTAACTTATTTCAAAGTCATTCTCACACAACACCAACCCCAAGTGCAAAACAGTGCAACAAAGTGCAAAAATAATCTATCGCATAAAAAGAAATTTTGAGAACTTTCTTTGAAATTAAGAAATTCAATCTGCGCCAATAGCATTCAACTAATGAATAGTAAAGCCGCCATCAACTGAAATTGCTACACCATCAAAAAACTTACATACGAAGAACACATCCATATTATCGCATCTGTAATTTCTTTCTGTTTGCCTAGTTATCCTTTTAAAATATCTCGAATTAGTTATTTTTCAAGGTCTGTTTTTTTAAATAATTCTTCGACCATAGATGTTAAAATATAACCGGGTAGAACCGCATCAATTATGATATTTTTGCATAGTCTATAGTTGTTCATTCTTGCTAAACAAATTATGCCATGATATCCAAAATAGTATACCCACCGATGTCATAAGAACTTTTTGCTAGCATATTTATTTTCTGATGTCTTTTTCTAATATATCAAACATTTCTTCTTCATGTTTTTTTATAAGTTCTTCAACCCATATTCCGTTATTTTTTAATGTTAATTCTTTCATAATTTTTAATTTTAAACTTTGATTAATTATATGTTCATTTTCAATATCAATTTTTTGATTAGGTGTCATATTTGAAAATTTAGAATTTCCGGAAATCGTAATTAAGGCTAAATTGCCAAAAGAGTGCAGTATATTTTCATCATTCTCAAAATCTCCACCTGTTTGCGGTGAAAAATGTTCTATAGAATTTCTGTAAACACATTTCCAATCAGATGTATATGGGATTATAATTTTTTTATCATCTTTGGAATAACCATCTCGATATAAAAGATAATCAAGATAAGAAAAAACAATTCTATCCATTGTATGATAAGCGTCATCTTTATATTTACTTTCCATATTCCCTATATTTCCTATATTTTCTTCAATAGCTCCTCTACAGTAGTTTTCAAGCTCATGAATTAAACCATCACATTTAAGTTGTTGTTTATTTTCATCAATATATTTTAATAAAACAGCAATCCATTTCATTGTTTTAGGTGAGGTGTAAGTTATACGCAATGTCGCCTGTAACATTTTAAATTGTTTATTATTATTAGTTTCTTGTTCTTCATTTTCTATGTTATCTTGATTTTCTTCATTGTTTTTAAAAGTATTTACATAGTTAAAGTTAGAATTTTCGTATATTTTTATTTTCTTTAATGACCATTCGCCTTCATTTTTATTTTTACTATAATCACGTTTTAGAACATATTTATCAAATAAAAATCTATATTTAAGAAGATTATAGATAAAGTTTTTTGCTCTGTTTTCATCTTTATAATTATCTTTCATTCTATCAAGAAAATTTTTATCATCTAAAAACCCATTTTCATTATTATCTATATCTTCATTAATTATTGCATTTACCTGAAGCAAAAAATTAGGAAAGCTTATGATTGATTCAAATCTTTCTTTTTCTATATCTTCCTCTTGTTTTTTGTTGTTTTTACTGTATTGCGGATATTCTGGACAACTTTTTGCAAAATTTATTACATCTTCTAAAGATGCCTTGTTTTCTAATTTTACTTGCTTTATAAATTTATCTTTAGTTTTAAACTCTTTTGATAGTATTTCGTTTATATCTGCATATTGCAATGGATTATTTTCAAAAAATTTACTTAATTCTTCATCTTTATCCAATTTCTCTATTTCAGCAATAAAATCATCTGTAGATAAGTTTTGTTCTATTTTTGTATTGTTATTAGTTACAGTTTCTACAATAGCCTTTTTTATTCCTTCAAAATTTTCAAAAGCTAATGTATTCCATTCTTCCCCAAATAATCTATCTCTAATTTTAATGTTATTAGTGCTATTAAATTTCATCTGAATATAAGTATTCATATCGCTGCATTTATCCCAAATTTTAGCTGCAACAACCTTATCTTCTTGAGTTTCAAGTACTTCAAGAATTTTTGCTTTAATTATTTCGTGCGGCTCTAGCTGCTCACCTCTAGTGTTCATTATTTCAAAATAATGGTTCAAATCTATGTTTTCAGGAACTT
>CAZUKK010000021.1:0-34816 GCA_964620875.1 uncultured Clostridium sp.
ATTCACATAAAAAGAAATTGCTGGATAGGAGCTGGTGCAACAATTTTAAGAGGAATTACTATTGGAGAGAACTCAGTTGTTGGGGCAGGTTCTGTAGTAACAAAAGATGTTCCGGATAATGTAATTGTTGCAGGTAATCCTGCTAAAATTATTAAATACATTGAACCTAATAATTAAAGGAGTTTATATGAAGAAAATTATATCAATATTAGTTTTAGTATTAATTTTAATAGGAGCAAATAATATGTCAGAAGCAAGAAATAACAGTTGGGATAAGACTTTTCCAAAATCCGAAAATGTAAATATTCAAAAAGTAACTTTCAAAAATCGTTATGGAATAGAACTTGTAGGAGATTTGTATACCCCGAAAACTGCAAAAAATAAAATGCCTGCAATTGCAATTTCAGGTCCGTTTGGAGCAGTAAAAGAGCAAGCTTCAGGATTGTATGCTCAAACTCTGGCTGAACGAGGCTTTATTACACTTGCATTTGACCCTTCATATACCGGTGAAAGTAAAGGTAATCCTCGTTATATGGCGTCTCCTGACGTTAACACCGAAGATTTTATGGCTGCGGTTGATTTTCTGTCCGTTCAAAATAATATTGACCCTGAAAAAATAGGCATATTAGGGATTTGCGGGTGGGGCGGAATGGCTTTAAATGCCGCTGCTCTCGATACCAGAATTAAAGCAACTGTAACATCAACAATGTATGATATGAGTAGAGTTAATACATTTGGATATTTTGATAAAACTGATGCTGATACTCGTAATGAAATGAAAAAATCATTAAATGCACAACGAATTGAAGATTTTAAAAGTATTTTAAATGGTGGAACTTATAAACGAGGTGGTGGTGTAGTTGACCCATTGCCTGAAGATGCACCACAATTTGTAAAAGATTACTATGCTTACTATAAAACAGACCGAGGATACCACCCTCGTTCATTAAATTCGAATGATGGTTGGAATGTTATTGGCTGTATGTCATTTATTAATCAACCGATTTTAGCATACTCTGATGAAATCAGAAGCGCAGTATTAATGATTCATGGTGAGAATGCTCATAGCAGATACTTCTCAGAAGATGCTTTTAAAAAACTGAAAGGTGATAATAAAGAACTTTTAATTATAAAAGAAGCTAACCACACAGATTTATATGACAATATGGAAAAAATCCCGTTTGATAAAATAGATACGTTCTTTAAAGTGCATATGGTGATCGAATAATGAAAAAGTTACTTACTTTATGCATAGTAATAGCAATTACAAGTTCAAATATCGTATTTGCAACAAACAATAAAAAAGGAAACAATACAATGAAAAAAATAACTCAAACAGCAGGTCGAGATCAATTAGGTAATTTTGCGCCAGATTTTGCCCATTATAACGATGATATTTTGTTTGGCGAAAACTGGAACAACAACGACATTGATACAAAAACACGTTCAATAATAACAATTGTAGCACTTGTTTCTCAAGGAATTACGGATAATTCTTTAAAATATCACTTGCAAAACGCTAAAAATCATGGCGTAACAAAACCAGAAATTGCTGCAATAATTACAAATACGGCATTTTATGCTGGGTGGCCAAAAGCTTGGGCAACATTCAATTTAGCAAAAGAAGTGTGGAGTGAGGACGCTCCATTCAAAAACGCAAAAGAAAAACACGCAAATTCAATTATTTTCCCGATAGGTGAACCTAATAATGCTTATGCTGAGTATTTTATCGGTCAAAGTTATCTTGCACCAATTTCAACTAATCAAGTTAAAATGTTTAATGTAACTTTTGAGCCAAAATGTAGAAATAACTGGCACATTCACAAAGCAAAAGAAGGTGGCGGACAAATTTTAATTGCAATTAGCGGCAGAGGTTATTATCAAGAATGGGGTAAAGCACCTCAAGAGCTTAACGCAGGCGATGTTGTAAATATTCCTGCTAATGTTAAACATTGGCATGGCGCAGCTCCTGACAGTTGGTTTTCACATATTGCAGTTGAAGTTGACGGAGTTGAAACCGAAAATGTTTGGTTAGAATCGGTAACGGATGAAGAATATAACAAATTAAAGTAATAAGTTTGAAGAACCCAATATATAGAACGCATTATTTATTGCAAATTGCCCTTTTTATGCAAGTAAATACAGCACGCATACTTAAGGCAGGCAAACCTGCGTTTTTATTCCTGTCCATAACACCACGAATAATAGCAACTCCCCTTTTAAAGGATAAATTAGGTCTTGGAGTTTCGTCTAAATGTAAAATTCGAGGACCAAAAAGAGCTACACGTTTTTTTATTTGTTCATCTCTTTTTGCAATTGCCTCTGCGTTTGCTCTTAAAATTCTTATAACTCCGGTATTGAATTTTCTAAAATCATATATAAAACGAGAGAAACGATTGGGTCTTGGTCTGGCACATCTTGTATCAAGCAGATAAGGTTTACCTTGGAATAACCCAACCTGCCAAGTTTTATAGATATTTAAATCACATGAGGGTTCTAAGCCAAATTTTCTAAGCCGTTTTATTACATTGCAACAGTCTTTTCTGGAAACATGCCCAATATCAGCCTTAGCCTCTCTAACAAAATATGTTTTACCATATTTTTCTACAGGGGATAAAAAAGGAATATCAATTGCAGAATTATGTACCCTAAATTCCAAAGGGTTTTCTAATGATGCTTTTAATACATCATCACCCAAATCAAATATAACAGAAAGCCCTCCATAATCTACTATACCTTTTATATCTTCAATTTTTACCTTTCCTGTTTCTTTTATATATTTAAACAAGTCAGGTATAATTGGTTCATAATAACTACCTTTATGATCCTCTAAATGAATACGAACCAAGGATGAATCATTAAAATTTGTTTGTGGTAAAAATTTTTTATAGTTACTATTTCCACAGAAGAATACCTTCTTGTTTTGATTATATAAATCGATTTTCATATCTATAGTAAAGTTAAACAAAATATATTTTGCCACTTTTTAAACTATCATTCTATCTTATAATTTAAACAATGTTCAATATTTTCTTTTGGAAGGTACATATTAGCTCCTATTGAAATTGGAGTTTTACTCTTTTCTCCGCCTTCTGCAAGCCATTGTGCAAGTTTTTTGTTTAGTTCAATATTATCAGGGCGAAATCCTAATTTATAAAAAAGACCTAGTGCGCTTCCTTTTTTTATATCTATTGGCATAGCCTCAAAACGAATACGACCTTCACATTGAGGGTCAGCCAGACTTTCTCGCACAATTCTTTGTATTGTCCTTATACCTGTACCTTTTTTACGGTTTTCTCCGGCAACAATCTTCTCAATATAAATATGACCTTTACCAATGTAATCCTCAGGAATTTCATAAACATTCGGAAAGCCAAAATGTTTATCGATAGGAGTCCAACACTCTACTTTATGATAAAATTCTTCTAAACAAGTTTCAATTTTATTGCTTATATCAACTGTATCTTTTGATAGCGGTTCAGCAAGTTTTGATTCATTTGTATTGCTTCTTACCGGTATTTTAGCAGCTTCAGCTACTATATTATTTTTTAGAACCCTACCAATTTTCATTATTTCCATAAAATGCCCTTCTAAATTTTTATATATGCTAATTAATTTTATATATCCCTAATTGTACATAGGATATTGAAGATATGAATTAAACATATCCCCAGCCATTGAGAAACCATTCATTTGACCATATCCAGAATATTGGAAGTTAGGATTTGTATAATACCCTTGATTATTATACAAATTATACTGATAATAAGAATTTGAATATAATCCTGAATTATCATATGTAGAGTATGGGGTATTAAATCCGTACATAGGATAATTAGGATACATACATTGACGTTGTTGAACTTGTTGAATTGCAGATTCTATTTCAGATTCATTAAATCCGTTATTTGCAATTGCCTGAATTTGATAATACGGAACACCTGCTTGTTGTAATCTTGAAATGATTTTATTATTTTCATCTATTGCTTTTTGAATATCAGTTTCTTGATACCCATTTGCAGCAATTTCAGAAATTTGAGCTTCTGTTAATCCTGCAGCTTTCAATTCATTGTTATAATTTTCACAGATAGCAGCTTCAATATCTTCTTCCTTGTAGCCATTTTTTGCAATCTGTTCTATCTGCACATCAGTTAAACCTGCTTCTTTTAGCTGATTAACACAATTTTGTTCAATTACGGAAGCAATTTCATCTTCTTTATAACCATTTTTTGCAATTTGTTCAATCTGTTCATCAGTCAAACCAGCTTCCCTTAGTTGTCTGTCTGCTTTTTCTTTTAAAACTTGTTCAATATATTTTTCATCAAATTTATGTTCTTCAATATCTTTAATTTCTTCATCTGATAGACCGCATTTTGTTTTTAATTGTTCTTTTACAGCATTTATTTCATCTTGTTTATCAGAATGAGATTTTCCTCTGACAAACATACCGACTAATCCACCGATAATACCGCCAACAACAGTCCCGATACCCGGACAAATAGCTGAACCGATTGCAGCACCACCTGCCATTGCTCCAAGTTCAACCGCTGCTCCTGCAACTTCTTTTAAACCTGCAATAAGACCGCCCTCTTTAAAAGCTCTAAAAATATTTGGTGCTTCTAAAGCAATAGTAAGAACAGCGCCAACAACAGGAAGTTTTTTACCAACACCTTTTAGTGCTCCTTTAAACCCACCAGCAAGAGCACTTTTACCAGACAATTTAGCAACTTTTATACCTTCTGTTGCTGCCTTTGCAATATCTTTTGGAGCACTTGCCAAACCTTTAAATGTTCTGGTAAAAAATCCGCCATGTAATGCAGAATTGGCTGCAACTTCTGTTTCTAAAGCTCTACCACCGGCTCTTAATTTTGTAAACAATGAACCTTGAGTGTTTCTCATTGCTGCACCCATTGTCTCTGCACTTGTCCCTAAAACGAAATCCGGAAATAATTTAGCTGCTCTAGTCGTGTAATTTAATAAACCTGAAACCATAAATAACTTACCTTTAATTACTGATACCTACATATCAAATCCCCATTTATAAAAAGTATATTTTTCAGGAATAATTGACAATTAAAGATAAATTATTAAGTTTTATTAAATTAAAGAATTATTTACCAAAAACACGTTTTCTAACTTCGATACCAGTTTTAGTTGTGGCAAGACCTGCTTGAGAACTTTCTTTAAGAGTCGGAGACATCAATGCTCCTGTTTGCTCCATGGCATCAATTACTTCATCAATCGGAATTTTTGATTCAACACCAGCCAAAGCCAATTCAACAGCGGTAATTGAATGTATTGCAAGAAAAGGATTTCTTTTAACACATGGAACTTCAACCAATCCGGCTACAGGATCACAAGTTAACCCCAACAAATTTTTCAAAGCTAAAGCTGAAGCATTTAAAATTTGTGAAACATTACCTCCTCGCAATTGACAAATAGCAGCAGCGCTCATTGCAGATGCAACTCCGCATTCTGCCTGACATCCGGCTACCGCACCTGCCAAAGCAACCTTATTTGAAATAATTCTTCCAATCTCACCTGCTGTAATAAGAGCACTAATTTGTTGTTCTTCAGAATAGTTATACTCCTCACTTACTGCAACCAATGCTGACGGAACAATTCCGCAAGAACCTGCAGTCGGACAAGCTACAATTTTCCCCATTCTGATATTTTCTTCACTTGTAGCAAGTGCATATGTCATAATTTTTTCAAAAGTTTTTCCAAAAATAGCAGGTTCATTTGCAAACCTTTTTTGAACTCTTGAACAATCAGCTCCGCACATCTCGCTCAAAGATAACTCTTTACTTTCCAAACCGGTTTTTATGGCTTCTTTCATTGCAAACAAACTTCTTAAGGTAAAAGCTCTAACCTGTTCTTCTGTTATATCAGCTTGTTCTGCCATATTAGACTGTGCAATTTCGTATATTTTTTTATTTCTTGATACACAAATATCGTGTAACTGCTCAAATGTATTTATCGTTTTTTCCATAACTAATTTTCCAATTTTTCGATATAACTAACAAAATAAACATCAGGAATTTCTTCAATAACACTTAAGATATCTGGTTTTATATTGCCGTCAATACAAACAGCCATTGAAGCCTCCTGTCCCTTTGCACTTCTATCACAAAATAAAGATGCTACATTTATATTGTGATATTGAAGAAGTGATGTTACTTGAGAAATCATCCCCGGTTTATCTTTGTGAACAATCAACAGGGTATTAAATTTACCGGTTAATTTAACCGTAAAATCATTAATTTTTCTTATTGCAATTTCACCTGCACCAACTGACTCACCTGCTATAAACATATTATTTTCACCAATGAATGTTATTTCAACAGCGTTTGGATGATATTTAAAATTTTCAGCATATTCAAATTCGTAATCAATTGATTTTGCAATATCAGTATTAAAAATATCTTTGATTCGTCTGTCATCAACTGATAACCCTAACGTACCTGCCAATAGACCTTTTTCTGTACCATGTCCTTTTCCTGTGTGTGCGTAGGAATTATACAGCTTAAATATAATCTTTTTTGGATTATTTTTGTAAATATTTTTTGCTAATAGCCCCAACCTGACAGCTCCTGCGGTGTGAGAACTTGACGGACCAATCATTACAGGGGATATAATATCAAATAAGGTTGACTTTTTCATTTAATTTCCTTCGTAAGTATTCTTTTAAATTTGCTGATTTAAAGTTTTAATTTGCTGAATTTCATCTATTTTATCATCAATAAGTTCTTGACGGGATTGAACATTTACACCATCATCAAACGGATTCTTTCTACCATACTTATTTCCATGAAAAAATGAAAAATACAGTACAATAATTATAACAAGAACAATAAGTAATTCCAAAATTCCGGCAGCCTTTTTCATACAAAATCCTTTATTTGAGTTCGTTCATCCCAAGATATGACAATATCGCACTATCTTTATCCGTAGGAGTTTGCAATGATTTTTTTTGCATTCCGGAAAAATTCAACGATTTAGCCACAAAAAAGCTATTATAAACAGAAAGCCCGCCAAATATAATAATTGAGAAAAATGCAATTCCACCCATTGCAAGTATAAATTTAACCAAAACAGGTTTCATCTCATTTGGAAGAATATTTTTGGCAAAAACAGCATCAGCAGTACAAAACAGTACTGCTAATGCTATAGATATAACTTTTAATATATAATTATTCTTCACTTGTTTCCTCAGATTTTTTAGAAGTTTTTTTGGTTTTTGAAGAACCTCTGTTTGGTCTTTTTGAACGTTTCTTCGGTTCAGGAGCTACTTGAGCTTCTTCAACCAAAGCTTCGTCAACTGATTGTTCTATAGGCTGAGCAGGAACTTCTTGAACCGCTTCCTTTTGTTTACGCTTTCTTGACTTACCTTTCACTTTAGGTTCTGATTTCACATCTTCAACTTGTAAAACTTCTTGGACCTCAGATTCCGGAGTTTGAACCGGTTCAACAATCTCAGCAACTGGAACTTGTTCCGATACAGTTTCTGTTTGAGGTTTATTTTTCTCAAATTTTCTTCTGTTTTTGCGTTTGTTATTTTCTTTTTTAACAATTTCTTCAGCTGCAACAGTAGAAGGTTCTGTTTCTATAACTGGTCTTTGTACTGATTCTTGCTCTTGTTCCTGAACCTGTTGAGGCTGATTATTTTTATTATTAAACTTATTATTATTTTTCTTGTGATTACCTGTCGGGAGTTTTAATTTTGCAACTTTAGCTCTATATTCACCTTCTGCTGTCGGAGTTGCAAAGTTAAATTCTACCATAGAATATCCGCTACCTTGGCAATGCGGACATTTTTTCGTAAAGATTTCAGATAATGACTGACCTTGACGATGACGAGTTAATTCAACAAGTCCTAAATCTGACAATTGACCAACTTGAGGTTTTGCCTTATCTGGTTCAAGGGCGATTTCAAGTTCTTCCATCATTGCCAGTTTATCGGCTCTGGATATCATATCAATGAAGTCAATAATAATCATACCGCCTATATTTCTAAGGCGCAATTGCCTAGCTATCTCATGTACAGCTTCAATATTTGTTTTTAAAATTGTTTCATCTTGAGTTGCTGAGCTTATAAACTTGCCACTGTTAACATCAATTACTGTCAAAGCTTCTGTCTGTTGAATAAACAAGTAACCGCCTGATGGCATATTAACTTTAACATTTAAAGCCGCCTTAATTTCCTTATGAATATCCATAGCAATCAGTAAAGGTTCAGTACCTTTATACAAAGTTACTTGGATACCTTTTGACATATGCCAATTTTGTAAAATAGTCTGAACTCTGTTCATTGCAAACGGAGTATCTACAATAATTTCAGAAACATCATCAGAACAAGCTTCTCTGATTACTCTATATAACAAATCCTGGTCTCTATATATAAGATTTGGAGGATTTAAGGTTTCTGCAGAATTGATAATATTATTCCATTTTTCCAATAAAATTTCTAAATCTTCTTGAATATCAGCTTCAGTTTGCCCTTCCGCTTCTGTTCTGATAATCACACCGACACCAACCGGCTTAATTAAATTAATAATAGCTTTAAGTCTTGCTCTTTCTTTAGAATTTTCGATTTTCTTACTAACACTGACTCCAGGTTCATTTGGCATTAAAACTAAGAAACGCCCCGGAAGACTAATCTCTGTAGTAACTCTTGGGCCTTTGTGGCCTGTTGGTTCTTTTACAACCTGAACAACAAGTTTTTGCTTTGGAGAAAGTTTTTCTTTTAAAGTACCTTTACCCATCACATCTTGAGCATGCAAAAAGCCCATTTTATCTGTACCAACATTAACAAAAGCGGCATCTATACTTGGTAAAATATTATCAACAGTTGCTAAATATACATCACCTAATAAAACTTCACCTCTATGGATGAAAAAATCAGTAACTTTTTTGTTTTCAAGAACTGCAGCAATATTATCACGTTCCGCAATAACAATCTTTTTCTCAACAGCTTGATTTGAATTTCGATTTCTTTCGTTCATAAATTTAAATCCTTTTTCTATAACTCATGCAAAGACTCCGTCAAAAATTTAGTACGAGTGATGTTAAATATCACATCAGGCGCAATAATACCCATTAGAACATCAGCTCTCAGTGCAGGTATTTCCGTATTCTGACCTGTCTTTAATACTATAAACAGACAATCATTTTCAAATCGGTGCGAACCTATTGATTTTTTAATATCTGTTTTTTTTACTAAACCTTTTTTGTTTTTCTTCTCGATTATAATTTCATCAGAAGATAAAACTTTTTCTGTATTATACACTAAATTTTCAAATGAGTAAATAGAGTCATTTAAAATATTTATTTTGTACTCAGCCCAACAAGCTTTTTGGTCAATTGCAGGCGCTGATTTTTCAATTTGTTTAACATTGATAACTCTGGATTGAGGCGGTAAAATACGCTGCAATTCAGATTTAACATAATCTTGTGAATAATTTTCCAGCAACTCCATATCTACCAATTCTGTTTCACTTTCACAAAACAAAGGGAGAGCAATACCCATCGAAATCTTCATTGTAGGATTATATCCATGAGAGAAACCTACTTTTAAATCAGAACGAGCAATTGATTTAAAAAATGTATTTTGCCAGTCTAAATGAGAAAAATATTTTAAAATGCCTGTTTTGGTAAGTTTAACTCGATATCTGAACGTTTCTTTCAGGTCTCTCGGACAAATTGATGGGTCTATATGTTCAATTTTTACAACCTGTTGAGCCCTATCCGAAGCCACAAATGGCTTGTCCATAATTTTGTTAACTCCAAAATTTTGACAAACTCCGCAACCTACACAATGATGCTGACAGGTAGGAACTATGTGAGGAGAATTTTCATTAACGGAAAAAGCTTTATTATACTCCTCAACAAACCATTTTTTGTTTATACCGATATCTATAAAATCCCAAGGAAGCTGCTCGTCTAAGTTATAATGCTTCTGAGCCAGAGCCTTGAAATCAAATCCAAGGTTTTCCGCAGTTTCAAACCAAACATCCTTGTTAAAATACTCACCCCAAGCATCAAGATAACAACCTTTTTTATAAAGGGCTTCAATATACTTGCACAATGTATCATCACCACGTGTTAAAACTGCTTCTATAAGAGATACAAACTTCTCGTGATAATTAACTTTAACACCCTTAATATGTTTAACCTGTTCCATTAAATAATGAATATGCTCAGTAACTTTATTCAAATCCATTTGCTCACACCATTGGAACGGAGTAAACGGCTTTGGAACAAATATTGATAAAGTACAAGTTATATCAAGAGAATGTTTTAAATCTTTTTCTTTTTTAATAAGTCTTGAACGATAACGAATTTTTCTGAACAATTCAGCCATTTCATCCATATCTTCAAGAGTCTCGGTCGGAAGTCCACAAATAAAGTAAAATTTTACTCTTGACCAGCCATTTTCATAAAGCGTTAAAACGGCATCCATTATTTGTTCTTCCGTAATATTTTTCTTTATAACATCACGGAGTCTCTGACTGCCGGCCTCAGGAGCTAATGTCATTGTTGACTTACGAACACTTTGAACCAAATTTGCTAATTCTAAATTAAATCCGTCAATACGTTGACTCGGCAGAGATACAGAGATTTTTCGTTCATTGAAATCTACCGCAAGTTCTTTAATTACCTCATTAATGTTTCCATAATCATTTGAAGATAAAGATAACAAGGAATACTCATCATATCCGGTATTATTAACAAGTTCTTTTGTAATTTTTATAATATCTTCAGCACTACGTTCTCTAATCGGTAATGTTACATGTCCAGGTTGGCAGAAACGGCACATTCTGCCACAACCTCTGCGAATTTCAACAACCGCTCTATCTTGAATTGACGAAGAAAACGGTATAGGATAAGATTTCAATGCTGCCTCATACTCAAGCTGTGCGATGCGTTTTTTGACACCTCCGCCTATACTTTTTGACCATCTGCCCGAATTATCTCCGCAACATAGAGCCTTAATCCTTTCATTTCGAGGTAAACCTTTTGTTTTTTCTAAAATTTCGCAGACCTCAATAATTGAATCTTCTCCATCACCAATCATGAAAACATCGATAAAATCCGCTAACGGTAACGGGTTATATGCACACGGTCCGCCGGCAAGAATTATCGGATCATCATCATTTCTGTCTGCATTTTTATATGGAATACCTGACATTTCAAGCATTTTTAGAACTGTAGGATAAGCCATTTCATATTGCAAAGAAAATCCGACGGCATCAAAATCTTTTATAGCTTTTTTTGATTCCAGAGCATAAAGAATTTCAGGTTGAAAATCCGGTTCTGGAGCATAGACCCTATCACACATAAAATCAGGCTGTTTATTTATTTGCTCATATAAAACTCTCACACCTAAATTTGATATTCCGATTTCGTATTTATCAGGAAATGCAAGGGCAAATCTCACTTTTGCACTGTCAAAATCTTTATTATGAGATAAATACTCGCCTCCGACATACTGATACGGCTTTGAGCATTTATATAAACTTTCGTGATACTTTTTAAAAAAACACATATTTAATCTTTCTAGGCTAAATCATTCGGGATATATTTTTCAACTTCAATTATCGTTCCATCTAATGTATTTTCTTCAAATGACTTCATAAACTTGAACAAATCATTATTTGGAACATCATAACTATACAAAAGAATTTCACCATCAATTTCTCGCATAACGGTAACCATATAATGGCATTTCAAGGCATAACTAAGCAGATTTTCCTTGTTAAACTTGTTATCATTTGTATCTCTTTTCAATTTAACATAGTTAAAACCAGCATAAAACTTCACCTTTTCCGAAGCATCAGAAGGAACAGAATTCTGCTTATGTTTTGAAAACATATTTATAACTTTTTTGTTAATTTCCTCAGACACAAAATCCTCCAGTTCTATTAAACAATAAATTATAAAAAATGTCTAAATGTTAAGTTTATTTTTTTCTAATATCTTTAAGAAATTGAACAACCTTCAAAGCTGTTTCACGGCGAACTTCAACAGGAGACAATCTTAAATATTCAATAGCATGCGAAACTTTAATATTTTTATCATACCAACGTTTCATAATATAGTTATACTGATCTTCCAAACTCAATTGTTCAAGTTCTACATCTTTTAACAGTTCAATAATATAATCGGCGCATCTAACCTGAAAATCCTCAGGAGCATGCTCTAAATCACTTATAGCTTTACTTACCACAGCATCCGCATCGTACCATCTTTTAAACATTTTCATAATAATTCTCCCATATGTTAAGTTTATTAAAGCAAATTTTCATAAAAAAGTAAATTATTTTACAAAAAAATACTTTATATGAGTGTGTAGGTAAAATAAGGTTAGGTATGTATTATGATTAACTGTGCAAACTATGGATTATGCAATCCATTATTAACAAATGATTTGCGAGATATTAATCGCAGAATGCCAATGGGTACAACAGGATTTAATCCCGGATTTGGATACGGTGGTTACTACGGATATGGCGGTTACGGATACGGTATGGGTAATAGAGATGCTATTACATTACAAGGTCCGTTAGGCTATGATCAATACAAAGGAGCGGCAGAAGAAGCTCAAACTAAAAAAGATAAAAGTTTTTGGAAAGGTTTAGGAACAACAGCATTAATAGCTGCCGGTTTATTGCTCGGCGGAAAAACTAAAATCGGACAAAAAGTTATCAGTGCTGTTAAACCGTTTATAACAAATATAGCAACAAAAATTAAACCGGCTTTAAAAACTGTAGGAACAGCTATTGGGAATCTTGCAGGCAAAGCTCTAACATTTGTTAAAGGTCTCTTTAAATAAAAATATATAATCATGAATGTGAAGAAGTGTGTAATTCAGCAGGATTGTAAAATCCTGCTTTTTTATGCTATATTTAAAGGATAAATTAAAGGAGGGTTATACTATGGCAAAAGAATGCAGTTTTGATATCGTTTCCGAATACAACAAACAAGAACTTGTTAACGCAATTGATCAGGTAAAAAGAGAGTTAACATCAAGATTTGATTTAAAAAATTCAAATTCACAAGTTGATTTGGAAGCTGATAAAGCTATTACAATAACAACAAATGATGAAATGAAACTAAGAAATATTATTGACATATTGCAATCAAAACTTGTAAAAAGAAATCTTAGTATTAAAATCTTAGATCCAAAACCCGTAGAAAACGCATTGGGCGGTAATGTTAGACAGGTATTTGAATTAAAAAAAGGATTAACTCAAGAACTTGCAAAAGCAATAGTCTCAGATATTAAAGCTACAAAATTAAAAGTTCAAGCATCTATTCAAGGGGAACAAGTCAGAGTAACCGGAAAAGATAAAGACGATTTGCAAGAGGTAATACAAACCCTTCGAAAAAATGAAGACAAATATGATTATCCGCTACAATTTACAAATTACAGATAAATAAAAAAGCCCGATTTCTCGGGCTTTTTTATTTGATATATTATTTTCACTTATTCATATCCATCCTTAAAACTTCATAAATATTCATTTTCTTAGCCTTTCCTCGGATTTGGACTTCGCTGATTTTTATTACATCAGCAATATTTGAAATATAAGAATATGTTGAGCTGCTGACTAACAAATTTGTTTTATAGACTTTGTTATAACTTTCTATACGGGATGCCAAATTTACTGTATCACCAATAACAGTATATTCCATACGAGATTCCGAACCTATATTTCCTATAAATACTTCTCCTGTATTTATTCCAACACCTATTTCAATTTTTGGTTTACCCTCAAATAACCATTTTTCACGGAGATATTCAACTTTTTTCAACATCTCATATGCACATTTCACAGCATTTTGAGGATGATTTATATCCTGAATAGGTTCACCAAAAATTGCCATAACGGCATCTCCAATAAATTTATTGATTACACCATTGTGTTTTGTAATAATCGGTTCAATTTCAGTAAAATACTCATTCAAAATCATTGAAACTTCTTCTGCCGACATTTTTTCACTCATACTTGTAAAACCTCTGATATCGGAGAATAAAACTGTTACAACAGCACGCTTACCACCAAGCTTCAAATCATCAATATTACTCACAACATTTTTCATAATATCTTGTGATAAATATTTTCCCATAGCTTGTTTAATCTTTTCTTTATTACGATTTTCTGTAATAAATTTAAAGGAATAACCAAAAATCAGAGTAACAAGCTGTACGGAAATCGGACCGATAAAATCAATAATATAAGCATTTATTGCAAAAATCACACAAATTATAAAAAAGATTACATCAAAGGTAAAAAGTAAAAATAAACCTTTTAAAAACTTTAATCTAAATATACAAATAAAGGTTAAAACTGAAATAATCAGCAAAATAAACAAACTGACAAAAAAGCCTGCATAATATAAAAAGTCGTTATTGCGAAGATTATCATAAACAGTAGCCTGCACATCAACCCCGGGTTGTCTGCTTGCCATAGGAGTATTTATAACATCTGTTGACGGACCGTCAGAAAACTCCCCGATGAAGATAGTTGTACCGTCAAACACTTCAGGATTTATAAAATCCTCTTTTGCAATCTTCTCACCATATTTAAGAGCCTTATATGTTTTAATAATTTTATAGGCAGAAATTGCATCATGAGTATACTGTGAAGTAACAAGGTTACCCTTAACATCTTTATAAACTCTGTGGCTATAGAATTTTATATTTGTTGCTAAATATCCTAAATGTTTATCACCTTTGCCGTTATGAGGTATTTTTAATTGAGTTTTAGGAATATACACAAATTTATCATCAATTGAAATATCATTAGCTCCATTCGCTGTCAAATACATTTTTAAAGATAAAGACGGATAATAATTATCATTAATTCTTACCAGATTTGGAGCAAAAAAAGTTTTTGTAGAACTGCTTTTATCCGGCATTTTTACAGAACCGAGATTGTTAGCCTTATCAAGTAAAAGATCTGAAATAAACGCAATATTATTATAATCAGTTCCAATCTTGTAATCTGCACCTGTTTGATTAAGTCTAAACTTAGACAATGCTTCAGTATGAGCGGTATTATCCTTAGTTATTTGTCCTGGAACAAATGATAAAACAAGATTTTTCATCTTAGAAATTTTATCTACCAATAAAACTGAAGATTCTGACTTCGGATTAGAAATATTTAAAAGATTATCTAATCCTATTACTTTCGGTTTTGAATAAGTATCAAAGTAATCAAGCAATTCATACATATAACTGCCATAATTGCGATTCCAGTCATTATAAATATCATATGTCGGCTGATCAATAACAACAATTGCGGTTGTTCCGTCATTTGAATTTAATGAAGTAAAATTTTTAATAAAAAAACTGTCCATATCTATTTTCAAAAACATTATTGCCATTACCAATGCAGATAAGGCAAATAATAAATATATTAAAAATGAATGTATATAGAATTTATTCTTTAAAAATTTCATACCCTGCTCCCTTATAAATATTAATGATATAATATAATAAATTTAGAAAAAAGGATAGAATATGAACATAAATTTAATAGATGAACTAAAGAAAAATAAAGTTTTTCCCATTATCAGAAGCTCAAATCCGAAAGAAGTAATTGATATTGTACATGCGCTTTTAGATGGCGGACTTAACATGATGGAAGTAAATGTGGAAACACCAAGAATTTTTGATGCAATAAACGAAATTTCAAAAGAGGCAATAATATGTGCCGGCGGAATTATTACATCAATACAAGCACAAGCTGCAATTGATGTTGGGGCAAAACTTATATCTTCTCCAATTTTTCAAGAGAACATGCTAAAAATTTCAAAGGATAAAAGATTACCGTTAATTGCAGGAACATCAACTGCAAACGAAGCATACAACGCTTGGAAATCAAGAATCCCTGTAGTTAAAATCTACCCGATTACAGCAATGGGCGGAGTAAGCTATATTGAAAACTTACTAAGGCCAATGCCTTTCTTGAATGTTATTCCGCAAGGAAATGTTAAATTAACAGAGGTTCAAGATTACATCAAGGCAGGAGCAATTGCAGTAGGAGTCGGAAGAAATTTAACAAAAGCTTCAACTTTCTCTGAAATAACAGAACGAACTAAAAATCTATTGGAGACACTAAAATAACTATGAACGAAAAAACATTAGATATCATCTCAATAGGAGAATCACTGGTTGAATTTTCTACAAACCAAAACCTTAAAGAAGCAGAATGCCTGCACAAATATTATGGCGGAGATTCCCTTGTTGTAGCAATTGCGGCAAAAAGACTCCACTCAAATGTCGGATTCATTACATGTCTTGGAAATGACTTTTTTAAAGATTTTTTACTTTCAAGTTGGGAAAAAGAAGGACTTGATATAAAACACGTAAGGATTGTTGATGAGAAAAACGGACTTTACATGGTTTCTCGTCCGACAGCGGAAGAAAAAGAATTTGTATATTACAGAAATAAAATTGCTCCTGCGAAATTGTCAATTGATGATATCGATGAAGATTACATAAAAAGTGCTAAAATTATTTACGCATCTGGAGTAACTCAATCTCTATCAATGGCAGCAAGAGAAGCCGTTCGTAAGACTTTTGAAATTGCAAAAGATAATGGTGTAATAACAGCATATGACCCTAATTTTTCATCATTAATTTCTACAAGTGAAGATGCAAAAGAGTATTTTGATGAAATTATAGAATTAACAGATATTCTGTTTATGAGCTCAAAATATGATACAAAAAGTATTTTTGAAATAGATTCTGTTGAAAATATTATCAAAAGAATTGCTGATATGGGAGTTCAGACAGTAGTAATAAAATCCAGCCAGAATAAAGGTTATTACGTAAACGATCAACGAAACACCACATTTATTCCATTTTACACAGACACAGTTGTTGATACAACATCATCTGGAGATGCATTTAACGGAGCATTTTTACACGCCATCTCAAATAATTTCAACTCAATTGAAGCGGGAAAAATCGCATCTATCGCAGCCGGATTACAAGCCCAAGGAATTGGTGCAGTGAAATCAGTTCCTCAATATGATGAAGTTTTCAAAATTTATAATAATGGAGAAGTTTAATGGGAAAAGAAAAGAGTTTTGTACTTTCCGGATATTATGGCTTCAAAAACTTTGGAGATGAGGCAATTTTATCTGTACTAATCTCAAAACTTCAAGAATATAACCATAAAATTACGGTAATTTCTTCAGATACGGAATATACAAAATCAAAATTTAAAAACATTGAAAGTATTTATACTTTTAAATTATCAAAAATATTCAATGCTGTTTTGAACTCTGACTACCTAATTTCCGGCGGTGGCAGTCTTTTACAGGATGCAACAAGTTTAAAAAGTTTAATCTATTATTTGTTAATTATTTTTATAGGATTATTTTTGAGAAAAAAAGTTATTATATTTGCCCAAGGAATAGGTCCAATTTACAATTCTTTCGGCAAATTTTTAACAAAAACATTACTAAAACACTGCAGCTACATAAGTGTTAGAGATGATAAAAGCCTAAAACTGATAAACAGTTGGGGAATAAATGCAGATTTGGTATGCGACCCTGTGTTTTCGGCACAAATTTCTCCACATGAAAAAACAAACACTGTTGCAATTCAGTTAAGAAATTTCAAAACAATGAATAAAGATTTTCTCGATAGGCTTGCTCAAGCAGTATCTTCGGAATTTTCAGACAAAAATATTGAAATCTATTCATTTCAAAAAGAAATAGATTTAGAGATTTGTAAACAGTTTGAAGCATCGCTTAATTTGTTAAATCCTGAAATAAAAACAACATTATATTCAGAGCTTTCGGATGAAGAAATTATAACAAACTTGTCAAAGTGTGAATATATGCTTGGAATGAGGTTTCATGCACTAATAATTGCACTTTTAACAAAGACAAAAACTCTTGCAATAAATTATGATATTAAAGTCGAAAAATTAGCTTCTGAATTTAATATTCCGATTATTGATTTAAAAAATGATTTTGGTAACAATTTTAAAAAACTGAAAAACTTTGACATAAATAATCTTACGGAAATAGTTAAAGATAAAAAATTTGACTGGTCGGGTTTTGAGAATATAATTAACTTGTAGTATGAATAAGGAGTAAATATGCCGTTTGAATTTGAAAGACAAGCAATTCCTGATGTTATTTTGGTAAAGCCTAAAGTTTTTGGCGATAACAGAGGATTTTTTATGGAAAGCTATAAAAAATCAGATTTTATAAATAACGGCATTGATATAGAATTTAATCAGGACAATCATTCAAAATCCTCTAAACACGTACTGAGAGGTCTGCATTATCAGGCAAAGCCTTTTGGACAAGCTAAACTTGTAAGATGTTCAAAAGGGAAAATTTTTGACGTTGCTGTTGATATCAGGCCAAATTCGAAAACATTTGGCGAATACGTAAAAGTAGAACTATCTGAAGATAACAAGCAAATGTTATTTATACCGGAAGGATTTGCACACGGATTTGTGGTAATGTCAGAAGAAGCAGAATTATTATACAAAGCTTCCGGAGAATACAATCCGCAAGCTGACAGAGGAATTCTTTGGAATGACAAGGACATAAATATAAACTGGGAAATAGATTTTGAACCGATATTATCGGAAAAGGATACAAAACAACCTAAACTTAGTGAAATTAACAAAGAGGAATTAATATGAAATCGATTTTGGTAACAGGCGGTGCAGGGTTTATTGGTAGCTGTTTTGTAAGACATATGCTCAATAAGCATACTGACTATAAAATTATTAATTTAGACGCTTTAACTTATTGCGGCAATTTGGAAAACTTAAAAGATATTGAAAGTAATCCTAACTACACTTTTATTCATGGGAATATTTGCGATAAAAATTTGGTTAACGAAATTATTAGTGAAGTCGATGCTGTAGTAAATTTTGCAGCAGAATCTCATGTTGATAACTCGATTAAAAACCCTGAAATATTTGTTCAAACAAACGTACTTGGCACATTGAATCTGCTTCACGCTTCAAAAGAATTCGGGGTTGAGCGCTATCTTCAAGTTTCAACAGATGAAGTTTACGGTTCATTAGGTTCTACGGGTTATTTTTATGAAACAACACCGATTGCTCCAAACAGTCCGTATTCTGCAAGTAAAGCAAGTGCGGATATGCTTACAAGAGCTTATTTTGAAACATTTAAATTACCAATTTTAAACACTAGATGTTCAAACAATTACGGACCATACCAATATCCGGAAAAACTTATTCCATTTTTCATCTCAAAACTTCTCCGAGGGGAAAAAGTACCTGTCTATGGCGATGGGTTAAACGTTAGAGACTGGTTATATGTTTATGATCACTGCGAAGCAATTGATACGGTTCTACATAAAGGTAAGGTCGGAGAAGTTTATAATATCGGCGGACACAATGAAAAAACAAATCTTGAAATAACAAAATTAATTCTTGATGCTATGGAAAAAGATGAATCCTCTATTGAATATGTTAAGGATCGTCTCGGACACGACAGACGTTATGCTATTTCAAACGATAAAATTACAACCGAACTCGGTTGGAGTCCGTCATTAACATTTGAACAGGGAATAAAATTAACAATAGATTGGTACTTAAACAATCAAGATTGGATTAAGTCAATAGAAGATAAGAAAGCTACGGTTTTAAAATGATTAAAATTCTTGTAACGGGAGCAAAAGGAATGCTTGGGCAAGATTTATGCCCAATTCTAAAAAACTCAGGTTTTGAAGTAATTCAAACAGATATTGATACGTTAGATATCACAAATTTTGACAATGTTACAAGTGTTTTTTCAACTGAAAAGCCAGATATTGTAATCCATTGTGCAGCTTATACAAATGTTGATAAAGCTGAGGAAGATTTGTCGACCGCAAGACTCATTAACAAAACAGGAACAGAAAATATTGCAAAAATATGTGGTGCTAATGATATTACAATGGTGTATATTTCAACAGATTATGTATTCAATGGGGAAAAAAATACACCATACTTACCGACAGACATACCAGCACCTATTAATAATTACGGCTTAACAAAACTTGAAGGCGAACAGGCTGTCCAAAAATATTGTTCAAAATACTATATAACAAGAACAAGTTGGCTATACGGAATACATGGCAAAAATTTTGTAGAAACAATGCTATCATTAGCGGACAAACCTGAATTAAAAGTTGTTGATGATCAAGTCGGTTGCCCTACATGGACTGTAGAACTTTCAAACGGAATATTAAAATTACTAACCACTGACAATAAATATGGAATCTATCACGTTTGCGGTTCTGGAGTTACGACATGGTATGGGTTTGCAAAAGAAATCTTTAGACAAGCTAATTTACAAGTTAATTTAAACCCTTGCAAAACTTCAGAATTTCCAAGACCTGCACAACGTCCAAGCTATAGCGTTATGCAAAACAATGGAATTTGCCGTGATTGGAAAGAAGGATTAAAAAATTATTTGAACCTAAAATCAAAAACTAAGGAGGTTGCACTATGAAAGGTATAGTACTTGCAGGTGGTAGCGGTTCTAGATTGTATCCATGCACACTTGCGACATCTAAACAACTTCTGCCAATATATGATAAACCAATGATATATTATCCGATATCAGTATTAATGCTTGCCGGAATTCGAGATATATTAATAATTTCAACACCACATGATTTACCGAATTTTAAAAGATTACTAAAAGACGGTTCACAGTTTGGTGTAAATTTTTCATACAAAGAACAACCTTCACCTGACGGTTTAGCACAAGCTTTTATCCTTGGAGAAGATTTTATCGGAAATGATAGTGTAGCATTAGTTCTTGGTGATAACATTTTTTACGGACATAAATTTACCACAATGTTAAAAGATGCGGTTGAGAACGCTGAAATCAAAGGTGAAGCTACAGTTTTCGGATATAAAGTAAAAGATCCAGAACGATTTGGAGTTGTAGAATTTGACAAATCTGGAAAAGCCATTTCTATCGAAGAAAAACCTAAATATCCAAAATCTGACTATGCAGTTACGGGATTGTATTTCTATGATAATAATGTTGTTAAATACGCAAAATCTATTAAACCGTCAGCCAGAAATGAGCTTGAAATAACTGATTTAAATAAAATATATTTAGAAAAGGGAAAACTCAATGTTGAACTCTTTGGCAGAGGATTTACATGGCTTGATACAGGGACACACAAAGCACTGCTCCAAGCAAGCCAATATGTAAGTACAATCGAAGAAAACCAAGGTATTCGCATAGCATGTCTTGAGGAAATCGCACTACAACAAGGTTTTGTAACAAAATCTCAAATCAAAAATGACATCAAAAATAACGACTACTTTGAATATATAAATAATTTATGCGATTAATCAAAATTATTTATTAGGACACTAAAATGAATTTTAAAGAATTTATTACAGGAAATAAAGGCAAAACTATTCCAAATGAATTAAAAGAATTTAACTGGGGAGCATTTTTACTCACGTTTATTTGGGGTATCAAACATAAGGCATGGATAACTCTTATCGCAATACCGTTATTGGTATTTGAAATGCCTTGTATGCTAAACTTTTTTCTTTTTGGTATTTTTCAATTATACTGCGGATTTAAAGGAAACGAATGGGCTTATCAGGTAGATTGGTGGAAAACTCCCGCAAACTTCAGAAAAACGCAAATAAAATGGGCAATTGTGGCTGTTGTAATTAATATATTAACGCCAATAATTCTTGGGGGTATTGTAATAAGATTTATCAAAAAATCTCCTGATAATACTGCTCAATACATAAGAAATACTCAATGTGTAACAGCTTACAAACACTTAAAAAAAGAATTGCCAAGAACTGTAATATTACCATCTTCAACCAGTATAGATATAGCAAATTCATTCAATAATAATTTCAAAAATACAATAATCGAAACTAATACAGTTATATTTTTGGACAAAAATAAAAACAAAAAATATTATATAGCCTTTTCAAAAGATGGAGAAAAAAGTTGCAGTATACTAGAAAAAAATTGTATTGTAACCTCACAGTACGTGCTGCCTACGGAAATTCTAGCATTTGATAATTGTTACTTTTTTATAGACAATAACAAAAATATTGTTCCGCATGAAAATACTAAAGATGCTATCAAAAAAGGGACAAACATCCTTAAATATTTATAATAATTTAAAATACAAAAATAAAAAAGACCTATTACTAGGTCTTTTTTTAGAATTGCTCCAGGCCAGACTTGAACTGGCACTGGGTTATACGCCCAATTGGATTTTAAGTCCAACGCGTCTACCGATTCCGCCACTGGAGCATAACCTTTCGGCTGTGTAATTATACTATAACAAACAATCCTCTTTGTCAATCAGAAAATTTCGTTATGTATAAATCAAAATCATTTATTCTATTGGTAACGTCATTAATAATAGAATTAAGTGAATTTTTAACGACTTCAAGATTATTACAGTTAGAACGTCCTAACAATCCTGTATATATGTTTGAAAACGCCAGTTTCTGGAATATAGAAATCACATCACACAAATCTTTATCTATAATATTATTAACATTATTCAAATATATGAATAACTCACCAATTGCAGATTTTCCGGCAAGATATTTTTTCATAAGGAAAAAAGTTTGAATTTGACGTAGTCTATCAAGAATTTCTGTATAAATATCAAGCATTCGTTGTTTTTTCAATACCAAATAATTATTAAAGTATTCAAGAGTCTGCTTGTACCCGTCATCAATAATAGATTGACGTTTTTCTGTAGGATAATTAAAATCTACAACGACAACATTACCCGTATCAATCACTAAATAGTCATAATTATCACGATTTCCATAAACTTTTTTTATAAATGAGGTTTCTGAAGATGTCATACACGAATACATGCCATTAACATATTCAATCGGACTTTGATCTGATCCCGAAAAAGTACCCTCTAATCTAACTTCAAGAATTCTGTTATTAGAATTTTGGATATTTTTTGACAATGACCACATCGGTTTACCCTTCATCAAATCGCCATCAACAAGCATCTCATTATCTACGGTAATTGCTCTCATTAACCCCGGCATGCAACACGAAATTCTAACAGCCATGGCTATTTCAAAATCAGGAGTTTCATAATTGGAAAATTCCTTACATGTAAAGGTTTTCATATTAGTTGCTATAATAACCAAATTTTTAGTTATATCATTGAACGTAACTCTTTTACATTGATTTTTTAAATAAGCTTCACCATAAAATTTTTTCTCAATAAGTTCTCTTATCCAGTCTAAAAAGACTTCACCTTTACTAAGTGCAAACTTATTATTAAACCCAAAAGAAATATCTCTGAACAACTCAAAGTTAACCGATAAGAAAACCTCATCCAACTCTTTCGGAGTATACCCTACAGCAAGTAATGCAGCAACAAGAGACCCGACAGAAGACCCGCCGAGAATATCAATTTCTATCCCCAGTTCCTCTAGCGCTCTTACAACGCCGGCATGTGCAGAACCTCTAATTGCTCCGCCACCAAATAAACATGTATATTTTAAACTATTATACTCTCTCATATCAAGAATTTTACCATAAAAAAAGGGTTGACTATTACCTAATCAATCCCTTTTTCTTACTATAAACTTATTTTATTATGCTGCAATACCTTTGATTTCTCTGATTAGATATTCTGCAACCCATTCAAAATCTTTATTATCGTGAGCAGCTTTTTCTAAATATTTAACAGAAGCATCACCAATACGAATAAGAGTCATTGCAACAACACCTCTTTTAATGCCTCTAACAACTTGTAATTGGTCAACCAATTCAGGAACAACAGAAGAACCATAACTAACTAATTCATTTTCAATTTTATTTTTAGTATTATTATCTGCGTTTTCTAAACTTGAAAGAATTTCATCAACTGTATGCATATCTTTATCTCCATATAAATCTTATTTACATTATTATTATAATTTAAAAAATACTATTATCTTGATTTCCTTACATAATCTTTATATCTTATAAAGATTATTAATATTTTCTTTATATGAGCATATAAATTTTAAAATTCATCACGAAAATCAAGCTTGTTATAAGTAAGTGAATATACCTTTTGTGCAATACTTTTAGCCCAATTTGCATATCCTTCATCAAGTAAACCTTGTTTATACATATCATCAACGACATGAACATGCTTTGGTAGATTAACTCTGGTCTCAGAATTTTGGATTACCCATGAGTAAAGATTTTTATTACCTTTGACAATTTTATTACATGCTTTGCACAAACCAATAATATTATCTTTGCTATATTCTCCGCCTTTTGCTTTTGCAACCAGATGGTCAGCTGTAGCTGTACCGGAATTGAATATCTTAAAAACAATACTCTGAATCGGATCTTTATCTTTTTCACAGTCATATTCATTCAGCTTTGTTATTGAATTTTCAAAACATCTGATTTTCAAATTGTTTAAAACGGTGTATAGTAATGCCGGAGCTTTGTTTATATCAATATCAGAAATTGTCTCATCTAGCATTTTCATATAGTTATAATCAGGTTTCAATTTCCCTTTAGAAACATAATCAAATAATCTTCTTTGAATAGTATCAAAAAGTTCTAATTCAGATTGTGAATTATGTCTTACAACATAAGTTCTAATTTTGTTAAACGTCTTAAATTCTTCTTTTATAGCCTTGTCTGTATATTTATCCATTTTAGCTTGAACAATCTTTACAAATTCATCTTTCGATAACCCTTGAGACTCTTTTGCTACCTCTAAAAATATATCAGCAGCAGGTCTTGCATATCTACCAATATACTTGTCATATTTCACAAGTAATTTTTCATAACTTGAAATTTTCGAACAAGATGCTAAATCTTTTTCAATTTGCTCTTTTTTCACACTATGAGGTAACAAAGTTGAACCACACCCAGCACACGGGATATCGACTTTTGACTGAGCAATCGGAAGAAAAGCTTCATGGCGAGATGCAATTTTTCCGATTTTTGACATATCTTTAATCTCAGTCTCATCAAATGTAATCCCTTTTTTAGAAATATTTTCAATAAACCTTGTCAGAAATAGAATATAAGACCTACCCATATTTGTTATTTCAGGGCTGTCTGTCATCATAAAAACATCGTTTATATAAGTTTTAATATTATCTTTTAAATTCGGTCTTGATAATGTTGCATATGTAATAAAAGTTTTACTGTTTTCAGTTAATTTATTACAATTTTCACAAGTTAAAACCGCATTTGCAGGATTATCCTCATACATTGTTCTTGAAATTTTTGAATAATGGGATAAAGCTCGTCCAAAAACTTTTGAAGCAATTTCTGCAGAAATTTCACCGTCTGACATGGAATCAATATCTTTAAACTTAAACACACTATAGTAATTAGAAGAATTTCTTAAAGATAAATATGAGTTTTCTGAAACAATATAAAATTCTACAGGTTGTAAATTCAGAGATTTCAAAAATGGGACTACTTGCTTCATATATGTATAGGAAGATGCTCCTGGCTTAATATTGGATAGAAGTTCATTCAGCTCATTTTGTTTTTCTTCAGGATAATCTTTTAAGTATTCTTTAAGATAATTATTTGATTTTTCAACATAATAACAATGCTTAAAATAGGCTCTTTTATTCAAATTTTGAACATGAGTCTTCAAATCCGTAGGATTTTGTGTGTCAATAGTATTTTTTGCAACATTACGCATATGAACAGGAATAAAATCTTTATACTCATTCATTAACTCTACAAAATCTTTTTTATCTTTAACTTGTGAAAATTTATCAATAATGGAATCATAAGTTTCTTTATCAAGCATTCTGACTCCGCAAACAGGACAGTGAATTCCGCTTTTAGTTTTTGCTTCATCTAAAAAAGATGATCCTTTAAAAGAAATTTCAAAAGTATCTACAGGAGTAGAAGAAAAGGACACTAAAGATTTATCGGATTTTTGTTCCGATAATTTCGGGATAAAAATATTATAATTTACCGGTAAAATGCGCATCGTAACATTATTAAAACTGAACAAAAAATTATTTGCTCAATTTTAAATATTACACAGTAATTTCTTTCAAAGATTCTACGAATTTTGAAGCATATACACCTGCAACAGCACCATCAGATACCGCAGTAATTACCTGCCGCAAAACTGTTGTTCTAACATCACCAACCGCAAAAACGCCCTCTACAGAAGTTTTCATCATATTATCAGTTATAATAAAGCCTTTACTATCTTGCGCAAGTTGACCGCTAAAGCCATCTACATTCGGACAAATTCCGATATAAGGAAAGACTCCGTCAACCTTCAACTCAGAACACTGATTTAATTTTACATTTTCCAAAATAACGGAAGAAACCAAATTATCGCCCTTAATTTCTCTAACGCAGCTATCCCAAATAATTTCAAGCTTTTCATTTTTAAAAGCTCTATCTTGGATAACTTTGTCTGCCCTTAATTCATTTCGTCTGTGAATTAAATAAACTTTCGATGCAAATTTGGTTAAATACATAGCTTCTTCAACCGCAGAATTTCCACCGCCAACAACTGCAACAACTTTATCTTTATAAAATGCGCCATCACAAATTGCACAATAACTTACACCTCGGCTTAAAAATTCAGTTTCACCTGCAATACCCAACTTCATAGGACTTGCACCGGTTGCAATAATAACAGATTTAGCTTTAAATTCAGCATCTTTTGTTTTTATAATTTTTGGTTGAGACAATAAGTCGACAGACTCGATTTCTTGCATAGGAAATTTTTGAACACCAAACATATCCGCATGATTTTCAAATTTTTCCATCAACTCATATCCGCCAATTTTTTCAAATCCAAGATAATTTTCAAGTTCTAAATAATTTGACGGTTGTCCTCCAAGCATACTAATATCAAGTATTGCAACAGACATAGAGCCTCTGGCACAATATAAACCTGCAGAAAATCCTGCCGGTCCACCACCTAGTATTACTGTATCAAATTCATAAATCTGCATATTTATTTATCCTCAATTTTAATATTATTACCTGCGATTTTATCACCGTTTATGGAATATTTTGCATTTTCTGTTTTCATAACTCTGCCATCAATATTGGAAACAGTTTCCATATGCAAAGTATTATAACCTGAAAAACTATCACCCTCAACAGTTATATCTACGGTGTCAGTCAACAATTTATTTCCATATCTGCCTGTTTTTGAAAACACAACATGTTTACTATCTCCACCCTCAACATTAACTTGAGCCGTAGCACCCGAAAACGGATTACTTAAATATATGACGTCATTTTCTTGAGAAAAGTTCCAAATATCAACACCTTTTTGCCTAAAAGTCGACGGAGAATCTGTATCAATTCGTCTTGATTCCACTCTCCAACTACCGTACAAACCATCCGGAAATGCCGTAATTGTAGCTTTCAAAACATTATCTGCCTTTGCTTGTGCAAATAAAACAAATATAAATAAAAAAACTGACAATATTTTATAGAATTTACCCATATAGAAAACCCGATTATACACAAGTTAATTTCTTTTGAAGTGTCTTGGCAGAGTCTTCATATCCTGCTCTACCCATCAATGCATATGTGTAATTCTTAGCTTGCTCAACCCCGGGTTGATTAAACGCATTAATATTATACAATTCACCCGCAATTGCTGTTTGAACTTCTAACATATACATCAACTGAGCTATACTGTACCCGTCAACTTTAGGTAAAGTAATTGTAACTGTAGGTCTAGCGTAATCAGAAAGAGAAACTCTTGTAGAATCAGCTTCAGCATTCATCAATTCATTTAAGGTTTTACCGCCAAGATACCCAATACCCGTATACTCAAAAATCTTAGGAATTTCGAGCACAGAATCAAATTCTTTTACCCGTATAAAATTAATAATTTTATCATTCGGACCTTCGTTATAAAGCTGAATTTGAGAATGCTGGTCAGTAACTCCCAGTGCTTTAACAGGAGTTTGTCCGATATGAACATGTTTTCCGTCTTTATCCGTATCCTTTCCCAAAGATTCTGCCCAAAGTTGAGCATACCAATCCGAAACATATTTTAACCTGCTTGAATACGGCATCATAACAGAAATATTTTTACCGAGCTTTGTATCCATAAGATATTGAATTAAAGCATTTTGCGCTGCAATATTTTGCCTTATATCAGTATTTTTTAAGGCTAAATCCATATCTTTAATTCCATTTACAATTTCATCAATATCAATACCAACAAGAGCTAACGGTAATAATCCTACAGCTGAAAATACCGAAAATCTTCCGCCCACATCATCAGGAACAACAAAAGTTTTATAACCTTCTTGTTCTGCAATTTGTCTTAACACACCGGTATGACTATCAGTTGTAGCTACAATATTTTTACGGTAATCATCTCCTAATTCTTTTTCCAAACGATCTTTCAATATCATAAATTGAGACATCGTTTCAGCAGTTGACCCTGATTTTGTAATAACATTAACCAATGTTTTTGATAAATCTAAAATATCTAACAATCCATTCATCGAGTCTGGGTCAATATTATCAAGAAAAAATATTCTCGGATAATTTTCACGCTGTTCTTTTGTCAACATATTCCAATAAGGTTTAAGCAAGGCTTCTGATATTGCAATTCCGCCAAGAGCAGACCCGCCTATACCAAGGATTAAAACATTATCAAACCTGCCCCTAACAATAGATGCATATTCTTTTACATACCATAAGGTTTCTTCGTTATATCCAAGGTTCATCCACTGTAACCAGCGATTCGGCTTATCTTTGTTTTTATTTAAGTCTGTAATAATTTCAGTAATTTTATCTTGATATCTTGAAAACTCTTCTTCAATATTAAGTCCGTTTTCCGGACCAACAACAAACGAATCTGCGTTTTTGTACTCAAACGTAATCATTAAATCCCTAAATCCTCGCATTAATACTATAACTAAACCTATAATTATTGTATATAATCAATCTAAAATTTCAAGTACCTGTGTGGTTTTCAGGAAAAAACAGACACGTAATTTCTCAATAGAATTACGTGTCTTTAAATCTGAATAATTTTTGGAAAATATTAACCGTTTTGATCAAATTTCATAGTACGTTCAATATTTTTAGTGATTACATTCTTAACAGAATCATATTCTTGTTGTATAGCAGAGTGTTCTGTATCAATATTTTTCAATTGTAAATCGAACATATTATCTTTAGCTTTGATATCATTCATTGCTCTTGTGTATTCTGCTTCAGCTCTTGCAACAGCTTCATTATCTGTTTCTTCTGTAATTTTTGTACATGTTTTGTAATCAAGAGCATTCCAAGTAAATGATTTGCTAACTTGTTCCATTGTTACAAGACCGCTTTCCATAGCATATTCAATCCACTCTTTAGATGCAGCCAAACCATCTTCTAATGTTCTGTAACCTTGTTGCATTCTTTTGAATAAATTTGTATACCATTGAGCTTTTGTATCAGCATTACCTGTATTTTGAGTATCATTTGCATCAACCCAAGCATATTTTGGTTCACCGTATTCATCAATCATGCAATCAACTATAAATGATTTAACAACTGTATTGAAGGATTCTGATAATTTAAATCCGTATTCTTCTGCAGTTACTAATACATAATGAGGATCTGCCAATGATTCTTCATCAATATAACCTTTATAAATTGCCTCTTGTAAAGTTATACCAACAGGAACTTCAGTATCTTCACCTTCAGCCTCAGCTTCTATTTTTACTTTTTTTGTTGACTCAGTATTAGCACCATCTTTAAACATTGATGAGAAGAATAAACTTTTAGAATCTGTGTACATATAAAGTGAATCTTTTAAATCCTCTGAAATTTTACCATCAACAATCAGGTTAACAACTGATAGAGGAACAATTTTACCATCAAGACGTATTTGTTTAGTTAAGTCATTTGGATTTACTTTTGCCTGAAACCAAGCCTCTTTATTCTCTTTATAATTATCGTAAGCTTTAATTAAATATTCAGCGAATTTATCATAATTAAAATCAGTCTTAATAGCTTCCAAAATTGACTCATTTAAGTTCTTTAATTCTTCAATACCTGTTGCGGCATCAACAGTTTGAGTTTGTGAATATGAGCCATTAGTAAGATCTACTTTATACTCATAAATCTGTCCTGAAATTGTATTACCATTATCATCTTCGCCATCAGGTTCTTGATATGTAAATGTAGCAGTATTGCCAACAATAATAGGGACTCCTTGAATATTACCTTGAACATTTGCAATTACAGTCTCACCATCTTCGCCGTATTCAGGTGTTGCAATTGTTTCAACATGCCATACACCCAAATCATCTTGTGATATTTTAATATCACCATTGATCTCCCAACAGGTATTACTTACTTTGTCAGCTTGACCGTTATCTGTCATTATTAATTTACCGGTATATAAACCATTACTTTTTTCAGGCTTATAATCATTTTCAAAACTATTCTCAATATATTTATCTAAAGCTTCAGAATCTTTTAAAAAGCTCTTAGTCAAATCATTGCTCGGACAAAAGACATTATTTGTATTAGCATACGCAGAGCGCATTCCTTCTATAATATTATGTATTACATCAGTTTTAGTGGTATCATAAGTTGCAGCAAAAGAATAACCTGCAGTTAAATAATTAGAAATAGGGGATTCTAATTCTTTAACAATTGTATTGTATGATTTTGTATAGTTATTGAAAGATTTTTCATAATCTTCAACTTCTTTTGACATTTGGTAAGTTACATATTCTTCGTAGTATTGTTGTAAATTTTCAGAAGGAATAACTTTGAACGGTGTTGGATATTCAGGGTTTCTGATATCACCAACATTGTCAAAGTAAGTTGTATTATATTCCAAGCCATGAGCTTTCAAGTATTCATTCAAGTTACCGTTAGCAGCTTGGAACATCGCAGCTTCAGCTTCAGAAACCAATAATTGTCCTGAAGAATTTACCAAACCATATTGGGTATTATTTGAACTGTATGCAGTTAAAGCATTGAATGTTAATGCTTGAGACTGCAAATTACCAACTTCATCATAGCTGGCAAACTTAAGGGTAGCGTTATTTAATGCGTTGATATAATTTTCACTCGCTCTGGAACTTTCGGTTGCTAAGCGCATTTTAGCATTATTAATCGTTTGAGAACGAAGTTCGTTATCAGCTAATCTAGCTGTCAGAGTTAATAATCTAGCTTGAGATGCTGCCATTCCCATAATTAACGTATCCTTTCAATTTCCTTAATGTTTTCTTACATTAAATATCGGCAATTTTTCGCTAAACTTTAGGATTTAAAGGCAATTGTTAAGATAATGTTACAATTAATAATTAACAAGATTAAATAACAGAACATGTCATTCCGAATTCAGTTCGGAATCTATATATTTATGATTTTGTTTATAAATAGATCGTGAAACAAGTTCAGGATGACAGGAAAAAGATTCCAAGGTATAGATTTAAAAGCAAAAGGACAGAATATGAATTCTGCCCTTTTTATCATCATCATAATCAATCTTGAATTTTGGTTTATCCTACGGAAGAAAAGGAAGAAGAAGCTCCGCAAGATGCACCGGCAAACGAAGCACCGCCACAATCAAACCCACCTGATGAGAAACCGCAATCACCTAGGAACGCAACTGCAGAAGAAAATGAACTTAGAAATCCTGAGTCTTCACCTGATTCAAAATCACAATTTGAATACATTGCAAAATCAATTGCTACAGGATGTGAAGAAATAAAAGTATCGAATTCACCCATCGTTAACAAACTTTTTGCTTGGCTTAAACTCATTGCTAAAATACCTGAATTTTCAACCGGATTATTTCTAACGTTTTGAGTTTTGTTTGCTTTTGAAGCATTATTGTTAGTTTTAGCTTGTTTGTTACCAAATAGTAAAATCATTTTTAGCTCCTAATATCTCGTGTTTCGTTTTACACTTATATAAAGGTTAAAAAAAATATCGAATTTCAGCATGTATTATTTTCGTTACAAAAGTTAATAATTAACAGTGAAATAAAATCATCCTCATTCTCTACACCCAAAGATTGATGTACATGCTCACAGATAGTTGTAGTATAAATGTGTAGATTAGGGAGGGATAAAATTGAAAAGATTATTTTTAATATTCACATTCTTAATTACGTTTATATTCACCGGTGCAACAGTAAATGCTGCAGAAAACAATTTGCACACAATAACACTTGAAAAAAATAATGATGGCTATAATATAATATTCGGTTCTGACAAGATTGCAAAAATCAGTAAGAAATCACCATCAGAAAATGAACTGGTTATGAATATCAACGGAATGGGTTCAGCTGAAACAGTAAACGCACTTTATAAGGGCACTAACAATATTGATAGTTTAATTATTGAAAACTCAGCACCTAACAAATTAAAAATATATATCAAAGCTGATAACATAAGAAATTCAACATTGATTATAGACCCAATTGTCGGAGAAACAACAATAGTTGGAGAATCTCTACCGATTGATAAAATTATTTGGGGAATGTTTGTTATAGCATTATTTGCCGTAATATTCAGAATTTCCAAAGAAATTTCAGAAGAAGAAGATAAAATACTTATCAAAAAAGATATTAAAGAACGAGAAATTGAACTATACAGACGTTACAAAAATCAGCTGGTAACCAACCCAGATATCACGGCCAGCAAAGATTTCAGAATGAAAAAGATGCTGAAAAAAATCGACAGAAAAATTGACGAAAGATTAACAGCATCAATGCTAAAATAAAGACTTAAACCTCAAAAACTTAAATATATCCCTAAAACATTTTATTAACGGCAAGTTGAAAAACTTGCCTTTATTTTAATGTTTAGCAAAATATTCTGAAATAATATTTTCAATAATTTGTGCAGAATCACCTGTTCCATACGGATTTTGAGCCTTTAAACGAGATTGGCTTCTAGCTTTTGATAAAATCTCGGAAGAATAAGATGTAATCTTATCATACTCAGCACCAACCAAAACAGAAACACCGGCATCAACACCTTCTTGACGCTCTGTTTCATAGCGCATAACAAGAGTCGGACAGCCAAAAGATGGTGCTTCTTCCTGAATTCCACCCGAATCAGTCAAAATCAGTTTTGCATTCTTCATTAAATAAACTAAATACGGATAATCTAACGGAGTTAACAAATAAACATTTTTATACTCCGATAATTTTGAATATATTTTACATTTTACATTAGGATTTGGATGAACAGGGATAACAAAAGAATGATCAGGAAAAGCCTTAACAAGATATTCAATAGCCTCTAAAATTCTATCAATTCTTTCACCATGATTTTCTCGTCGATGTACCGTAATCAATACTAATTTATCATTCACTTCAATATTTTTAGAATCAAAATATTTTTTAGCCTGCTCCATCGTTTCAGGCGACAAGCAAAATAACGCATCAATAACAGTATTACCTGTTACAAATATTTTATTTCCAGAAATATCCTCACTAAGTAAAGCTTGCTTATTCTTTTCAGTAGGTGCAAAATGAAGCTGAGCAACACGTGATGTCATCTGACGCATAACTTCCTCAGGAAACGGTTCAAAAATATCATACGAACGCAATCCTGCCTCTACATGAAATACCGGAATTTTATTATAAAAACTAGCTAATGCTCCACATAAAACAGTCATTGTATCACCTTGAACAATAGTAGCATCAATTTTGTTATCTTTATAAACTTTATCTAAACAAGTCAAAATTCGAGATTGAACCTCAATAAGCGACTGATCAGGGCGCATACAATCAAGATTAATATCAGCTTGAAGCCCAAAATATGACAACGTTTGATTGGATAACTCTTTTTGTTGCTCTGTATTGCAAATAATAACCCTGTATTTGTCAGGGGTTTTACGCATTTGCAATATAATAGGTGCTAATTTTATAACTTCCGGTCTTGTACCGAAAACAAATAATACATTCTTCTTACTCATATCACCGAGTTTAATACAAAAAACATATTTTTGCAATTGACATATTCACAACTATAATTTCACCCTACAGAGGAATGAAATATCTCAAAATCATTGATAATCTAAAACAAAAAGGAGGTAAAAATGTTTGATTTGTATATTATGGAAAGCTGTCCATACTGTCAAAAAGTAATGGCTTATCTGGACGAAAAAGGAATAAATTACAGAAAATACGACATTAATAAAAACAGTGATTATAAAAAAGATTTAATTGCAATCGGAGGGAAAGAACAAGTTCCGTTTTTATACAACGAAGAAACAGATGACAGACTATATGAATCAGACAAAATAATAGAATATTTAAAAATCTATGACAATAAATAATAAAAAGCTCCCAATTTCTTGGGAGCTTTCTTATATTAACTAATAAATTAGTATCTATAGTGAGCAAAAGCTTTGTTAGCTTCAGCCATTTTGTGAGTATCTTCACGTTTTTTGCAAGCTGCACCTTGTCCGTTTGAAGCATCAATTAACTCATTAGTTAATTTGTCAATAAATGATTTACCGCCTCTTTTCTTAGCTGATTCAATCAACCAAGAAGAAGAAAGAGCAAAACCTCTATCAGCATTAACTTCGATTGGAACTTGGTATGTAGAACCACCGATACGACGAGCTTTAACTTCTAATAAAGGAGTAGCATTTGTCATAGCCTTTTGGAAAATCTCGATTGGATTTTCATTAGTTCTTTCTTTAATTCTTTCCATAGTACCGTAGAAAATCTTTTCAGCTAAAGATTTTTTACCACGTCTCATAATTCTATTAATAAATTTTGAAATATCAACGCTGTTATATACCGGATCAGCTAAAGGTATTCTTCTTGCAGGTT
>CAZUKK010000022.1:0-30126 GCA_964620875.1 uncultured Clostridium sp.
ACTCCTGACCCCCTGCGTGCAAAGCAGGTGCTCTACCAGCTGAGCTAAACCCCCATTTAAGAGTTTGGTCGGAATTTTTATTCCTCACACTTCTTATTCTACATGCTGATTTTTTTTTGTAAACCCCCTTCTTTTTATTTTTTATGCAAATTTTCTTGATTTATTTGAATAATCTTAAATTAATCCGTTATGAAAATATTGCTCTAATAATTTTTGCACAGAAAGTAATGCCGTTTATGAGTTTGGTATTGGATTAAACATAAACGTGCTCACTTCTAAAAGTCAGCATTTATATATTCTTAAGTTCGGACTTTATAAGCAATTTATATTTTTATATATCCGGCTTTAACTGCTTCCAACACAGCACCTAATTTACTGTTTGTTTCAAGTTTTCTGTTTATTGATGAAAGATGAGCTTTTACTGTGTGGAATGAAATATTTAATATTTTAGCTATTTCTTGATTCGTTAGTTCTTCTTTGACAAGATTAAGAATTTTTACTTCTCGTTCTGTTAATGTTGAGATTTTGTCCATTAAATGTCTCCTTTAGATTTCTATATTATTATTTTAAACCTAAAGATAATTTAAAAATTTAATAATAGTTCGAGGTTAAGAAATTTTTTAATAATTTTTATGTATTAAAAATTCTATCTCCGGCATCGCCCATTCCCGGAACAATGTAACCTTTTTCGTTAAGGTGAGAATCTACCGAGGCTGTTATTATTTCTATATCAGGGTAATGTTTTTGGATATTTTCAATTCCTTGTGGTGCGGCAATTATACAAATACATTTTATATTATTTATAGGAATACCTTTTTGTGCATACAAATCAATAGCTGCAATTAGAGAATTCCCTGTCGCTAGCATCGGGTCGGTTATATAAATATAGAATTTTTCAGGATTTTCTGCTTCCATTGGAACTTTATTATAATACCAAACAGGTTTTAGAGTTTTTTCATCTCTATACATTCCTATATGGCGAATTGTAGCCTGTGGTAGAATATCTATTGCTTCATCTGTGAAAATTAAACCTGCACGAAGTATTGGAGAAATTATAAGATTGATATTCGGGTCTACTGTTTTTGCCGTAAATGTTGTTAGTGGTGTTGTAACTTCTTTGTCAACTAATGGCAAGTTTTTTGCTGCTTCATAAAGCAGACATCTTGTAATTTTTCTTGTTGCAATTCTTACACCCTGACTATCGGTGTTTTTGTCTCTCATTGTGCAAAGATTTAAATGTATAACCGGATTATTTATTACTCTGACTTTTTCTGGATTCATATTCTCTCCTAAATTATTTTTCTTTAAAATTTCTCATAAATTTTTGTTCAGTACTTTTTATTGTATCTAATGTCTTATTAAGATCATCCAGTGCTTTATTTTGTTCAACCGGAGTTACTATATTTTGAGGAACTTTGCCCTCTGAAGTTATTTCAAACTCATTTGAAGCGTAGTTTAATGTTGTTATAATAGAATCTAACGCTTTGAAGATATTATCAAACAGTCCCATTACTTTTGATAATCTTGTCGGGTCTTTTGATGCGATAATTTTGTCTGTTGGAGAATTTTTATCAGGCGGATAAATTTCTAAAGATTTTGAACCGCCAAGTCCGCTCCCTTCAATTGTTGCAATAGATCCTTGAGGTAACAGTAAATCTTTTTGTGTAACCGTAAATTTGATATAAACGTCATTTGAAAGCAGTTGAATTTTTTTGACATATCCGACTTGAACCCCTAAAAATCTCACAGGTGAACCGACAATAAGTCCGTCAACATCTTCCATAAATATTTGGTAATTTTTGAAGTCTTTCTGTTTTTGGTAATGGCTGTATCTAATCCCAAAAACAAGGATTGCAATGACAAAAAGCCATATGATAAATTCAACCCACGCATATAATCTTATGTTACCATTACTCCTCATAACTTCATTATACACAAAATTCTTTGTTTATATAATAATGTTATTTAAGTTTATGTATTTTTGTAATGGATATTGTTATGCTAAATGTTGTAAAGTCAATAATTTATGAAATTTTATCTTATTTTGTTCCTGAAAAATTGACTTATGAAATAACAGGAGAGTGCAAAAAATGTGGAAAATGTTGTAATTATATGTACAGTGTAGACACATATACAGAAAAAGAATTTAAAATTATGCAGTTTTTGTATCCTGCTTATAAAAGGTTTTATATAAAAGGTAAAGATGAATACGGTAATTTGATTTTTGCATGTAAGTTAGTTACTTCGGAGGGGTTATGTTCGGATTATAAACATCGGTTGAGGATGTGTAAAAATTATCCTGCAAGGAAAATAATTTATCCTGCGAAAATGCATGACGGATGTGGGTATACCGTTAAAATCAGGCATTTTGAAGATTATATGAAAAAAGATTAAAATTTTTATAATAGAGGTTTTATATTTTTAATAAATAATTTTTGTCATATAATAGTTTTATGAGATGGTTTGGAATACTTTTATTTCTTAATATTTTAATTTTCGGGGGAGTGGCGCAGGCATCATACATTGGAAATATTCCGCAGGTTACGATGCAGATTGCAAAAGATGCCGGATATAATCAGTATATTTCAAATCCTTCATCAAAGGTGGTAAGGGTTGGAATTGGTACAAATAATTTTGCATCTTATTTTTGGGATAGTGCTGAAATATACGGTACTGGTGAGTTTGAATTATATAATAACAAAACCTATATAAATACTTATGATAGTGAAAATATTATTAAAATATCAATGGTTGGTAATATTTTTGTTTTAAAAGATTGTGAAGATGAAGTTATTGCAAAGGTTTCCGGACCGATTATTTTCAAGACAGATTTTGGATTAATCGGAGTGAACGGTTTAAAAAGAGCAGGCAAAAGTGCTTTGTATCGTGGACAGATTGAGCTTGTTCCATCAGCAAAGACCGGAAAATTTCATATCGTTAATTCAATTGAACTTGAACAATATTTAAAGGGTGTTGTGCCGAATGAGATGCCGGTGAGTTTTGGTTTGGAAGCTTTAAAAGCTCAAAGTGTTGCCGCAAGAAATTATGTATTATCACCGAGAGTTAAAGCGAATCCTAATTACGATGTTGTAGATTCTGTTGCAAGTCAAGTATATTTCGGTGCAAATACCGAAAAGGAACTATCAGACAGAGCTGTAAATGAAACTTTGGGAATTGTTGCATTATACGGATGGAATTTAATTTTGGCACAGTATTCTTCAACCGCAGGCGGATATACTGAGAGTTATTCAAATGCTTTTTCTGACCCTATTACAAAGAAATTCCCGTCTGATGAAAAACCTTATCTTATTGCAAAGCCCGATAATTCTGATTTTCAGCCGTTAAATACTGAAGAAGCAGCTGCAAAGTTTTATAAATCAAAACCGAAATCTTATGATGTGAAGTCTTCATATTACAGGTGGGAGCGTGAATGGAACGGGCAAGAAATTCAAGATGCCGTTCAAAATAATATAGCGGAACAATCTGCCACAGGATTTGTAAAACCGGTAGTTCCAAAAGGACAGACAATCGGGATTATAAAAAAAATAAATGTTTTGAAGCGTGGAAATTCAGGTAAAATTATAGAACTTGAAATTCAAACAGATTCAGGAAATTATATAGTTCAAAAAGAACTTGTGATAAGACGATTATTTAAGAAAGACGGAAAAGCTTTGCCAAGTGCTAATTTGGTTTTTGAACACGAATATGATGAAAACGGTGATTTAATTTATGTTAAAGCATACGGTGGAGGTTTCGGGCATGGTGTAGGTATGAGCCAATACGGTGCAGGTTATATGGGTAAAGAACTCGGTATGTCTTATGATAAGATTTTGAAGCATTATTATTCTAATATTTCACTTGGCACTGAACCTTTTATTTTATCAAGTGCAAGTAATCAAAATAAACTTACCCAAACTTTTTGGAAAAAAGATGAGAAAGTTTATCTAAATGTTGATAATAAATATAAAATGGAATATATTGATACTTGTATTAATGGTGTTGATGAGAAAATAACATTAGGTACAAAACAAAGGTATGAAAAAGTTGATATTTCAAGGTATTTACAAAAGGGGATAAATACAATAGTTTTTTCATATCCGATAAGACAGGGTACAAATAAAGCTGTAAGAATATATGTAGAATTGGATAACTAATGAGTGAAAATATAATAACAGAAGATAATAAAGCACCAAGTGTATTGAAAGCTGCATGGTTGATTGCAGTTGTTACAATTGTGAGTAAACTTATCGGATTTGTGCGTGATATCATCATCGCAAATTATTATGGTGCTTCGTTGGTATCGGATGCTTATTATTACGCATATCAAATTCCGTCATTATCTTTAATCTTATTGGGCGGTGTTGGCGGACCTTTTCATAGTGCAACGGTTGCAATTTTTTCAAAACTTATTCCAAACTTGAAAGATAAACCGACAGATGAAGTTAATCGTTTGTATTCAATTTTTATGAATGCAACGATAATCTTTTTTCTTGTTTTGTCAGCTTTAATATTTATATTCCCAAAACAGATTATGGGATTGATAATATCCGGTGGTTCTGCTGAAATGGTTAGTCTGGCTGCGGCACATTTGAAGATTATGACACCGCTTTTGGTAATTGGCGGTATTGTCGGAATTTATTATGGAATTTTGATTATATACAGGCAATTTATGTTACCGAATTTATCTCCGATTATTATGAGTCTTGCAATAATCGGGGTTGTTATTGCTGTGCCGAATGATCAAAAGGGCTATGCTTTGGCGTATGCTACGACTATTGGGGCAATTTTGCAGTTGATAATTCAATATCCGAACATTAGAAAATTGGGTTATCGTTTGAAACCGTGTTTTGAATTTACAAATAATGCACATTTTAAGGAAATTTGTGAACTTCTTTTTCCGGCTGTTTTAAGCTCAACTGTCGGTCAAATTCATATCTATGTTGATATGTTTTTTACCTCGTCAATTTCGGAGGGTGCTTGGACTGCAATCGGTTATGCAAACAGAGTTTTCCAATTTCCTGTCGGAATTTTGGTTACTGCGTTTTTAGTACCGTTGTTCCCTATTTTTGCAAGACTTGTTGCGGATAATGATTTTGATGGAATAAAAAATTATTTTAATAAAGGTGTAGGGGTTCTGTTTTTTGGTGCAATCCCGATAATTATAGGAATTCTAACTGTCGGAATGGATGCTGTCAGACTTGTTTTTGAACATGGTGTGTTTGATTCGACCGCTACTTTTATGGTAACTGAAGCTTTGTGGTTTTTATCGGTTTCAATAATTCCGTATGTATTTAGAGATTCTATTACAAGAGTTTATTATTCGTTTAATGATTCTGCAACCCCGTTTATTGTTGCTTTTTCATCAATAGTTTTAAAACTTTTATTGAACTGGATTTTAATATCTCAAATGCACTTTGGTATTGGCGGAATTACACTTTCGACTTCTCTTGTTACATTGTTCAATGCTTGTGTGCTTGGAATTTTGATAAATAAAAAAATGAAAATGGATTATAAATCATTGTTTAAAAACTTGTTTAAAATGTGTGTTTCAGGTATAATAGCACTTACGGTTTGCTTTTTGTGCGCCGTTGGATTTGATAATTTTATAAATCTTCCAAAGATTTTGTTTGAAGTTATCAAAATAATTACTATAGCAATTGTCTGTTTGGGCGTTTATATTCCGTTGAATTTATTGTTTAAAATGGAATATGCAGGAGAGCTGTTTAATAGATTGTCAGCAAAAATCTTGAGAAAATAAGGCAATTTAAAAATATTAGAAGTAGAGTTAAGTTAAGACTATGAGATTAGAAATAGGTCCGAGTATTGATAGTAGTAAAGTTCGGCTGGATTTTAGAAAAGGTCCGGATAGACCGAAGTATACTCCAAGTTATGAGATTGAAAAATCTAAAGCCGATGAATTTGTAAAAAAATATAATGCACAAGAAAAAACATTATTAAAGTTTACAACAGTTGCTATTGCGATTAGTGCTATTGGAGCTATTGCTGCAACTCTCAAAAAGCGGTCTCTAAAATGGATTGCGGCATCATTGACATTGGGTGCTGTATCAGGTACAGTTATTGGAGTTGTAATTTCTTCTCATAAAAAGAATTCGCTGATGGATAAATATAATGTGAAACCTTTTTCTAAATAAAAATAAAATTTTATTGGAGTATGGATGAAAGAAAATTTTAGACCAAATATAGAAGAACGACCGGTGATGATTATTCTCGGAATTGTTGCATTTTATTCTTTAATTGAATTTTTCGCAGTATATTTATTGTTTTTACACAGAATCAGTTTATTGGTTTTTGTACTTGTTACTGTGATTTTTACAGCAATTTATCTTCCGAGATTTTTGATTATAAACAAATTAAAAAAACAAGACGAGGTAAAAATTATTGGTGAATATTTGATGATAAATGGTATCGGGATTCCATTGACTGAAATCCAGAATTTCAATGTAGAAAAGAGAAAACCTGTTGTCGTGTTTTTTATGAGTAATAAAATGGTTGTATTTAATTGTGCAATATTTCGTATTAAATTACACAAAGAAACCATATCTTTCAGTGTTATTGGCTCTGAAAAAACACAATTGCTTGAAGAATTTTTGGGAAGTTATGTTAAAAAAACTACTAATCCTTAATTCCGTTTTCAAGAATAATTTTTGCAAGCACTCCATTTATAAATGATGAACTGTCTTCTGTTGAATATTTCTTAGCAAGCTCAACAGCTTCATCAACAACAACTTTCATTGGTGCTTCTTTAATGTATAAGAGTTCAGAAATTGCAATTCTAAGGATATCTTTATCCATTTTAATAAGTCTTTCAAAGTCCCATCCTGTAGAATATTTTTTTATCATTCCATCAATTTCATCGTGATTTTTTTGGAAAGTTTCAGCAATTTTGATAGCGTAATCTTGAACTTCATTTTGAGATTCAAGTGTGGTAAATTCTGCAATTTCCAAAGCTAAAAGTGCTTTTTCAGCAACTTCAATCATTTCATCAATTTTACTTGCCATATCTGATGTCATCAGCATCGGAACTGGAACATTAGCAGCCTCAAGAGGTCTGTTTAAATTTGTTTCGTGTTCTGCTTCATAGTCATCAATTTTGTTTTTCATATCAATCAACGTTCCAAGAGAAAGCTTAAGACTATCAGTTGCACTGCTTGAAAGTATTCTGACTGATTTTAAGATAATGTCATCTAAGTTTTCTTTTGTGTAAGTTGTAATTTTTTTATCAAATTGTGAAAACAGAATAAATGCTAATTCTCTTGATGCTCTGCGGGCTTGCATATTTTACCTCATATATTTTTCATATCTTATATGTGATTATGCTATCATGAAAAAATTTTTACTACAAGAAATAATTACTTAAATAATTTTAACTTTCAAATTTGGTGTTAAGATTTGTAACTTCGATATCAGCAAAAAAGCATTTTTATAAAAAATATATACTTTATATATGTGAGGATATTATGCGGGGGAATAAATATGGGATTAAATTTAAACGGAACTTATTCTGAGGGAAGAACATACTTTGATGCAGCTAAAAAACCTGAGTTAAAGGCTGCTTTGAAACAGGCTACAAAAGGAGCTAAGGTAACTGGAAAAAGTACTTATCATCCTTTTAATAAGGCTGATAAATATGGTCAAGTAACAAAATATTCAAATGGTGTACAAGTTACTGTTTGGGATTGTACAAATGCAAATGGCGTAACAACTAAAGCTACAAGTATTAAAATTGGAAAAAATACTTTCATTGACTGGGAAAGTGATGGAAAAATTGATTGTGTTGATACTCCAATAACACCTAAAAAAACTGACGAAACTAATAACTCAATGCAGATGTTTTCAAGTGGTGTTCCAACAGTTTTTCAAAATATGGAAAACCCTAATGGACCATCGCAAACATCCTTAGATAAAGCATTTGGAATGCAAGGCTTTAGTATTAAAAAATCTAACTAGTAAAGAATAGTTCTAAAAAGAAAAAGGTGCTATGTTAGCACCTTTTTCTTTTTATATATTTTGTAAACTAAGTATTTTGATGTTTATTTTTTGTAAATATTTTATTAAATAGTGTTTTTAAATCTTGGCAGATATATTTTGGGGTTGATTTAAAAGCTTCAAGATGAAAAGATAGTTTGGATTTAAAGACTTCTAACGGAGTTGCTTTTTCACTGCAATGATTAATTGAGTCCGGTAATGTTCCAAAATCCCTGCAAATTTGCGGACGTTCGGAATAAACATTACATCTTCCGTATGGAGTAATAAACGGACAATAATTATCAAATTGGTTATAACGTTCCATTAATTGTTGAATTTGTTCCATACTTTTTATCTGCAATTCTTTTAATACATTAGGCGGAATACCAACAACAGAGTTTCCGTTTTGGTCTACTCCGATAAGCTGTATCGGATTTCTTGTAGTGTTATAAATTACTGAATTGAATGTATCATGGGGGTCGTTTTGACCTATATTTATACCGCTGTAGATGTTTCGTTGGATTTTATCGGGATGTTTTGGTAAAAAATCCTCCGGTAACGGAGCATTGGTACAACAATGAGCTTTACATTTTGGTATAAAGCATTTTGATGGTGTGTTTAGATATGTTTTAATTTTTGATATTATTTTCATATTTGTTTTAAAATCCGTAAAAATATTTTTTGCTACAAAAAATGGACGAATTTCATAAAACCCGTCCATTTCTTTATTATTTAATCAACCAACTTATTCAGCTGAATCTTCTTTGTTAATATCTTTAACGCTTAGTGCAATTCTGTGTTCTTGTGGTGTGAATTTTTTAATAAGAACTTCTACACTGTCGCCAACTTTGTATTTGTTGAACGGATTAACGTTTTCTTCAGCCATTTCAGAAACAGGAAGTAATGCTTCTACACCAGGGAAGATGTTGATGAAAGCACCAAATCCGGTTACTTTATTAACTGTTCCTGTGATGATTTGACCTTCTGAGAATTGTCCTTCGATTTGTTGCCATGGATCTTCACCCATTCTTTTTAATGAAAGTGAAATTCTCTTTAATTCGCTGTCAATTTTAATAATTTTAACTTCTAAAGTTTCGCCTAAAGAAATAATATCTGAAGGGTGTTTAATTCTTTGCCAAGAAATTTCAGAAATAGGAAGTAATCCGTCAATACCGTTAATATCAACGAAAGCACCGAAATCTGCAATTCTTACAACTTCACCTTTAACAACTTGGTCAACTTCTAATGAAGCTAAAATGTTATCAACAACTTGGTCTCTTTGTTCTGCAACAGCTTGTCTTTGAGATAAGATAAGTTTGTTTTTCTTAGGATCAGCTTCTAATACTTTAACTTCGATTTTTTGGTCAATTAAACCATCAAACGGAGTTCCTGTTCTAAGTTGAGAAGATGGAATGAAGCCTTTTAAATCAGCTACGTCAACTAAAACACCGCCTTTAACAACTGAAACAACTTTTGCAAGAATTGTATCGCCTTGAGCTTTAGCATCGTTAAGTTGAGCCCAAGCTTGTGCAAATGCAAGTCTTTTCAATGATAATAACATTCCGTCTTCGTCGTGTTCTTCTTTTAATACATAAAATTCTTTAACATCGCCGATTTCTAATGGAGCTTCTTCTTCTGCTGATGAGATTTCTTTGTTAGGTAAGAAAGCTTCAGTTTTTGCTCCACGAACACTTACTAAGTATCCGTCTTGATCTTTTTTTAGTACAGTACCTTCTACGATATCTGCTACTGAGTGGCTATTTGAGAAACTTTCTTCTAATAGTTTTTCAAATTCGTCTAATGTTGCTTGTGTCATTTTTTTCTCCTTTTCTTTATTATTTAATGACTTTTGTAATACTATTTTATTGATTCAATAACTTTTTCAATAACGCATTGAGGAGTGGATGCTCCTGCTGTTATTGAAATATTTTGAGATTTGTCAATCAAATCTTTATAATTTTCCAATTCATTTTCTGTTTCAATATGAATTGTATTTGTTATATTTTTTAAAATTTCAGCTAAATGAGTTGTGTTAGCACTTTTTTTAGAACCGACAACAATCATCAAATCACTGTCTTTTGCAAGTTCTTTTGCTTCAGTTTGGCGCATTGCGGTACTTTGGCAAATAGTATTTGCTATATGTAATTCTTTTGTTATTGGAGTAAGATAAGCAATAATTTCGTTTAATGTTGAAATCATTTGTGTTGTTTGAACAACAACTCCAACTTTTTTGTGAGTTTTTAACTCCTGAGTGTAAGGTTCAAGTTCTTTTGAAGATGCAGCGACAATAACTTTATCACTGTATTTGTCGGCATTGGCTTTAATTGCGATAACTTCAGGATGCTGAGCTTTTCCAACAATAACAACATAATATCCGCCCTCTGCAAGTTCGATTGCTTTTTGCTGAACTTTTTTAACATCAGGACAAGTTAAGTCATATACTTCAAATCCTGCATTTTCAATTTTTTCAAACACCTCAGGGCTTTCACCGTGGCTTCTGACAACACAAATTCCATCACCGGAATTTGGTAATTCGGATAAAGACTTAATCCCTAAACAATTTAATTCTTCAATAACCTGTGTATTGTGAATGAGTTCACCTAACACACAGATATTACGTTCAGGGTTTTCAGATTTTAATTTTTTAACGGTTTCAACGGCTCTTTTTACTCCGTAACAAAAACCTGCAAATTTTGCTAATCTTATGTTTTTCGGCAATTATTATTGTCTTCTTTCAATAGAACTCGCAAAGATAATCCTTGCTGTAAGACAATTACAACATAAAAAATATTTAAAAGCAACATGCATTAAGCGTTAAATCTAAAACTTTGAGGTGGGTATTTTTTTCTTATTTTTTGACCCATACCAACTTTTGTAGAACCAAACGGCATTCCTAACTCGTCATCTTCTTCTAATGCTGCCATTGTGAATGCTGTTGTCGGTGGTACATCTTGTTGCTTGTTGTATTTTCTTAACCATTCAGGTGAACCCGGAGTTAATACTTCATCTTGAGCAGAACGGCTCAAACCTGTTTTGTTAGTTACTTCTTCGTAACTTTCAGAAAAATCAGTAGAACTTACTGCACCAAATGATGTTTTACGTTTAATTTCAGTGCCATCATTTCTCATTGCAGTTAATTCGTTAGCTTTGATTTCCGGTTGAACATCATCTTGTTGAGGTTGTTGATTTTTATCTTGTTCAGGTTTTTCTGCTTTTTGAATAGCTTGAGTGTTTTGTGCCAAATCATCGTTAGAAGCTATTTCAGGATTAACTTCATCATCATTACCGTTCAGCATTGCAACAATTCTTTCTCTATCTTCAAAAGGAAGATATTTTAAGTAATTTGAGATGCTGTTCAAGCTCATTGTGCTCATATTTTGCATTAAGAAGTCATATAATAAAGACGGGTCAATTTCTGAAAGATTAGTAATTTGACCTGTTGCAATCATTGAATAGATTACGCTTAAAGGCATAAGTTTCAATAATCTTGCTCTAACGCTTTCTGATGTACATTTTGCATAAAGTGATTGAAGCATTGCCGTATCATCTTTGATTACATTTGCAAAAGCTAATATTTTTTCAGGAGAACCGTAGCTTGTCAAAGCTGTAATAAAGGCTTGAAGAATATCAGAACCCATATTAGAGATAGCTCTGTAAATTATTTCAATATTATTATTTGCAATAATTTTTTTCATATGGTTTTCCATATTTTCATCAACAGTTCCTTTGCTGATGGCAATAAGGGTTTCTTTGATATCTTGAACTTCTCTTGCTGATAAATCTTTTTTTACATCTTCTTGGTAGCTTAGAATATTTTCAGCAACTCGGTCTCTTTTGTCGGTAAGAGCTTGAGTTGTATCATCATTAGCTTTTTTAACTGCAGCAGGAGTAACAGTTGGAGTTTTTACCGAAGCTGCGGTTGGAACGGTTGGTGTTGTTTGAACTGTAGGAGCTTGAGTTGTTCTAGAATCTTCTGCAACCGGATTATTTTGTTTTGGTTTTTGAGCCGGTTTAGTTGTAGTTGAATTAGAATCTGTGTAAGAAGCTGTCTTAGCTTTAGTTTCAGCAGAAACTTCACCGGTTTCAATAGATTTAGCCACACGTTCTTGAACTTCCGGCGGGTAATTCTTTGCTGCGGTCGTAACATAGTTGTTATATTGTGCTTTTTTAGCAGGGTCTTGTATTGAATTTGAAGCTGCACCTAAACCTTCAAGCACTGCAGGATTATCAATTTTGGATAATTCTTTACCAAAATATAATTGTTCATCTGCGCCGTTTTGACCTGCAAAAGTTATAAATTCTTGAGAACCCTTAGCTTTATCTGCATCAGATACTTTGTCAGATGTAAAAATACCTCTAGCAGTTTCTAACGCATCTTCTTTTGATATTTGATTTCTATCAGCTAAACCTTCATTATATTTAGAACGTAATTGGTCAATATCATAAATGCCTTCACCAAATTTTACACGTTGTTCAGTATCTTTTAACATACCAGGCATGCCTTTGGCGATGTTTCCGGATATTTCTTTTTCTTTATCAGAACCATATTGTTGACTTCTTCTTAGTGCTATACCAGCTTCTTTACCTTTATTTCTTAATCCAGCATTTATAGCTTGCTTGTTATGTATATGGTTAGGTTTTATTTTAGAGATTGCTTCATCATCCCATCCGGCAGCTCTTAACATATTATCAATTTTATCTGTATATGCAGTTTTAGCTTCTTCACCTACAGAAACTGTTTTTGCGTACAATTCTCTAAGTTTTTTATTTTTTTCTTTTGGTGGTAATTTTTCATCAGAAAGTATAATGCTAACTTGATCTTCAATGTATGCTTCAACATTTACAGTGCCATCTTTATTTTTATATTTATCTCCTGCAGTTCTTGCTTCTGTTTCAATAGACAGCATACTATTACCAGAATCATCAATAATATTAAGTTCTGCTTGTTTTTTACATTCGTCATATATTTGTTGTTCTTCTGGAGTTAATTCTCTGTTTTTTCTTTCTTGTTCTAAGTAGCTAAGTATATTTGTATCAGTTTGCTCTATACCTAGATCGTCCATTCTACTCAAAATTTCATACTTTTTTTCTAACATTGCAAGTTTGTCTTTTGGATAATCTTTTACTGTTTTTGCAATTTCTATCTGAAACTCAAGTTGCCTAAGTGGTGAGGTATTTTTAAGTTCTGCCAAATTACCTTTTTTAATAATAGCTCCAACCATCTTCAAAGCTACTTCTAGGAAAGCTTCTTTATCTTTATCAGTCATACTTGTCCAACTAGAAACAAGTTTTACCATAAATTCATCTAATTTTTTTTCTGCATATTTATCTTGTTCATCCGCAGAAAGCTTTTTATATTCTTCATCTGTCATAGTAAGAATCATTTTCATTGTGAAAAGAGCTTTATCGCTTGCTTTTTCTAAATTATTAAATCCATCTTGCGAAGTTATCATGCCAACGACTGAGCCCAAAATCTTTTCTTGAGCTGTACCAATTATAGTATTTAATTCTGCTTTACTATTTCCTTTATATGTGTTTAATGGCTTATTTTCTTGTTGAGCAGTTTGAAGTAGCGTAAAAACATCTATAATGTTTTCTTTTGTAGGCTTTTTTGAATCTATACCAAGAGTTTTTAGTATATCCTTCATTTGTTTTTTGATATAGTTATCTTTATCTTTTTGAGATGTTAATTTATTATAATCTTCATTATTTTTAAAATAAGCATCTTCAATAATTTCTAATGCTTTTTTATTACCACTTTCAGAATTCCCATTCATAATCAATTTGAGTAAATCATTTAATGGTAGTAACATTTGAGGTTGTTTTTGTTCACTTCCACTTGCTGGAGCGTTCTTATAGAGTTCACTTAATAATACTTTTTCTTCATCTGTTATTTCACCGGTTTGAGCTTTTTGTAATAATTCACAACGTAGTTCATCTACATCGCCCTTAAAATTTGTCTTCTTAATATAGTCATTTGCAAGAGTTTCAACTTCGGATTGTGCTTTAGACTGTTTTGTATCATTTTGAACAGTATTTTCCTGTTCATTTGTAGTAACTTCAGTCTGTTTTGTATCGTTTTGAGCTGTAGGCTCTTGTTTAGCTGCAGTATTATCTTCTACGGATTCATTATGCGCTTGTTGAAGTGCTTCTTTAACTATATTTAAATATTCCTTAATTTTTTCATCATCAGAAATTGACGGAAAAAATTTTTCTTTTAATTGTTTTATTTGTTCATTTAGTTCTAAGTTTTTAAAATCTTCTGAATCAATTAAAACAATAACATCTTCTTGTATGTTGATATTTTTAGCAATGGCTTTGAAATCGATTTTTATAGGCGTTTTAGATTCAGAAACAGCTGATGCTCCGCTATTTACTTGCGAAGCTTCAACTGTTCTGTTTTGAATTTTGTTTAAATCATCATGTATTAATGCCATAATCAATCTCTAGTTTATAGTATATATATCATGTAAAAATATTTTTAATGATTGTTTTCAAATGATGAAAAAATGTTTACATAAATTAATGTTTTCCGAAACTATTTTAAAACTCTAGGTGTCATTACATTTGGTGATGTTGTTTCTTCCATTACTATGTAACTTTTATCTTTCCACTCACTAGTACCAGCTAAAAGTTTAATCAATAGATTTGCATCTTCATCTTTTAGTTTTATTTCTCGTTCCATCATTCCTGTAAAAGTACCATCTTTTTTTCGGATTTCTTCTTTAACTCGTACTCCGCAAAATTCATCTTTACCTAATTTATGATATACAAGTGCTTGAACTTTAGGAGGAAATGCTGCAGGTTGACTGCAACTCGTTCCATTTTTTATCAGGTACACATTTTCTACAAGTTTTGGGTCTGCATTTTTATTGTTGTAAGCGGTATATACCATTTTGTAGCCTGTTCCGTTTGCAACTATGTCTTTTGCAAATCGAACTTGGTATGTTTTTATACCGGACCAGCCATATGCATAGTTGTTTTGAGTCGAGCTTGTGCTTTGTGGAGCGGCGGATGGTGATGCCATTGCAAGTAATTCCATTCTTTCATAATTGTTATCTTGTGCTTGTGCTGATGAGATGCCGTTTAACATTGCAGGAGACATTGCCATCATTACTATCACAGGAACTTTTACAAAATTACTTGCTTTTTTCGGTGTGTGTGATACTTTGTTTTGTTCGTCTTCCTCTGCTCTATGTCCAAAATGTACATTGTTTTTGTAAGTTTTTAAGTTAATATTACTTACAGGTGCTACTACCATTTTCTAACTCCTTCTATATATTTTTTAGGACTAACCCCTTTGTCCTTATTTACTAACTCTTTCTACTGCGATTATAGCAGTTTTTTCAGGGTTTGTAAAGATATATAAACATCCTCACTTTATCTTGTTTATAAACCACGCAAATAAAATTTTTTGTTATCTGCATTAAAAAATTGTTACAATTCCAAATTTCAGTATATTTTAATTAAACATTATCAATATGTGAATCAATGCCAAGGGTTTTGTTATTGTCGATTTCTATAACGTGTTTGATTATTGTGTGTGCCATAAGAAGCATATATGGATTGATTTCTGTTATTTGGGACATGTTAATGCTTGTTTTTTGATTCTCCGCCCCCTGTGGTGCTGCTTTTTCATTAGTTTCAAATTTTACAACAGACTCCATTGCATAAAATTTTTGCTCTCCTTCAATTCTTAATTGAAGCTCGTGTTTTGGAAATTCTTTTGAACATTCGATCGAAACATCCACAGAATTTGATGTTTCAAGAATTAAAGTTACTGAGACAACTCCGAAATTCATGGTGGTTATTCTAATTGTCAAAATGCTATCGGTTTCGTCTTCGGTATCATTTTTTGATTGGATTTCAAGGTCAAAACCCACGCAGTCCTCAAGCGGAAGCCACGGAAGATACAACATAAGCAAAAGTTTTAGTGTTTTTTGAGGGTTGTTTTCAGATGCTATAGAAATACTGGCATTTATCAGTTTTGCCATTTCTTTCATTTGAGTTAAATCCGTTATCCCTGATTTTGAAGCTTCTGTCATTGACATGATAAGTTTGGTCAAGCCTTCTTTACCGTTTTGTTGTAATAGAAGCGAAATATCGTTTAATTTTATCATTCCGCCCGAGAGAATTTCCAAAGACCTTAGTGCAGGTTGAATTTGACTTGCAAGTTGAATATTTACCATTTCTTTTGCGGTTGATACATTTAATCCTTGCAGTTGAGCAAGAATTTGTGCTTGAAGTTGAGAAAGGGTGTTTCTTTGAGCAAGTAATTGATTTGCAAACATTTGATTGAATTGAGTTTGCGTCATCCCTCGTTGAATCATATAGACAAATTCGTTTAAATTTTTTGGAAATTGCAAAACTTCTTTTGCATAAACCGCTCTATCCATGTTTTGAAGTGCATTAAGCTGCAGATTACCTGAAATGGTTTGAGATGTTGTTTGAGCTGTAGTTTGTGCTGTGGTATTCTGAGTAACACTTTTGGCAAGTGTGTTTTGGGCAAGTTGATTTTCTGCAGCAAAAGCGGTTTTAGCACTGAATGTCTGTTGATGATAATTCTGTGTGAAATTATTTAAAAATCTTCTTATATCAAGTGATGACATACATGTAATTTAACTGATTTTTTCTAAAAAGTCTAGTTTTCTATAGGAAGATATGATTGCGGATAGCTGTAATCTTCCAAAAATCCAAGATTTTTATATAACCTCAATGCTTGAAGATTGTTGGTTTCTGTTGTTGTATTGATTTCTGCAATCGGTGTTGCATAAAGTTTTACGGCTTTCATTATGTAATCCATGGAATGTTTAAGCATTATTGTTGATAAACCTTTTCCCTGATGTTCCTGTTTAATTCCTACAAGCGGGATGTTGACAATTGTTCCGCCGGTTAAGTTCATAAATGCAAAACCTACAGCCTTTCCTTTATACAAAAGAACACTTGTAGAATTTGGCATAAATTCGGCATAAACATCTTTCACAACTTTTGTAATAATATCTTTTACACCTTCATATGTTTGAAATCTTGGGTCAAACAATGCATCGGAACTGTCTTTGAAAGATTCTTGAATTACTTCTATTGCATCTTCAAAATAAATATCTTTCCAAGCATCAAGTTCGTAATCTTCCGGTAATTTTACAATTCTTGCTCTGTCAAAAATTTCCTTTGAAGCATTACTGTCAAATTTGTATCTTAAAACTTCTATTCCGACAAATTTAAAACCGAGTCTTGCGATAACGCTAATCAGTGATTTTTGTTCACCAAGCATCGGGTAACATACTATTTTATTACGTCTCAATGGTTTTGTGATATCAAGGAATTTTGTCAATAATTCGTTTGCTTGCTCTTGAAGTTTTGATTTGTCTAAACTGTGAATGATATTTAGTTCTATTGCTTCTGAAATTGCTGTAGTATAGACCAAAAATGCAACAGGAGCTTCATCTTCGTATAAAACGATAGCTTTTATTAAATCTTTATCCAATGCTTCAAGAAATCCGTCATATTCCAGCGGTTCAAGTTCAAAATTATAATCAGTTGCAGCTTTTTTGCGAAAATCTTCGTATAAGTTTTCAAAACTTTCATATTCGTGCGATGTTAAAATTCTTATATTAGACATTTATCTGACTCCTTATAAGTAGTGGTGCATTTTTTCTTTTTTAGTATCAATGTATCGCTGATTATAAGGGGTAATTTCAGAATTAACCTTTATAATATCATTTACATTAAGTCCGTAACCTTCAAGTCCGACTATTTTTTTAGGGTTATTTGTAATTAAGTTGAAATTTGTATAACCCAAATCGACAAGAATTTGTGCCCCAGTTCCGTAATCTCTTAAATCTGATTTAAAACCTAAAGAAATGTTGGCTTCAATGGTATCTTGACCTTCTTCTTGAAGCTTGTAGGCTTTGATTTTGTTGCAAAGTCCAATTCCTCTGCCTTCGTGGTCGGTAAGATAAACTAATGCACCTTTTCCATAATCATTTATATATTTAAGTGCATTATTTAACTGTGAATTGCAATCACATTTAAGACTATGGAAAACATCTCCTGTTAAGCACATACTATGAACTCTGACTGCTGGAATTTTATCTGAACCGTCATCTTTTACCAGTGCAACATGTTCTGTTCCATTAAGTTGATTTTTGAAAGCATAAAGCTTAAATTCTCCGTATGGAGTCGGTAAAGTTGTTTCAGCTTCACGTGTAACAAGTTTTTCCGAACGAAGTCGGTATGCAATCAAATCTGCAACGGTGATAAATTTCATACCGTGTTCATCTGCAAATTTTCTCAGGTAATCACGTCTTGCCATATGTCCGTCGGGTGCAATAACTTCACACATCAGACCTGCCGGTCTGTGTTTACATAATTTTGCCAAATCAACGACAGCTTCGGTGTGTCCCGTACGTTCTAAAACTCCGCCATCTCTGGCAACGCATGGGAATAAGTGCCCCGGACGTCTTAAATCAGACGGGACAGCATCAGGTGCAATTGCGACTTCTACTGTTTTTGCCCTGTCAAAAGCAGAAATTCCTGTGGTAACTCCATATTTTTCTGCTGCATCTATGCTTATTGTAAAAGCTGTTTTCATTCCTTCTGTATTTTGTTCAACCATTTGAGGAAGGTCGAGTTTTTGGGCAATTTCATTAGAAATTGCAAGGCATATTAAACCTTTAACTTCGCTTGCTAAAAAATTAACGATTTCGGGTGTAACTTTTTCTGCTGAAATTATTACATCACCTTCGTTTTCTCTATTTTCATCATCGGCTACAATTATTGGTTTTCCGAGGGAAAAATCCATAATAGCTTCTTCTATACTGTCAAATTTAAATTTTTCTTCCATTATAAGAACCCGTTTTCCTGTAAAAAATTCATAGTTATTGAACTATTGTTATTTGTTTGTGTCATTTTTTCAACATATTTTGCTAAGATATCTGTTTCTATATTAACATAATCTCCTGATTTTAGATATTTTAGGTTTGTATTTTCAATGGTATGCGGAATTAGTGCAATTTTTATTATATTATTTACTGCTCCTGCAACAGTAAGACTGATTCCATTGATTGTTATTGAACCTTTTTTGACAACATATTTTGTAAAATCTTGCGGAATTTCAAATTCAAAATTATAAAATTCAGAGAGTTTTTTGTATGACAAAAGTCGTCCGATACAATCGACGTGCCCTGTTACAATATGACCGCCAAGTCGTGAACTCAATGTTAATGCTCTTTCAAGGTTTACAATATCATTATTTTTTAGTTCTGAAAAAGTGGTAACTGCAAGTGTTTCTTCGCTGACGTCCGCTGTAAATGAGTTATCTGTCAACTTTGTTATTGTTTGGCAGACACCGTTAATTGCAATACTGTCTCCGATTTTTGAATCTTGGAGAACATTTTTGCATTCAATTGTCAAAACAGCACCATTTGTATGTTTTGAAAAGCTGCTGATTATCCCTGTTTCTTCTACAATTCCTGTAAACATAACTCTAGTCTATCATATATTTAAATATTGGTAAAGCTATTATCTTAAACTGTCAGGAATTGCCATTGGGATAGGTGCTGTAGATTTATTTTCTTTTGCAGGAACAGGAGCGGATGTTTTTGCCGGAGCTGGTGTTGCTGTCGGTTTTTTAGCTTGTTCTGCTGTTGAATCTTTTTTATCCTCTTGTACTTGAGTTTCACTAGTTGTATCCGGAGCTTTAGTTTCTTCTGTTTCTTCAGTATCAGGAATTTCTTCTTCCTCTCCGACAACTTTTTGATCTCCATGGTAATTTGCAAGTTCAACAGGAGGATAGTTAAAGTCATTAACAGCTTTACCGTTTGTTGCTGCTGTCATTACATCTTTCCAAATTCTCGCAGGAACTGTACCGCCGTACAATCCATTAATTTTTTTGTTATTATCATCTCCAACCCATACACCTGTAACAATTTCAGGAGTATAGCCGACAAAATAAGCATCTTTACATTCATCAGTAGTTCCGGTTTTGCCTGCTGCAGGTCTGCCGATATTTGCAGCTGTACCTGTACCTGATTGAATTACGGTTTTCATCATTGCAGTCATTTCTGCTGCTGTTTTAAGGCTTAACTGGTGAGTAACTTTTGTTTTGCTTGCTCTGTAGATAACTCTGCCTCTTGAATCCTCAATTCTTTCAATAGCGTATGGTTGAACTACATATCCTCCGTTAGCAAAAGCTCCATATGCTCTTACAAATTCAAACATTTTAACTCCGTTTGAACCGAGAGAAATTGTATAATCGTATTCAAGCGGTGTTGTTATGCCTAAAACCCTTGCCATTTGTATTACAGAACGAATTCCGACATTTTGTATGATTCTGGCGGCACAAACATTTGATGATATCATTAAAGCTTTATATACAGGAATTTTTCCTCTGTATTTGTGGCTTGCATTGTGTGGAGACCAGTTTCCTATTGTTACTGGACTATCATCTACCAAGTCGTTTGGTGTAATTCCTTTTTCCATTGCTGCTGCATAAACTATAGGTTTGAATGCAGAACCCGGAGGTCTGATTGATTGTACCCTATCATATTGGCTTTCAGAATAGTTTTTCCCGCCGGCATATACTAAAATTTTTCCGTCTATTGCATCAAATGAAAATACTGCAGCCTGATGAGATTTGTTGGTAAGTCCCCAGGCTCTTAAATTATTCAAAATAGATTCGTTTGCTGCATTTTGAGCCTTAGAATCAAGAGTTGTGATTACTTTGTAGCCGCCATGTATTATGTCTGTTTCTTCAAAACCTAGTTTTTGCAGTTCTTTTAGTACATAATCACTAAAGTATGGCGCTTTATTTGTTGTATATATTTGCGGCAGAGAACTTAATTTAACATCTGCTTCAATTGCAGTTTTGTACTCATCCTCTGTTATATATTTCATAGTAAGCATTCTTTTCAAGACTTGATTTCGTCTTTGAATTGCTAAATCCTTATTGTTATAAGGGTTATAAACCGATGGTGCTTGTGGCAAACCTGCAATTAGTGCAAGCTCCGGAAGTGTCAGTTGGTTAAGTTTTTTATTGAAATATATTTTTGATGCGGCAGAAACTCCATATGCACCTGCCCCTAAATAAACATTATTTAAATACATTTCTAAAATTTGATCTTTTGAAATGGTTTTTTCAATTCTTGCCGCAACTTCAAGTTCTTTAATCTTTCTTGTCATTGTTCTTTCATTTGACAGGAACAGAATTCTTGCAAGCTGTTGGGTAAGTGTACTTGCCCCTTGTACGGCTTGACGTGCAATTACGTTTTGGATAGAAGAACGGATTATACCAAAAATGTCGTAACCGCCATGTTTATAAAAGTTTTTATCTTCTGTTGCGATTAATGCTTTTTGCAGTTCTTCGGGAACATCTTTTAATTCTACTTTGTCATATGAATATGCAGTGAAAGTTTTTATAACTTCTCCATCTTGAGAATAAAATTGAGTAACAATATTTGGTTTGTAATCCTCTAAATTTTCAATTGGCGGTAATGAAGATAAATAAAGGTTTAATGCTACAATTCCTGCAAGAGCTAATGCAGTTGTTGTCAGTACAAATAATTTCAAATTTGTAAAAAATGAATTTCCTTTTTTCTTTATCTTTCTCTCTCTGCCTGTGCTTTGTGCTGCTCTTTGTTGTTTATATCTATCATATGAACTTGACATAAGATTTCCCCTATTGAATAAGCATAATATATTATATCACTTTAAAATATAAGGCAAGTTGTTAAGAAAATATTCTAAAAGGAGTAAGTCATAATGCTGTATTTAACTCTATATTCTTGTTTTTATATTAAATCCGCCAAATGCAGGCTGTAGTTTTAACGGGGCTTGTCCGTTATTTTGACTTACTTCTGATTTTATTCCATGATTATATCTGTATTTTGTCCAAATTCGGGATACAGCACTTAAGGTAAATCCCATTGCAACCAGACTAAACAGGTATGGAACTCCGGTAATTACTGCTTTTTGTTTGATTAATTTCTCAAGTTCAAGATTTTTAGAGGTATTATTTATTTTTGAAAGTCTTTCGGCTATTTGCGGTAAATCTTTTCTTGTAGGGATATCACCAATTCTACCGTCTGCATTATGCTTTATAAGTTCAGGAAATTTTCCTTTTTTTGCCAAATATTTTTTAAATCCCGCATCCAGTATTGAAGAACCGAAAATGGTATATAACACAACAAGAGGAACTCTTGTCCAAACTTCATAAAAATCCAATTTCCCTCTGTCTTTTGCAGCACTTGAATATCCGAATAATCCTGTTGTACAAATAACTGCCAATTGACCTTTGCTAAGTGCTAATTTCCCGTTATTATTTGTGAAATCTAATTTTAAGTATTCTTTTAAAAATCTGTCTGTATTTTCTGATTTAATATTTAATTTATGCAGAAGTTTTGAAATTTGTTGTCCCGGTTCAAGTAATATTTCTGAAAATTTTATTGCAGCTTTTGAGTTATGTCCGAAACTTGCCAGAGCTAATCCTCCCAAAATTCCTCCGCTGATTATACCTGCTGTCTTTTTTAATGCGGATTTTGAGTGTTTTTCAACTCTTTGCTGTTGATTGTTGTCTTCTTTTTTATTTTTATTTAAGTTTGCAACATTATCAAAGTTACTAACTTTGAATACTTTTAAAGTAAATAAATTCTTGGCAAATCCAATAGAGTATTCCAATGCCGGAACTGCTAAACAAGCAAGTAATATCCCGCCTTTTGTTGTTTTTAATCTGTTTTTAACAGATTTATCAAGGTTTGTCTTTTCTATTTCTTCAAGACTTTTTGAAACATTCTTTATAATCGGTTCTTTAAGTTTTTTTGGTTGAATTGCTTTAAATAATTTGTTTCTGTATAAATTTTCTCCGAAAAATGGTGCGGCAAAATAAAATAATCCTGATTCTAAAAATTCTAAAAATGAAAATTCACAAAAATCGACTACACTTCTTGATAGAACCGCCTTAGGAAACCAGTTTGTCATTGTACCTTGTATAAATCTGGTATGAGATAAGTTTTCTTGTGATTTAATAAATTTGTCTAAAAATTTTACACTGCCTGCACCCTGAAATGTGATGTTATTATTTGAGGTATTTTTTTTGATTTTTGGGGTTGATATGTTGGTTGAATTTATTGTTGTAATCATTTTATTTTAATCCTTTTCTATTGTTTTAATCAGTACGCATTAAAAAAGCCGCCCTGTCTGGCGGCTTAATTTGTTGTTTATTTCTGATTAACACATTCGCATCACACAACAACGACCGCCAGACTCCTTGCCTTGCATCATCATTTGCATCATCATTGTCATGTTGTTATATTGCATTATTTTTCCCTTTTTTGAACTCATATTATTATAATAGATTTTTGTTGTCAATTGTACAATCATTTTTAACTTAATTATTTGTCATAATTATTTTTTATACAGGAACTGCGATTTTAGAAAATTGTGAGTCATAAAGATATTTATAAACTCCGTCATCAATATTCATAAGTTCATTGTGGCTGCCAAGTTCTACCAATTTACCATCTTTAATAACAGCAATTCTGTCTGCATTTTGTACTGTTGTAAGCCTGTGTGCAATTACAAATACTGTTCTGTCTTTCATCAAATTTTCGATTGCTTGCTGAACGATTTTTTCTGCTTGATTGTCAAGGGCGCTGGTAGCTTCGTCTAAAATCAATATCGGTGCGTTTTTTAGAAATGCTCTGGCAATACCGATTCTTTGTTTTTGTCCGCCTGATAAAAGAACTCCACGTTCACCGATGTAGGTATCTAATCCTTTATCAAGACTTTTTATAAAATCTTCAAGGTAAGAATCTTTAATTGCTTCGTTTAGTTCAGCTTCTGTTGCTTTTAAGTTTCCAATCATTATATTTTCTCTAATTGTTCCTGAAAATAAAAAATTGTCTTGAAAAACGATGGAAATATTATTTCTTAAAGATTCAAGCGAAATATCTCTTACATCAATTCCGTCAATAAGGATTTTTCCTGATTTGATATCGTAAAAACGAGGAATTAGGTTTACTATTGTACTTTTTCCTCCTCCGGAATTGCCTACAAGTGCAAAAGTTTCACCCTTTTGAACTTCAAACGATACATCTTTTAATACAGGTTTATTTTTCTTATATTCAAAATTAACATTTTCAAATTTGATAGTATTATTAAGTCCGTTTAATTTTACAGAATCGGCTTTATCTCTAATTTTAGGTTCTGCTTCTAATTGTTTTATAACACGTTCTAATGCCAGTAATGCACTTTGCATATTTTTAGCGTTATTACCAAGAAGTTTAATAGGGGTATACAACATTATCAGCGCAGTAATGAATGATACAAAGTTACCGCTGGTAATTTGTTTTTGAACAATCATATAGCTTCCTAAGCCAATAACTGCAGCAATACCTATTGATACCATTATATGCATCATAGGTGATAACCAACCTGTTTTTTGCGTGATTTTCATACGTAGATGGAATACATTTTCCAAATTAGAATCAAAAGATTTGTTTTGATAATTATATAAATTGTACGCTGTAACAACTTTATTACCGGAAAAAGCTTCATTGTATGCGGTAATAACTTTTCCTCCGACGCTTTCAGATTTGTCGGTAACAGATTTAATAAGTGCTCTCATTTTTGTTAGAGGAACTACTGCACAAATCAAAACCACAATAGCAATGATAGCTAAAATCCAAGAATTGTATAATAATACCGCAATTAATGATATTGATGAAAATACTCTTGAAATCCCTGTTTTTAAATTGTTCAAAAGGCTTCCGCATGCGGTATTTGCATCATTATTGAATAATCGCATAATATCGCCTGAAGTTTTTGAATCAAAGAAAGAGGCGTCTTTGTGCATTAACTTATTATACAGAGTTTTTTTCAAGTCATTGGTAACTTTACCTGCAACCCATTCATTCATATAGGTTGATAAATAGTTCAAAAATCCTTGAGAAGATGTAAATGCAACAATCAGTAACGGAATATACCAAGGTGATTGAACGGTTTTGTCAACCATAACAATATCCATATATGGTTTTAAAGATAATGCGATAACTGCATCCAATGAACCTATAGGTATAGCCAAACCTAGTGCCAGAACTGTTCTGAACCAGTATTTTTTGAAATATGGAATAACTTTTGCATAATTGCTTATTGTTCCGTCTTTATCAAAATATTTAACCGCTCCGATAAATTTATCTCTTAATCCCATATTTAGTCCTTATTTTATATGTGTCAGTAATAATTATAAAATGTAAAATGGTTAATTCAATATATACATTGGGTATGTAAAATTTTCTTAATACATTTATGCAAAAAATATTTTCAGGAGTTTTCTTACTTCGAGAAAGGTGTGTCTTTATGGAGTTAAGAGCAAGTAATTATTAATTCAAAAAATTATTAAAGAAAATAGGATTTGAAAAATATTTTTTCATTAAATAAATATTTTTTTTAAAGCATGTCTAAAAACTCGTGCGATACTTCTCTTTCTTATCGTCTTCTGTTTCGTTTTTTACTTTTTTGTTATCAGAAGTTCCTGCTTCTGATTTATCGTAAGCTAATTTTTCAGCAAGTTTTGCAATTGTTCTAACGTCTTCGTTATCTTCGTGTTTGCCTGCAATTGCCATAATTTGACGGATTAAATCACGTTTATCGACTTTTTCATTGTCAACTTCTTTGTCTTTATGACATTCATTATCAGCTGTACCTGCTTCGGATTTGTCATAAGCAATTTTTTCAGCTTTGCCAATAATTGTTCGCCAAAGCTCCTCATCGACTTTACCTTTCAAAATACCGCCGATTTCGTCAATAAGCTTGCGCTTATCTGTCTTTTCGTTGTCTACCATATTGTCTCCTTTGTCGTTTTCGACGTTGTTAATAAGTTTTTTTAATTCTTCTAAAAGTGCCATCAGTATTCTCCTTATGAGTTGTGTAATTGTTGCATAAAAAAAGAGCGTTAAACGCTCTTTTAATAGTTAAATTTTATAACTTTTTATTTGTCCATTTCTTCTTTAGCGTGTTGTTCAACTTCTTTTTTTCGTTTCTTGTAGTCTTCTTCAGTCAAACAATACCCTGCACCTTCACTTTCAACCCAGGTGATTTCTAAATCTTTATTTGATTTATCATTATTTATACTAAATTCTAAGTTCATATTAAATACCTCCATTACAGCATTAAATAATCGTAATTGTTTGACTTCTTTTGCACTTAATTTAAAATTGTTATTAATTTCATTTAAAACCATTTTAGCATATTTGCTCGGTGATTTCAAGAGAGTTGCTTGGGCAAAACATTCCGCTACAAATTCGTCTTTATTGGTTCTAGCATATTTAGAAATATAATCTTTATTAGAGATATCTTCTACATCTATGTTTTTCACATATTCTGATTTTATTTCCTTTATTTTATCCCAAAACTCTTTTTTATCAGTTCCGGCAGTAATTATATGTCCAAGTTCGTGAGTTAATACACTAGTAATGACATCTTTATCAGTTCTAGTTAACCAACCTGACTCTACAGATTTGTTGAAAGTTTTAGAACCTTTATCTTTAAATATTTTACTATCAAGAGAGAGAGTTCGTGTTTCACGAGAAGATATTGCAACTCCTAAACATCCACCCCCAATTGTACATACATTTACCCCTTTTAATGGTGGTTCAACTTTAAAGCTGCCTAAAATATTACCAATTATACTTTTTAAAAAAGATTTTTGTTCTTCTGAAATATTAGCTTTGGTTTGTGCAAACTCATAAACAACATTTGCTTTTGGTTTTTCTGTAGCTATTTTTCTATGAAAATCTAAAGCCGCTCCCCCAGAGGGTATATAACTTGGAATGAATACTACCAATGGTTTTCCGTTTTCATCTACTTTATCTTTTAAGGTAACCCAACCATTATTGGTGCGCTTTAAAATATTATAAATACTTTTTAATAGGGTTAAATCTTTATTAGTTAATGTTGACTTATTGTTATTGCATTGTTGTACTAGTTTGTATAATTCTTGATTTAATTTGACATCAATAATATCATCTTTTTCATCTTTTGAATTAAACACGATATTAGCCCGCTCATAGCGTGGGTTATCAACTAAAGCAAGATGTACAAAGTTTAGTTTGGTAAACTCTCTGTCATACGGGATATTGTTTTCAGTGCCGCCTTCGTCGTCTTGTTCCAAAAAGTCATAAGAACAAGAAACAGACCAGTTTTTGTCGGTTATAAGGTTCTGTGCGGTTTCATCCCAGATAACCCCCTCGCACCAATACCAACCGTCATTGTCGTTATAATAAGCATTAGATATTACACCAACCCTTAAATCGTCTGCATTATCCTCTGTAACGTCTGTATGGTTAATTATTACAGGTGCGCCGATAATAGTATTAAGAGATTGGTCAAGAGTTTCCTTTTTTACTAAAACAGTTCCGAACTGGTCAGGATAACCTGCAAGTCCCGGTTGAATAAATCGTGATTTAAAACGCTTCCCCTTCCCCGAATCGTCTATATCGCCAAGGGTAATGATTGCGTTGCAAACTGTTTTTGATTCTGTATGTAAGTTTCGTGAAAAAATTTCTTTTAGCATTTTCTATTTTGCTCCGATTGGTATAATATTGTGTGTTCTTTACCCCTAACTGATTACATTGACAATTATATGTTTGCCCTGGCAATCCCCTATGTCCTCCGGGTTTAGGGATTACATAATATTGTCCTTTGTCTTTTTTAATTCTCAATTCTTCAATAAGCGGCGGATTATCATATGCGAATATATTTGTTCCGCCTATGCCGTATTTATTCCCTTTTTCTTTGGCATATTCTAAATGAAGCTCTCTTTTTTCTTTTGACGTAGATTTTAACCAAAAGAAATGTGTAAATCCCTGACGTTGATAATGAACCGCTTTTAAAACAGATGAAGCGATTTCACTTTCATTTCGTGCCAAAAACATTGCTTTATCTTTAGCGACTTTCCATTCTTTTTCAAAATATTTGGCAATGGTTTCAATTCTTGCACCTGATTGTACCATCTCCAGTACATCACGACGCATTTTGATAATCTCTTTAGCTTTCCACTTTTTAACCCAAAATTTCATGTTATAGACATAATCTTTGGCGATTTTCTTAGTCCATTTATCCTCTTTAAAAACATCTAAGCTTTTGGAATAATCAGCGAAGTCTGTATTTGGGTTAGGGTCAGTATCTGTATTTGTATCCTCTGTAGAAGGTGGCGGATTAATGCCTGTAATATCACTATCCAAATCAATTTCCGGAGCTGTTCCCTCTCCCCCTTCTTCGTAAAATTTATTTAGTTCATTAATTTTCTTATCAGAAATCTCAAAATCGGGCACTTCATAATAAGTTCCCACAGTCGGAACTTTGCCCTCACTTGTGGACTCAATCAAATCCTTTTCAAGCTTTTGGAACATCAATTGAGCAGCTTCTTCAATCAAAAGCTTGTTATATTGGGCTTTGGTAAGGTCAACAGCTAATTTTGCCAGCAAAGTATTTAAAGCGGTGATTTTTGCGCTTTCTCTTGCTGTTACCCTAGCGATAGTATTTTCGACCTCTAATGGTAACAATGAACGATTAAGATAATATGCACCATATTTGAACTTTGCGCCGAGTGCTTCAAGTTCTGCGGCTACTTCATTTGAATAGCGATCTACAGCTTTAAACGCTCCATTCTCATAATAAACTCGTCCGCTATTCAATGCTGCATTTAGGGCTGATTGTTTAGCGTTTAAGACTGTGGAATTTGTGTCCAATATCTCAAATATAGGCTTAAACATAGTTTCGTAGAGATTATCACGTAAGCCTTTAGCTATTCTATTACGATAATAATCGCTTATTCTTACGGGTTTAAATTGGTCTTTATACATAATCTTTATCAATCAATAATTCTTCGGCGGATTTTTATAATCATCTACAGACGGCAAAGACGTAATCCAAACATTAAAAGCAAATTCTCAAACAATAAATCAAATTGTATCAAGCGGAATTAAAAACAATAACCAAGGCTTACGTACTACTGTGCAGAATATATAAGTTCACGTGATAATTTTGTTTTAGTTGTGATTTCATGTCCTTTATCACCAACCCAATGTGCAATTGGCTTTTTATCTTTATCAAATACAAATGCTTCTTCTTTATCTGCATTTATATATAGAGAAACACTTAATAAATGTCCGTATCTATCATATTTAAGAGTTCTTATTACTCCGTTTTTTATGGATTCAACTGTTTCAGTAGCCAAAAGTATATATCTTCCATTTTCTTTTTCATATGTATATGATTTATTTAATTCATCTTTATATACAACATCATACATATTATAAGGAAATAGTTTCATATATTTAGCTGTTGTTTTCTGAATTGCATACACATCATTTTGAGTTTTTAAATCAAAAAAGTATTTTGGGTCATCCCATCCTATTGAATGCTGAATTGATAAAGTTCTAACCCCTTCAAATGCTTCAATTCTTGCATCTTCTTCTGAATATGAAATAGTCGCTTTTAGAGGTTCTGCAAGTGTCGGCAACCCGATTATAAACAAACAAAATAATAATATTACTTTATTTCTCATTTTTGCTAATACCTCCTTTACAGCTTTTAATTCTTCATCTGAAAGTCTAAATGAATGCATCTTTTTTGGTTTTTCTATTTTAGGACGTCCTGCGCCCGGGCGTGCTCCGCCCCATTTCGATTTTAATTTTTCTTCATTCATTTTATAAACCTTTTGAATTTTTTATAAAATCGGTTAAAATAAGAATAAAGACAAGGGTGTTACGAGCACCCTCATCACCCTATTAAAGGGTTTTAAGCAGGAGAACTATTGTTATTATTAACAGTAGTTCTTTTTTGTTAATGTCAATTAGCTTTTTATTATAAACTATCAGGAATAAAATATCAATACAATTAAATCAAAATATAAATAAAAAACTCATACTAACTCATATTTTACACCATACCCGAAATCGAATATAGTTAAACTCTGTTTTGATTTACTATTAGTTTAAATTATGTTATAATAACAATAAAAGAATTAATTAATAGAGGTTGTTTTGATTTACTATTAGTTTAAATTATGTTATAATGACAGGGTGCTTTTACTATTAATAAATTTGGTTTTGATTTACTATTAGTTTAAATTATGTTATAATA
>CAZUKK010000023.1:0-12434 GCA_964620875.1 uncultured Clostridium sp.
AATTATCAAGCCAGATTGCCATTTTATATTCTGTGATTGCATTTTCAAATTGTCCCAATGTTGAATAAATATCTCCAAGCAGACAATATAGCGGAACAAATCCAGGGGCTTTATCAACGGCTTCTATATAAATATCTAAAGCTTCGTCTAGTCCTTTTGACTGGATTTTTAAATATCCTTTCAGTAAAATCGGTATGAATTTTGTATAACTGAGCGATTCTTTGACTTTTTTAAGTGCAATCAGGTCAAATGGTAGAGTTAAAGCCGCCATGATATATTCATAGAATGATTTAATTTTATTTTTGAATACTCTAAATGATGAAATTTCATAAAGATTGTGTAATAAATAGTGCGAACTTGCGCTTGCCAATGGTGCACATTTTATTGCTTTTTTGGCATTTATTATTGCATCAGGAAATCTTGCTTTTTTTGAATAAGTTTCGGCAAGCATATAATAAGCCTGTGCATATTTAGGATTTTTGGCAATTGCGCTATCGAAATAGTTTACGGCTTTATCCAAATCCCCTTTATGAAATTGTGCTAATCCTATTTTGTAGTATATTTCAGCACAATCAATATAAGACTCCAGTGCAATTTGGTATTCTGTAATAGCTTCGTCTACATACTGGCATGATGAGTAGATGTCAAGATGCCACGCCATGTACAAATCTCCAAGACGTAAATGCAAGTCTGCATTTGTTGGGTCTTTTTGGAGTCCGATTTGACATAATTCAATTGCTGATTTAACGTTTCCGGTTCTAAATTCTTTATTAATTTGTTTATTTAAAGTTTCAGTATTATTTTTCATATCCATATATAGCTCTTTAACACTTATTTTAATTAATTTTATGTAAAAAAGCAAGTTAATTAATATAATTTTGTGTATAATAGAACTTATTGAATGAGGGAAAAATAAAATGACAGATAACAGAATATATTTTGTAGATGTAACAAATAGGGATGGTGTACAAACATCTCGTTTAGGTTTGGCAAAATTGCAAAAAACTATAATAAATTTAATGCTGAATGATATGGGGATAACTCAATCAGAGTTTGGGTTTCCTACCACAAAGCACGAATTAAATTATTTAAATGGTAACTTGAAACTAGTTGAACGTGGAGTTATTACAACAACTAAATTGTCAGGATGGATGAGAGGTATTGCTGCTGATGTTGAAGAATCATTTAAAAATGTTCCGCAATTACAGTATGTGAATTTATCCCAATCAACTTCAGAACAGATGATTAATGGTAAATATTTAGGTAAAAAGACTCCTGATGATATTATTAAAATGACAAAAGAAGCTGTAGAATGTGCAGTTGATAAAGGTGCGAAAATTGTAGGAGTCAATGCGGAAGATGCTTCTCGCAGTGATATTGATTATTTGATTAAGTATGCAAAAGAAGCAAAAAAATCAGGCGCATATCGCTTTAGATATTGTGATACTCTTGGTTTTGAAGATCCGCAGACTACATACGACAGAATTTATAAAATAGCAAAAGAAGCTGAAATGCCTATAGAATTACATTTTCATAATGATTTGGGAATGGCTGCAGCCTGTTCTGTAATGGGTGCAAAAGCGGCAATTGATGCAGGTGTTGATGCTTACATTAATACTGCAATTAATGGAATGGGAGAGCGTGCCGGAAATGCTGATTTGGTATCCTGTCTTTTAGCTTGTTTGAAGTCTGCCGGATTTAAAAAAAGATATAAAATTGATGAAAATATAAAACTTGATAGGGCTTGGAAGTTAGCAAAATATACAGCATATGCTTTCGGAGTTGATATTCCGATAAATCAGCCTGCTGTCGGTGATAATGCTTTTGCTCATGAATCAGGAATTCATGCTGATGGAGCGCTGAAAGACAGAAGAAATTATGAACTTTATGATTTTGAAGAATTAGGACGTGGAGAACCTGAAATCATTGAGACCGGTCGAATGATTACAACGGGTGAATATGGTGGAATTAAAGGCTTCAGAAACGTTTATGATAATCTTGAAATAGAATTCAAAGATGAGCACGAAGCAAGAAATATTCTTGAACTTGCGAGATATGCAAATGTTCATACCCAAAAACCGTTAACAACAAGTGAATTGAAATTTATATATTATTTCCCTGATATAGCAGCTCAGGTTATGACGGTTTCACCTTATTACGAACCGGTTGGAGCGATAAAAGATCGTGTAGAATCACAAATAATTAAACCTCCTGTAGGTATAATATAAAATTTAAAAAAGACCCTTTGGGGTCTTTTTTTTATTAACAAAATAATTGAATTGTTAAATTTTTTTTAATAAAAAGCAATATTTTTTTTTAAAATGTTTTTATTGTTATATAGGTATTAATTAGTAGGAAGTTTTTATGGTGAATAATATTGGACACTATGGGGTAAATAATATGTCGTTTATGTATCCTGTAAGAAGTTCTGTTCAGCCTTATAATGCAAGTATTGCAATCAGTTCGCCTGAGAATACTAAGACAAATTCAACTAATTTAATTCATGATTATTTAAATGCAATTGGTAAACAAAATTTGATTCAGGTTAAACAAGAACCTGTTTATACTCCATCCGGAGTGAAAGATTTTGAAAATATGGTACTTCGTGATGTTACCGGAAAAGTCGTTCAGAGTGTAAAATATACTCAAGAAGGCAGTAAAATAACGCAAAATGTTGAAGTTAATGCCTATGATGGTTCAATGTTTAGAAAAGTGTTGGTAAATGATAATAATTTGAAAACTTTGACTGTTGATTTTAAAGATAAAAATGGGAAAATAATAGCTCAGGAAAGCAGAACATATGAGAAAATAGATAATGATACAGCTATATCAACTCATAATGGTGAAGAATATAAAATTACCGGTTTAAGTGGACATGTTTTAACGATTGAGCACAACGGCGAAAAGCATCTAATTGATTTAGATAAAAAAATAGCAGATTATACAGAAACTGTTGAGCAAGATAAAAAAGGTAAAATTACACCTGAACAAAAAGAAAAATTAATTTCTCGAATAAAAAATAAACCTGCAGATGTGATTTTGACTATGGATAAAGAAATTGATGAATTTGTATTCCTTGATTCAGATAGTCATGATGGGTTTTATCGTGATGAGGACGGTAAAAGGGTATTGAAAGTAACTCCGAATGCTTTTGACCATATTGATGTTCATGAACTCGGGCATGCTATATATAATATGGGTAACGGAAAAGTGTGGGGGGAAACTAATCCTGAATATTACAAAACTCATGATGAAGAATTAAAAAATATAGAAAGAACGGTTGCCAATAAAGATGTTGTGTATACATTACAAAAATATGGTAATCAAAGCAAATTGCGAGGCTGTAGCGATATAACAGATGAACAGGGAAAAGCTGTAGGTGCAGAAGAAGTATTTGCTGAAACTTATAATTGGATGAATAGTATGGAAGTTGACAAAATTCAAGCCGAACGAATGCTGCATTTGCTTCAATATATGCCAAAAACAGTAGGTTTGGCATATAATGGCTGCTTAAATATTTAATGTCGCTAATTTTTGTTTTCTTTTTAATTTTGCGTGATGCTTTCCTCGTTCAGATTTAATAAAATCATATATCATTTGTTCAAGTAACTTTATTTTTTCTTCAAACATATATTCTTTATTTGGATTTGTGAGATATTCTTCATTAACTTCAAATTTCTTTTTAGACAAGTGTTTTGCAAATTTATATTGTGTTCTGTATGCCCTATCTTCAAGAATTAGGCAGTATCTCATATATTGAAGATAATCTAATTTATCTTCTGCAGATTTATTTCTCAAGAATTTTTTGATATTTCGTTTAATGTCGTTTAAAATAAATATTTTATCTTTCTTATTAAAAAATTCTTCTTTAATATAGAGTTGGTCATCAAAAAATTTTTCATATTTATCGGTGTATAAATTTTTAGTACATAGCGATTGTTCTCGTGAAAGGAATTTCGGATGAAATAAAAAATCTGCAAAGTGCTGAATTTCGTGTACTATTGTCGGAAGGTCCAAAATAGAAACCTTTCTGTTAACGGAAATCGGATTGAAATCCAGTTCAAATCCATATATTCTATGGTTTGCTTCAGAAAGAATATTCATGGTTGCAATAGCTGATTTATCTTCATTTTTGTCAACGAGTAGCAATATTGGTTTCGGAATTAATTCTCGTAATATTCGTCTAAAATTAGCAACGGTTATATCATTGTGAATGAGATGTTGTTCAATTCCTTTTGACATGTGGGTAACGAGATTTCTCGCTCGGTTATCTCTTTCAATATTTGTCCCTTTAACCATATCAAAGGGTAATTTTGCCATTCTTGATATTGTTCTGATTCTCATATGTATACTAAAAGCACTGAAAATATTTTTTGCTATATACTGTCAAAAGCCAAACAGTAATTAGCAAAATTTTCTTTTAGAGTTTTTAGTTATTATATGCTTGATATAAAATCAAAAAATCCAAATATTCAGTTTACCGGCAGAAATAAAGAAATTAGAAAAGCTCAACAAATTTTGCATAAAATAAAATCAGATTTTCCTGCGTCATCTCCATTTATTGCAGATTTATTGGCTCAAAAACGGGCAATTAGATTAGAACACTCGGATATTTATATAAGCTTGTCTGATATGATGGAGCGATATTATAATACAGAAAACATAGGAGCAAAGTTAACTAATAACAATGTTGCATCATTAAGAAGACTTCAAAGTCATTATATTTGTGATGATTATAAATATTGTGATTCGTTGGTTTGGGGGATAAAAAAGCTTAGAGCAATGAATTGTAAGGAAAATGCGGAGCTTGCATTTCTAATCGCAAAAATGAATGGATATAAAAATGTTCATTGCATTAATTTAGCAAAGAAACTTCCGAATTCGACATTTAAAGATTTGGATCATACAATTTTACTTCTTAATCAAGAACTTCCTTCCAATACAAAAAAACTTGATAAATTTTATAACCAAAAGGTAGATGAATATTCTGCTTTTATCCCTTCCCGAAAGTCAGTAGTTATAGACCCATTGTTTGGAATTGTTGATTATTGGGAGAATGCAATACAGTACTATAAAACTATTTTTCCTAAAATGTCAGAGGTGGAGAATTTATGTGCAGGAGCAAGAGATGAAATTATTAAAACATCTAAAGATATTGAAGATTTTAAACATTTACATTCTGAATTTATTATTACTCCTCCCGAAAAAAAGAAACCAAAAAGTACTTTTGATAAAGTAATTAATTATCTACATAGTAAATTTGAGCTTTTTGTCATTGGCAAATAATATTGATAGGTATTTTGAAAGTGGTCTTTTTGGCCATATTTCCTTATTGAGTAATTTGTAATTTTAGTATTTTTAGTTATAATTGGGTAGAGGAGTACAACATTGTTTAAAGAATTGAATATTGACAATTTAAGTGATGCAACGTTGGATTGTGTTTATGATTCTAAATATAGTTCTGTTATTGTTGATCTTCCTCTATATTCTAATGATTTTATACAACCATACAATACATCAAATCTTAACTTAAATTTTTCAGAAAAAGTTAAAAAACTACTTGATAATGCTTGTAACTTAATTGAAAATAAAGGTTTACTTTTTGTATATGGAACCCCGGTACAATTGATGAATTGTTATAATTTTATTCCAAATTCTTTTAAATTCAGATATTGGATTGCTCTAGATTCAAAGAATTTTATAGAAAATGATAACAAAAAAACGTTAAAGCATAATCATATAGGGCTTTTAATGTTTAGTAAAGGTAATCAGTTTATTGATATAGATACAAAAAATGTGAGAATATCTTATATGGCCTGTTCTGCTTGTCATAAAAATATAAAGGACTGGGGCGGGAAAAAACATTTAATGAATATCATAGGGACGGGGCTTTCTGATGTGTGGAAAGATTTTTACCATATAAAAGAAAAAATAATGGATCAGGATAACCCGCAAATAACATTGAATTTAGTAGATACTAATATGGATAGTTCAATGTTTAATTCTGAAAAAATGCCATCTGTTGTTTTAGACAGATTAAAAGCTTTGCTTAAAGAAAAGGAACGTAATATATTATATTTAAATATAACAAAACAGTTTTTGCCCAATACTCAAGTTCAAATTGATACCAGAGTAATGAAAGATTCATTAAATTCCTATTTGGGTGAATATGACAACAGGCTTATACATGGCGATTGCATAAGTGTAATGGAGAAAATTAAGGACCAATACCCAAATGGTATTTTTGATTTAGTATTTGCAGATCCTCCGTACAATTTAGAAAAGAATTATAAGGAATATAATGATGAAATATCTTCGCAAAAATACATTGAATGGTGCAATAAATGGCTTTCTTTATGTGTTGATTTAACTAAACCAACAGGTAATATATTAATTTTAAATATTCCTAAATGGGCATTAGAACACTCAAAAATGCTAAATAAAATTGCATATTTCAATAATTGGATAGTTTGGGATGCGTTATCATTACCAAAGGGTAAAATAATGCCTGCTCACTATGCTTTACTATCTTATAGTAAAAACTATAATATTAATACCTATAACAAACTTGGAGAAATAAGTAGCCCAGAATATTGTTTGAGGGCAAATTGTATAAAAAAGAGAGTTAAAGAGGGTATTAACAGAACAATTCCAGTTTCTGATATTTGGTTTGATATTCATAGAATAAAACACAAAAAGGATAGAGATGATCATCCGTGTCAGTTACCTGAAAAGTTAATGGATAGAATTATTCAAATGTATTCTAATCCCGGCGATTTAGTATTTGATCCGTTTTGTGGTACTGGAACTACAGCTCTTAGTGCGATAAAAAATAATCGCAAATATACAACTATTGAGCTTGATGATTATTATGTGAGCATAGCAAAAGAAAAAATTAATCAACTTGAACAATTTGGGAGTTTGCAAAGAAAACATGTTCATAAAAAAATTTCTTCAATTTATACAAAAAAAGATTTAGAAAATAAAGTGCAAATATTATCGCAAAGGCTTGGCAGAAAACCTTTAATGGACGAGTTTATTGAGGCGTATAATATTGATTATGAACAACTAAAATTACTATATGAAGAACCAAAGAATGTGCTTAAAGCTGGAAGAATTGCCCTACTGAATAATATTTAGATGAGTGATTTTAAGCTTTCAATAAATTCCAGTCGTTCATCTAGGGGTATATAATGCAAATGTTTTTGTATAATTCTTTTTGAACGAACAATTATAGTTTTATCAAGTAATTCAGAAAAAGTTTCTATTGAGGTAATTGGTGAATTTTTATAAAAATCTTTAGGTCGTAAATTCCCATCTTTTTCTCTATATTTTAGTACCCCATTTGTATTTATATCTAAAAACTTATAAAAAGATTCAATTTGTACATCAACTATTTTTTGAACATCATCATTAAATTCATATATCACAAAAATATAATATATATTATCCCCTCCAAACATTTGAAGTTTGTTTGGCCAACTATTTAATGTACCCATATCATTGTTACTATTTTTACAATTTACCCAATTTCCATTTGATTTTTTACATAAATTGCCGGATTTAAATTCTAATGCAAGTTTAGGTTTACAATTTAATATGAGATCCGGAAATTCATTTTTGTCTTTAGCTAAATGATAATCTTTTGAATTTTTAATAAAATTTTGTTCTGATAAAATTTCAATAATAATTTCAGATATATAGTTTTCAATCTCAGTACCAAAAGTTTTATAGTTAAAATTCCCTTTATTTACAGTTTCTTGTAAATAAGAAATAATTCTATCTTTTCCATTTCTAAGTGTTTCGATTATATTTTCACAAGCCATAATTTCTCCTAAAATAAATCTTGTAAACATTTTTAAATTAAAAAACAGCCGAGAGGCTGTTTTTAATTGGCTGGGACGGAAGGATTCGAACCTCCGAGATGGCTGGACCAAAACCAGCTGCCTTACCACTTGGCGACGTCCCAATATTTACTTTTTACATTTACTATTCTATCTGCTGAAAACTCGTTGTCAATAAGTTAGAATAAATTATTTGGATATTTGACTAAAAATAGGCAAAATCAACTATGATTAGTAAAGTCAACTTTTCCCTACTATTACACTCTTTATACAGAAATTTTTTTAAATTAGTTTAAAAGGACTTTCTTCTTTTGCGAATACAATTTCAACTTCATCCCCTATTAAATCTTTTAAAACGGGTAAAATTAAGATTTCAGACTCGAAATGTCCAACGTCGTAAATGACTATTTCCGAATCGAGTGCTGTGTGAAATTTTAGGTCGCCAGTAACAAGACATTGTGCTCCAAGTTGTTTGGATTCCTCTATGAATTCCGAACCGCTGCCTGCACAAAATGCTATACAATTTAGTCTAGGTATGCTGTTGTTGTTAATTAGTCTGGTATTTGGAGAAATTTTTAGTAGTATTTTTGAAAATTCATCTATGGATATTGGTTTCTCAAATTTAACAAATCTCAAAAATTCATGTTCAATATTTGTTATAAATTTTTCAAGTCCGATAGCTTTGATTAATGTATCTGTTGTTCCGCCGTTTGCTTTATCAAGATTTGTGTGTGCGCTATAAATATCAATTTTGGGTGAAAATGTTTTTGAAACAAGATTAGAATTGATATTTATATGAAAAATCGGATGATGAGATATTATCATGTCGCAATTTTGTTCAAGAGCTTGTTTGATAACATTTTGGGTTGGCGTTAGGCATAACATAATTTTAGAAATATCGGTGTTTTTTGTTTCTGCCATAAACCCGACACAGTCCCAGTTTTCTGCTGTTTCAATCGGAGCAAAGGTTTCTATTTTTTGTATTAGTTTATACTTATTCATTTATATATTCCAAAATTTGTCTTGCAATGATTTGTTTTGACGCTTTATCAAGTTTTTTCACTATTCCGTTACGTGTTAGGATTGTTACTTCATTCTCATTTACTTCAAAGCCGATATCTTTGCGTGAAATATCATTAGCAACTAAGTAATCACATCCTTTTTTAGCGATTTTTTCTTTTGCATTATCAAGTAAATTTTCACTTTCTGCACAAAAGCCGACAATAATTTGATTTGTTTTTTGTTTACATAAACTTTTTAAAATATCGGGATTTTTAACAAGTTCGAGTGTTAAAGTCTCATTATCGTTTTTTTTCATCTTTTGTTCGGAATAGTTTTTTACTCTGTAATCGGCTACAGCTGCTGCCATAATTACTATATTTGAATTTTTAAATTCGGTATTCAGTGCATTTTGCATTTCTATAGCCGATTTAACTTTTACAACTTTATAAGGGCATTCAAAGTCTTTTGTTGTTATTAAGACAACATTTGCTCCCATGTTGTGTGCTGCATTTGCGAGAGCTAATCCCATTTTCCCTGAGGAATAATTTGAAATGTAGCGGACAGGGTCGATGTCTTCAATCGTTCCGCCGGCGGTTATGATGACTTTTTTATCTTTTAGAAGTTGTTTATATTTTAGAGCTTCAACTGTTGCATTAAAGATTTTTTCAATTTTGCAAAGTCTGCCTTTCCCTATGTAACCGCAAGCTAAAAATCCGCTTTCCGGTTCTATGATATCAATTCCTTGAGATTTTAATTTTGAAATATTTTCAATTATTGCAGGATTTTTCCACATATTACAGTTCATTGCAGGGGCAATAATCATTTTTCCGCGAAATGCGCAGGCAACTGAAGTTAAAAGGTTATCAGCAATTCCCTGAGCTATTTTTGAAATTGTATTTGCACTTGCGGGAGCAATTATCATAATATCAGCTTCATCTGCAAGTGAGATGTGCTCCGGCTTCCATTTTTTTATTTCAAATTCTTCAATATAAACCTCATTTTGACTAAGGTTTTGCAGGGTTAATTTTGTTACGAAATTCAACGCATTTGGAGTGCAGATAATCTTAACATTGGCATTGTTTTTTTTGAATTGACGGATTAATTCACAGATTTTATAAGCGGCAATTCCACCTGTTATGCCGATAAGAATATTCTTACCGCTAAGCATTTTGAATTTCCTTTCGGGTAATTTCTTCAATTTCTGAAATTGCACGTTCTAAATCGTCATTTATAACTACATAATCGTATTGTTTTGAGCGTTCAAGTTCTATTTTTGCTTCTGCTAAACGGCGCTGAATTGTATCTTCATCTTCTGTGTTGCGTCCTCGCAGACGTTTTTCCAATTCTTCAACACCCTCTCCGGGAGGTGCAATAAATACCAAAACGGCTTCCGGCATTTTTTGTTTAACTTGTAATGCGCCTTGAGTTTCAATTTCAAGTATTATATTGAAACCTTCTTCAAATTTTTGTTTAATATATTTCTTTTTAGTTCCGTAAAAATTTCCGGCAAATTGTGCATATTCAAGGAATTTATCTTGTTCAATGCAGCTTTTAAATTCATCGTGTGTTAAAAAGAAGTAGTTGACTCCGTCAACTTCTCCGTTTCGAGGTTTTCTGGTTGTACAAGATACAGACAGCACAAAATTATTGGAGTTTCTTGCCATAAATTCTTTAAGAACTGTACCTTTTCCAACGCCTGAGCATCCTGAAATTACAAATAATTTTTTGTTCATAGATTGATTATACTATAAAATATAAAATTTTTCATAATAGTTATTATTGGAAGTGTAACTATTTTTATATTAATATTTTTCTCCTCAGGCAGTGTCCTCCCGGACTGGGGGAACTTTTTAGAAAAGTTCCACAAAATCGGCAACTGTACTGCGTTCGCTAATCAATTGTAATTGCTCAACTTAAAGTGCACAACTCACTCAAACAAAATTTCAAACTTGATAAGCAATCAAATAATTTGGCGTTCAAACAAGTGCACTTTTGTCATTGTTTCGCAAACATTGATTGCTCTCTGCGTGAAGTTGCCACGATTACGAGAACTTAACGAAATAATAACAAAAGCGTGTATTGTTTGAGCGAAGTAAGTTTACACGCTTTAGGTTGAGTTTAGTTCTCGTATACAATTAGCGTGTTTCTTTTTCTTTGCATCGCAACAAAGAAAAAGAATATGGTATGGGGTTTGGGGCGATATAAGCCCCTAAAATTATTTATATTAAATTTTTGCTACTTCCAATAATAACTATTATGTATTTAATTATTAAAATTTCCTTAATTTTTTTTATATTTTATCAAATGTGTTATATAAATAATAATGTAGTTATTAAAAGGAGAGTTAAATCATGATTAGACCGTTAGGCGAAAGAATTGTTATTAAAGTTATTGAAGAAACTGAACAAACATCAGGCGGAATCTTTATTCCTGATAGTGCAAAAGAAAAACCTCAAAGAGGTGAAGTTGTTGCTGTTGGTTTAGGAAAATTAAACGACAAAGGTGAAAGAGAACCAATGGATGTTAAAGTTGGTGAAACTGTTCTTTATGCTAAATATTCAGGTACTGATGTGAAAATTGACGGTGTAGAATATAAAATTTTATCAGTAAAAGACGCATTAGCTGTTATTGAGTAATTGTAATATGTCATTCTGAGAATGTTATCGTTTGATTTGAAGAATCTCATTAAGCATAAGATACTTCACTCTGCTCAGTATGACGCATATAATAAAATTTTTAAAAGGAGAAAATATAAAAATGGCAAAACGTATTATTTTTGATGAAGAAGCAAGAAAAGCTCTTCTAAAAGGTATTGATGCTGTGGCAGATGCCGTTAAAGTTACTTTAGGTCCAAAGGGCAGAAATGTGATTTTAACAAAAAAATTCGGAGCTCCACAGATAGTTAATGATGGTGTAACAATTGCGAAAGAAATTGAATTGAAAGATGCTTTGGAAAATTCAGGGGCGCAATTATTAAAAGAAGTTTCATCTAAAACAAATGATGTTGCAGGTGATGGAACAACAACAGCTTCAGTTTTGGCTCAAGCTATTGTTCGTGAAGGTTTGAAAAATTTGACAGCAGGCGCTAACCCAATGTCTATGAAGCGTGGTATTGACAAAGCTGTTGAAGCTTCTGTTGAAAAAATTAAGTCAATGTCAAGACCTGTAAATACAAAAGAAGAAATCGCTCAAGTTGCTGCAATTTCAGCAGGTAACAATAGAGAAATCGGTAACCTTATAGCAGAAGCTATGGAAAAAGTTGGTCATGACGGTGTTATCACTGTAGAAGAATCAAAATCTTTCGGAACTAATTTGAAAGTTGTTGAAGGTATGCAGTTTGATAAAGGTTATATTTCACCATATTTTGTAACTGATCCTGAAAGAATGGAAGCAGTATTAGAAGATGCTTATGTATTCTGCTGTAATAAAAAAATCAATTTAATTTCTGATTTAGTTCCGCTACTTGAACAAGTTGCAAGAGACGGCAAATCATTACTTCTTATCGCAGAAGATATTGAAGGTGAAGCTTTGGCAACTTTAGTTGTTAATACAATGAGAAAAGTATTGCGCTGTGTAGCTGTTAAAGCC
>CAZUKK010000023.1:12444-29651 GCA_964620875.1 uncultured Clostridium sp.
CAGATTTCTGCAGGAATAAAGAGAAATAAGACTGATAATCCTGCTCTCTCCTTAAAATCGAGGAGAAAGATGTTAATACAATGAGAAAAGTATTGAGAGCAGTAGCTGTAAAAGCTCCAGGTTTTGGTGATAGAAGAAAATCTATGCTTGAAGATATTGCAATCTTAACAGGCGGTGAAATGTTTACTGAAGAACTTGGTATTAAGTTGGAAAATGTAACAACTCAAATGTTAGGTAAAGCAAAAAGAGTAACAGTAACAAAAGACGAAACTACAATTGTTGTAGGTGATGAAACAAAAGCTTCAGTAGAAGAAAGAATAAGACTTATTAGAAAACAAATTGAAGCTTCTGATTCTGAATATGATAAAGAAAAATTCCAAGAACGTGTTGCAAAATTGTCAGGCGGAGTTGCTTTGATAGAAGTTGGTGCAGCAAGTGAAGTTGAATTAAAAGAAAGAAAATTAAGAATTGAAGATGCATTGAATGCGACTCGTGCTGCTAACGAAGAAGGTATTGTTCCAGGTGGTGGTGTTGCATTATTAAGAGTTCAACAAGAACTTAATGCAAAACTTGATTCTGTTGAATTTGAATCAGATGACGAAAAAGTCGGATACAAAATTTTGACAGCGGCATTGGATGTTCCTTTAAGAGCAATTGCAAGAAATGCAGGTGCTAAAGCGGATGTTGTAGTTGATTGCGTATTAGAAAAAGAGGGTGCATACGGATATGATGCTTTGAATAGCAAATATGTTGATATGTTCCAAACTGGTATTGTTGATCCGGCAAAAGTTACTCGTTCAGCATTGTTGAATGCTGCATCAGTAGGTTCTATGTTGTTAACAACAGAAGCTGCAGTTGTAGATATTCCTGAAGAAAAACCGGCAACTCCTGATATGTCAGCAATGGCAGGCATGGGTGGCATGGGAATGATGTAACCTATTAAGTAGAGAATAAAATTTTAAGCGCTCTACTGAATAAAATAAAATAGTGCCGATTGTTTAATTTTAAACAATCGGCACTTTGTATATGCAAATTTAATATTAGTATGCGTAATCTATTGCAGTTTTTACAATTTTATCTAATTTTTTAGTAAGTTCTTCTGTGAATTGACCGTTAGCTTCTCTAACAATATCTGCAACTTGTTGAGCTTCTTTAAGGCAACCTGAACCTCTTAAGTAGTCTTCAAGTTGAAAAGCAGCAAATTTTATTAAATCATTTTTGATTTTAAAATCGTCTTCTCGTGCTATTTGAGTAAAGAAACTGTTTCCAAATAAACCTTTGTTATCTTCATAACCTTTTAATAATGATAGATAGTCTGTGTGGCGAGTATGTTCGATTAAATTCATTATTCTAAATTGTTCAGCGTCATTGGTATAACCAACAAGGTCTTTTGCTAAAGTTTTACCATTGTTATATGCAGTAATTTTGTCTGTTGTGTAGAATGTGCTACTGTTTCTTTTTGTTGTATTTTGACAACCGTTTTCGTTGCAAGTACATGTTGATGTTGTGCTATGTATTGGTGCATTTAAGCTAACTGGCATAATTTAATCTCCTTAATATTTTTCCCGTTTCCCATATTTTAATAAACGATTTCTATTTAGAAAAATTGCTTATTTTTATTTATTTAATATATTGAATGTATATAAAGTAGTGATATTATTGAAATTTGGAGCTTAACAAAACTTAAAAGAGTCCTGTTTAATAACAAGACTCTTATTAAAATATGTGCTTAACTTACGTCAGCCAAAGATTTTATGGAATAGATTGGTCGCTCCCGTTATTATATTCGGGAGGTTATTAACTAGTTGTCCCACGACATTTCCGGCGACAACTGAATTCGATGGTCCGGTGTTGTAGGTTATATTTGTAAGCTGTTGTCCGCTCTGAAATATGGATCGATTCATTGCCGTATTCAGTGCGTTTTGCCGATACCTGTTATTTAATCCCTCTCGTCCAAAGTGGACAGAAGAATTCATTCTGGCGCTGTAGTTGTTTACAAAAACCATAGGCTAGTCCTCTTCTTATATTATTTATATATATAAAGTATATTTCATCATTCTTATTTCAAATTTATAGTTTTTGTTTACAAAATTTTACAATTTCTAGAGTGGGGTATGTTTGATGAATTTTTGGGGCAGAGGATTTTGTTTTATTGGTTTTCTTTCAGGATTTCGATTTCAGCTTTCAATTTGTTCAATTCGCATTTTATAGGGTCAGGAATTCTGTTGTGCATAAGGTTTTCTTGACATCCGCTTTCCGCTCTGTGTACAACTCTCCCCGGAATACCTACTACAGTTGAACATTCAGGAACGTCTTCAATTACAACAGAACCTGCACCTACTCTGACATTATCTCCTAAAGTGATGTTGCCAAGAACCTTCGCACCAGCTCCAATGATTACATTATTACCAAGAGTCGGGTGTCTTTTGCCTGATTCTTTTCCTGTTCCGCCCAGTGTTACTTGCTGATATATTAGAACATCATCTCCGATAACTGTTGTTTCACCTATTACAACACCTTCCCCGTGGTCAATAAAAAATCTTCTGCCAATTTGTGCTCCGGGGTGGATTTCAATTCCGGTAATAATACGTGTATTATATGAAATAATTCTTGGTATCAGTGGAATATGCCATTTGTATAATCTGTGAGCTAGTCTGTATGCAATAAGTGCGTGTAATCCAGGATAACAGAGTATTACCTCCAACAAGTTTTTTGCAGCAGGGTCATTATCATAAATTACTTTTATATCCTCTTTAACCTTTGTTATTCCTCGTTTTATTGTACTTAACATTGGAAATCCTTTAGCTTGTTATGTATGTGTAATGTTACTTCACCAGTTTTGCAAAATTACGTTTGCCTGCTTGTAATACTACACTATCATCAAATGAAACAGAATAAGACATGTCAGTAATTTTTTCACCGTTAAGTTTAACTCCACCGCCCTGAATTAGTCGTTTTGCATCTCCACGGCTTGCTGTAAAGTTTAATTCCGTTAATATATCAATAATATTTTTGCCTTGTTCAATTTTAACTTCTTGAATATCTTCAGGAATACCTTTATTTGAAACTACATTGATAAATTCTTCCTGAGCTTTATCAGCACCCTCTTTTCCGTGGTATTCTTCCGTAATCATATGAGCTAAATTCATTTTGATTGTTCTTGGGTTAACAGAACCATCTGCAATTTGTCTGTCATATGTTTCAAGTTCATCTTTTGTTGCATCTGTTAAAAGGCTGTAATAACGAGTAATGATATTATCAGGAATACTCATAAGTTTTCCAAACATATCTTTTGCACTGTCTGTTAAAGATATACAGTGCTCAGGATAAGTTTTTGACATTTTAACAACTCCGTCTGTTCCTTCTAACAACGGAAGAAGGACAACCAATTGAGGGTATTTTTTACCGTAAGCTGATTGAATATCTCGTCCTAAAAGGGTATTAAATCTTTGGTCTGTTCCGCCTAATTCAATGTCGGCATCAATTGCGACAGAATCGTATGCTTGCATTAACGGGTAGAAGAATTCAACAATGGAAATAGGTTTGCCTTCTGAGTATCTTTTAGAAAAATCATCTCTTGTCATCATTTGTGCAACGGTAACTTGAGCTGATAATTTTAAAAGTTCGGTAAAGCTCATTTTGTGAAGCCAATCTGCATTGTTTACAACTTCTGCTTTTGTAACATCAATAACTTTAGCCATTTGGTCAAAGTATGTTTTTGCATTTTCTTCTACTTGTTCTTTAGTTAGAGCGGGTCTTGTTTCTGATTTTCCTGAAGGGTCTCCAACCATTGCGGTAGCGCCTCCGACAAGTAAAACAATTTTATGACCGAGAGCTTGAAATTCTTTTAATTTTCTCATTACGACAGTGTGTCCAAGGTGTAAATCAGGACGTGTCGGATCCATTCCAAGTTTTATTCTGAGCGGTGTGTTTGTATCAGCTGCGTGTTGTAGTTTTGTAGCTAATTCTTCAAGTCCGCCCGGTAAAACTTCTGCATTTCTTGCAATGTGTTTTGCTTGGTTTATAAATTCTTCTCTTATCTCAGTCATAATAATTCTCCTATTCTTAATTTAAATTATACCAAAAAAATAAAATGCCGACATATGTTAATATGTCGGCATCCCCTAAAATATTAAGTTTATAAAGATTTTAGCTCTCTTAATTCATTACGTAAGATATTTATTTGTTCATTGTAGTAATTAAGCCAAGTTATATTGTGTTCGGAATCCTTAAATTCTTCTTCGCACATTGCTCGGATACGTTTTTTATCTAGTATTTCAAGTTCAAGGTAGAGTTCTTCTATTCGGTTTTGAACTTCTCTTTTTTGTTTTTCTGTTTCGTAATTCGGATTTTCTATAATATTTCCGTCAACGTAGGTATATTTTAATTTATCTGAAATAAAATCATTGAAAATATCCTCACTGACTTCAATGTTCATTACATTATTTCCGATTTGTTTTGCCATTCCTGCGCCGTTTATAATTCCGTTTTCTACATAAATATATTGTGTCATAATTTTACCTTACCTTTCTGTATGCTCTAAGATGTAAAGAATACGTTGAGCTTTCAATTGACCCCGGTTGATTTGATACTACGAGGTTGTGATTGCCCTGACAAACAGCAAATGCTTGCATTGAACCGTAGCGATTTGGTGAAACGACTCTAAAGGCTGCAAGTGATGTGGTTTTTGGAGTTTTTATGTATACGTATGCTGTTCCGCTTGCGACATTTGTGTGTATCATACCATCCAGTATGATTTCATATAAATCGTTTTCTGTTGGCAGAATTGATTTAAGCGAATATGTTTGAGAGTCTCCGGGGGAAATTGTTTTTTCGGAACAGAGGGTTTTACTTGTACAAACCCATTTCCCGTCTAACAGATTAGCGTCAGCTTTGTTGTTAAGTACTTTTTGTCCTTCTTCGTCCAAGTTAGATAAGCTTAAATTTGCGCATTCGCTTATATTGGTATTAATATTTTCAATTTGTGTGTCTAGGTCTTCAATTTGTGTATTGGTGCTCTCAATTAAATTATTAGTATTATCAATTCTGGTATTTGTATTTTCCAGATGGTTTAAAATATCAATGAAGTTTGCGTTTACTTCATCGGCACGAGCTTTTGTTCCGGGAACAAAAGAGTATGTAACACTGTATGTCATAATATCCCTTTCTGGTATATTTGACAGTGCAAATTGGCTCGAAAATCTTTAATTGTGGGGTTAAATTAGGTTGCTAATCTTGAAAACCCTTATAAACTCGAAATTAACGTCCTTATTATATCATTTTAGCCTTGTTTCGTCAAGCAAAAGCCGCAACAAAGTTGCGGCTTTTTATATTTTATAAAGGTTTTCATCTTCTATTTTGATTTAGTTAAGGCTTTTTGAATAAATTTGCTACTAAATCGTATGAATATTTGCCAAGGAATTCACCTGCTGTTGCAACATAGTGTCCTACTTTTTGCATAAAGCCTGCTGTTGCTTTAGCTGCAGGATCAAGAACCTTAACAACTCCACCTTTTTGAAGACCAACTAATGCTGCTGCAACTACTGCAAGAGCACCTACTGTTTTTAAAATCTTTTTACCAACGCCTGATTTTTTCTTAGCCGGAGCTTCTTGTTCTTGAGGTTTTGTAAACGCTCCCGGACGTTCTAACGGGTTAACTGCTGATGCTGGTGCTTGATTAGCACAAAAACGTACACTTGAAACCGGACTTAACATAATGAGAAAACCTCCTTTGTTTTGATTAACTTTCTACACTCCATATAAAACACCTAATGCATTAATTTTGACTCAATAATCTTTTTTTGCAAAGTTTTGTTACAAAACTTTACAAGTTTTTTGGAATATTTTTGGATTTAGTGTCATCTATTATGTTGTAAGGGAGGATAGTAATATTATGTCAAATAAACAGGAAACACTTATTTATATTGAAAAAGAAGCTATGAGTGAAGCTCAATTCATGTCAAGAAATTTTGTTGATAGTGAGGTTAAAAACAGGGTTTATTTAAATGCATTAGGTGCAGAACTTGTTATAAAATATTTATCTTCTGAAGGGATTGATGTTTCAAATCTTTATAATCTTCATTCAATCTCAAAAATAGTTGAGAGTATTGATGTTTCTGATATTTTACTTTCAAATATTCATATTGATGTTCGTGTTGTATTTGATAAAAAACAGATTTTCGTTCCAAAAAGTCATTTTGAAATGGAAATTACTCCTGATATTTATGTTGCGGTTCTTCCTGATAGTAAATTCTCTTGTGTTGAAGTTTTAGGGTTTTTTACTCCTGAGCAAATTGATAAAAAAGATGAAAATGCAGACTATTACTTTATGAATGCAGATAAGCTTTCTTCTCCTGAAAATTTGGCAAAATATATTAAAGATTTTGTTGGTAAAAGCCCAAGAGATATTTCGGAAAGTGAGTTTTTCAGAGGTAGAGAATTATCAATAAATTTGGCTGATCATAATATTTCAAAAGAGGAAACTGTAGAGTTTTTAGAATTGTTACTTTCAAGCAGTTCATTAAGGGAAAGTGTTATTGAATTTGATAATTTTGAAACTTTAGCGTTTAATACTGTAGGTGAAATGAGTGTTTTACCGGATAATACGGTTATCCCTGCTGAAATTATTTCAAGCGAATCTGATGTCGATTTGTCAGAAGATGAATCTGAGGAAATTTTAGAAGAAGATAATTCGGATATTGCGATAGATGAAGCTCCTCAAGGTGATGATGATTCAAAAGATGATGAAGATTTAAAAGATGATGAAGATTTAAAAGATGATGAAGAATCTCCTGAAAATGTAAATGATACTGTTTTGGAAGAGGATTTCTTTGAAGGTTTTGAAGATTTTGAAATGGATGATTTGGTATCTGTACAGCCTGCAGATGATGAAGATACAACCTCAGAAGATGTTGAACAGGCTGATACCGTATCAGCAGAAGATTTGTTAGAAAGCTATATGGGTGATGAAAATGATAAGTCTGAATTAAAAGAAGTGCCTGATAATTTAGGTTTTGATGCTGAAAATATTTCAGATGTAAGTTTAGATGAGTTACCTGTTGAAACTCTTGAGGTTAACGATGAACTTTCTATGAACTCAGCTGAGGTTTCAACTCCTGACAGTACAAAACCTTATGGTGAAATTTCTGCAGAAGATACGGCTGACAGTATTCTTTCAAGAACAATTGATGCGATTGGTTCTTCAGCCGGTGTTGCAGCGGCAGGTGCAGCAGGTGCGGTTGCCGGAGCTGCTGCAATGGAAGTCGCAAAGGACATTACTGCTGCAAAAGCTGTTTCAGATGGCGCAATGAAGCTTGCAGGAGTTGCCGGAGATTCTGTTGCAAGTGTTATAGCATCTAATATTGACAGACAACAAGAAAGCCTTGATAAAATTGATTATTCTAAAAACCCTGTAAATGCAACAGAAATTCCTGAAGAAGTGGCATCGTTAAATTATACGGTAGAAAATAATTCGGATGAATATCATGCCCCAAAAGATTTGTCGGATTTAAAACCTGTTGAAACATACGAACCTGAAGAGTTCGAACAAGAAACTGTTGATATGACTAATATGGAAGCGGTAGAAACTGAATCTTTTGTTGAAAATACTGATGGTATTGTTAATTTATCAAATTTATCAAATATTGATTCTCCGACAAAACCTGTTGAAAATTTAAATGAATTAATTCAACCTGCGGAAGAACCTGTTATGGATTTACCTGATGTATCTACATTCTCAATTGATGATGATAATCTTCTTGGCGGTGTTGGCTTAGACGATTTTGCAATGGCAGAAGCCGTTTCTGATGCTCATGAATTGGTAGATTTGCCGGCTGCTGATATTATGATGGAAGATACGACTGTAATGGAAGCTGATTTGGGAAATTTGCAAGAAATTCCTCAAGACAGTGTTGATGTAGAAGATTTTACAAATATAGAAGAACCTGAATTGTTTGGAGATTCTGTTACTCCTGAAACAGTTTTGCAAGAAGATTTTGAATCGTTGCCTTTAGAAGATGAATCTTCTGAATTGGGTGCAGATTTAGACTTTTTACCACAACAAGAAGATAAATCAGAACAAGAAGAAACTCCGCAGGAAGAAGTTTTTGATGAATTACCTGAGGATAGTCTTGTTACTGAAGATTTTGAAAGTATTCAAGATAGTGTTGAAGAACTTCCGTTGGAAGATGATTTAACAATGTTAGCACAAGATGAACCTCAAGAAGCTTTAATAGAAGACGATTTATCAATGTTGGCACAAGATGAACCTCAAGAAGCTTTAATAGAAGACGATTTAACAATGTTGACACAAGATGAACCTCAAGAAGCTTCAATAGAAGATGATTTATCAATGTTGGCACAAGATGAACCTCAAGAAGCTTCAATAGAAGACGATTTATCAATGTTGGTACAGGATGATTCGCAAGAAGTTAATTTTGGGGATGAGTCAGAATTTTTGAATCAAGATGAAAATATGGGTGAATTAAGTGAAATTCAGCAGTATGAAGAACAAGAGTCTCTTAATGAAGAATTTAATACTGATTTGAATTCTGAATTAGAAGCTGAAATTCCTGAATCTGAAATGTCTGAAACTGTTCCGTCAAATTCTGAACCTGTTCAGGCAGGTGAAACTGTTACTGTGGAAAATTCTACAGTGATAAGTGATATGAATTTCAGAGTGGGCGAAATTCCGATTGATATAAACGGTGTGCATAATCCTGCCCCTGATGTTGGCGAACAGGATTCATTAGGTAATTTATATAATGAAAGTAATAATGGAGGAATGCTTCAAACTCCGGGTACAATGGGTCGTTCAAATCAAAATAGAGGCGGAAATCCTGTTGTCGGTATTGTTGCAATTTTAGTTATTTTGGCAATTATAGGTGCTGTTGGGTTTGGGGTTGCAAAATTGTTTAAAGCTCCTCAAGAATCAGTTCCTGAACCAATTACGGACGATGCAGTTCCTCAAAGTTCGGATAATGGTGTTACTAATACAGATACATTGAATGTAAATCCTGACAATGTAGTTAAAATGGATAATAATACAGATGCATTGGCTGTTACTCCGTCAGTATCAACACCTGCAAAACCATCAGCTGTGCCATCTGCTGTCAAAAAACCGATTGCTGAAACTGCATTTATTGAAGTTAAAAAGCTAACTTGGGAAGTTCCTGATTATATTTCTTACTATCCTCAGTATAAGCAATATTTCCAAGCTGCAGGTAAGAGTTTGAAATTATCTTTAACAAGTGATTTACTTCTGGCAACTGATTATGCTTACTCAAATGAAGTTAAAGTTACTACAACATTCAATAAAGATGGTTCATTCAAGGATGCAAAAATATTAAAATCTAGCGGTTCTCCGCAAATTGATAGAATTGTGTTACAAACTGTTAACCAAACTCTAAATGTCTTGAAAGCCCCTGCTAGTGTGGGTGAAGACGAAAGTACAACAGCAATACTTAAAATTTATTTTTAGATATGCTATAATAAATTTAAAGTAGAGGAAGTTAGCTGTGGATTTAACACAAGACAAGATTGATTTAATCAGCAGAATAATTAAGAATGATCGAAAATATCCGAATAATGAAGACTTGTATGAGGATTTCTTTAATGAAACATGCAAGAGGTCTGTTGGTATTCTTGAAACAGTTGAATCTGAACTCACTCTTGAAACTTACCTTAGACGTGTTGTAACAACTTCTATTGTTAATGTATTAAAGGATTCAGGTAGGCTTAGACGAACAAGATCCGGCTATATGTCAACCAAAGAAGTTGCGGTTGATATTGTTGAAGCGTTAGATTATTCTAATGTCTCAATCAGCTATGCAAATGTGAATATTCCTGAAAATCCTGAAGAAATCGTTATTCAAAAAGATTTTTTAAGATTTGTAGCTAATACTATTAAAGATATAGATTTAGAATCGCCTGATGAGGCATATTTACATATTTATACTTTGCGTTATGATAAAGGCATGACTCAGAAAGAAATTGCTGCTGAACTTGGAATTTCTCAGTCTGAAGTTTCCAAAAGGCTTTATAGCTTGATGGATAAAGTAAAACGTATTATCGAATAAATCTAAACTATGAAATGTCCAATATGTAAAAAAAATGTTCCGGATAACTCTCTCAAGTGTCCGTATTGTAAAACTCGTACAGGATTAGTGTGTAACCATTGTAATACGATTAATCCTATAGGGGCTTTGCATTGCTTGAAGTGCGGACGAGAATTGTTGAAAATTTGTAAGCATTGCAGAAGTGTGAATTTTCCGTCTTCTCTAAATTGCAGGAAATGTGGCGCATCTTTAGCAAATGTTAATAATGGGCAGAATGTAGGTTTGGATTTAAAATTTCATCCAAAATATTATGACAAATCTCAGGCTTTTGAAGTTTTGAGCAGTTCAATATTGTCTAAAGATAAGAAAGTTATTTCGATTTGTGGGGGCAAAGGTGTAGGTAAATCGGAGTTGTTGAACAGAGTTGTCAGAAACTTAAAGGATAAGAAATATTATTTTGCTATCGGTAAATGCAGTTCGTATACTCAATTAACTCCGGGTGGTGTTATTCAAGACCTTTTGTTAAATCTTTTTGGTCTTCCGAAATACTGTGATTCAAGTTTGGTATGTAAAGAACTGATGAAAACTTTTGGCAATGAGTTTAAGTTCTTAAATGATTTAGAAATAGAAGATTTTATAAATTTTTTATATAATTCTAAGATTGGAAATTATGAGGATATAATCAATAACAAAAAACATACTTACGGAATTTTGGCAAAAGTGTTCAGTTCTTTTGTTGAAACAGGAAAATGTGTATTGGTTATTGATAATTTAGACTTTATTGATGGTTTTTCTATCGAATTTTTGACAAATTTTATCCATGAAAGTTCAATTTGGAAGAATGTTAAATTAGTTGTTTTATATAACGAGTTTCGACCTGTTATTAATCTTTTTGGTGATGGATTGGAAGAAGCAAACTCTTATGTTGATATTAATTTAAATGCATTGCAAGATAACGAATTGAAAATTGCTTTTCCTAATATTACAGGTTGTACAGGTACAATAACTGAGCGTGAAAATGAAATTATTATAAAAAAATCTAACGGAACTCCTGCATTTATGGAACAGGCATTAAGTTATTGTTCTGAGTGTAAAGTTGATGGACAGACATTTATTTTGAAAAATGATTTTTCAGAATTAGTAAGTTCAAGGCTTGAAATTCTTAAAAAGAGAGACTATGATGCGTATAAAATTTTATGTATGACGGCTATTTTAGAAGGGCGACTTTATCCGTTTTTGATTAGTGAAATTTTTGGATTTTCTCAAGAAAAAATAGAAGATATTGTATCAACACTTGTAAAAGCTAATTATATTTATAATTATAACGATATTTTTTACGAAATAAAAAGCCATTTGTTGTGGGATAATATTTATGCAATTGTTAAAAAAGATAGAGAATTTAATGGTATAACTCTACAAACAGCAAATATATTGAGCCGTTTTGAGGGGAATGCTACTGCTGTTTTAGCTACTGCAGCTTATAATTTAAAAGAATATCGAATGGCATTTGATATTTGTGCAAAAGTAATTCGGACAGCATCATATGTTGGCGATATTAATCTATATGTTGTTTGTCAGAAGCAAAGTCTTGCGGTTTTAAATGAATTTAATGAGGCAGAAACTTTAAATATCAGATATAATATCAGTGAAAAACTTGGCAAAATTTTAACCGAATATGACGCTGAGGAGGCAATAGAATACTTACCGGATGCGATTTCTAACGCAAAAACTAATAACAAAGAAGAAAAAGAAATTGAATTACTCGGATATCTTGCATCCTGTTGTAAAAAGGTTGGAAATTACTATGGTGATATTGAATGCGGTGATAATATTTTGAAAAAACTTCCGCCTTCAGGATATGAACTTGAAGCTTCTTTGATAAAAGCTACTAAATTATCATCTCTTATTAAAATTGGTAATTGCGGAGAAGTTATTAATCTTGTTGATAATGAGATTTTGCCTATGTTGAATTCTTACCTTGAAAGACCTGCATTAGATAAATCCATACCTCTTGAATATATTGCCGAAACTCGATTGAAAGTGTATTATTATTTGGCAAAAGCTTTGGTTTTACAAGGAAATGACAGAAGTTTCGAAATTTTAAATTTGGTGAAAAAACAAATCGAAAAATTCCAAAACGCAGATGTGAAATTTTTGAGCAAAATTATTCTAACATATGCTCAAGCGTATACAATAAAAGGTGATTATCAAAAATCTTATGAACTTTTGGAACAAGCTGAAGGGCAAGAATTTGGTTATGATACACCAACTGAAGTTTTAAATGATATCAAAAATGAATATTTCCATATTGCTTGTTTTAACAAGATGATGCTAAAGGATTATGAAAATATTCAGCAATATTTGTATGAGGCTGTATTTTTTGCAGAAGAATCAGGTAATACGTATGCTAAACATTTTCTTAAAACACTTCTTGGAAAAGTTTTACATGATAGTAAGCAAGCAAAAAAAGCCTTGGATATTTTTAATGAAGAAATCATGTATTTTGCAAAAGAAAAAACGGCTACAGGAGCTTTGTTAAATTGGTATTTGATTTCAGAGGCTTCAATTACTGTAGAAAATCCGAAACACGCCATAGATACAGCAGAACGAGCTCTTGAAATTTCCCAAAATCCAGTGATATGTAATTATTTCTTCATTGTACTTTTGCGGTTAGTTTTGGCTCGTGGCTATATGGAGATTTCTGATTTTGAAACAGCAAAAATTCATTTAGAAAACGCCCTTACTGTTGCAAAAAAATACAACATGAATGACTTATTATCCCGAATTTATTTGGTATATGGGGATTATTACCAAGGTATCGGGGTGGTAAATTCCAAAAAACAAAAAGAATATTTAAAGGGTGCTCAGGTTATGTATGACAGGGCTTTAGATTTGACAACAAGTACTAAAAATGTATATTTGAAAAAACAAATCGAGGATAATTTAAATAAGCTTAATTCCTATTGCAGTCTTAATGGTATTGGGATATAGTTGTGCCGAAATTAAAAGTATTTAAATATTAAATTATGTTAACAAATTTTATAAAATGAGCAATTTTTATTTTTAGGAGATTTACTATAAGAGCAGTGTAGAAGGTAAACCTATGTTAAATGTCTCTAATATAAATCAATATCCGATTGTAAATAAAAATAATGTTGTAAAGCGTCAAACTCCCCAAAAAACTGTTACAGGAAGTCAATCTATTTTTCAAACTCCTGCAGTTAAGACCTCTCCGGCTAAAGCAAGTATTTTTTATATGAATGATTTGCATGGTCAAAATATAACTATGGAGAGAATGATTAATGCTATTAAGCAGTTTGATTCTTCAAAGCAATCGGGTGTGGATAAAATGAAATTCGCATCAGGCGATATTATGCTTGGTGAAGATGAAAAACATGTCAAAGTTGCAGATAAATTTTTGAATTTATCCGGGGTTTTGGCAACGGCTTTAGGAAACCATGAATGCGACCTTCCGACTGAGGATTTTGTCAGTTTAATTAAAGATAAGACATATAAGATTTTAGGATTAAATTTAAAACCTGTTGAAAATAATCCTATTCATAACTATATTCAAAAATCTTATGTTCAGGAAATTAATGGAAATAAGTATGGTATTATTGGGTTAGTTCCGCCGGATTTGCATGTGCATGTTAAAATTCAAGAGCATTTGAAGGATTTAAATATAGAACAAAACTTTGATAAATCAATTCCTGAAATACAAAAAGAAGTAGACAAATTTAAAGAACAGGGAATAAATAAAATTATTGTACTATCTCATGCTGGCTACAGGCAAGATGTTCAACTTGCAAAACAAGTTGAAGGTATTGATGTTATTTTAGGTGCGCACACTCATACTTTACTTGAAGGTATTGAAGAAAATAAAAACTTATTTTATTCAAAAAGTGGTGAACCTATTGTTATAACTCAAGCAGGCAGAGATGGTAAAAATTTTGGTATATTAAATGTCGAATTTAATGATGAAGGCGTTATTACCAAAGTTCAGAATAATATCGGTAAAACTGATAAATATAGCAGAAATTTAGTAGCACGTAATATTTTTGAAAATATTTTAGGTAAACCTGAAAAAGTCGGTGTTCTAAAATATGTGGAAAAATATCCTGAAGATGCGCTTGGCAGAGAAAATCCTCATTGTGATTTTATTGTAGATGCACTAAGAAGTGAACTTGATACGGATATTGCGGTAATGAACTCTGCAAATATTCGTGGACAATTTGAACAAGGCACTGTTGATACAAGAGATTTATCAATTATTTCTCCGTTTGCGAATAAAGTTGTAGTAATTCAAGCAACTGAAGAAGAAATTGTAAACGCAATTAAAAATCGTACAAAAGCTTCAATGTCATCAAATTCTCACAGACCGGGTATTGTCCAAGTTTCAGGTTTAAAATATTCATTTAATAATAAAGGTGATATTTTGTCGATGACCTTTATTGATAAACAGGGTAAAGAATCTAAAATTGATTTAGATAATCCTCGCAAAGATAAATTCTATACGGTAGCGGCAGATGATTTCTGTGTTGGAAACACAGATGGCGGTGGATTGAGTTTGCCACACAGATTGGAAACAGCGTTGAAGAAATTTGACCACGATAAAGATATTGTGGTTGCAGAATATATAAAACACGCACAAGATCCTATTGAAGTTAAATCAGACGGCAGAATAACAAAAGTTGACTAGTAGCCGTACTGTTCGTGAGCATTTAGATATTCTCTAACAGTATTCAAAGAAGCTTGTACAATACGTGTAACTCGAGATGGTGATAGCCCGATTTGTGTTGCAATATCTTTAACTTGCATGTTTCTGTAGAAACGATATTCCACAACAGTTCTTTCTTTTGGCGGGAGCTTTGAGATTGCTGCTCTAATCATTTTACCCATTTCTGATATTTCGGCATTTTCATCCGGCATGGCATGGGTATCTTTTACAAAATCAAACGGTGAATCATTATCACTTGCTGCAGCGGCAAGACCATCGATTGACAGGATTGTTTCGTAAATTGCTTCACGAACTTTAGCCTGTTTCATATCCATACCTTCTACAGCTTCTTCTTCGGAGTATTCATCTTCACCCTTGTGTTTTAGTGAATACCATTTATATCTTATTCTTAATTCGTTTCTAATAGCCCAGCGCACTGCTGTTGCAATGTATGCAGAATTGTATTTTGCAAGTTGTTCAGGAGTTTTGTTTTTAATCATAACCTGAATTGCAATAATCCCGATAGAAAGCAGTTCTTCATATTCCACCATGTGTGATGGAATTCTTCTGTGCTCTACTCTTGCAACTTTCTGTACAAGGTCTATATAGTGTTGTAAGTTTTTTTTATCTTCGTTGGTCATAATTTTACACATCAATAATACTACAATATATTAATTTTACTGTCGTTTATTTGAATGATTTTTCATTTTATAAACAAACATTAATATTTCTGCTACCGCTTTGTATAATTCCGGAGGAATAGATTGGTTTATGTCTACCATTCTAAATAAAGCTCTTGCAACAGGCGGATTTTCTATAACCGGAACGTTGTTTTCTTTTGCAATATTGATAATTTTTTTTGCAATAAGCTCTGTACCTTTTGCAATGAGCATTGGTGAATCCATTTCTTCTGCTACGTATTTTAGTGCGCAGGCAACATGAGTCGGATTGGTAACTACAAAATCTGCTGTCGGTACGGCATCCATTGCCCCTTGTTGTAGCATTTGCATACGCCTTTGGCGTAATTGAGCTTTAACATTCGGGTCTCCTTCTGAGTTTTTGTATTCATCTTTAATTTCTTTGAATGACATTTTTTGATCTTTTAGGAATTTCCACTTTGTAACCCCGTAATCTGCTGCAGCGATTACTAAAAAGGCTATACAAGCTTTGAATATAAATTCTGTAATTAGTTTTCCGAATTCAATCATAACTGCAAAGTTATTATCAACAGAAGCCAGCATAAGGATTGTTTCAATGTGGTCTTTATATACCATCCAGCCAATGTATCCCAAAATAATAACTTTTACTATGTTTTTAAACAGCTCAAATAAAGTTTTAATGGAAATAATATTTTTAAAATATTTTGTTGGATTAAGTTTATCGAGTTTTGGCATTAAAGGTGCTGTTGCAACCAAAGGTCCGACTTGAATAAAATCTGCTAAAACCGCAACAGCCCAAGCAATTGCCAATATAGGTCCAATAATTAGAGCTGCACCTTTTACGGCGACTAAAAGAATATAGGTATACCCTATTTTTTCGGTATGTGCATTTGGAATTTGTTCATAAAGAAGTGTAAATACCTGAACAATTTGATCCCAAATAAAAGGAGCTAACCCAAAGATTACGGAAAATAAAACAAGCAAAGATACTGCGGTTGAAAAATCTTTAGATTTAACAACCTGTCCTTCTTTTCTTGCCTGTTCCAGCTTCCTGGGGGTGGCGTCAAACTGTTTGTCTTCATCACCCATAAGAGATAGTTCCTTTTTTTACATTATAACATAGATATTTTAATAAAAATAAATTAAAAGTGAAAAACCTCATAAAAATTGACACACTTTTATATCTTAGCTAAACTACAAGAATGGAAGTTAATATTATTGGTGCAGGACTTGCAGGTTCGGAAGCAGCATTGCAGCTTGCAAAAAGAGGATTTAAAGTTAATTTATATGAAATGCGCCCTGTTACAACGACAGGTGCTCATACAACTCAGGATTGTGCAGAATTCGTTTGTTCAAACAGTTTGGGGTCATATGATATAACAAACGGTAGCGGATTATTAAAACATGAAATGGAGCTATTGGGTGGTGAACTTATAGAAATAGCAAAACAATCCCAAGTTCCTGCAGGTAATGCTTTAGCGATTGACCGATATTTATTTTCTCAAACCGTAACAAAAAAAATCGAAGAAAATCCTAATATAAATTTGATAAGAGAAGAAATAACTCAGATACCTGATACTCCGACAATTATAGCATCCGGACCTTTAACAAGTTCAAAATTTACGGATGCGATTAAAGAGTTTACTAAAAGTGAATATCTTCATTTTTTTGATGCAATAGCACCTATTGTTGAAGTTGACAGTATTAATTTTGATATAGCCTTTTGGGCAAGCCGTTATGATAAAGGTGAAGCTTCATATATTAACTGCCCGATGA
>CAZUKK010000024.1:0-26183 GCA_964620875.1 uncultured Clostridium sp.
TACAGCTAATAAAACTCCGTCCATATAACATTTTCTGTCCATTGAATCGTGGCGAATTTTAAATATTTGTCCGGAAGAACCAAAAATTACTTCTTGAGATGCGATATATCCGGGCATTCTAACCGAATGAATTTGTATGTCAGAGTAGGATGTTCCACCTCTAGAACCTTGTATTGTTTCGGTTTCAGGACAATTTCCGACTTTAAAATTATTTTTAGCTTCCGACATCATTAATGCAGTTTTAATTGCCGTACCTGAAGGGGCATCTTTTTTCTGATTGTGGTGAAGTTCAATAATTTCGGCATTATCAAAATATTTTGCTGCCATTTTTGAAAACATCATCATTAAGACTGCTCCTGTTGAGAAATTAGGTGCAATCAAACATCCTGTTTCTTTTTCTGTTGAAAGTTTTTTCAAGGTTTCAATTTCTTCATCTTTTAGTCCGGTTGTACCTATTACGATATTTATTCTGTTATTTAAACAAAATTTTGCGTTTTCAAAAATAGATTTTGGTTGTGTAAAATCTATAACAACATCAAAATCAACACTATTTTTAGCTTCTTCAACGGTTTTAAAGGCTTCGCCTTGAATATCAATTTTTGCAACAAGTTCCATTTCCGGATTATTTTCTACCGCAAGACAAACTTCCTGTCCCATTTTTCCATAAGCACCGCATACTGCAACCTTTATCATTTTACAAACCTCTTTTCTAAATTTCTAATAATCTCCGATTGATGAATCTTCATCATCTTTCAGAGAGGATAAATCATCTTTGTAATCGCCGTCAAAATCATTTGGCATTAAATCTTCATCAGGCCAAACAGTGTCATTATCATATCTTGCAGAATTTAAATTTTCTGCAGCTGTTAAATCTGAGCTGGTTAAGATTGTTTCAGATAAAATTGTTCCTGCCATATCACAGTCTGTGAAGTTGCAGTATGTCATTTCGGCATAACTGCAGTCCGCTCCGGTTAGAATACTTTCTGAAAAATCACATTCGGTAACTACAGCTCTTGTAAAATCTACAGCAGTTAAATCTGCTCCGTAAAAGTTAACTAAAGATAAATTGCAGTCTGAAAAAGAACTTGAATTAAGGTCAACATCTGTAAAATCAACTTCTTTTATAATCATGTTTGAAAAATCAACTTCGCTTAAGTCAACATCATCTCTGTCTTTTTTCCATTCGTTGAATTTTTCAGGGGTACTTTCAATCAAAGATAGTAATTCTTCCTTTGTATAATCTAACATTCTTATCTCCTTAAATTTTGTTTAAGTCTATAGTATATTCATTTTTTTCGCAGTTATAACAGCTTGAATTCTGTTTTCGGCATTCAATTTCTTAAATATCTTGTATAAATGACTCTTAACGGTAATTTCACTCAAAACAAGTTTTTTTGCGATTGCTTTATTATTTTCTCCCTGCGTAACTAATAATAAAACATCTTTTTCCCTTTCAGTCAAGGTTTGTAAATGACAAGTTATATCTTTTGTAACATTATTGAGTTTTGGTGGGTTATAAGTATTTTTTGAACGTCTTAACACCGCTTCGATTCTTGCTGTAAGATTTGGGATTGAAAAAGGTTTTGTAATGTAATCATCTGCTCCGAGATTTAATCCGTAAACCATTTTTTTATCATCATTTATTGCAGTCAAAATTATGATTGGAATATCTTTATAGTACTTGTGTTTTCTGATGTATTTTAAAATTTTCCAATTATCTGACGGATTAAGGTTTATTTCAAGTAAAACTAAATGGAAATAATCTTCTGTGTTTAGTATATCAATAATTTCCTGTTTGTCTGAAACCGTTGTTATTTGGTAATTATAACAGGATAATATTTCTCCAAGATTTTTGGGATTATTGTCAATTAACAGAATTTTTTTTAAACCTGTCATAAAATCACCTTTTTATTATACAATTTTATATTTTAAAGCTTTCAATGCTGCTTGGAGTCTGTCGTCCACTTCAAGTTTTTGTAAGATGTTTGCAACGTGAGCTTTTGTGGTGTTTACGCTTATAACAAGTTCTTGAGCTATTTCCATATTGCTGAAACCTTGAGTCATAAGTTTTAGAATTTGAGCTTCACGTGCGGTTAAGTCATAGTCTTTGTAGCTGCCTACAGGTTCTCCGATTTTGGTATTAGCTGTAGCCTGAAGAACAATGTGTGCAATGCTTGGATCAAACCATGCCGCACCGTCTCCGACTGATTGAACTACTTGAACAAGTCTTTGTAAATTTATTTCTTTTGAACAGTATGCATTAGCACCTGCTTTCAGACTGTCCAAAACTTCTTTTTCGTCATTATGTGAAGTTAAAATAATTACTTTTACTTCAGGATTTAGTTTTCGAATTTCTGCGGTTGCTTCAATCCCATTCATATTTGGCAATCCCAAATCCATGATAACTATATCTATTGAATTGTTTTTAAATATTTCTATAGCATCTTCAGCAGAGGAGGCTTCATAAATTGTTTCAACGTAATCAACGTCTTCAAATGTTGTTTTTAGTCCAAATCTTGTAAGTTCGTGATCCTCTACAATCAATAAGTTTTTCTTCATATATTTAATTCCTCTTTTGCTAATTGGTAATCAGGATTAATATTCAAACTTTTTTCAAAATTTGAATTAGCTTCTGCTGTCAGACCTTTATTTTTTAATACAAGTCCTAAATAGTAATAATATCTGTAATCGCTGTCATCAATGTATTTGGCAACGCTGAGATAGGATAAGGCTTTGTCATATGAATCTTTATTTATTTCAAGTCTTGCAAGGTCAATCCAGCCGTCTTTAAAGTTTGGATTTATTGCAAGTGTTTTCTTCAAGTAAGCTTCTTCTCTATCTTTTTCCAATATTGCTATTTGGTAGTATGCTTCATATGATTTTGAACTTACTTTGAGCACTTTAGAATAAATATCTTTTGCTTTTTTCAAGTTATTCAATTGTTCATAGGTTTTAGCAAGTTTTATTTCTGCATTATGCGTTGTATCTTTTGAAACAGCACGTTTGTAGAATGATTCTGCGGATTTGTAATCTTTATTCCTGAATGCGATATTCCCCAAAATTATCAAAGCATCAGGATGTGATGGATCAATATCAAGTGCTTTTAATGCGTAATCTTGAGCTTTTTCAAATTCTTTCATATCAAAATAAACCATTGCCGTTAGTGCAAAGACTTCTTTATTGATATTTTTCTTATTACTGATGGAAGTTTGAAGAACTCTAAGTGCTTTATTTAGCTCGTTTTCATCGTAATAGTAATATGCAAGATAGTATTTTTTCCAGTAGTCATTTTTTGCTGATTTGTATAAAATATAATTTTTTGATGTGTGTAATTCCTTGTCAAAAATTACTGTATTGATGTTTTCAGAATTCAAGCTGTTCAGATATTTTAAACTTTCCTGAGGTTTTTTAGATTGTGAATATATTTCTGCCCTTAGTCTTTTGTAGTTTATATTTTTCGGGTTTTTATCAATGGCAGTTTTTATGGATTTTTCTGCCTGCTCGATATCTCCGTTTTTCATAGAACCAAATGCTGCAAGATAGTTTGCATAATCAGAATCAGACAATAATGAAGTTTTTTTCATAAGTTCTGTTGTTGCTTCTTTGCTTTGGTCATTGTATTTCATATTTGAATATATTTCAGCTAAATACATTTGGTCTTTGTAAGTTAGTGTATAATTCGGGAAGTAGTAATTTTTTACATCTTCTTCAAGCAATGATGAAATTTGACTGTCCTGAACTTTTGACATTGAAAGTTCTGCCAGCGAGAAAAATCCAATTGCTGCCATATCTTGGGTTAATTTCATATATATGAAATCATTAGGAACTACGTTTTCAATCAATATTTTAAAATCATTGTATGATGAGCGGACATTGCTTTGCATAAATTTATCCATTGCAATGGTGTATTGGTTTTTTATGGCATTACGTGTCAGGGTGCTTTTTTTAAGTTCATATGACGGTTGATTTATAACTTCGTGGTATGAAACTGAGTTATTTTCAAGTGGGTTAATTGGTTTTAACCCGCTTATATCAATTGCTCCGGCAATGTTACCGGAGAATGAAATCAGGCATATGGTTGATATGATAGCTTTTTGTTTTATCACTGATTATCCTCGTTTTGATTTCCAATGTAGTATAGATTGAAAATATCAAAAATTTCTTTTTGTTCATTTGTAGGGTTTTCTGCAGTACCTGCAGTATGTAATGTAAATAAGCTTTGCTCAGCAAGCAGTTTTTCGTGAGGTGCGGAAATTTTACCGTTTGATTCTGTAAGTGAAACTTTTATGATTTTATTTAACGGAACAGATAAAAATATATCAACAAGTTTCGGGTCAAAGTGAGAGTCTTTTCCTTGTTTTATGATATCAATAACTTTAGTAATCGGCATTTTATCACGATAATGTCGTTTGGATGTAATTGCATCATACACATCAGCAACTGCTAAAATTCTGCCTCCAAGAGTAATTTCTTCTCCTTGAAGATGTCTGTAATATCCTGAACCATCCCATTTTTCGTGGTGTGAGCATGCCATTTCGGTTATTATTCTAAAGTCGGCAGACATATAGATTTTTCCCAAAATGTTATGGGTAATTCTTACATGTTCTTGAATATGTTTGTATTCTTCATCCGTCAGTTTACCGTCTTTTTGTAATACGGAATCTCTAATACCTATTTTGCCTATGTCATGAAGCAGGGCAGCTTTTTCAAGTAATCCGATATCTTTTTTATTCATACCCAATTCTTGAGCAATCAGGGTTGAATACTGCCTTACTCTTGAAGAATGACCTGCTGTGATTTTATCACGTGCGTCGACTGAGGTTGCAAGTGTATCAATAAAACTTTCAAATAAAAGTTTCTGTTCGTGATACATTTGCAATTGTTTGTCAAAGAGTTGCGCATTTTCTAATGCTATACTTGCACTTCCGCCGATTGCAATAAGTAAGTCTTCGTCATTTTTGGTAAATACGCCGTCAATCTTGTTGATAACCTGAAAAGCACCGATAATTTCACTATTGTTATTGATGATTGGCATACAAAGTATTGTTTTTGTCCTGTAACCGGTTTGTTTATCAACTTCAGGGTTAAAACGAGAATCGTTATAAGCATCGACAATATTTAAAGACTCTCCTGTTTTTACAACGTAACCTGCCAAACCTTTATCTGCAGGAAATCTTATTTCTTGCGTTTCATCAAGTCCCAGAGCAACTTTAGACCACAGTTCATCTGTATCTTTGTCCCATAAAAATACTGAACATCTGTCTGCTTGAATTGCATTTTTGGTTTCAAGTGCGATAACTTTTAAAAGTTCATCAATATCAGTCAGAGCAGTAATTGAACGGCTGATTTTAACAAGTGAAACCAATGGGTCGCTTTTTGTTGGTAGAGAATAATCCATTCCGTTTTGAAGCTGTTTAATTCTTGTGTTGATGTTATTTGCAAGATTATATTTATCATCTTCGGTTGATAGTTTTAAAGCGTTATTGTAGTGGTTAAGGGCTACTTCTTTGCTATATTCCGCAAAATTTATATTTCCTAAAACAACCTCATTTATCAAAAGGGCGGTTATACTTTTTGAACGTTTTGCCATAAATGTTGCATCTTTTAAAATAGACATTGATTTTTCGTAAAGACTTCTATCTTTAGAATAATCAAGAAATGCAATCAGGCTAAGGCAGATAGAAATCCCTTCAGTAGAATTTATATCTTTATAAATTTTGTACGCTTCAATAATTATTTGTCCGGCATCGATATATTTTTTTTCATCGGATAAATCTAATACTTGGCGAATAATTTTATCAGCTTCTTCACTACTTTTTAAAATGTCGTTCATAATAACTGCCTTTTAACATATTGTACAATATTTTTGTAAATATTACAAAGTTTTTTTACAAATTTAATTCTAAAATAATTCACTCGTATGATGAAAATTCTCTGATAAATGTTACATTTAATATGTGTTATAACAAGATGAGGTTAAGTTAATGGCTGATAGTTTAAAAACATTAGTATGTCCTGCATGCGGTGAGTATATGGAAAAAGTGTTTATTCCAAGTTTAGGAATAAATATAGATATTTGTACCCAAGGTTGTGGCGGAATATATTTTGATAATAGAGAATTCAATGATTTTGATGAAAAAGATGAAGATATTTCAGCAATTATTGAAAAAATTGAGAATAAAGAATTCAAAAATGTTTCAGAAAATTTAACAAGAGTTTGTCCGAATTGCGGAAATAAGATGGTAAAAAATTATTCAAGTATTCGTAAAACCATTCAGGTTGATGAATGTTACGGTTGTGGTGCAAAATTTTTAGATAGAGATGAACTGGTTAAAATTCGTGCTGAATACGATACTGAAGAAGAAAGAGCCGATGATGTTGTACGAGAGTTGTACAAGACTGTTGGATGTGAACTTGCTCAAGTTGATCAGCGTTATTCTGAAATTAGTAAAAAGAAAACTTTTGTAAGAACTCTTTTCTATAAATTGACCGGATTATAAACAAAATCAAGCACCTGTGCAAGATTTGGATAATATCCGGAATGAAGCAATTGGAAAAATCTGTAACAAGTATGAGGGGCAATATCTTGAACCTTTTCAGGGTCTAGGTATAGCCCCTCTACGAGTCTTGCAAATAATTCGGAAGGTTTTTCATAATATTTTTTAAGCCTATTAATTTTAGATGAAATTCGTGTCTGTCTTTTTTGGTAAGATTTCAACCTTATGTATGCTGCAAATTCAATAGGCATATCACAAAAATCTTTTTCTAAATTTGTAATTGACAGAAGCTCGTAATTATTCCCGCAAACTCCCGTTATTAGTTTTACTCTGTCATATTTTAATAAATATCGAGCTTTTGATTTTTTTATGTATTTATCAAATTCTTTGAACTTTTTTGAGCGCATGAAATTTGAATATCTGTTTTTTATTATTTTTTCCTGTTCAGATATTTTTTCTTGAATATTTTTTTTGTGTTCTGTCAGTTTTTCAAATTTTGAGGATTTATCAACAAAATTTGTTACCGAAATCAATTCTTTTTGATAAATTTCAGTGTTTTTTGTGTTGAAAATAACATCTAGAGAGCCTCCTGTTCGAGCCATATTGGGTTCGATTTTTGAATGGGTATAGTGTGTAAATTCGTGCAAAAGTGTTGGGATAAAACGGTGTTCCGGAACTTCTTTTGAAATATCAATGCGATTTTTTAAGAAAAACCCAAGATTTCCACGAGCTTTTGTTGAAAGGTGAATGTCAATCCCAAGTCCTTTCATATATTTTACTAATGTTTTACCTTCACTATTCATATTTTTATTATATTATACAAAATCGCCTTCTGCAAAATAAAAAGGCGCTGAAATATATTCAGCACCCAAGATTGATTATGATGGATGATTCGATTTTTTATTTTCCCCTAAATTTTATTCCCCAATTCATTGTGAAATATAAATTTTCTTCGATTTGTGTTTTTTATTTTTCCCGTGTCTTAAATATCCCTTACATATATATAAAGGATTTTGCTTATTCAAAATTGCTATATTGTTTATATATTGCTTAACAAATCTTAATATTGAGTTTGAGCTACTGAATGCGGGGCTTTTGTATTTACTGAGTTGACAAGTGCATTGAATATAAATGGATGTATATCTCCATTTTTTACTTCTGAAGATAGAATGGTTAAAGCTTTTTCGGGGCTGAATTCTTCTTTGTATACACGTTTTTCGGTTAAAGCTGAGTATTTATCCGCAAGATTTAAAATTTGCAAATTAATGTCAGGTACATATGATGTCATATTTCCTGTTTTTTGTTGACTGTTGTGGTGATATCTTACTAAAGTCAAAATATCATCATCAATACCTGTTGTTTTAAGAAGCTGGTATCCCAGTTCTGAGTGTAAATCCATAATTTTATGTTCTTCCTCAGTTAAAGCTCCTTCTTTATTTAAAATTTCAGGAGGAATCAAAACTTTACCAAAATCGTGAAGTATTGCTCCTTCTTTCAAATTTTTAATATTAACTTTTTGTTTTAGAGCTTGAGGAAGATTTTTGGCAATATTCATGGCGATTTGTTCGGTATCTTTGGCATGACCTGCCATAATTTCATCAAGTTCTTTCATATTTAAGTTGAATGAAATATTATTTTCACGTAATATTTTTTTAATTTCAGGGTTTGTAGAAATCATTTTTTTGATTTCTTTTTCATTACAAAGTTTTGTAATAGAATTATTTTGGAATTTATCTTCAATAAGATTATGCCCAAAAGTCAAATTATTACTTTGAGTATTATTTTCGATTTTATTTGATTGAATGTTTCTTCCGGAGATTCTTAATGGCAAAATCCCGATATTATTTAATTCCAGACCCACTACGATTTTCCACACCCATTAGTTATTTTCTACACTATAAGATTTTTACACTTACTACGTATTTATATAAAGTTTTTTTTGATATTCTGATTGCATGATATTAAAATTTTTGTAAAAAAAGTTAATATATTATTTTAATGTTGTGATAATATGGAGATGTTATGAGAGAAATTAAGAATATATTGATATGCGGGATAGGGGCAGTTGGAGCAATTTATGCCAATGCCATACATAATTATAACGGTTGTAGTTTGAAAGTTTTGGTCGATAAAAACCGATATGAAAATTATACAAAAAATCCAAAGATATTTAACGGAAAAGTTTTAAATTTTGATTATATTTTGCCTGAGGATACTAATTTCAAAGCGGATTTAGTTATTATTGCTACCAAATTTGATGGACTTAAAAGTGCCATAGAAAATATTAAAAATTTTATAAAAGAAGATACGATTATTATGTCGTTGTTGAATGGTGTAACAAGTGAAGAATTTGTTGCAGAAGTATATGGGTGGAAACATACGCTAATTTCGTATTTTATCGGACATAGTGCTATGCGTGATGGAAATAATATTACACATGACGGGCATGGGGATATTGTTTTCGGAGTAAATCCGCAAAAAGGAACTGAGGTTTCTGATGTTGAGCTTGTTAGAAACTTTTTTGATAAAATTGGTATTCAGTATAGAACTCCTGAAAATATGATACGTTCTTATTGGTTGAAATTTATGTTGAACGTTTCTGCCAATCAGCCGTCTGCGATTTTGGGTTTAACCTTTGGGCAAATGCAGACAAATTCCGTGTTTGTAGATATGTTGAAAAATATTATGGAAGAAGTTCGACAGATTGCTATAGCTCATGGGGTAACCGATACCGATAGTATGGTAGAGGAAGCTATTGCAGGGTTCAACGGAATGATTCCTGAGGGTAAAACCTCGATGCTTCAAGATGTAGAGGCAAAAAGATTAACTGAGGTTGATATTTTTGCCGGTACTGTTATAGAACTTGGTAAAAAATATGGTATTCCAACCCCTTATAATTTTGTAATGAAGGATATGATAGAAGTTATTCACAAAAATTATGGAAATTCTTCAAAATAAGTACGTAAATCTTTTTATGTTATACTAAATTTTGAGGATAAATGGAGTAAATTAAAATATGAAAGAAAGTTATTTTCCACAAGAAATAGAGAAAAAATGGCAAAAAATTTGGGAAGAAAAAGGAGCTTTTAAGACTCCTGATGATTCAGATAAACCAAAATATTATGCGTTGTCTATGTTCCCGTATCCGTCAGGAAAGTTGCATATGGGACATGTCAGAAACTATACGATTACAGATGTAATTGCAAGATTTAAAAAAGCAAACGGATTTAATGTTTTGCATCCGATTGGCTGGGATAGTTTCGGATTACCTGCTGAGAATGCAGCAATGAAGCATAATGCTGATCCTGAAACTTGGACTGATGAAAATATTGCATATATGACAAAACAATTGAAAATGTTGGGTCTGTCATATGATTGGGACAGGGAAGTTACAACTTGCAAACCTGATTATTATAAATGGACTCAGTGGTTGTTCTTACAACTTTATAAAAAAGGTTTGGTTTATAAGAAAGAAGCGGCTGTAAACTGGTGTAATGAGTGCGGTACGGTTCTTGCGAACGAACAGGTAATTGATGGTAAATGTTGGAGATGTGATAGCGTTGTTGAGAAAAAATATTTATCACAATGGTTTATAAAAATTACAGAGTATGCGGATGTTTTGCTTGAAGATTTAGAAAAACTTCCGGGGTGGGGCGATAATGTTAAAACAATGCAGGCAAACTGGATTGGTAAATCAAAAGGTGCTATTTTTAAATTCCCTGTAATTGATGCTCCAAACGGTGAAGAAATGTATGTTCCTGTATATACAACAAGACCTGATACGGTATTTGGTATTACATATCTTGTTGTTGCTCCTGAATATAAAGATATTGAGAAACTTACAACAGAAGAAAACAAGCAATCGGTTGAGGATTATCGTGCAAATGCTCGCAAAATGTCCGAAATTGAAAGACTTTCAACAGACAGAGTAAAAACAGGTGTTCCTTTAGGTACACATTGTCGCAATCCGTTTAATGGTGAAGTTTTCCCTCTATGGACTGCGGATTATGCTTTAGTTGAGTACGGAACAGGTGCTGTTATGGCTGTTCCGACACATGATACAAGAGATTTTGATTTTGCGAAAAAATACAATCTGCCAATGAAGGTTGTTATCGAAAACCCTGAAAATCCAAGTGATTGCAAAGAGTCAGCATACACAGAACCGGGTGTTCTTGTAAATTCTGGCGAATTCAACGGAATGAAAAATAATGAAGCTAAAAAAGCTATCACTAAATGGGCTGTAGATAAAGGTTTTGGCGAATTTAAAACTCAATACAGACTTCGTGATTGGTTGATTTCCCGTCAAAGATATTGGGGAGCACCTATCCCTGTTGTTTATTGTGAAAAATGTGGAATTCAACCTGTTCCGGAAGAACAATTACCTGTATTATTACCGAAGGATGTTGATTTTTCTGTTGCAGGTAAGTCTCCGATTACAACATCAAAAACATTTAAAGATACAATATGTCCTGTCTGTGGCGGACATGCAGTTCGAGAAACAGATACAATGGATACTTTTGTATGCTCAAGCTGGTATTACCTTCGCTATGCAGATGCAAGAAATTCTGAAAAATGTTTTGATAAAGATAAAGTAAATCATTGGTTACCTGTAGACCAATATGTTGGTGGAATTGAGCATGCAATTTTGCACTTGCTATATTCAAGATTTTTCACAAAAGCTTTGCGTGATTGTGGACTTTTGGACTTTGATGAACCGTTTAAAAACTTGTTAACCCAAGGTATGGTTTTGAAAGACGGGGCTAAAATGTCTAAGTCAAAAGGTAATACTGTTGATCCTGATGAAATCTTTGAAAACTACGGCGCAGATACAGCAAGATTATTTATCCTTTCAGATTCACCTCCGGCAAGAGATTTTGATTGGTCTGATGCAGGTGTTGAAGGTTGCTATAAATTCTTAAACAGAGTTTGGAGACTAATTTCAACAAATGCTGAGACTATCACTCTTGATTACAAATTGGATTTCCCTCTTGCTAAAGAAAATGATGACTTAGTAAGAACTGTTCATATTGCAATTAAAGGAATTACAAATGATATCTCAAATGATTTCCAATTCAATACAGTAATCTCAAAATACAGAGAATTAACTAATGCAATCTATGATTGGCAAGCTAAAAAACCTGAATTAAATGAAGAAGACAAACAAGTTTTAAGTTTTGCTATTGTATCATTGATGAAGCTGATGTCTCCTGTTGCTGTTCACCTAACTGAAGAAGCTTGGAGCGAATTAGGCGGTGCTGGTTCAATTCACGAACAGGATTGGTGCAAGTGGGATGAAAACCTTGCAAAATCAAGTTCAATTACTTTAGTTGTTCAAGTTAACGGTAAAGTTAAAGATAAAATTGAGGTTGATGTGGACTTGTCCCAAGACCAAATGAAACAAGTTGCACTAGATAGTGCTAAAATTAAGGCTTTGACAGAAGGGAAAACTGTTGTGAAAACAATCGTTGTTCCGGGTAAACTTGTGAATATTGTTGTTAAGTAATTGATTATATGTAATTATTAGAAAAGACGCTTTTTAGGCGTCTTTTTTAATTTGCTTTGAAATAACTTACTATGTGGTGCAAAATCTTTTTATATAGCGGAGTTTGGCTTTTTGTGGTATATGAAATTGCGGGAAAATACATTCTTTCAGTTTTAAAATCAAATTCATCTGCGTTTTTCTTTTGGGCAATAAGTTTATCTAATTTTTTATCAATATATTCATTTCCTGTATTGAAGCCTAATTTTTTGTAAAATATGTGTGGCTGTCTGTGAGGAGACATTTTTGAGCTGGCGTACAAATCTACAAAACCGTTAGCTCCGAGTTGTTTGCTGTACAATTTTGCAATATTAATAAGTGCCGTACCAAGTCCTAATCCCTGATGAATAAAACTGTTGAGGTATGAAATATGCAAGGATTTCACAATTCCTAAGTCTTTTCGGTAGATTTCTTGAGGGGTATTATCACAGTACATTATGGCACATTTTTTAGGATTGTCTGTACGAAATGCTACAAATTTTGTTTCCGGATTGCCGTAAGTATATGTGCATTCTGTTTGATAGATTAGTATTTTCGGGAGCTTTTTTAGTCTCGGCCGGAGGATTGGATATGGGGATAGGGATATGTTAGTTGGTTTTATCATTAGGATACCTTATAAGAGGTTAAATATATTTGGGTGTTTTACTTTTAAGTTATAAAAAAAGTTTATCATTTTATCTTGATTTATTACGCATTTTTCTATGTACATAGGCATACTGTAAGAACATTTAAAATCTTCGGGACGTTTGCCTTCTTTTATCCATTTATCAAGTTGTTCTTCTGTTTTTTTGTTATATTTATTACATTTAAATCCTTGTTTTCTATAAAAAAGATGAGGGTTTTCTCCGGGATTTTCAACGTTATGCGAAATCAAATGAACATTTCCACAGCATAAATTTCTTATACTTTCTTTTTTTGCGATATTAATAAGCGCTGTTCCTGCACCTTGGCGTCTGTATTCAGGGAATATTTTTAATTTTTTTATGAAAAATGATACATAACGGTTTGCGTTTGGTGAAAATTGACGGTAGTTATCTTCAATGGTTTCCGGATATGCACTCATAAATCCCGCAATCTTTCCGTTTTGCGTATCTATCAAACGGTAAATAGTTGCAGGAAAATTCTTTCTGGGTTTAAATTTATATGCCAAATATCTGGTTATTTTTGGAGGTTTTGAAATATAAGATGTTACCATTGCAAGTTTAATAATATCCCTGAAATATTTTTTTTGCTAAAATGTTATAAATTTTGTTAAAAAATAATAATATTAGGGCATAAATATCATTTTGATATATAATTAAAAGGAAGTAGAGATTATATAAATAGTAGGGATAAGACATTGAAAAAGAAATATCATTTTATAGCTATTGGCGGAGTTGGAATGAGCGGATTGGCAAAGTATCTTTTGCAAAAAGGATATGAAGTTTCAGGTTCGGATATCAACGATAGCAAATATGTTCAGAATGTAAAAAAACTGGGGGCAGAAGTATATATAGGACACGATGCAAATAATGTTCCAAATGATTGTATTGTAATTGCAAGTACTGCGATTAAGAGTTCAAATCCTGAAATTATCAGAGCAAAAGAGCTTGGATTACCTATTTGGCATCGTTCGGATTTGCTTGCTGAAATTTCACAAAACGAGGAGTATTTTATCGGTTTTTCGGGTACTCACGGGAAAACTACTACAAGCGGTCTTGCCTCTTATGTTATGGAAAAGGCTAATCTTAAACCATCTTTTGTTGTGGGGGGAACTATTCCTGAAATTAATACAAATGCAAATGGTACAGATGGTAAATATTTTATAGCAGAACTTGATGAAAGTGATGGAACAATTGTTAAATACAGCGCAAATCTTGTTGTCGTTAATAATTTAGAACCTGATCATCTTGATTTTTACAAAAATGGTTTAGATTCAATTTTAGAAACTTTTGAAAAATTCCTATCTAATATCAGACAAGATGGTGTAATTCTTGCAAATACTGATAATGATGGTGTAAAAAAACTTGTTAAATACTATAGCGAACACGAACTTTCAAATAATTCAAAATTTGTTACATATTCTATTGGCGGGAATACAGATTATTGCGCTAAAAATATAAATTATGGTGAAGATTTTTCAAGTTTTGATATTTTTTATAAAAATGAATTTCAAACAAATCTCAGAATTTGTCTTAAGGGCGTTCATAATGTTTATAATTCGCTTGCGGTTTGGGCTGCTTTACACCAAGCAGGAATTCAGATGGATTTAGTTAATTCTCATTTTGCAACTTTCACTGGTATGGGCAGAAGATTTCAAAAAGTTGGTGAATTCGACGGAGTTTCAATTTATGATGATTATGCGCACCATCCGACTGAAATTAAAGCAACTTTATCATCATCTAAATCTTTTAAGGGAAGAAATGTTATTGCAGTTTTCCAGCCACACAGATATACAAGATTACAAAATCTTTGGAATGATTTCATGACAGCATTTTCTGATGTTGATAGGGTTATTGTTACGGATGTTTATGCTGCAAGTGAAACTCCTATTGAGGGGGTTAATTCTGAAATTTTTACAAATGAATTAAAAGAAAAAATTGATATTCCTTGTGAAAATATTTCGGGCAGTATCTCAGATGTTGCAAAAAAACTTTTCCCAACCCTGAAGTCAGGCGATGTTGTAATTGGGCTTGGTGCAGGCACTATCACAAATTTAGGGAAAGAACTTTTGGAACTGAGTAAGGAGCAAATAAAAGTTGGCAGTTAGTCCTGAAAAAAACTTTGATATAAAAAATTTGACTTCATTTAAAATTGGCGGAAAAATCAATGAGGTATTTTTCCCTGAAAGTATTCAAGAATTTGTTCAAATTTTAAATGAAAATAGCGGTATCAAAGTTTTTGGCAACTTGTCAAATACGTTGATATCTTCTTACGGGTACGGTGAAAAAATAATCCTTACAACTAAGATGAATGATATCCGTATTGATGGTGTAAAAGTTTTTGCAGGATGCGGAGTGAAAGGCCCGAAATTATCTCAGGTCGTTGCTGATGCGGGATTATCCGGCTTGGAATTTATGATAGGTTTTCCGGGTTCTGTCGGTGGAGAAGTTTTTATGAATGCTTCGGCTCACGGACAAAATATTAGTGATAATTTAACTTTTGTTACCTGCTATTGTGAGAAGGAACAAAAAATTGTTAGATTTTCTAAAGATGAAATGGAGTTTGGTTACAGAACTTCTCGTTGTGGAAAAGATAATTTAATTGTGCTTGAGGCAGAATTTGAATTATCTCAAAAACCTGTCGAAGAAATTAAATCAAAAATGGAAGAAAATCTTGCTTTTCGTAAAGCTCATCAGCCATCTTTGGCATTGCCGAATTGTGGCAGCGTGTTTAAAAATCCGAAGGATGAAAGTGCAGGAAGATTATTGGACAGTGTTGGTGCAAAAAATGTAAAATGCGGTGGTGTCAGAGTTTGGGAGAATCATGCAAACTTCATTGTCAATGATAATAACGGAACATCAACGGATGTTTTAGAATTGATGTGGGAGTTATATACAAAGGTTAAAAATAAGTATAATATAGAATTAGAACCTGAGGTTATATTTTTGGGTTCTGACAATGAAAAGGAAAATGAATTATGCAAAATACTATACAAAATAAAATAGATAAAAACGCTAAAATTGCAGTATTATGCGGTGGTATGTCATCGGAAGCGGAAGTTTCAAGACGTTCGGGTAAAGGGTGTTTTGATGCTTTGCAAAGGTTGGGTTATAAAAATGCGCAACTCGTTGAAGTTGATAAAAATATTGCACAAAAATTGTCAGACGGGAAATATGATTATGCCTATAATGCACTACATGGAAAATACGGTGAAGACGGTTGCATTCAAGGGATTTTAGAAGTTTTACAAATTCCGTATACCGGATGTGGTGTGATGGCATCTGCTGTTTGTATGAATAAAGAATATACAAAAAGAATTTTATCAACAGATGGTGATATTCCTTTAATAAAGTCTGTTTTTGTACAAAAAGGAGATGATGTTAAAGAAAAGACTTCTGATTTGAAATTTCCTGTATTTACAAAACCGGTATCGGAAGGTTCTAGTTTTGGGATGACAAAGGTTAATTCTGCCGATGAACTTGAAAAAGCTTATTTGGAAGCTATAAAATATAATGATGATGTTCTGATTGAAGAATTTGTTGAAGGTGTAAGTGCGACTGTCGGAGTCCTTGAGGATGAGAACGGATTGTTTGCAACTGAAATTCTTGAAATCAGACCAAAAAATGAGTGGTATGATTATGAAGCAAAATATACAAAAGGAATGACTGAGTTTGTCTTACCTGCAGAATTAACTGATGATATGACTAAAAAAGTTAAGGAAATTGCAATAAAAGCTTTCAAAATGGCAGGTTGTAGAGGGGTTTCAAGAGTAGATTTTTTAATAACAAAAGAAATTCCTTATGTGCTTGAAATCAATACTTCTCCGGGAATGACCGAAACAAGTGATTTGCCGGCTCAAGCGAATGCAATGGGAATTAATTATGATAATCTTGTAAAAATTATTTTAAATGGTGCAGGACTTAATAAATAATGATGCAATCAGATTTTGAAAATAGTAATAATCACAAAGAAAATAACGAATTGCAGGATGAATATTCTCTTGCAAAACATTCTGTTAAGCATAAACGAACAGAACGTAAACTTCGTAAAAAACGTAAGAAAGCTAACAGCATAAAAGCTTTTCTACGCTTTGTTGTACTTTTGCTTCTTATTTTTCTTGCGTACGAATTTTTTAGGATTTCACCATGGTATCTTCCAAAAGATACATTTAAAAATTCAAAAATGCAAAGAATAGAAATCGTAAATAATTCTATTATCCCGACATATGTAATAAGCGACAGGTTAAAAGAGGTTAAAATACCTCATTTGCCGATTTATATGATGTCTGTGAAACCAATAAAGAAAGAAATATTTAAAATTCCGATTATAAAAAGAGTGTATGTAAGGCGATATGGATTTCCTGCAAGAGTACAAATTATTGTAGAAGAAAGAGTCCCGATTGCAGTTATCAAAACGGATTTGAAGGCAAAACCTGCCGCATTATTTACTTCTGACGGAATACTTATTATTACAAAACCATATATGAATATTCCGGATCGTAATGTTTTAAAAATTTTAACAAGTACTGCAAATTTGAGTAAAAACTGGTCAGTTAAAAAGTTTGAAGAAATTGAGGAAATTGTAAAGGCAGTTGAAGCATATTCCAATGAACAGGTTGAATATATAGATATGACTGATCCGAATGATATTTATGTGAAAATTAAAACAATTAAGCTTCGACTCGGTACATTGGATAGCTCGGTTTTCGAGAGAATTAAGCGTATTTATACTATTTTGCCGCAAATACGACAGATGGATAGTAAAATACAGTATATTGATTTAAGATGGGATAAAGTAGAATATTTAAAACTACAAAAATCAAAATAATATGAATTTTAATGACAAATATAACAGAATAAAAAAACTTGTTCAATCAGAGCTTGATATAATTCAATGTAAAATGGTTTCAAATCTTGATATAAGAGAGCCTCTTAGAGATTCTGTTGAACATTTTTTATTGTCTCCGTCAAAAAGAATTCGTTCATTATTGGTGATTTTATATCTAAAATCTCTTGGTAAAATAATTGCAGCTGAACAATTTGAAGTTTTGACATCGGTTGAACTTGCTCATAATGCCTCTCTTATACACGATGACATTATTGATAACAGTGAATTGAGACGTGGTGAAAAGTCTATAAATTGTGAATTTGGTAATAAACTTGCGGTTATTGCAGGTGATTATATTTTGTCGATTATTATGGATAAACTTACTCAAATCGGTAATGTTGAAATTATAAAAATTTTTTCAAATACAATAAAAAAAATGTGTATTGGTGAAATTAATCAGAATTATGACAAGTATAAAATCGGAACAATAGAAAATTATATTGAAAAGACAAAAAATAAAACAGCTTATCTTTTTGAAACTGCGTTTTTATGTTGTGGAAAATTAATTCAAGATGATTTTGATTGCTGTAATATGAGTGAATTTGGTTTGAATGTTGGTATCGCATTTCAAATCAGGGATGATTTATTAAATATTTTATCAATAGATTCTTCAAAGCCTGTTAATAATGATATCGCAGACGGTATTTATAATGCCCCTGTAATCTTTGGAGGTGGTGTAGAAAATTATCATGCCGGTATTGAAAAAACAAGAGATTTGTTGAATAATTATATAGAAAGTGCGAGAGAAAATATAAAACACTTACCGGAAAATGATTATAAAATGGCACTTTTGGAACTTTTGGAGCTTTTAAATAATGTTTGAAAAAATTAAAGATAAATATAATAATTTTGCAACGCAGTTTAAAGAGAAGAGAGATGCAAATTGGTTGGCTTTTAAATCAAAATTGCCTTTAGGGGTTCAAAATAAGATAGAGGCATTTGAAACTTGGTATCGAAATTATAAACAAACAGCCTTGTGTGAAGTTATTGAAACTATAGTGTTTGTTGTAGTAATGGTCATAGTTATCAGATTTTTTGTCGGTGAAATTCGTTGGATTCCGTCAGGATCTATGAAGCCTACACTTATTGAGGGTGATAGAATTGTTGTTGAAAGATATTCAAGATTTTTTACATCTCCAAAACGTGGAGATATTATGATATTTTATCCGCCGTCAACTCAACTGTCAAGAATGCCGATTCCACTGTTATCAAGACTTACAGGTATTTTATGTAAAGATGTTGCATATATCAAACGTGTGGTCGGAATGCCCGGTGATAAAGTAGAAATAAAGTTTGAAGAAGATGGTTCTGCTTATGTTTATATAAATGATAAAAAATACGAAGAAGATTATATAAAAAGCAAATATGAATACACTCCTTGCCCTTTAGGAGAGATGACGGAATTTATGCTCGCAAATCCTAACCAAGTAAAATGTGGTCCGTTTATTTTGCCTGAGGACAGTTATTTTATGATGGGAGATAACCGTGGAAATTCTCAAGACAGCCGTTATTGGGGAGTCTTGAAACGTGATAGATTTGTCGGACGTGCAGTGTCAATATTCTGGCCGTTAGACAGAACAAAAGTTTTGCATAGACTTAAAAGCACGAATGTTGATTAACAATTTTAAAGCATATGATAAAATTTCATGTAGTTTGACATTATGTCAGAACTTACGCCGTTCACAATATTTGCTTTGACAACTTGTTCTTTATCTTGAGATGTTTTATTATCAATTTTAGAAGTTTCATCATTTTTGGGTTGAATTTCTTCTTGTTTTTGAGCTTGTTGAGTTTCTTCAATGAAGGCTTCAATTTTATCCATTATTTGAGAATGAAGTTTCATATCACCTTCATATGTTCCTGTTGATTGAATTCCGGCATCTTCAAAATCCTGTAGAATATTTTCCCATTGGGAATAGTTCGTAATGCTTGCACCTTGGGATTGCGCTCCTGCTTGGGCTTTGCGCAGTTCATCAATAGATTTTATATCTTCTACATTGTATGCCATAATGCTCTCCTTATATATCTTCTTATAAATATAAAAAGTTTTCGGATGCTGTAATTTCAGTTATAGAGAATTTTGTAACATATGTTAATATGTTCAGTTGTTGGATAGTTTAAAAGTTTTAGTCGAAATGGTTAAATATTTTTTCATCAACTTCTTTTTTTGAATAATGAAATTTTTGATTGTTACAGATTAAATCAACTCCGCTGCCTGTTTTTACTTTGCCGATTTCAATACCTGAGCATTCAAAATCTTCAGGAACAATGGCAACAATTCCGTAATCTTCTCCGCCAAATAGCACTAGTTCTTGCCAGTTGTTAAATTGTTTTAAATCATTATCGAACGGAATTTTTTCAAAGTTTACTTCTAACAATACATTGCTTTCATTTGCAATAGTTGAAAGAGCTTCCATTAATCCGTCTGAGGTGTCCATCATTGCATATTCTCGGGTTATTTTTTCTCCGATTTCTTTGCCAAAATCTGTTTGTGCCATTGGCTCAAGATGTGCTTCTATAAATTTTTCAGGAGATTTTTTACCATTAAAAAGTAATTGTAATCCTGCAGCAGATGAACCATGATTTCCGCAAACGACTATTTTATCACCAATATGTGCATTTTTTCTGGAGGAAATGGTTCTATTTTTACAAGTTCCTATTGCACAGATAGATATAAAAATTTTTTCTGCTCCTGTGATATCACCTCCGACAATTTCAACGCTGTTACCACAAGCTTCTTTTGCTCCAAGATAAAATTCTTCAATAAATGATTTGTCAATATTGTTAGGAAGTGAAAGTGAAATTGTAAGATATTTAGCTTCAGCACCGCTTGATGCAATGTCAGAAAGATTAACCATTACTGATTTGTAACCAAGTTGTTTCGGGGTTATGTAATCAAGTTTAAAATGGATATCTTCAACTAAGCTGTCTTGAGTTATGACGATGTCCAAATCTTTTAAATATGCACAATCATCTCCGATATATTTAGAATTTAGAACATCTTTAATAATGGATATAAAATCTTTTTCTTTCATAACTCTTAAACTATATCATGCTCAATAAGTGAAATAAATTCTTGTACAAGATTTTCATTCCATTTTTTGCCGGCATCTGATTTAATAATATCTAAAGCATCTTTTCCAGAAAGTTTTGTGCGATATGGACGATGCTCAATCAGTGCGAAATATTCATCAATTATAAGTATAATTTGTGAAGTTAACGGGATATTTTCTTTTGAAATTTTGTTTGGATAACCTGAACCGTCCCAATTTTCGTGGTGGTGTTCAATAATAGGTAAAACATCTTGAATGTATGATATCGGTTGTAAAATTTCTCTTGCTGCAATTATCGGGTGATTTTTAATTTTTTCACGTTCAGCATCTGTTAACGGAGATGATTTTTGCAATAATTCGTCAGGGAGCATCAAATTTCCTATGTCGTATAGCAGAATTGCAATTCTTAAATTATCGATATCATCTTTTGGTAAATCGAAGCGTTTAGCAAGAGTTACAGCCATAATTACTTTATTTTTAATATTGCCTGCAGTATGCATCGGATTATATAATTTTGTTAGCATATCTGCAACGGTGTATAACGATTCTTTTGAAACTTCATCTTTGTTTGCGGGTGCTTTAAGTTTCATACATAGTTCTTTTGACAGATGTTTAATTTTAGGAATTTTATTCTTGGAAAGAATATCGATAAATGTATTAACTGCAATTTCTTGCCAATAAGTTTCTGATACAGGTTTTGCAAGAGTTACACGGTTTCTTCCTTCTCGTTTTGAAGTATACATTGCCTGATCTGTCAATTCCAGTAATTCTTCAACATTTTCGGTATGCTCAAAATATGAAGCAACTCCCAAACTGCCTGTGATATGACCAACAGTATCAATTTCAACATTTTCAATTGATTTTCTAATTCTTTCTGCAGCTATCATTGCACCGTCAGAGGAAATTCCCGGTAATAATACGTTGAATTCTTCTCCGCCAATTCTTGCCGGTACATCGACAGAACGGGCATTTGATTTCAATACATCAGCAATTGCTTTGATTGCAATGTCTCCAAAATTGTGTCCATAAGTATCGTTGATTTTTTTCAAGAAATCTAAATCAATTCCTATAATAGAAAATGGTTGTTTTTGACGTTTTGCACGTTGAACTTCTTTCTCTAATGCTTCTTCAAAATATCTTCTGTTGTATAAACCTGTCAAAGCATCAGTTACAGCTTGTTCTCTTACTGCTTGGAAAAGGTCGGCAATCGTGATTGCCATTTCGATTTGTTTAGCAAATAATCCTAAAAAGTCCATTTCAGCACTTGCAAGTTCTTCACGTGCAGAAAATACGCAGAACCATCCAAATTCTTTTTCTTGAGCGATTAACGGAACAACTATTACAGATTTTACGGGTTGGTTTGTTAAGACTTTATTTATGGTGTCTTTTGGTAATTCAGGTAATACTGCGGACAAAGATAAGTCAAGTGATTTCGTTTGGATAATTGTTCTTTGTTTCATTGTATCTGCAAAAACGCTTTCAGTTGAAAAGTTTAAGCGTCTTGTTTGAATTCCGGGAACTCCAATTATATTATTCAGTCTTTCAATTAAATTATCGTTTGACTGAGCAATTATGTGCATGTAATCACCGTTTTCGTCAGTACATTTTCTTATAATTGCGCAGTGCATATAACCTAATTCGCCTTGGGTACTGTTAACAATTGCTTCCAAAACATTTTCCAACGGTGTTGAAGAATTCATCATATCCCAAATATGCTGGAGGGTAAACATTCTTTTATTGGCATCATCAAGTTCTTCTGTTCGTTCGGCAATTTCACGCTCAAGTTCAATATTGCGCTCATAAATTTCCAGGTAGTCTTGTTTTTCATGGTAGATACTATGTTCTACTTCTGAAACTTTTCTTGTAACTTCTTTAAATTTATCAAATAAACCCATAATGCCTTTTATATATTTGGTTACAGACCTATTAATTATACAACTTTTTTTCTAAAATATCAAGCTGTTTATGATATTTACTACATCTTTAGGATTTGGAAAATGTGTGCATGCATTGGTATTTTTTCTCAGTTTACATTTTCTTTTAAAACATGGCTGGCATGGAAGTCCGCTACCACCAAGTGCAATGTATTTTTCAGGGTTTCCGTACGGTGCTAAGACTTCTTTTGGTGTGCAGGTAAAAATGGTAACAACTGCAGGGTTGCCTGTTGCCCAAGCCAAATGTGCACTACCGCTGTCCGGTGCTAAGACAACTTTTGCTCTTGAAAAAATCTCCATAAGTTCTAGGATATCGGTTTTTCCTGCAAGATTAAGATATTTTCCTCCTCCTATGTAGTTAATAAGTTCGTTATCACAAGGTGCGCCTGTGAATACTATATTACAATTCGGAGCAATATTTTCAACAACAGTTTTCCAGTTATCTTTGTTCCAGTGTTTATTTCCCCATGTTGTCGCAGGTGCTATAACAACAAGCGGTTTATTTTTATCCAATGGTGCTAAAAATTCGTCAATTTTGTTAATTTGATTTTTATTTCTTGGCGGTAACGAAACCTGAATTTTTTCAGGTTTTATACCAAGATGAAGTGCGTATCTTAAATAGTTAAGTACAATAGGTGAATCGGGTGCATATGAAATATTATCAATCCATTCATTTCCGCCTAAAATAGCCATTTCACGAGCTTCTTTTGAGATAATTCTTCTTTTTGCTCCGCAAAATAGCATCCAGTAAAGACTTTTAAGCATCATTTGTGCATCTATTGCAATATCAAATTTTTCTGCTCGTATTTGTTTTAGGATTGCTAAATATTCTTTAAAACTTTCAAAAGAAAATCCTCTTTGTTTCCATTTTTTTATCGGAACAAGAATGGTTTTATCTACGCAAGGGTTATTTTCAACAACTTGAATTCCTTTTTCTGAAACCAGCCATGTAACTTCATATCCGGCAGATTTTAGAGCATTTGCAAGTGGTATATTAAAAATAACATCGCCAAGTGAGGATAATTTTATCAGTAAAACTTTTTGCTTTCTATCTTCCATTTTATTAAATTCCTTGTGTAGTAAATACTATAAAATTATATGTTAAAAGTCTCAAATAGTCTATGATTTCTTTTGTAAAAAAGTAATATATTTATCGGAATATTTTTTTTGTTTAATAATTTCATAACCTGAAAAATCGACTTCTACAACGTGTTCTAAAATGACTATACCTGATGCGATATCTTTTATTGTATTCAAACTTTCTTCATAAACTCCTGAAAAGTACGGAGGATCAATGTAGATTACATCAAAACTGTCGGTTTTATTAAAGCTTTTACAAAGCTTCAAGCTGTTTCCAAACATTAATTTTAAATCATTGTCATTTTGGTATTTTTTAAAATTGTTTTTTATAACGTTGAATACTTGTTTATTTTTTTCTATTGCAACAACTTTTGAAAATCCTCGGGAAAGTGCTTCCAGTGCCATAATTCCAGAACCTGAAAACATATCAAGAAAACTTGAATTTTCAAAGCTGATGATTGATTGCAAAGTATTAAAAACGCTCATTCTAACTTTAGAAAGAGTCGGTCTTGTAATATTTTCATCAGGTGTTGAAATTTTTTGACCTTTATATTTGCCTGCTGTTATGTTCATACATAAATTTTACTATAAAAAGGGCTAATAGGGTTAAAAACTTATAGACTTATACTTATATTATTGTTAAAATTATTATATGAAGATTTTAGGTATAGATCCGGGAATGGCAATAGTAGGGTATAGTATCGTTGGTTATGACGGTAAAACTCCGTTACTTTTAAATTCCGGTTCAATTCAAACTCAAAAAGGGATGAAAGAATCTGCAAGACTTTTAGAAATTTATAACGATATGACTTCAATTGTAGAAAAATATCAGCCGGATGTTTGTGCAATTGAAAAATTGTTTTTCTTCCGAAACCAAACTACAGTTATGCCTGTTGCGCATGCAAGAGGAGTAATTTTGACTGTGCTTGAACAACATAATATTCCTATTTATGAATATACTCCGATGGAGGTTAAGCAAATTTTAACAGGTTACGGAAGGGCATCTAAAAAAGAAGTTGAACAAATGGTCAGACTAAGCATAAATTCGGATAAATTACCGAAGCTTGATGATACTGTTGATTCTATTGCGATTGCGATTTCTTATACCAGAAGTGCGGATGTTCTTCAGGATTTAAAAAAATTTGAGTTTTAATTATGTAAATGATAGGATATTTAAGCGATGAAAGTTGATAAATCTCAAATTATAAATACTGTTAAATTAAGTTTGATTATTGGTGTATTATTGGGAGTGCTTGTATTTGTTCCTTACATCAATATTGCAATTCTCATAATTACACTGTTCTTATCTGCCCCGTTAGTTATGGTATATATGATTATGGATGGCAAATTGGAGTTGGAAAGTGTAACTCATAGTCTTGTAATGGGTGCGATTTCCGGTTTTTGTGCAAATATTACATTTTCGGCAATGTTTTCAATTTTAACTGTGGCTGCTGCGGCTTGGTTTAATTATAATCCGAATGTGTTTTTAGCTGCGATGATTACACAATCTCCATTGTGGCTTTTGATAACATTTATTGTGTTTATAGGGGTTTTATTTGCTACAACAAATGCTTTTTCCGGAGTGGCAACTTATTATTTGATTAATTTGATAAGAGATATTTATGAGAAAAAGCATCCAAAAAAAGATGATGATTTTAAAAATTACATAAAGTAGAGGAAATATAAATGACTGAATTTAATTCTAAAATAAGAACAATTGAATGGATTGATACATATTCAAAAATGGTAGACCAAACAAAATTCCCTAACGAGTTTGAGTATGTGAAGATAACAAATGGTCAAGATATGTTTGATGCGATTAAAACAATGATAGTCAGAGGTGCTCCGGCAATTGGGATTGCGGGTGCTCATGGGGTTGTTTTATATGCACAGGAACTTGCACAACAAAATTTGACCCGTGAAGAATTTATTATAAAACTTCTTGATAAGGCAGATTATATGGCTTCTGCAAGACCGACTGCAGTTAATTTGATGTGGGCAGTTGAGAAGCAAAAAGAAATTATTAGAAATTCAAAATCAGATATAGAAACATTGATTGAAGAATTGAAAGTAAACGGTAAAAAATTAGAACTTGAAGATATTGAAATCAATAAAAAAATTGGTGATTATGGTGCAATGGTTGTTCCAAAAGGTGCAACTATTTTAACTCACTGTAATGCAGGTGCTTTGGCAACAGTTGGTTATGGAACAGCCTTGGGGGTTGTTCGTTCGGCTTTTGCAAATGACCCGACTGTTCAAGTTTTTGCAGATGAAACAAGACCTCGTCAACAGGGTGCAAGAATTACAACACTTGAACTTACGATGGACGGAATTCCTGTAACCTTGATAACTGATGGAATGTGTTCATATTTTATGAAAAAAGGTATGATTGATATGGTTTGTGTCGGTGCTGACAGAATTGCTGCAAATGGTGATGCTGCAAACAAAATTGGAACATACACAGTTGCAATTGCTGCAAAGTATCATAATATCCCGTTTTATGTTGCTGCACCTTTATCAACTATTGATACAAGTATTAAAACCGGTGATG
>CAZUKK010000025.1:0-21818 GCA_964620875.1 uncultured Clostridium sp.
AAGCACCTGCTGTTGCCCAAGCAATAGCATTACCTTGTGTATCAGTAGAAGTTACTATTGTATTGTTGAAAGTTGACTGAATATGTACAACCCCTTGCAATACATTTTTCTTTTCTTTTTTCTTTGTTTTTTGTGGTCTTGCCATTTCTATTTCCTTTATCTTTTTACTTTTATTTTTATTATATCTTGTATTTTGTTTCGCTCGGTTAAGTATTCATTTTAACTTCGCCCTACACAAAATCCACTATTTCTTTTTAGAAACCGGTCCGGTTTTCTTACCACGTTGTGTTCTTGCATTTGTTTTTGTTCTTTGTCCACGGCATGGTAATTTACGTTTGTGGCGCATTCCTCTGAATGAACCAATTTCTTGAAGACGTTTAATATTCATAGTAATTTCACGTCTCAAATCACCTTCGATGTGATAGTTAGATAATTCGTTACGTAATAATTTAATATCTTCATCTGTTAAATCGTCTGTTCTTAAATCAGGTGAAATACCTGTTGCTGCTAAGATTTTCTTAGCTCTTGTCGGTCCTATACCGAAAATGTAAGTTAATGCAACTTCCATTCTTTTGTTACGAGGTAAGTCTACCCCTACTAATCTTGCCATTTCTTTTTCTCCTTTTCTTGGCTTTTGTTGTTAGATTTTTTTTGGTATGAGGCTTAAATACTTCCTCACCATCTGCTGTTTACGCGCAAATTCCGTTCTTAGTTAATTGTTTGTCTTACTGTTATAATTTTTCGTATTTCCTGCTCCTTGTTTTCGTTCTATAAATTTCACAAATTTATTCCGAACAATTGGGGCTACGGAAGTGGCGAGCTGAGTTCGTGCATAGCACTCACGCCGCGCTCTGCCGAAAAATTATCCTTGTCTTTGTTTGTGCTTAGGGTTTTCGCAAATTACGGCAATTCTGCCTTTTCTTTTAATACATTTGCATTTGTCGCACATTTTTTTTACTGATGATCTTACTTTCATTTTCTTTTCCTTTATATATATTTTACGTGAGATTTACTACTTTAATCTGAAGGTTATACGACCTCTTGACAAGTCATATGGAGTCATTTCGACTTTTACTTTATCACCGGGAAGAATTCTTATGAAATTCTTTCTGATTTTACCTGAGATATGTGCAAGAATTTCGTGGTCATTTTCCAGTTTAACTCTGAACATAGCATTCGGCATTGATTCAATAATCGTACCTTCTAATTCTATTACGTCTTTTGCCATTATTTTCCTCTTTATTCGGCTTGGTAAACCGACTCACACATGGTAAGCCATGTTTATCATACTTGCAAAAGATTTGTTTGCAAGCGATTTTGTGGAAATTTTAAGCTTAATTTTAAGGTGTAGTTTTTGATTGTTTTTTTATAAATACCACACAACTAACAAAAACAAGTGTTGGGTTAAATCGTTTAGCAATAAGACTTTTTATATCTTATGTAAATTTTTGTTAAAATTTTAATGTGCATATTATTAATAAATAATTTTTAAGGAAAATTTACTTATTGCACCTGCCAAAATCTCATGCTAACATTTTAACATGCAAACAAATATCCAAACAGTAACAATACAACCCATGCAGCCGGAAGATGTTGACGGAGTTATAAGAATAGAGCAAGATGCATATGGAGACCACCATTGGTCTAAAGACTCTTTCTTAAACGAACTAAACAATGATTTAGCAAGATACTACGCTCTGCATACCACAGACGGAACTCTTGCCGGATATGCCGGATGCTGGCATATTTTGGAAGAAGCCCATATAACAAACATTGCAATAGCAAAAGACTTTAGAAGAAAAAATTTCTCGCAAGCTTTGTTAAAAAGACTCATAGATGACTGCTACAAAGAAGAAATAAAATATATTACTCTCGAAGTCCGAGTCAGTAATACTCCTGCAATTAATCTGTACACAAAATTCGGGTTTACTTCATTTGGAACAAGAAAAAAATATTATCAAAACAATAACGAAGATGCCCTTATTATGTGGACTAAAAACATATTTTTTGACGAATTTAAAAACAATTATGAAAAAATAACCAAAGAACTTGAAGGAAAAATTATCGTAAATGAGTGAAGAAGTTCTAATTCCTAAAATGACCAGAAAGAGCAAAGAAAAACAAAAAATCAAAATTCCCTTATTGAATTTTGCAGTCATTCTTTTTGCGGTCTTAATGATAATCGGCGCTTCATTTATTAACTTGAATATCAAACACTATATTATTCCGACAGATTTATTTACAAACAAACATCTGACTATGGATAATTTTATATATAGTTTTTCAATTATTCCGCAAATTCCTGTTATTATGTTCATTTGCTCGATACTTGGCAGGAAAATGGCAGCAACAAGTGTGTTCTTATACATATTATGCGGATTATTTTTCTTACCGGTATTTGCACTGGGCGGAGGAGTGAAATATATATTTGAATTTGGTTTCGGATACATTTTAGCATATTTTCCCGCAGTTATTTTGGCAGGAAAATTATTAAATAAATATTCATTTTCGGACATGATAAAATCCGCATTAACAGGTGTTTTCACAATTCATATCCTTGGAATTTTCTATATGATTGTAATTGCACTATTCAAACATATGGGTTGGAATTTTATCTCAGGATGGATTACTCATCAAAGCGGACTTAAAATAGTTTATGACATTATTGCAAGTTTTGTACTAATCTTAATCGGTAAATATTTACATTTTGGACTGAAATTCATATCAGAATAGTTTTATAAATTTTTAAAACATCGTAAATTAACTGTTTTTACAATAAAATTTGCCACAACACGATTGATATGGTACAATAATTAGCATATTATGGAGAGTTGAAATGGATTTTTTAAAATATATATCTGACATACCAATACTTGTTGTAATAATCGTTTTTATATGTTCAACAATTTATTGTTTTACAAAATACTTAAAAACCGGAAGAAACCTTAATATTATCATCGGTTTTATGAAAAATTTCAAGAAGAACGAACTGAATTTCAGATTTAAAGAAATTGATGAGTGGATGAGTCATAACCCTTATGTCTCAAGCATTTGGATGGAATTTCGCAACACATTGGTATTTTCCGAATCAATCGCAATGAAAACAAGCGGAAAAGATGTTCAATTTCAAGATATTTCATCAACAGTTCAAAACATTCAAACAACAACTGACCCGTTATACTTCTTTAATGAAGATACTTTAATCACTTCAAAGTTTAATTTCAAAATGATTCAAACAATTCCGACAATTTTAACCGGTTTCGGACCATTGTTTACTTTTTTAAATATCGCAATTGCATTTGGGAAAATCGACTTTTCTACACAAGAAAAAACTATTGCTTCGGTTTCAAGCTTTATGGTAAGCATGCAAACCGCAGCTTTGGTATCCGTTATTGCTGTAGGTTCTTCACTAATTTACCTTATGATTGAAAGAATTTTATACAATAAAATGTGTAAAACTCCGCTTAATCAAATCCAAGAAATCATGGGTAACCTTTTTGCAAACATTTCTGCCGAAAAATTCTTATATGAACTTTTAAGAGAAACAAAAATCCAAAATAATTCTACTGCAAACCTTATAACAGATATTCCGAATCAATTCAAAAACGCATTTAATGCAAGTACTTCAGCAAACCTTGTTCCATATTTGGAAAATTTAATATTCGGCCTTAACCAATTAAACAGCCAGTTAAAAGACTCTTTAAAAAATAACAATGGTTCTGATATGGTAGACGATTTATTTTAGAAGGAGCTAAATGGTAATAAAATTCAGAGGAAAACAGAATAGTTCAAACGAAGAAAATATTTTTTGGGTAACAATGGCTGACCTTTTATTAGGTTTGGCAATTATTTTCATTACACTGTTTGTCCTTGCTATGACCGGATTTTCACAACAAAATATTCAACAGCAAAAAGTCCAAATGGAAGTTTCTGAAAAAATCGGAGCAGAATTAGAAAAAGCAAAAATTGATGTTGATATTGATAAGATGACAGGAGATTTAAAAATTTCAGATGTTGAATTATTTGAACTTGGAAGCTGGGAATTGTCAGCTAATGGGAAAAAACTTCTTGATAAACTTGCTCCTATTTATATTAATTCAATATTTGCAGATAAAGAATTGTCAAATCAAATTCAGTATATTATAATTCAGGGGCACACGGATTCTCAAATGTATGCGGGACTTAAATCAAAAGATGAACAATTTTTGAAAAATATGGATTTGAGTCTAAAACGTGCAAATTCCGTAGCTGAATACATTTTTAAAACTAATTATGATAAAAAATACGCTGACCAATTTAGAAAAATTGTCGTCGTAGAAGGTAAGAGTTTTAATGAACCGGTACTTGTAAACGGAGTTGAAAATTTTGACAAAAGCCGTAGAGTTGAATTAAAATTAAAAGTCAAAGACTGGAATGTTTCAACCGCTCTGGGTTTAGGAAAGAAATAAACTATGTTAGATGAAAATAATATAATAGAAACAATGAATATGATTAAGCTGTACAATCTTGATATCAGGACTGTAACACTGGCATTGAGCCTGCGAGATTGTATAGATAGTGATGTTGATGTTGTTTGCGAAAACATTTACAACAAAATAAAAAAATATGCAAAAAATTTGGTAGAATATGCAGATGAACTTGCAGATGAGTATTCCATACCGATTATAAATAAAAGAATTGCAGTTACTCCAATATCTTTAATAGGTGAATCTTGCAAAAATCCTGATTATGTAAAAATTGCAAAAACACTGGACAAAGCAGCAAAAGAAGTCGGAGTTAACTTTGTCGGCGGATTCTCCGCACTGGTAGAAAAAGGCTGTACTAAAGGCGATAAAATGCTCATTGAAAGTATCCCTGAAGCATTAGCCCAAACAGAAAGATTATGTTCTTCCGTTAATCTAGCTTCATCGAAAGCCGGAATTAACATGGATGCAGTCTTAAAAATGTCTGAAATAATAAAAAAAGCTGCTGAGTTAACAAAAGATTCTGACAGTATAGGAGCTGCAAAACTTGTAGTATTTTGCAATGTTCCGGGAGACAACCCGTTTATGGCAGGAGCATTCTGCGGAATTGGTGAACCTGAATGTGCTTTAAACGTCGGAGTTTCAGGTCCTGGAGCTGTCAGAGCCGCTGTAGAAGCATTACCTAAAAATGCCAATATGAGCGAACTTGCAAATAAAATTAAAGAAATTGCATATAAAATAACCTCAACAGGAGAACTTGTCGGAAGAAAATTGGCAAAAAGACTGGATATCCCATTTGGCGTTATAGATTTATCTTTAGCACCAACTCCTGCACCCGGAGACAGCGTTGCCGGAATTTTCCAAGCTATGGGACTTGAGCATGCCGGAGCACACGGAACAACCGCTGCCCTTGCAATGCTTAACGACGCAGTAAAAAAAGGTGGAATTATGGCAAGCTCGCATGTCGGAGGATTATCCGGAGCATTTATTCCTGTCTCTGAAGACGCCGGTATGATTGAATCTGTAGAAAATAACCATTTAACTTTCAGTAAACTGGAAGCTATGACTTCTGTATGCTCCGTAGGACTTGATATGATTGCAATTCCGGGGGATACACCTACTGATACAATTGCAGGAATTATTGCAGATGAAATGGCAATAGGAATGATAAATAAAAAAACAACTGCAGTAAGAATTATTCCGGCGTATAATAAAAAAGTCGGAGATAATATAACATTTGGCGGATTACTTGGGTATGCTCCAATAATGCCTGTCAACAAAATATCTTCAAGTACATTTGTACAGCGTGGAGGAAGAATTCCAGCACCAATACACAGTCTAAATAATTAAAAGGATTACATATGAAAACATTACATGAATTAGCAATAAAATTACAAACATACATCATCAAATCTCAAGAAGACGCTCACAATGCCACAAATATGAACGTTACAAAGTATAATAACTTAAAGTTAAAAATGGATACAAAATATAATTTTCCAAACATTATTGTATGCATCGGTATATCTGAAGCAGTATTTAACTTTGTTGACGGAACTAAAGTTGACGGCGGACTAGGACCTGATGAAAAATATGTTAGAAAATGGCTGGGAAGCAGTAATGTTATATCCGATTTAAAAGATTTATGGATTTCTACAAGCGAACTTATTAAAGCTGAAGATGAAGATAAAGCTATCTCAATGGAAGGTGAAGCTGATGAAGCAAAAACTGATGCTCCTACTCACAAGAAAAAAAGACCTCATAACAACGATGATATAACCCTTGAAGATTTCTTTGGTATGGAAGATAGCTCTAATAGAACATCCGAACAAAAAGAATTCGTATCTTTTTCAGACTTGGAAACCAAAAAAAAGACTGACGAAAACAGCGACGAAAAAAATATGAATAATTAGATGAAAGAAAATTATTTTTCTTTCATTGTTTTGCTTCTCAAATTTCTATGATAAGTAATTGCAAATCTGTGTGCTTCATCTCGTATTCTTTGGAAGAGAAATAATGCACTGGAATCTCTCGGAAGCATAATTGATTTTGATTGTTTCGGTAGAAATACTTCTTCTTCTCGCTTTGCTAAACTTACAAAATCAATCCCCGTTATACCCATATCTTTTACAATCTGCATAACACTTGATAATTGTCCTTTACCACCATCAATAATGATTAAATCAGGCTTTTCCCAACCTTTTTCACCCAAACGTGAAAGTCGACGGGTTAAAACTTCTTTCATTGACAAAAAGTCATCCGGTTTTCCCTCTGTAGACTTAATTTTAAACTTACGGTATTCGGATTTTTTACTTAATCCATTAATGAAAGTTACCATAGAGGCAACAGTGTTTGTTCCTTGAATGTGTGAAATATCGTAACACTCCATTCTATATGGAAAGTTGTTAAGCTTTAACTTTTCTTTTAAGTACGAACCGATGTTATTAAAATCCTCATTAATTTTCGACATTTTGGAAAGTTTTGCATTATCCAAAACTACCCTACAATTTTTATCCGCAAGAGTTTGAAGTTCTTTACCTTGAGCAGATTTTCCGTAACTAATTTTGACTTTCTTTCCTGATATAATATTAAGCCATTCTTCATATAACGGTTTATCACCTACCGCTTCCAGCTCATTTGATACAATCTTGTCAGGAAATTCCAAAGATAAAGTATTATAATACTCTTTAAAAAATGTTGCGAAGTATTCGGTTTTATCTTCTGCTTCAACTTCATAAGTAAAGTCTTTTTTATCTATCAAACGACCTTCTCTTATCATCATAATAACAATTGCCAAAATTCCATCTTCGTGAAGTAATGAAATCACATCTTCATTAAGTTTAGTGTTTTCATAAACAACTTTTTGTTTTTCAAGGGTTTTTTGCAGGTCAAAATAACTATCTCTGAGTCTTGCGGCTTTTTCATATTGCATTGATTCAGAATATTTTTGAATTTGTTCCATTAGTTGTTTCATAAGTTCGGATTGCTTACCTGATAAAAATAATTCTGCCTGCCGGACAATTGATTTATATTCCTCACTTGTAACCAAATTTTGACATGGAGCAAGACATTTTCCAATATGATAATAAAGACACGGTCTTGATTTAAATTTTGGAGTTTTGCATTGACGCAGCGGGAAAATTTTTTTCAAAAAGTCCAACGTCGAATGCATTGCACGAATATCTGTATATGGACCATAATATCTACCTTTTTCCGGATTCATATTACGTTTTCTGACAATAGAAATTCTTGGAAAATCTTCATTTGTAACTAAAAAATACGGATATTTTTTATCATCTTTTAGCAAAATATTATATCGAGGCTTGTGTTTTTTTATCAAATGACTTTCTAAAATTAGAGCTTCAACTTCAGTATTTGTAATTATATATTCAAGCCTGTCAATTTGAGAAACCAAAACATTTACTTTAACACTATCGTGATGTTTTCTGTTAAAATATGACATTACTCTGCGTTTAAGAATTTTAGCTTTACCGACATAAATTATCTCATTATCGGAATTGTAATAAATATAACACCCCGGTAATGATGGCAAAAGCTTCAAACTTTCTTTCAATTTCTCATTCATAGAACTATTATAACACATTGCCATAAATTTATCTTTTATTACCGTATATTTTTTGTTATTATACCCTTATGAAAACAAACATTTATGCAATAACGGATTCCCATCAGGAAAGCAGTAATTTAAGCAGACTTTTAAGCGGAATTTATAATTATGAAAAAGATAATAAAATCCCATTCCTGCTGCTTGACTGCGGAGATTTGTTCAAGGGAATTTATGATAAAGAATTATCAGTCAATGCATATTTAAAATTAAAAGAACTACTGCCACAAGCACAAATTTTTATAACTCTTGGAAATAACGATTTCGGATTTAAAAAAGATGATTTTGAATATTTAAAAAATACGGTTAAAAAATTTGAAGACTATGGAATAAACATTGTATGTGCAAATCTTAAAGAAACTCAAACACAAAAATATTCAAATTGGGTTTCTCCATACAAAATAATAGAAATAAACGGACAAAAAATACTAATAACAGGCTTTTGCTTAAATAATTCCTGTGCAAAAAAATTTGGTTGCGACTTAGTTGAACCGGAAAAGCGGTTTAAAGAATTAATCGAAAATATAAACAAACCCTACGATAGAATTATTGTACTAAATCATCATTGGTATACATATTCAAAAAGTTTAAAAGATTTTGCAACCCAAAACGAAATAAATATTGATTTAATAATCGGCGGACACGAACACTCTCCGATTAAACCGGATTACAAAAACAACATATTTTATCCGTTATCTTTCGCCAGAACAATGTATAAAATGGTAGTCGATACAAAAGAATTTTATGAAATTCAAGAAATCCCACTTGAAGAAACTCAATTTATCCCGCAATTTGAAATTCCAATAATTGAATATGAACAAAGAACAAAACTCAAAGAACCAATTGCAAAAAGAGTTCTAAATTTAACAAAAAACTACTCAGAACCATGTCCTTTGGGTACATTTATTTCGGATAATATGAAAAAAATCGGCAAAACTGACATTGCATTTCATTCAACAGGTTTCAGCATGTACCAATTAAAGCTGGAAGATAGCGACATTATCACCAAATATGATTTTGAAAAAGTCATTTGCGCATCTACAACAATTGAAACCGTTGAACTCGATATACTTCAATTAAAAGAAATTTTTGAAAATACTGCAAAATTTAGAATGTTCAAAGACCGAGGTAATTCAAGATTTTTACAATGTTCTCAAAATATAACTATTACAGGAAAAGGTAATCCTGATACAAAAACATATAAAATCTTACAAATTTCAATTAATAACGAGAATCTATTGGATAAAAACCAAAATCCGATTTTCCCTGATAAAAAATATACTTGCACAATTGATTCATTTATCGGTTCTGGGGAACAAGAATTTACGGTTTTAAAACAACTTCCTAAAACAAAAGTTTTAGAAAACGAAAAAGAAGTTTTGATAAATGAATTATTATATAAAGCTTTAATTAATGCTGAAAAAGAATTTGACGGAAACTCTAATTATCCAAGTTTCAAATATATTGATATTTAAAAAGAAATCCCTTTATAAAAAAGGGATTTCTTATAATTTGTTTTAACCAAAAATTTTAGAAACTAAACCGCCAATAGGATTTAAGACAGTAAATACAACATCTCTGGTCTTTTCATCTTTTATAAAACTTGTTGCAGCTGCCAATCCGGGGTCAATACAACTTTTTGCTTTATTTTTCTTAGAATCTTCTGATAACAATGTTTGAACAGGATTTAGATAACTAAAGTGTCGTTTACCGTTTCCGTCAGCGGCAGCTAATGCAGGGTCTATAAAACTTCGTTTTTTATTTTCTGCCGTATCATCTGATGCTAATGTTAATAACGGATTTAAATAACTAAATCTTCGTTCACCATTTCCGTCTGCTGCAGCTAATGCAGGATCAATGAAACTTCGTCTTTTATTTTCTGCAGTGTCATCTGATGCTAATGTTAATAACGGATTTAAATAACTTGCTTTTCTTTCACCGTTTCCGTCTGCGGCAGCTAATGCAGGGTCTATAAAACTTCGTCTTTTATTTTCTGCAGTGTCATCTGATGCTAACGTTAATAACGGATTTAAATAACTTGCTTTTCTTTCACCATTTCCGTCTACAGTTGCCAATGCAGGATCTATAAAACTTCGCTTCTTGTTCTCAGCTGTTTCGTCTGATTTTAATACCGATACCGGATTTAAATAACCAACACGTCCGCCAAGCCAAAAATTTTGATTTAAATCAAATGTTGACATAAACTTTTGCCTCCTTGTGTTTAAATAATTAAATTTCTGCCCCTATAATTTTATTAAGTTTTTTGTTCAGCTTTAATTGCTTTTGATGTACAACAAAATAAAGTTATGTAAAATTCGTTAATACTTAATATATTTAATTTATATAATTTAATAAAAAACTATCTCCCTCATAAAACTCTGCACACTCAAACTGGTAAAAACAAAAAATTTATGCTATAATTACCCTATACGTTTAAAAAGGAGATTTATCATGCACACAGAAGAAAGAACTTTCATTGCAGTAAAACCTGACGGAGTTCAAAGAGGGTTAATCGGAGAAATAGTTAAAAGATTTGAAACAAAAGGATATAAAGTAATTGGTTTAAAAATGCTTCAAGTTACAGATGAACAAGCAAGAGCTCATTATGCTGAACACGAAGGAAAACCATTTTATCCGAGACTTATAAGATATATTCAAAGCGGTCCTATTGTGGCAATGGTAATTCAAGGATATAACGCAGTAGCAGGAGCAAGACACCTAATGGGTTCAACTGATCCGGATAAAGCTGAAGTTGGAACAATAAGAGCAGATTTTGCCCAAGTTATGGAATACAATATAGTTCACGGTTCTGACAGCTTAGAAAGTGCTGAACGTGAAATTAAAATTTACTTTAATGAAAATGAACTTTTCCCTGAAGGTAAATGTATGTCAGAACTTGTTATTGAAAGTCTTGATGCCGAATAATAAAGATTTTTTATAATTAAGTAAAAAGCACCTTTTAAAAAGGTGCTTTTTTGCGTAATGTAAAACCTTTCACCCTGAATTCGTTTCAAAGAATTACAGTAAATTACAATATTTCTTTTAATTCGTTAATAACAACTTCCAAAGCACCTTGTTGGTCTTTAAAAATCGTATCGCAATCCCGACATGCTTGCATATAAAACTCTTTATCCGACAGTAATGTATCAATATATAAATCTAATTCCTTAGGAGTTTTTACTATTTTTCCGGCCTTTGAACGTGATAACAACCAGTAAATATCTCTGAAATTATGGATTGACGGACCAGTAATTGTCGGTTTTGAATATACGGTAGCTTCCAATGGATTATGCCCGCCTGTTTTATTGAAACTTCCGCCAATAAATGCAAAATCACAAACTGAATACATTTTTGAAAGTTCACCCATAGTATCAAGTATAATTACATCAAAATCCTTAAACGTATCACCCTTTGAACGGAAACCATATTTAAGTCCCAAGGATTCAATAATCGGTGTAATTTGTTCAATTCTGTTCAAATGGCGTGGCACATGCAGAAGTTTTATATCATTAAATTTTTGAAGTTTATCTTTAAATATTTCTAATATTATTTCATCTTCACCTTTATGAGTACTTCCTGCAATTATAACCCTATAGCCATCTTGACCGATTTCAACTGTTTCATCTGATTTTTTAACATCAAATTTTAAATTTTTCATAACAGATGTAATCTCAGAAGGTGCACCAATAGAAATCAATTTATTTTTATCAATTTCACTTTGGGTAAGAATTTTTGTATATTTTGTCAAAACCATACGGAAGAACAATGATAACATTTTATACAGTTTATAAGTAGAATCTGACATTCTGCCGTTTATAGTGTATAAATAAATACCTCTTGATTTACAGTAAAATGAAAATATCGGCCATAATTCAGTTTCTGCAATCAAAACAACAGTTGGATTTATTTTATCCAAAAATCTTCCGACACAATACGGAATATCAAATGGGAAATATGTAATAAAATCAGCTACATTTGAAAACTTCTTCAATGCAATTTCTTGACCCGTTTTAGTTCCTGTCGTTACAACAATTTTATAATCTGGGAATTCATCTTTTGTTTTTTTAATCAAATTTTCCAGTGCAATAACTTCACCAACAGAAACCCCGTGATACATTATGACTTTATCACCCAAATCAGGAGTTTTAAAAAATCCTAATTTTTCACGCCAGCCGTATAAGAACTTTCTGTTAAATACACGAATTATATAATAAAACGGTAACAGAATAATAAACAAAATCGTTGATACAAGTCCGTATAAAAACAATTCACTGAACATTGATATCAAGACAATTATTAATAGAATTAAAATAATAGTATATGTAATCATAGTAAAAATTATACATCAAATATAATTGACATGTTGACATACTAAACAAAAATTTATAAAATCAAAGTATGGCAATAGTATATTTAAGTTTGGGTTCAAATAAAGGCGACCGTATCGGTTATGTTCAACAAGCAGCAAGCTTGTTAAGTGCTGATAATAATATTACCTTAGTAAGATCATCAGCATTTTACGAAACCGAACCTTGGAATATGAGTACAAAAACTTGGTTTGTAAATGCCGTAATTGAAGTAAAGACAAAATACACTCCGCAAGAACTACTGGAAATATGCCAACGAATTGAAGGACAATTAGGAAGAAGTACCAAAACAACCAATAATTACGAAGATAGAACAATTGATATTGATATTCTTTTCTATAACAAAGATATCGTAAATGAAAATAACCTTACAATACCCCACAAATATGTACATTTAAGGGCATTTACTCTTGTTCCGATGCTTGAATTAAATTCTGAATTTGTACACCCTGTTTTAAACAAAAATATCATTGAAATGCACAATGATTTAGAAAACCCCGAAATGGTATTTTTATATGGAACAAGAGTTGACTTCTAAGAGTAAAAATAAAAACAACAAGTTTCTGGAACAAGTTCAGAATGACAAAAAGGCTACTGCTTCACATAGCCAAATTGCAATAATTGGTGCAGGACCTGCCGGATGTATTTGTGCAAAATTTCTCCAAGATGCGGGATTTGATATAACTTTGTTTGATAAAGGAAAATTCTTAAGAACACTCCTTCCAACCGGCGGCGGAAGATGTAATCTGGCACATGCGGAATATGATTTTAGAGAACTTGCAAGAAATTACCCTCGAGGCGAAAAATTTTTATACTCGGTATTCTCAAAATTTGGAACATCTGATACTATCGAGTTCTTTGATAAATTAGGCGTAAAAACATACACTCAAGACGATAACAGAATATTTCCAATATCAAATTCTTCATCTGAAGTACGAGAAAAAATATTAAAAAATTTATCGAAATGTAATCTAATAAATGAACAGGTAAATAGCCTTCAACAATTACAAAACTGTTGGGAAATCGTAACAAACAAAAGTTCCTACGCATTTGACTATGTTGTTATTGCTATTGGAGGTCATTCTAATTTTAAATTATTGGAAGATTTAAACATAAATATAATAGAGCCGACACAAGCACTTGTCGGTCTGATTACAAAAGAGAACTTCTCTGATATTGCAGGAGTTTCAATTAATAATATTTTATTTACGCATAAAGGAATTTCAGGTCCTGCAATATACAAATTATCTTCTATAAATGCAAGAAAAGAAATGCCTTATAAAATTACCCTACAGCTTATTCCTGATTTTAATCTCCAAGAACATTTGAACAGTAATCCGCACAAAGGAATTAAAAATCTACTCGGTCAATTTATACCAAAAGCTTTAGCTTCTTGGATTTTGGATAACTTAAATATTCATCCGGAAACCCCGTGCCATCAAATAAACGGAAAAACAAGAGATCGTATTTTAAATAAGCTAACAAACTTTGAAGTTACAATAACAGGAAAAGTTCCTGACAGTGAAGTTGTAACTTGCGGAGGAATTGATTTAAGAGAGGTAAATAGCAAAACCCTTGAATGCAAACAATACAACAAGCTTTATTTTTGCGGAGAAGTCTTGGATATCGACGGATTTTGTGGTGGCTTTAACCTCCAAAATTGCTGGTCAACAGGTTATATCGTTGCGCAATCAATTTTGAAAAATTTAACCGATTAAATAACATATTTTTCATTTTATGCTATAATCATATAGTTAATTAGTTAAGGGGATCCGCCCTGGGGGTAAATAATTCTTTCAAATGTTTTTGACTGAAACGGTTATCCGAAAAGATTTACCAATACCCAAAAGGATAGAAAGAAGAAAAAATGGAAAAGAACAACGAAACTTTGAGTATCTTAAGACACTCAACTTCACACATCATGGCTCAAGCTGTACAAAGCCTGTTCCCTTCTGCAAAGTTAGCAATAGGACCGGCAACAGCTGATGGATTTTACTATGACTTTGATTTGACAGACGGTCATGCTTTTACGGAAGATGATTTATTAAAAATCGAAGAAAAAATGAAAGAAATTGTTAAACAAAATCTTACATTTGAAAAATACGTTATCCCTGATGTTGATGCTCAAATTAAAGCATTTAAAGATGAAGGTGAAATTTACAAAGCTGAATTATTGGAAGAACACAAGAACGATAACCCTACTTTGTATATAACAAAAGACAAAGACGGAAACGCTTTATTTAATGATCTTTGTGCAGGTCCACACCTTCCAAACACATCTTATATTAAAGCAAACGCATTTAAACTATTAAAAGTTGCAGGCGCATACTGGCGTGGTAACGAAAAAAATAAAATGCTTCAAAGAATTTACGCTACAGCATATTGGAATAAAGAAGATTTGCAAAGTTATCTTACTTTCCTTGAAGAAGCTGAAAAACGTGATCACAGAAAGCTTGGCAAACAATTAGATTTATTCTCGGTAAGAGAAGAAATCGGAGGCGGACTTGTTTTATGGCATCCAAATCTATACGCAGTAAGAGAACAAATCGAGAATTACTGGAGAGAAGAACACAGAAAACGTGGCTATGTAATCGTTCAAACTCCTCAGATTGCTAAATCTAGATTATGGGAAATCTCAGGACACATGGATCACTATCAGGAAAATATGTTCTTTGTCCAAAAAGATGCTGATTCTGATGAACAATTCGTTGTAAAACCAATGAACTGCCCATTCCATATTTTAATTTACCAAGCAAACAGACACTCTTATCGTTCATTACCATTAAGAATGGCGGAACTTGGAACTGTATATCGTAAAGAAAAATCAGGAGCATTATCAGGTTTGACAAGAGTTCAAGGCTTCACTCAAGACGATGCTCACGTATTCTGTACACCTGAACAATTAGTTGATGAAATCAATGCAATTATTGATTTTGTTGCAGATACAATGGCAATATTCAATATGGAATTTGAAGTTGAATTATCAACTCGTCCTGAAAGCTTTGTCGGAGAAATCGAAAACTGGAATAGAGCTGAAGCAGGATTAAAAGAAGCTATGGACAGACGTGGAATGAAATACGACATCAATGAAGGTGATGGCGCATTCTACGGACCAAAAATTGACTTCAAAATTAAAGATGCTATCGGTAGAACTTGGCAGTGTGCAACAATTCAGTTGGATTTCAACCTTCCTGCAAGATTTGATATCAAATATCAAGACAAAGACGGACAACTTAAAACACCTATTATGCTTCACCGTGTAATATTTGGTTCTATGGAAAGATTCCACGGAATTTTGGTTGAACATTATGCCGGCGCATTCCCAACATGGCTTGCTCCAACTCAAGTAAACATTGTTCCGATTTCAAACGAAAAACACGTTGATTTTGCAGAAGCTGTTTACAAGAAAATGCGTGATGCAGGTATTAGAGTAAATCTTGATGACCGATCTGAATCAATGAATTACAAAATCAGAGAAAGTCTGCAAGATAAGAAAATCCCATACGTTTGTGTAATTGGGGATAAGGAAATTGAAGCAAATTCCGTAGCTGTTCGTGCCCGTGGTATCGGACAAGTCGGAGTATTCAATGTTGATGAATTCATTGAAAAAATACAAGCTGAAATCAAATCCCGCGCAAACGAATCATTTGCAAAAGGATAAATATAAAGAAAAAAAGGGGCGACACATAAAGTGTCGCCCCTTTTTTGTCTATTAGAATTTATTTTATATTACTAACGGCATCAATAACAGCTTTTACAGCTTCTTCAGGTTTTACCGCAACTTTTTCGCCTGTTGCACGAGTTACAAATTCAACATTACCTTCTGCAATAGTTTTACCTACTGTAATTCTGTATGGGAAGCCAATTAAATCAGCATCTTTGAATTTAACCCCCGGTCTTTCATCCCTGTCATCTAAAACAGCTTCAACACCATTTGCTAATAATTCTTCATACATTTTTGTAGCAACACTCATTTGAAGTTCATCTTTTGTACTAACAGGAACGACAACAACATGATAAGGAGCAATAGCTAAAGGCCATTTAATACCCCAATCATCATGATGAGCTTCTACCGCTGCAGCCGCAGTTCTTGAAATACCAATACCGTAACAACCCATAATATAAGGTTTTGTTTTACCGTCAGCATCCAAATAAACCGCATTCATCGGTTTTGAATATTTTGTTCCTAATTGGAAAATATTACCAACTTCAATCCCTCTTGTAACTTTTAAAGGCTTTCCGCATTGAGGACAAAATTCACCTGCCTCAACAAGTCTTAAATCAAAGTATTGAAGGTTATCAATCTCAAGGTCAGATAAATTTGCACCAACCATGTGTTTATCAGTTTCATTAATACCGACAACGAAATTTATCATATCTTTTACAGTATTATCAGCAACGATAGTAACATTTTTCATCCCTCGAGGTCCGATAAATCCGGGAACTGCACTAAATCCGTTTTGCTGCATAATTTCTTCAATTTCAGGCGATGTTGCAATTCTAATATCTATACCGCCTACAGCATTCATTAATTTTGTTTCTTCAACCTGTTTATCTGCTCTAATTAATGCAATAACAGGTTTTTTATCAACAATGTAAACAAGTGATTTTAAAATCAGCGTTGACGGAATATTCAAAAATTCACTCAATTCTTCAATTGTGTGAGTTGCAGGAGTATCAATAACTTTACATTCCGAAAAATATTTACTGCCATCAACAACAGCTTCCGGTAAATTTGAAACAGCGTGATTTGAATTAGCAGCATAATCACAATCTTCACAATAGAAAACGTCATTTTCACCTGCATCAGTATCAGTAATTACCATAAATTCATGAGATACACTGCCTCCGATTGCACCTGAATCAGATTGAACCATTTTTGTATCAAGTCCGCAACGTTTAAATATATTTGTATAAGCTTGCGCCATATTTTCATATTCTTTTTCTAATTCTTCTTGAGATGAACCAAAGCTGTATGCATCTTTCATGATAAATTCCCTGCCTCTTAACAAACCAAAACGAGGTCTGACTTCATCTCTGAATTTTGATTGAATTTGATATAAATTCACAGGTAATTGCTTGTATGATTTTAAACCATCACGAGCAACCGCTGTAATAATTTCTTCATGAGTCGGTCCAAGACACATTTCACGATTATGACGGTCTTTCAATCTCATCAATTCTTTTCCGTATGCTTCCCATCTGCCTGATTCAACCCATAATTCTTTTGGCTGTACAAACGGCATCAACATTTCTTGAGCACCGGCTTTATCCATCTCATCTCTCACAATATTTTCAACTTTTTTCAGAACTCTCCACATCAAAGGCAGATAATTGTATACCCCTGATGTAAGTTTTCTTATATAACCTGCACGAGCAAGCATTTTATGTGAAACAACTTCCGCATCTGACGGAAACTCTCTTAATGTTTGCACAAATAATTTAGACATTTTCATAATTAGTTATCCTCATTTATTTTCCTATGTCTAAATTTTACCATGAAAATATGCTAATGCAGACTATTTAATTCTTTCTTTATAACAGAAGGCGGAATGGATAAAGTCGGGGTATTTTTCAAGGTTTCATTTAGATACTGTTCATAAGAAGCTGTATCACCTGATTTTTTGTACACTTGAGAAGCAACATACAATAAATCACCTGTTTGAGCACAATTATCTAAAGCCTGCTGAATAATTTGACACGCATCCTCTACATTATCTTCACTTATCAACACTTTTGCCAAAATTTGGTATGCCTCTGTATCTAAAGGATTAAGTTCTATTGTTTTATTCAAATTATTAATCGCATCATAAATTTTATTTTCTTCATAATCAATTACCGCAAGATTGTAATATGCCCAACTATAATCAGGCGATAACTCCAATACTTTATTAAAGTTTTCTCTTGCAGAATCTGAATCTCCCAATTCTTTAAAAATATTTCCTATATAAAAATGAGCATACAAGTCATCATCATTCAAATCAATAGTTTTTTGGAAATTATCCATCGCTTCAATATATTTTTTCTGCTTAAAATATACCAGTCCCAGATTAAAATATGTATTTGAATCGGTATCATCATCAGTTAATATTTTATTAAAACACTCAATAGCATTTTCAAATTCTTTCAATTCAGTATAAACCAACCCCAAATTATAGACAGCATCAAGCGATTCGGAATTGAGCTCAATAGATTTTAAATAAGCATCTTTAGCCTTATCAAATTTCTTAAGTTTTTCATACACAATACCAAGATTATAAAAAACTCCATCATCATCAACAAAAGTTTTCGACAAATACAAAAGGTGCTGTAACGCTTCTTCATTAAATCCATAATCAAGCAAAAGAACCGCTAATTGGCGTCTTGCTTGATAATTAGCGGAATCTTCTTTTAATAATTGCTGTAATTCTTCAATTTTATCTAATTTTGACATAATTTGACTTATATAACCGGTACATCAATAGGGTCAACCAAAATTACTTTAAGGATTTCATCTTTATTAATTTTGACATGAGCACCTTTTTTAATCATATCTGCAATACTTCCATAAATAAAATACCCTGCAGTACCTGCAACACCACCAAATGCAGCAACCGGTACTACAACATATTTCCATCCGCTATCTGTTACCTTTTCACCCCAACTGATTGAATTTCTGGTAATAGAAGCTGATTTTGAGCGAGTTTTTTTCCAAGCATCCATATAGCCTTTTGTTGTGGTAATCCCGCCATCATATGTCATATCACTTCTACCTGTAACATTCAGTGATAAAGGAAGCTGTCTGCCATTTGGAGTAACTACATGGTCAAAATTCAAATACAAAACTGCACCTTTTGACATTCTTTTCGGAAGTTCGATACCCTTAATATCACCTCTTATTATAGAGCCTGACGGTAAAATCACATCATCTTCCGCAGTTTGGTCTGTCATAAGCATTGCAGAAAACGAATTTCCTTCAGAATTAACCTGAGTATCAATACCGTTAAGCATTTTAAGCTCCAACTTTGTTCCTGCAGGAATTCTTTTGGTTTTTGCATTACCACTGAATGGTGCGGCAAATGATATTTCAGATACCATAAGCATTGTTATTAAAACTGCCAATATTTTTTTCATAATATGTCCCTCTTTTCTTTTTGTTTAATTCTAGCATATATTATTGAATTTGTTAATAGGTAAAAAAAAGAGCCTAATTAAAGGCTCGTTGGAATTAAGAATAGCTGGAAGTATGAAAAAGATTAATTATATTAAAGGGAAAAAACAAATATAAAAAAATTAGCTGGACGGGTAGTATTTTTGTTATTCTAAAATTTATCAAAATAATCATTTAAATAAAATTTCATTATGAAGTTTTATTTAAGTTTTGATTAAGTATCGTTTTTATGCTAGTCTAAATCTATTATTTACAGAATTAAGGAGAAATAAAATGGAAATTTTAGATAAAGCTGATATCGGTGTATTCGGAGGCTCAGGATTTTACAGTTTTTTAGAAAATATTGAAGAAGTAAAAATTGATACTCCATACGGAAAAACAAGCGACAGCGTGTTTATTGGAAAAATAGGTAACTATAGGGTAGCATTTATGCCACGCCACGGTAGAAATCACTCTATTCCGCCACATCTTGTTAACTTCAGAGCAAATGTTTGGGCTATGAAACATTTAGGCTGCAAAAGAGTAATCTCTCCATGTGCTGCAGGAAGCTTACAAAAAGAAGTTAAACCCGGTGATTTTGTAATTTGTGATCAGTTCGTTGATTGGACAGATGGCAGAAAAACAACATTCTACGAAGGTCCTCACGTTCAACACCCGTCTCCTGCAGATACTTACTGTCCTGAGCTTAGAAATTTAGCCATTGAAACAGGGAAAAAATTAGGTATTACAGTACATGAAAAGGGAACTGTTGTTGTTATAAACGGTCCAAGATTTTCAACAAAAGCAGAATCAGCATTTTTCACAAGACAAGGTTGGGAAGTTATTAACATGACAGCTTTTCCTGAAGCATATCTTGTTAAAGAACTTAATATGTGCCCATTAAATATTTCACTTATAACTGACTATGATGCCGGTCTTGTCGGAGATGTTCCTCCAGTTTCTCATCAAGCAGTTATGGAAGTGTTTAATAATAATGTGGCTAATTTAAAATCTCTATTATTTACTATGATAGAAAATATACCGACAGAACAAAACTGTGAATGCAAAAACAGCGTTGAACTTGATATATAATATCGGATAAAATTATGAAATATTTTGGATTATTTTTATTTTTGGACAGAGTAATACATTTATATTTGTATTATATTGTTATGGCATGTTTTCTTGCCCTTGTGCCAAATCTTAATCCTAATTATCCACTATTTCATTATATCTTTAAATTTGCGGGATTTTATTTGATTCCGCCAATTTTTGGAGTTTCCTTTTCTCCGATGATTTTAATGGTTGTTCTGGTACTGCTATCAATGGGGATTAGGAAAATCTATGTAAAATTGTTCTTGAAAAATGAACAGAAAAATCAAGCATTAAGTGATGAATTTATAAAAAATATATTTATAGAAGTTGATGATATAAATAAAATTAACAGTGAGGATAAAGAAGATAATGGCGATTAAAATAATTATTGCAATAGCAAATTGTTTTTACATATACGCAATGTTAATTGTTGTAAGATGTTTATTAACATGGCTGCCTGTTAATTGGGATAATCCTATATTAAAAATATTGAAAGAAGGTTCGGATATCTATTTGAATTTGTTCAGAAAATTTATCCCGCCTTTAGGACCATTTGACCTATCACCAATGGTAGCATTATTTGTATTATTCTTTTTACAAAAAGCAACCATATACACAGCAGCAATAATTTTTAGCACAATCGGAAAACTGGGATAAAAATATGAAAATTGTTATATACGGAGCTACAGATATCGGATGTTTATTAGCAACAGAATTCTTTGAAGACCACGATATCACTGTAATTGACAAAGAAGAAAACAGAACTGATGAATTTGATAAACTTGATATAAGTTTTGTGCATGGAAATGCTGCAGATGAAAAAGTATTAAAATCGGCAGATATTATGAATGCGGATGTATTCATTGCCTGTACAACACTTGATGAAGCAAATATCGTTGCATGTTTATCCGTAAAAAAATTGAGCGGAATAAGAACAATTTGTTTTGTTTCAAAAGAAGAATACAAAAATGCAATGGCATTTGAAGACACGGAAAGATACTTAGGCGATTTTTATATTGATTTTATAATTTGGCCGGAAGCACTTTTAACACAGGAATTATTCAGAATAGTAACAGTTGCTCACGCACTTGATGTTGAAAATTTTGCAGACGGAAAAGCCAGACTTTTGGAATATAAAG
>CAZUKK010000026.1:0-21238 GCA_964620875.1 uncultured Clostridium sp.
TCCAAAAATAAAAGAGACGCCGTTCGGTGTCTCTTTTATTTTGTATTGTTTTGGTATGAGAAACTCAATTTTGAGTTCGAGCGCAAGGCGACAGAGGGCGGAGGAGCTTTCTTTGGAACAAGCAAAGCTTTGTTTTCAGTACCTATTTTCATATTTTCAACTCCGTTACCTGAATTCAAAAATATTATTTTTCAGATATTCAGAAAAGTAAAGAGACAAGTTTTTACTTGTCTCTTTCGAAAAATATAGATTTTTATTGGCAATAATCTCCAAATTCGCACCGCATTTCTCCTGCCATTTCATAAGCTTCTTCTGCTTTTTTTGCGTTTTCTTTGTCGCCGATTGATTCAAAAAGTTTTTTAGCATTATAGTAACTATCTACCGCTTCTCGATATTTTTCTTGCTTCAGATAAACATTACCCATAGAATAATAATTTTTTGCAGTAAATGCAGTATCGCTAGCATGAGCTTTTGAGCACCAAACAAAGGCAAAAAGTATTACTATAAAAATAATATATATTAGAAAATCTTGTAAAAAAGATTTTTTTTCAGGTTTATCATTTAAGTTTTGCTTATTCTGTTCAGCTTTTTGTTGTTCTGCTAATAGCATTTTGTCATAACTATTTTTGTCTCTAATTTCAATAATTGCACCACAGTCTTCCAAATCTTTTTTGATAACTCCTAAACGATCATAACCAACTTTCACAGAGCTAATTATACAAGAATCTGGAGTTTCAATTAAATCTTTTGCAGGTTTCAGATCAAGGTTAGTAAGTTTTCGAATCTTTTCTAATAAATCTATTTTTTTATCTGGCTGTACGCTTTTTAATACTAAAACATATTCTTTATCTTCCATGTTGCATCCTTTCTTGTATTAGTTTTGTTTCTTTTCTCTGAGTAATTGTTTCATCTTTTGAATTTTTTCTTCATGTATCTTTTCAACATTAGCAGTAAATGATGTTCCACCATTTGTTATTATTGAAAATTCCAAAAAATCCTTGTTTTCAGCAGTTTTAAAACTTACAATGTCTTTGTAAAAATATTCATCCATACTATCATAGGATTTGTCATGTGTTAAAGAAAAAGTATATCTATAGCAAAAAAGTTGACTATCTGAAAATAATAAAGTAACAAGGCAATGTGTAGAAGGGAAATTATCAATTCTTTTTGTTGTTGTTATAATACATTCATCTTTAAATACTGAAAAAGAAAGAATAACAGGCTCTATTGCACTACAATCTTCTAATTTTATTCCCAGTTTTTGAGCTGCTATAGATGGTAATTCCTCTTTAATTTTATCAATTTCTTTCCATACATCTTCAAAAGAGACATCCTTTTCAACTTTCTTTTCAACTTCTTTCTTTTCTAATTTTTTAGGTTTAAAAATTAAACTTTTTATCTTAAAAAAGGGAAAGGCTAATAAACCCATAGCCATTAGTAATATGATAAAACCAACTGCAAAATCTTTATCTTGTAAAAATGTCTCAACACTAGCAGTAATTGCAGCAAAACCAATAAAACCTAAAATTAAACAAGCAATAAAAGTGCCACATCCGTTACTCTCAGGCTCTGTAGGTGTAGTGATAGGTGTAAAATACCTATTAGTAAGTTCATAATCAATGTCAATCATAATTAACTCCTTTTCTGTATGCAAAATTATTATATTTAAAAACCATAAATTTGTAAATATGGTTTGCATAAATATAGAATACATTATTTCACCAAATATCTATAACCAAATAGGCATAACCATAGAAATGTACTATCATTGAAAGGATACGAGGATAAAATATGACATTCAAAAACGAGTTCACAAAGGATGCACCACTACTAACTACAGGGGTTGTTGCAGGTATACTGAAGATAACACCGGATAGACTCAGAACCTATGACGCAGAAAAGCTGATAAGTACACATAGAGTAACTACTGGACAAGTTCAGAAACGTCTATACAGTCAAAATGATGTTGAATGGTTGCAAGGTCTTAGAACACTCGTCAGAGACCATAAAATGAGTATATCCTCTCTAAAATTTCTGCTACAAGTTCTCTACAAAAACCCTAAAATTGACCTACCGAATAACGAAATAGGCAAGGTTCTGAAACAAATGTCTAAAAACCCTAACTTTAAGGATGTAGTTAAGAATTTTTAGCAAAAATTTTAAAATCGCCAAAACGCTTATATACCAAAGGTTTTAAAAGTTCGAGTCTCTTAATGGTAGGTATATTTAAGGAAGTTTAACACAGAATTCTGTTCTGACATTTTCAACACTTGTTACAACAATTTCCCCACCATGTGCAACAGTTATTTGCTGAGATAAGTACAAACCAAGTCCTGTACCAACTTTTCTTAATTTCTTCGCCGCTGAATAGTATTTGTTAAATATCATTTTTAGTTCATCTTTTGGAATTCCCTGACCATAATCAATAATCGAAATCGTTGTGTATTTATCGGTTTTTCCAATTTTTACATCTATATCTTTTTTAGTATTACTGTGGTCAATCGCATTTAGTATCAAATTCTTTACAACACGTTTTAGCTGTATTGAATCCGCATTGATGGTAGGATTTGTATTATCAGGTGTATATTTTATCCCTATTTTCGCACCGGATGCAACAGTCTGCATTTCTGATACAATCCCCTCTAGATAAGGATTTAACAAAATTTCTTCTTTTGTCAGTTTAATACCTTTTTCTTTAAGTTTATATGTCTCCAATAATATTTGAACTAAATCCAAAAGACTCTTATTTGAATCTTTCATATTTTCTAACGCAAACTTTTGTTTTTCAGATACATCACCAAACTTATTTGCCAAAAACAAATCAATAATATTTGATGCCGCAACAATAGGAACTTTCAAGTCATGGGTTAATGTGGCAACAAAATCTTCTTTTAATGTTTCAATTTCTTTTTCGGTTGTTATATCTTTTATTATCAATACAAATCTCTTTTTTTCCAGAGAAGTCAAAGCCTGAGAACTTATAATAAAATTATTTGTCGGTGTATGTTTGATAAATACTTCAACATTATTTAATTCAGATATTTCAAAACTTTCATCATTTACCGGTTGAATAAATTCAAATACATTTTTGCCTATTATATCTCTGCCTTTAATCCCAAACCATTTCAAAATTTTTGGAGTTGCACGCAAAATATCAAACTTCTCATTAATAATCAAAATTCCGTCAGACAAAGAATTAATAACAGACTCCAGCAATTTATTTTGGCGCATAAGTTCTGCCTGATATTCTATAATCATTTTTTCTCTGTCATTTAGAGTTTCTACCATTCGATTGATACTATCAGTTACATTTTGATATGTCGGATGTTCAATTTTTTCAATTTTTGTTGATAAATTCCCATAACGAATTGAATCAACCGTCGTCGTAACTTTGCCTAAATAATCATTGATTTTCGACCAGCGCTTGTTCGTTTTTCTTGTTATGAAAAACAGACAAATAAATACTAGAATTACACAGATATTGATTATATAAAAATATGAAAACATTTATTACTTTTTTCTCTCTACATCAAAAACTTTTATCAATTTATGTTATAATTATACAAAAAAGTTTGGAGTTTGTTAAGGTGTCTGAGTTAAAATTACCAAAATCAATAAAAATGATTATTACAGATTTCGACGGTGTGGTAACTGACAATTGTGTCTACATTAATGAAGACTTTACAATGTCAAGAAGATTAAACTTCAAAGATGTTATGGCTTTTTCGCTTTTGAAAAAGAACGGCTATAATATCTCAATTATCTCAGGTGAGGCAAATTCTGCAATTGAAACTATGGCAAAAAAATTTGCGATAGAAGAAATTCACCAAAATATCAGAATTAAAATAGATGTATTAAAATCAATTATTGAAAAATATAATTTATCCGATGAAGAATATCTCTATATCGGAGACGATGTTAATGATTTAGAATGTCTAAATTACGCAAAATACAAAATTACAGTTCCTGATGCAGTTGAAAAAGTTAAAAATGTTGAAGGAATTCAAATAACATCAAATCGTGCAGGTAACGGAGCTTTCAGAGAGGTAGCAGATTGTTTGGTTGGTTAAAAAATTTAACAGGAAAAATTAATAACTTAAGCGGTTCTGTTGATTCTTACAAAGAGGATTCAATTATTCAATCCATTCCTACAGTCGCTTATGTTAACAAGGCAAAAAAACTGATTGATGAAAAAAAATATAAAGAGGCAGAAATAATCTTAAAAAAAGCACTGGATATTTCAACTCAAGATTCTCTTGTATACAAATATCTTGGAAAAATCTATGAAATCGACGGAAATTTCAAAGATGCCGCAGACAATTACCATACATCTTCTATGATAAACCCCAGAGACAAAGAAATTTGGTTGCGTCTCGGTATGTGCCGATTATTTTTAAATTTTCCGGATGAAGCAATAAAATGCTTTGAACGAGCTGATAAAATTTCACCATTCAATACAGATATCAAAACCGGCTGGGGTATGGCATTAATGAAGCAGAATAAATGCGCACTCGCTCGTGATAAATTTATGGAAGCAACTAAAATCAGCAAATATAACTTTACGGCAATTTTATTATCAGCAATTATGGAAATAAAATTGTGCGACTACGACTCAGCGGAAACAAAATTAGCATTTTTAACAAAAACTGCACCAAACGAGAGTTCCACATATGAATACGCAAACTTAAAACTTCTTAAATCAGATTATAAAGCAGCAGAATTTTATGCAAAGAAAACAATCGAAATCAACAAAAATATGCTGCCTGCATACTTGATTTTGGCTGAAGTATATTCAATTCAGGGCAAATTGGATGAAACCGAAAAAATCTTCAATGATGCATTAGTCAGAGATTTAGAAAGCGCAAGACTCCATTATGAATGGGGAAAAGCATATCTAAGATTTTTCGACTTTGAAAAAGCCGCTGAACATTTTAAAATCGCATTGGAAAAAGAAAATGAATATACCGATGCTGAACTTGCATATGCGTTAATTTGTGCAATGAACGGAGATTTTGAACTTACTGATAAAAATAAAGAACGTAATGGAAATAACGTATTTATTCAACAGGCAATCGGGCTAGAATTTGCATCAGCCGGTAAATTAGAAGATGCTGTTGAAATGTTTAAAAAAGCACTTAGAACTGATGAACAACAAACTTACAACCTGCTTCAGCTTGCAAGAACTTACTCTAAACTGGATAATAAAGATAAAACTCGTGAATATTTTGAAAAATTTATAACAACAAACCCTAATTATTCAATCGGTTTACTAGAATATTCAAAATGGCTGATAAATATTTCTGATTTTGCAGATGCTCAAAGAAAGCTTCGAAAAATACAAAAACTTGAACCTGAAAATCTTAAAGTTTTGAATTTATTATTTTTTACTTCATATACTCTTGTCAAGGAGAATATTTGCGAATATAATGTAAAAGAAGCGATTTCTTTAGCTCAAAAAATTCAAAATCTTGGAAACTTTGATTATGAAAAAGAAAAAGCGGAACTTGAAAATATTTTAATAAATATACAGGGAAATAACTAAATTGAAAAAAATAATAGTACAAAAGTTTGGCGGCACTTCTGTTGCAGATACGGACAAAATTAAAAATGTTGCCCAAACCGTAATAAGAGAGAAAAATAACGGAAATGACGTTATTGTAATAGTTTCAGCAATGGGACACACAACAGACCATCTTGTTAAAATGGCAAAAGAATTAAGCCCTAACCCTTCAGCAAGAGAAATGGATATGCTTTTATCAACTGGTGAATCTGTTTCAATTGCATTATTAGCTATGGCAATTCAAGCTCAAGGTTATAAAGCTGTGAGCCTTAATGCTGCACAAGTCGGAATTTATACAGAAAATGTCCATTCAAAAGCCAGAATTATAGATATTAAAACAGATAAATTGAGAAAATATCTTGATGAAGATAACATAATTATTGTTGCAGGATTTCAAGGAATAACAGAAGACGGAGAAATCACAACCCTCGGACGCGGAGGCTCTGATACATCAGCAGTTGCGATTGCTGCTGCCATTAATGCAGAAAGATGCGATATTTATACTGATGTTGAAGGTGTCTACACTACAGACCCGAGAGTTGTTCCAAAAGCTTCAAAGCTTGACTTGGTATCATACGAAGAAATGCTTGAACTTGCACATGCCGGAGCTAACGTGCTTCACCCAAGAAGTGTTGAAACTGCAAAACAATGTGCTGTGCCATTGAGAGTTCGCAGCAGTTTTAAACTTGATAATTTAGGAACTTTAATTGTAGGAGTTGAAAAAATGGAATTAATTAAACCGGTAACCGGAGTTGCTGCAGATTCATCACAAGTAAGAATCGTCGTATGTGATGTGCCTGATACCCCCGGTGAAGCTGCATATTTGTTCGGGTGTCTTGCTGATGAAAATGTTTCAGTTGATATGATTATCCAATCTTATGCAAGAAAAGCATCACAAACAAACGATATCGCATTCACAATAAGTAAAGAAGATTTGTCAAAAGCAACCGCAATTCTTGAAATAGTTAAAACAAAACTTGGTGCAGCAGATGTTAAAATTGATGATAATATTGCAAAAGTTTCAATAATCGGAGCAGGAATGATTGATAGACCCGGAATTGCTTCCACAATGTTTAAAACACTAGCAAATGCCGGAATTAACATTCGAATGATTTCAACAAGTGAAATTAAAATCAGCTGTTTGATAAATAAAGAAGATGCACAAAAAGCTGTTAAAGAATTACATCGTGTATTTGAACTTGAATGCGATGAAATAGCAGACGTTAAAGGGACTTTACCGGAAGAAGAAGTATAAAAAACTTCAATATCTACGATTACAAAGCCCTAAAATATTCAGAAACCTTATGAATGTATTTGGAACGGACATTTGGTACAATGAGCTTTCGGATGAAGTATTAAATTGTCCTCCAAATCATACATTTTTGCTATTCTTGTATCAAGCAAAGCTCCGCATCTAGGACATTTTAATCCCCCTGCACCGTTCAATATTAACTGTTTCAAACTTTCAATTATTTCAGGCGAAACTATATCGCTTGCAATATCTTTTTCTAACCTTTTGATTTCGTGAGCTTCACATTTTAAAACTTTAGCAAGTGCCTGTCTGATTGTAACAGGTAAAAATAACTCTTTTCCTGCCTCAACTTCTTCAACAACAGAAACAGGTATATTGGCTTCCATCGCCAAACCCTTTTGAGTTAAGCCTCTTTCTTCTCTTTTTTGTTGAATAAATCTTGCAAGTGTTTCCATATTCTGATAATACCATAAACCTTTTTTATTTATATATTAAGAATTGTAAAGCAAACATAAAGTAGCCTTTAATGCTTTATTTATAAGGGATTTAGCAAAGCAAAAACATGCAAAACGGTTTCTGCCATGCAATTTTGACAGTCAAAAAATCTTTATATAAGTAAGAGGAAAAAAGTAAGAAAGTACGAGGAAAAAGTTATGGCATTCACACACGTATCTTATGCTAATATGCCTTTTTGGGGATGTTTACCAATGGGTATGAGTAACTATGGCGGTGATATTCAAATCTTTAATATGCCGAATTACGCAAATAGAAATATCAGCATGATGTTTAATATGCCGGCACTATTTCAGATGAACTCATTTTGTTGCTACAGCCCATTTATGATGACGCCTATGATGGGAGGATTTCAATTCTTCGCATAAAAGACCATCATTAAAATAATTTATATATACACGCAAGAGGAAAAGTAAGAAAGTACGAGGAAAAAATTATGGCATTCACACATGTATCTTATGCAAATATGCCTTTTTGGGGATGTTTACCTATGGGCATGTCAAACTATGGCGGCGATGTTCAGGTATTTAACATGCCTGAATACTCATATCGACCTGTAAGCTTGATGTTTAACGCACCAGCAACCGCACAATTAAACGGTGCAGGTTATTCAAATTACACAATTCCAACAGCAACAGTTGACCAAACAACAGTAGATAACCTGGCAGACCAAATGTATAAAAGCGGAATGACTCCGGTTGTCAACAATGAAATAAGTTCAATTAAAAATACAATCTCAAGTACAAAAGCAAAATTAAATTCAAAACTTGCAACTGAAGGTATCAGCGATGAAAACAGAGCAAAAGTTGAAGAATTACTAAGAAAACTTGATGAACAAGAGAAAAAATTAAACCAAGTTTTGAAAAACGAATCTCTTGAACTAGGCGAAAGATATAAACAACTTAAAGAAATTGAAGTTGCATTAAGAACAATCGCAGCTGATACAGCACAGTTAGATGTAACTCCACATACAGAAGAACCGGAAGGTGCATCAGAATCAACCGAGGAAACAACCTCAACAACTGAAACAGCCTCAGCTGAAGAAACAGAGGAAACAGATGAAACTACTGAAGCTGAAGAAACTGAAGAAACTGAAGAAACTAATATGAATCAAGATATGGAAACATATCAAGTAGCACAAATGTTCCGTGAAGCTTGTGATGGCTGTGGAACAGACGATAAAAAATTCGAAGCAATTTGTTCAGCAATTAACAAAGATAACGTTATGGAACTAATGCTTGCATACAACGAAACTGAATCTTCAATAAATGGTGAATCATTTATGGAAACATTTATGTGGGATGCAGACCATTCACAAAAAGCAAAATATGGAAAACAAATTGCAGATGCATTAAAAGCAAAAGCTCTTGAATTAGGCGTATTCGAAGAATGTAGAGAAGACTTTGATGAAATATACAGCGAATTAGACGATTTAACAATCAACAACGGTATATACAAAAATTACGATAATATCGTTAAAATCATAGCAGAAAAAATGGATAAGCCATACAGCGAACCGAAAAAATCATTCTGGCAAAAAGCATACAGCGGAGCTTGCGACTTCCTTGATACAGCTTGGGAACACGTTACAGATCCTATCGGTTCTTTAGGCAAAGACCTTAAAAAAGGTTGGAACGCTTTATGCAGCTTGTTTTCATAAGTAAGATTTAATTCTCCTCAATTTAAGTTATAATATCCAAAAAAAAGGTTAGAAAAGTAGTGTAGAAATCATAACCCCGCAAAATATGCGGGGTTTTCTTTTGTAAATATTTTTAAATATAATGCAATTTTCAATTTCAAAAAAACTTTATATAAATATCGAAAATTTGTTAGGGAATACTATGTACAATTATAATATTGTTTCAGAAAACTATTTCAAATATGATAACTCTGATCATGCCAAATCTTTACGCTCAAGGTTTGGACAAAACGGTTACAAAAAATATACTGCAAAAATGCAAAGTACTCTAACAAATCCATTAGAAGAATCAAAAAAAGAATATATCCGACAAAAAGAAGAACAATATAAAGCTGCTCTAACGAATTTAGAACAAAAACGCAGTATTTGGAACAAATTTAAAAATAATTACAACTCAAATTTACTGGTTATACAAGCTCAAAATAACGGAATCTCCGTCAACGGAGCACAAAAACAAATGGCATTACAAAATTCCGGCAGTGGGGCAGTAAATGCTTATAATAATTTTAACGACGCAGAAGCCGATGCAGACTTTGCATTCAGCCTTCTTAATGATGCAACTCATAGCGGAATGAATTTTTTATCATAACTAACGTTGACTTTTTTCATACTATCATTAAAAAGTTTCCAGAAGTAGAAACTCGTATATTTGTATGATTTTTCCCAAAAACGCTTGGGGAATTTCTCAAAATGTCCGACAATATTAATAATAATATGCAAAAAAGGTAGTACTATGAGATTAAACAGCGGAATCCACTATAATGACAACGGTTTAACCACATCAATCAGGGCAATGCACTTGCAAACCGAAATTGTTGCAATGGTGAACGAAAACATTGCAGGTTTTGATAAAGTCGGCTATCAACGTAAAGAACCTATTGTATCTTCATTTACGGAATATCTTGGGGTACATGCCTTGTCTGCAACAAAAGATGATAAAGTCGGACGTATTTCGGTTTCAGAAAATCCGTTAGATGTTGCAATGGCAAACAAGGGTTATTTCCAAGTAAAAACAAAAAAAGGTATTAAATTAACCCGAGACGGACGTTTTCATGTCGGAAAAGACGGAACTTTACTAACTTTAGAAGATGCTCAGGTTCTATCAAATGCAGGAACTCCGATTATTTTCCCATTTGTGCCGCAAGACCTGAAACAGGTTAAAATAGACAAAAACGGCAAAATCACAATGTTTAATCCTGACACATATAAACTTGAAAATATCGGTAATATCGGAATAGTTGATACAAACGGTGTAGCTGTTATTGACCCTGATATAAAACAAGGATTTAACGAATATTCAAACGTTGCACTGCAACAGGAATTTTTAAGTTTAATGCCGGTTATGAAAACATTTGATGCAAACAGACAAATGTTTATGCTTCAAAATTCAGTGCTGGGCAAAACGATATCACAATTAAGTAACTAATAACAGAGGTATTGTAAATGTATAATATTCAAGGAATTATATCAAAAGGTGTAAATAACGCATTATTACAATTTGAACGTTTCGGGCAAATTGCTAATAACGTTTCTAATTATCAAACAACCGGTTATAAAAATGTTACTTTTGAACAGATTTTAAAAGAGGACGGATACCTGACCGGAGCTGTTAGAGTGAACAATACTCAAGGTTCAATAAAAATTACAAGTAACCCGTACGATGTTGCAATTAACGGAGCAGGTTATATTCCCGTAGTTTCACCATCAGGCGAGGTCCAATATACTCGTGATGGAGCTTTTAAACAAGGTAAAGACGGTTATTTAACCACCAGAGACGGTTGGATTGTCGGTGAAGGTATTCAAATCCCGACAAATTGTTTTAAATTTGAAATAAAAGAAAACGGGGACGTAATGGCATACGATTCTCGTGGAGATAAAGCAAGAAAAGTCGGAACAATTCCTCTAATTAGATTTGACAATCCTGCAGGAATGGAACTTGCCGACATGAACAGATTAAAGGCAACTGATGACGCAGGTGAAGGCAGACTCGTAAAAAATCATGACTGCTTTAAACAAAGTAACTTGGAAGCTTCAAATATCAATATGTTCCGTTCTGCAACGGAGTTGATGAGAACAAATGCCGCAATGCTTGCAAGTATGCAGGTGATAAAAGCAGCAGATTCAATGTACAACAAATCAATAAATATTAGAGAAGCATAAACTTAAAAGTTGAATGAAAGGTAAAAATTATGTATACATCACTGGATAGCATGGGCAAAGTATCATTAATGATGGATTTAATTTCTCAAAGACACAGAGCTTTGGGTTCTAACCTTGCCAATGTCGATACTCCGGGTTACATAAGACAAGATATCAACTTTGGTCAATATCTCAGTTCAATGAACAGCCCTCTGGAAACAAGATTATCGGAAAAACTCGGTCCGTCAGCTGTTGTTTCTGATATGTCAGAAGACCCTGTTGATGCAGGTCAAGAAATTTTGCAATTGCAAGAAAACTCTATTCTTTATTCCGTTGCAACTCGCAGAATGTCAAATATAGTTACACAAATGAAAACCGTAATAAATGTTGGTAAATAATTAAGGTAAGGTGATAAAATAATGGGTATAATGGATTCAATGGATATGGGCGGTAAGGCGCTTCAAGTACATGGCAAAAGAATTCAAATTCATGCAAAAAACATTGCCAACCTCGATACTCCGAATTACGTCAGAAAAATCCCTGTTCTAACTGCAATGGATGATATTTCTTTTCATGGCTTAATGAACAATTTAAAAGAAGATGCTTTTGGTGTAGGAACTTTACCGTATTTGCAAGGCGGAGTACATTTTTCAGGTGTGGTTGAAGACCCTACCTTAGGTGAAAAAATATACAAACCCGGACACCCTGATGCTGATGAAAACGGTTATATAAGAGCATCAAATGTTAATGCTATGGTTGATATTGCCGATGCACTTGTTGCTCAACGTGCTTACGAAGCAAACCTTGCATTAGTAAATATTTCTAAGACCATGGCACAAAGAGCTTTAGAAATCGGTAAATAGATTTCCAAATTAATTTTACTGTCTCAAATTGTTGTTAAACATATACAACCTAAACTTTTTGCGATATAATTATATCAAGAGGTAGGGATTATGCAAAAAGGTTTATTTATTACGTTTGAGGGAGCTGATGGCTGCGGCAAAACAACCCAGCTTAACCTATTGAAAAAACACTTGGAAGATAAAGGATATGAGATTGTTTTAACAAGAGAACCAGGAGGCAGAGGCTTAGGAGAAAAGGTTCGGGAAATTTTGTTAAACTACGATGGTGATGTATCTGACAGGTGTGAATCTTTTTTATTTTTAGCTGACAGAGCCCAAAATATTGATATTATCGTAAAACCTGCAATCGAACAAGGAAAAATCGTACTTTGTGACAGACACACAGATAGTTCAGTTGCTTATCAAGGTTACGGCAGAGGATTGGATATCGAACAAATAAATAAATTAAATAATCTTGCAACAAACGGCAAAAAACCTGACTTAACGCTTGTATTTGATGTTGATATTGAAACATCAATGGCAAGAGTAGGAAAAGAAAAAGACCGTATGGAAAATGCCGGAGATGAGTTTTTTAATCGTGTAAGAAACGGTTACTTAGAACTTGCAAAAAAAGAACCTCAAAGAATTAAAGTTGTAGATTCAACAAAAACTATTGAAGAAATTCACCAAAATGTTGTCAACATTGTTGAGAAAATACTCGGCTAATTTGGCTTTAATCTTGTTTTGTGATACTCTTTGATTAAGGATGGGGAAAATTATGATAAATAAAAAATCCAGAGATGAAATTAAAAAAATGAGACATGCGGGACATATTGTAGCTCTTGTTCATGAAAAAATGAAAGAGGTCGTTGTTCCGGGAATTTCAACAAAAGAACTTGATGATATTGCAATGAAAATTATTAAAGAAAATCGTGCAATACCAACATTTTTAGGATATCACGGATTTCCAGCTTGCATTTGTACATCAATAAATGAACAAATTGTCCACGGAATTCCGTCAAAAGATGTTATTTTAAAAGAAGGCGATATTATCGCAATTGATGTCGGTGCTACATACGGCGGATTAGTTGGCGATAGTGCTTGGTCCTATCGTGTCGGAAAAGTTTCTGATGAAGTTGATAAACTAATGAAAGTAACAGAAGAATCACTTTATGCAGGCATTGAACAAATGAGACCGGGAAATGTTTTAGATGATATTTCAAAAGCAATAGAAGCTGTTGCAAATCGTGAAGGTTACGGAATTGTACGTCAATACGGCGGACACGGTGTAGGACATCAAATGCACGAAGATCCGTTCTTATTCAATTACAGTGTCGGAGATAACACTCTAATTAAACCGAATATAGCAATTGCAATTGAGCCTATGTTGAATTTGGGATGTGATGATGTTGTTGTTGCGGACGACGAATGGACAGTAAGCACTAAAGACGGGAAACCATCTGCCCATTTTGAACATACTGTAATCGCAACAGATGACGGGCCATTAATTACAACTAAACTTATGGATTAGGAGAATTAAATGAATTATTATATAGGATTATCTTTAGCTTCAAGTTCCAGCATGGACTCAGGAATTGCTGTTATTGATGAAGATAACAAGATTATTCTGCTTGATAAAGCATACAAAATGAATGATATAATTTTCTTTTTTGAAAATTTTTCATCACTTAAAAATTCAAAAATCTGTGTTTCAGTACCTTCAGACAGAACAATGCTTGAAGGGAAATGGCGAATTTTATCAAAACCTTATCAGTTTGTTTCTACTAACAAACTAATTCCAAACAGAGACAATTGGACTCAAAGACATTCAAATCGTGGAAGCGAATATTTCAGAGAATTAACTGAAAAAGGAATCTCCGTTAACAGATTTGATATTTATATGTCAAGACAAAGTATGCATTTGAACTCTTGCTATAAAGACCGCTCTCCCGCAGATTGTAAGTTTTTACAGCAAGCTTTGAAGTACGAATGGGGATTTGACGATTTACCGGTAAATATGATGCCAATGTCCCATCTGGAGGCAATCATCGGCGCAATGTTAGCTAAAGAATATTCAAAAAATCCTGAAAAAATTGAAACTATTTACAATTTTAGAGGGCTTGACGTTATTGATTTGAAAGGAAATCTTTCTATATCAACTGATGTCTATAATTTTGAAAAAGATTTATTTCCAAAAGAAATAAACTTGGTGTAGAGGAAGTTTGAGGTTATATTATTAGTATTATGTTAAAAAAACTGCTTAAAATATTTTCAAATCCAATAGTTTACTATGTAGATAAAGACGGAAATTCAGTTTTTAGAAGTTACTGTTTTTTAAAACAAACAGGCTGCCTGTATAATACAACCATACCTAAACCTAATGCTGGAAAAACAATTGAATATCGTTTGGATATTGATAAAAAATTAAAACGAGTTTATTTTTTAACACCAATTATTCTGTATTTTATATTTATTCACTTGGGATTCTCAATAATAAATATCGTACTGTTTGAATTACTTTGGATTTTAATTGTAAATGGTGCAAGAATTTATGCATCTTACAATTTTAGTCAACACTTAATAAAAACTTTCGGGAAATATAAAAGTACCGAATTTAATCCCCCAATAAACAATAAAAAATATAATGAATTTATTCAAGTATTCTTATCAAAAACTATAGCTATATTTATATTTATATGTTTGTTTTTTATTCCTGCACCAATAATTAAATGGTCAATTAAATATAATCTTGTGAAAAAACATAACTACAAAAGCGCAATTGCTATTTCAAATTTCTATTTTTCACTTTATCCGAAAAATGAAAAAGTCTATGATATGACCGCTTACGCAAAATATAAACAACGAGATACCGAAGGCGCTTTAAATGATTATCTTAAAGCTCTGGATTTATCAGGAAAAAAATTTACCAAAAAAGATATCACAAGACTTGCAAATATTTTGTATCTGAAAAAATTAACTTCAACATCAAACGAAGCTATTACATTATTTAATGAATATTCAACAAAGAAAAATATGTCAACACTTGAAACAACACAAATATTGTGGATTAAGTCGATATTCAAAATCGAAAACAATATCAATGATACAATAACACTTGAGTATGATGAAATGCTTGATTCATTAAAAGAAAAAGATATAAAAAACCGTTTCTATATATCAAGCGACAAAGCATATATTTTATACCTTATGAAAGACTATAGCAATGCAATAAATGCTTATAATGCAGCAATATCAATTGCTTCAACAAACGAAAAAGAATTCGCAAACGATATTGGCATACTTTATGCAGAACGAGGTTTTGCAAAAAGGCAGCTAAATGACATTGAAGGGGCAGATTCTGACTTTTTAAAATCTAAAATAAAACCTTGGGATATGGCGCAATATGAACCATACTATTCTACTCAAGAATTTTTAGTCGAAAAATTCTAGGGCTGTGGAAAATATTTATCACCAACCATTACTAAAAATCAACATCATTATAAGAGTGATATTTGAAGAGTTCTACAGATATGCAAGATTTTGTTATGCTTTTAGCCTAACCTACAGAATTACATTATAACTTTATTTCTGAAATTTTCTTGTTGTACAATTGAAATCAATTTATTTAAGAAAGACTTATATCTTGCTCTGACAGCTTCGCCTGATAAAACGATGTCAGCATCTTCTTTGCATGGTCTTATATAGATTTCAGCTTTATCCGAAGCATTTTTGTATATGCCCTTTGCTGATTCGCCCAATCCTCTTTCTTCCGCACGAACAAAAAATCTTTGTTTTTGAACTTGAGGAGCAACATCAACATAAACTTTGAAATCAAATGCATCTTTAATTTTTTCGGTTAATGTAAATAAACCCTCAGATATAATTATTTTAGACGGTTTTGCAAAAGTATGATTATCATATCTGATTGCAGTACCTGACATATCGTATTTAGGAAGCATAACAGAATTACCGTTAAGCAAATCTTTAATATGGCTGCTCATAAGTTCTAATTCCAAAGCCTGCGGAACATCTAAATCATAATGTTTTGCAAATTCAGCAAAACTGCCTGCTTTTTTAACCATATCGGAACGATCATAATAATAATCATCTGTATTAACTCTTGTAATCGCATCTTCAATTTCAAATTCCGTTGCGAACGATTTAATAGTTTCAATAATATCAAGAGTGATTGTTGATTTACCACTTGCCGTTTCACCCGCAACTCCGATTGAAGCAGGGCGATTAATATGTCCTGTTAAATATTTTGCTAATTTTGATAATACTGACGGTTTATATGATACAAGAATTGAACCTGTTGAGTTTAATTCATCGTCAAAAATCTTTTTTAATTTCTCTTCTGTTACCTGAACTCTGTTAAACGGTAATGAAACATACATTTTTTTTGTATTTATTGTTGTTTCTTTTTTTGTTTTCTGAAGAATATATTCAGCCATACTTTCCTTCTATTTATATAATTACTACATTCATAGTCATTTTTCATGACTATAGCAGAATTAAGTCAAAAAAAAAATATTTTTTGCCTAAATATTAATTTTATTTAATATTAAAATTTGTAAATATAATTTTTGAATATATCAATTATAAATCAGATATATTTTTTATATCAATACGGGGATATTAATAGGGGATAAATTATGACAACCATTGCACAAATTGCAAGTCGTCGTTCTGCGGCTGTTCGTTCTATTTTAAGAGAACTTAAACAAACATGTAATACTGATAGTATTTTTGGAGAAAAGAAATCTTCAGAAAAAAGTAAAGCCGAATACAATTTTGAACTTGGAGACAGGCATAATAATACAAGAATTGTCGGAACTGACAGTATTTCTACCTGCCAAACAAATCCAAATTTTTACAGACCTGATACAGGCTCATTTACAATGGACTTAAAATTTGATACCTCAGAACAAAAAGGCCGTGGTAACTGCTATTTTATGGCAGCTCTCAACTCTATAAAAAACACTCCTAACGGTTATAAAACATTACAAAACAATATCAAAATTAATTCCGACGGTTCAGTTACAGTAAGATTACCCGGCGCAATTGCTATTAGAAAAGCATACCAAAAAGAAGGTAAAAAATGCGAAGTAACAGGTATTTATACAATTACACCGGAAGCCTTGAAAAAAGCTGCAAATAATGCCGGTTCATCTTATTCTAAAGGTGATTTGGATATTATAGTTTATGAAATTGCAATGGAAAACTATAGGGCAGAAATGGTAAAAACCCAAGATATGAATTTCACTTTTTTCCAAGATGACCATTCTGCAGAAAAAAGAGTTGACCACCTTGGTTCAGGAGACTATTTAAGCAGCGGCAAAGCTTACGATGCCATATTCATCCTAACAGGAGAAAAATCCGATATTTATGAAGCATCAAACAGCAAAATGAATAATCTGACTTTATACGATGACGGTAAATACGGATACATCACAGAAGACCAACTAAACCAAAATACAAAATCTCAAAAAAGAGCAGCCGCTGATAGTACTCAAACAAGTAAAAGCTTCTTGCCATCTATATCAATGAGTACAGAAGAAGTGAATTCATCAACCAGTTCTGAAAGTGAATTTCACAATATGCTTGATAAATACGCAGGACATGAAAAAGAATATGCATTAACTGTAAGTGTAAAAGTGGCAAAAGACGGTGAAGATAACTCAACTAAAAAAGGCGGGGGACATGCTTTATCGATTGTAAAAATTACAAGCGATACAGTTTATGTTTCAAACCCTTGGCATCCGGATAAAATTGAACCGATTCCAAGAAAACAGTTTGAAAGTATGGCATACGGTTTTAGTGCAACTCTAATAACTTTAAAACCAAAAATTACACCTGCCGAATTGAACGAACTTTATGGTAAATTTAAAAATAAAACAACAACATCAACAAATAATGGTATCAGCTTTGGAGGTGTTGTGCAAGCAGCCGGCAATACCCTAGCAAACGCAGTAAACTGGGTTGGTGATAAATTATCTTCCATAGGTAATTCATTCATGCAAGCTGTTTTTGGATAGAATAAATAACTGTTTAATAAATTCTTAAATATTTATTTTGACAATAATTTGTGATACAATACTCCCCGAAAGGGAGTATTATAATATGAATATTAATAAAAATTATCAAAATATTGCTGACAGTTATTTATTTTCAACTGTTGCTAAAAAAGTAAACGAATTTTCTCAAAAAAACCCCGATAAAAGAATTATAAAACTTGGAATTGGCGATGTTACACTTCCGCTATGCAGTGCTGTAGTTAATGCAATTAAAGCAGCCGCAGACGAAATGGGTGTTAAAGAAACTTTCAAAGGCTACGGTCCTGAACAAGGTTATAACTTTTTAAAAGAAAAGTTACAAAGCTATTATAAAAACCATAATGTTGACCTTGAATTAGATGAAATTTTTATCTCAGATGGTGCAAAATCTGATTTAGGTAATATTTTGGATTTATTTGATGTTGATAACACCGTACTTGTACCAGATCCGGTTTATCCTGTTTATGTTGATACAAATACAATGGCAGGAAGAAAAATTGTTTATATTGATGCTAATGCAGAAAACAATTTTCTACCGCTTCCTGATACATCGGTAAAAGCAGATATTATTTATCTGTGCTCACCAAATAACCCGACAGGTGCAGTGTATAACAAAGAACAACTAAAAGCATGGGTAGATTATGCAAACAAAAATAATGCAATCATTTTATTCGACTCAGCTTATGAATGTTTTATAACAGATGAAAATTTACCGAGAAGTATTTTTGAAATTGAAGGTGCTAAAACTTGCGCAATTGAATTTTGTTCACTATCCAAAACTGCAGGATTTACTGGAACAAGATGCGGATATACAGTTGTTCCGAAATCACTTGTTTTTGATAATGTTTCACTTAATAAAATATGGTTGAGACGCCAAACAACAAAATTCAACGGAGTTCCGTACATCGTACAAAAAGGTGCAGAAGCAGTATTCACAGAAGAAGGACAAAAAGAAATTAAAGAAAATCTTGATTACTACAAAGAAAATGCACACCTAATTTCCGATACATTGAAAAAACATAACATCTGGCATATCGGCGGAAAACATTCACCTTACATCTGGTTAAAATGTCCGAATAATATGACATCTTGGGAATTTTTTGATTATTTATTAGAAAATGTTCAAATAGTTGGTACTCCGGGGTCAGGATTTGGCAAAAACGGTGAAGGATACTTTAGATTAACCTCTTTCGGAAGCCGTGAAAATACAATTGAGGCTTGTGAAAGATTAGATAAATTTTTAAACTAGTTCAAAAGGCGGAAATTCCGCCTTTTTTATTGCAAATTTTTAAAAAATATAGCAAAATAATTGTATATTTAATTTGTTTTCTGTATAAAATTACATAATGCGATTACTTAAAGGAGTTAAGTTATGATAACAAGAGAAGTCAACGACTGGATTAAAAAAGTCGAAACAAAAAATTATTCTTCTTGGGAAATTATGGAAGAATTCTCACAAATTGCAAGACATTTGACTAAAGAAGAATTAATACAAGTCAAAAAACGTTTATCTAATCCTATTAAACACTAAAAAGCTAGAAAACCCGAATAAAATATGTTATAATTAATTATACAGTATGAAAGGTTTTCTGATGTCTTACTATGATGATTTACTGCAAAAAATCCCCAAAATTAAAAAGGTTTTGGATAATGACACAAATTATACGATTTATCATTATACAAAACCCGAAAAATTACTTAACATCATAGAAGGTGGAGCATTAAGGTTTTCTAACGCCCTATATCTCAATGATAAAGAAGAAATCGCATATTCATATCGTCTGATTGTTCACTTGATTGATGAAATCGATGGGCTTAATCCTGATTTGTTTGACAAAATTAAAAATCATTTCAGAAATAAATACAAGCACATTGTCGACGGCGAAAATGATTTTGTTAACAAGCTTGAATATTTTACAACATCTTTTTCTACAGAAAGTGATAATTTGACGTTATGGAACAATTACGCAAAAGGCAAAAGTTACACAGGATATAATATCGGATTTGACAAAAAAAGTTTAATAAATGAAATGACTGAAAACGATTACCTGCCAATATACGGAAGCGTCATATATGATAAGCAAAAACAAATCAAAATTATTCATGCAATTTTCAAAAAATGGAATCAGCTTTTTGAACGAGCTTTAAAATGTAAAAAAACAAATGAAGTCAAACTTTTTGACATATTATTTGAATTAATTGATGTCTTAAGTATCGTCAGCATATTCTTCAAAAATCCTCAATTTAAAAATGAGCACGAATACAGAATTGTAATAGTAAACGTATTTGGCGTTGAAGGTACAAAAAAAACAGGAATTGTCGAAAAAAACGGGCTATTTGTTCCGTATCTTGAATACAAATTTGATAAAAACTCCGTAAAATCAATAAATATCGGTCCTACATTCGATGAAAACATTTTCTACACAAGCACAAACCGTATGCTACTAAATTTTGGATATGAAGATATTGAGGTTAATCGTTCAAAAATACCTTTACGATACTAATTATTTTTGAATAAACTTACCCGATTATTTAATGTGAAAGCAAAAAACACATGTTATAATAACTAAAAAGAGGTTATTATGATAATAGAATTGAATGAATGTAATTTTGAAAACGAAATAAAAACAGGATTAAAATTAGTAGAATTTTATACAACATGGTGTACATATTGCAAAAACCAACGAATTGAACTTGATGAATTAAAAGATTCAGAAATGTGGATTGGGATTGTTGATGCGGATGAGTGCCCTAACATAGTTGCAAAATATAATATTCAAGGGTTTCCAACATTTGTCCTGCTAAAAAACGGTGAAAAAGTTGCAGAATTTGTAGGCTTTCACTCAAAAGCAATGCTGTTAAATAAATTGACAAATTATTTGAATGCGTAAATCAGCTTTGTTCAATACCAATCAAATTATTTTGTAATTCTTCGGATTTTATGTCCCAGAACGATATGAGATTAAAAAAAAGGCAGTATAAAATACTGCCCGTATATCTAAACTATCTCTCTTCTCATACCAAAATTATTCTATTGTAGAGATGTTCTCCACAAAGAATCATTAAATTTGCTTTGTTGAGTATTTGTATCAGCTGACAAAGTAACATTGCTTGGAGCAAATACGAATACTAAATCCCCAACTTTTTTAGGGTTACCGTTTAATGCTTGAGATGCAC
>CAZUKK010000027.1:0-19692 GCA_964620875.1 uncultured Clostridium sp.
CTAGCAAGTAGGTTGGGTGAAACCCAATAATTATAATAAAACTCCCTGTTCAAAATCATTAAACCAACTGTCGTTTTACAGAAGGTATTATTTTTTACTTTTTACACACTCATAACTCGGTTCGGCATGGATTATGATATTTGTATTTTTTAATTCTTTTTCAAGGCTTAATTCTATTTTATCGCACAGCAAGTGTGTTTCTTTAAGAGTCATATCGCATGGAAGGTATAAAATAAGGGTAATATTTTTTGTGTGTCCTGATTTGGATGTTCTAACGGATTTTACTCCTTTAAGTCCTTCGGATTCGTATGAAGCTAAAACGGCATCTATTGCTTCCAAGTTTTCTTTAGGTAAGCTTGAATCAAGAAGACAGGCAGAGGTTTCCTTAATCAAATTACAGCCGGTTATCAAAATCATTGTACCGACCATTATCGCAATAATGGGGTCTATAATATATTGCCCTGTAAGTTTTACGGCAAGCAAGCCCAGTACAACGGCAAAAGAAGAATATACATCTGCCATAAGATGATGTCCGTCTCCTAAAATAGCGCTGGAATCTGTTTCTTTGCCTTTTTTAATTAAAAATTTTCCAATAAACAGGTTTATTGTCGCAGAAAACAGCATAACATATAATGCTAAATCAGCTTGAAAAGAATGATTCACGCTTTTGGTAATTATTTTTTCAAAGCTCATATAGAGAATAAAAAGAGCACTTAAAATGATGAGCCAAGCTTCTATGAATCCCGCCATATCTTCAAATTTACCGTGCCCAAACGGATGACCTTTATCCGCAGGTTTACTTGATTCAATAATTGAACCTAGTGCGATTACAGAAGCCAGCATATCGCCAAGAGAATGGAAGGCCTCTGATAAAAGACTGACAGAACCTGAAACAAGCCCTGCAATAAGTTTTAATGTAGTCAATAATCCATTTGAAATCAAAGACAAAAGAGCTGCGCTTTTCTTAGTTATCATTTAACCTCCATAAACGCTATTACGGCATGATATCATATTAATAGTGCATGTGCAAATCTTTTTAGAATTGCTAATGGAACAGATGTTTATTGGTTTTCTTTGTCATTGAATTCAATGTATGTATAATTAACATCTTTTCCAAGTTTGTTTTTAGTTATTTCAATTGCTTTTGGTGAAGAATCTATTCCTATCCAATGTCTACCAAAGGTTTCTGCCGCTTTGAGAGTTGTTCCCGAACCGCAAAAGAAATTATCATGAAAATGTATTTTATTATCAGTGATTTGTGGCAGGTAAAGTATTGTAATGTAAAATAAAATGATTCACTAAATATTTAATGGCTATGTTATAATGATTGCATAAATATAGGAGGAAGGCTTGATGTTTTTAGTAACGGGCGGAGCAGGATATATAGGCAGTCATTGTGTTTTGAGCTTGTTGGAACAAGGATTTGAAGTGCTTTGTTTTGACAATCTTTCAACAGGTCATATGGAAACTATTGAAACTTTGGCATCAATTGGAAAAGATAAATTTTCTTTTGTTCAGGGTGATTTATTGAATTTTGATAATTTGGATGCGGTTTTTCAAGACAATAAAATTGATACCGTGATACATTTTGCAGCTTTTTCTCAAGTTGGCGAATCCGTGAAAAATCCTGCAAAATATTACCGAAATAATGTTTGTGGAACATTGAATTTGCTTGATGCTATGATAAAAAATGATGTTAAGAAAATTATTTTCTCATCAACTGCTGCAACTTATGGTGAACCTGCTTATACCCCAATTGATGAAAACCATCCGCAATCTCCGATAAATCCTTACGGACAAACAAAATTGATGATAGAAAAAATTATGGATGATTATGACAAAGCGTATGGAGTAAAATCCGTAAGGTTACGTTATTTTAATGTTGCAGGAGCTGATTTTCAAGCAAGAATTGGTGAATTCCACGAGCCTGAAACTCATTTAATCCCAAATATTTTAAAATCAGAATATGAAAAAACCGAACCATTTAAAATATTTGGAACTGATTATGAAACTAAAGACGGAACTTGTGTTCGAGATTATATAAATATGACGGATTTGATTAAAGCACATATTCTAGCTGTTAAATATTTGGATAATGGTGGAGAAACGAATTTTTTCAATCTTGGTACAACTGAGGGTTATTCGGTAAAAGAAGTTCTTGAAACTTGTAAAAATGTTATAGGGAAAGAACTTCCGACAAAATTTTTAGAACGCAGGGAGGGTGATCCGGCAACTTTAGTTGCAGATAATAAAAAAGCAAAAGAAGTTCTAAATTGGCAGCCTGAAAAAACTTTGGAAGACAGTATAAAATCAGCTCACAAGTGGCATAAGAAATTACATGATTTATTAAAATAAGTCCGGCATGGTATTTTCAAGAATGGGGATGCTTATTTAAGTTTAAACATTTTTCTGCCTGAAATTTCGTCGCCAACGGTAACTTTTCCGCCAACAGAATCACAGTAAGTTCTTCCGTTTGAAACTCCTATTGGTTTGATTGTATGATTTTCCGAAATTTCCAGCATAGATGTGGAAATGTTATTGTAATTAGGGCCAAACATAATTTGAGCGTTAGGAACACCCATTTCGTTACAAACCTGTTGTGCGAATTTAATGATATTTTCAGTTACAATCGGATCTGAACCAAGTTTTCCGTTTGCTTCAAAACTGTCAATAATGAAGGTTAATTTACCGTCAACTTTAGCGAAGAAGCATAGTGAATTTCCGTAAGAATTGCCTCTTGAGTCAACTATTTCAATACCACGATTGTACGCATTTAACAGGTGAAGCGGAGCAGAATAGCCTGCATATGATGATTCTACCGAATTACAGCATCCTACATGGTTGCCGAAGAAAATATTTCTGCCGATGTCGTTTTCGTCTGTAAGCCTCAAACGTAAATCTTCGACATTTCTTGCATTTTTTAATTCTTCTAATTTAGTTTTTATTGAATTCATGTGGTCTATAAAACCTTCAATCGGGCTTCTGTCTACATTAGAATTACTATCTGTACCGTTCCAGTAAGGGTTTTCTTCTTTGTATTTTAATATTGTATTGATTAGAGTTTCAACATAACTTGCTTCAATTTCGTTTTGACCTTTGTAGATTTTATTATTGAAGAATGTTACACCACAGAATTTGGATAAGTGTTCTTTTAATTTATCAGTTTCTTCTTCTGAAATTTGAGCAAATAATTCACCGTTCATTTCGTTTAAGAAATTGAATTTAGCGTTATTTAGTGCGGTTTCTTTGTCTGTTTCAACGCTGAATGTTTCGCCGACTAAATCACTATCAAATGAGTTCCATTTATCAAAGTTGATATTATTTTCAATAAATGCTTGTTTTGTTCTTTGGTTTGCTTTGATTTGGTCTATTAGTCCAAGATTTTTGTATAATTCATATTCTGTTGTTTCTGGTTCAGGTAAAACCATTCTGCTTTCAGTTAATTTTTTGTGTGGGTTCAATTTTTTAAGTTCAATCAGTTTCTTAAAGTTTGCCCCGAATTCAGTACCGGCTGAAAGTATTTTGTCAAAGTATTTTGAATCATAGTGAATATCAGAAAGCAGTGCAGATGTTGTTTCAATATTGAATTTGTTGTACATACTTTCATATATTGAATTGCTGAATTTTGTATCGTCATTTGGGATATTAATGTAAGCTTCAACAACTCTTTTTAGACCTTCAAGCGGTTTTGCATTGATGTATGGTTTGATGTATTTTTCGGAATTAGCAATCATATCGGCTTTTTTAGTTTTATATTCTTCAATGTATTGAAGTTTCTTTTCCAATGGAATGTTAGGATTCATCAGAGTTTTATTTGCTAATTCGTCCATATTTTTTAGTTGAGCATCAATTGTTTTAGGTCGTACAATGTGTTTTTGCAGATTTGCTTGTTGAAGATATTTTCTAATGATGTCTTTGTTTTTTGAAGGTGCATCCATTTTTTCAAGGAATTCTTCAATTTGTGCGGAATAAACAATACTCAACGCATTTTGGTTTAAAGAACCCCTTTGTGCTGCATTACGTACGATTTCTTTACTTGCGTCAGGCAAGTTTGAACTGTTGATATATGATACAACTTTTTCGGTATCAGAGGTATCAAGTGCAAAAATTTTTGTTGCGATTTCAATTTGAGATTCTGTCATTTCAGGTGATTTGATAGAGTTTACCAGAGGTAGTAATGCTTTTTCTTCAATTTTTCCATGCAATCCTGAAATTACACGTAATTTTTTTACTTTTAATTCTGGTGATGGAAGTAGTTCAAGTTTTTCTTTTAATTTATTTGTAAATTCTTCAGAAACTTTATTTGTCATATTTGCAACATTGGCGCAGAATTGAGTATAACCGTCGATTTTCATACCAAGAGCGTATCTTGTTATATCTGCACCATAGGTTTCTTTTGTTTTAATAATTGAGTTTTTATTTCCTAATAATTTTTCTACTATGTATTTGCCGTCGTGAGCTATATCTTTCAGAACTAAGTAATCTTTAGTATCTTCCAAAATTTCTTGATATTTTTCTTCGTCATCCATTCCTTTTGACTTGCAAATATTTAATATATAAGAAACTGCGGATTGGTCATATTTATATTTTAGAAGTTCATTTACTCTGTTATATTTTTCCGGAATAAAGTCTTCGTAGTCGGTTCTTTCGTTCACTCTTTTTGAGCTTTTAATTATATCTTCTATTTGTTCTGTATTAAACCCTTTTCCTTTCAAATCAGCTATTGCATTATAAGCATTATCACTAATTTTGGTTGTAAAATCTGTTGTATTGATATTACAAGCATCCATTAAGCGAACGATTTCTTTGCTATCAAAACCAAGTTCTAACAGTGCCTTACATTTTTCATAGATTTCAGGACTGAATTGGTCGTTTTCATCTATACAATATTTTAAAGAACTGCTCAAACCATCTTTAGCTGCTGTGTAAGCATATTCTTTTGCGATTTGATCAATTTCGTTATTCCTTGTAATGATGTTGATATCAGCGTCTTTTACCCCTGCATCCAAAAATTCTTTAATAAGTTTACGAGTTTCTTCATCTTTTGAGAAAGCAATTCTGTGTGCATCATCTGTGGAATACCCGTTTGAATGCAATTGGATGAAATTATCGACATACTGTTCTGATAATGTATATGTTTCAGTTTTATTTTTTTTGGTTGCATTGTGAAGTTTGTTGTTAATTTCTTCAAGTGATAAACCTTGTTTTAAACAATAATCAATGAATTTTTCAGCAGTACGGTTGTATACATGATAGTCCTGTTTATAATTTTTATTACAGGATATAGTAATTATATTTCTAATGATTTCTTTTCTGGTAAGAGTTGTGTGTTGTGTAACTTTATCATCGTTTGTACCATCTTTAAATGCAGGATTTTCGGCAGTGTCTAATTTTCTTAGTAATTCTGCAAATTGATGGTCGTATATTCCGTTGCTTGTCAAGTTGTCGAAGTAATAGGAAGATATAAAATCATATTTTGCTAATAATGAATAATCTTCATCAATAAACTGATTGAATGTGCTGGTACTAAAATTGTAATCTTTAGCTTTGAAATATTTTAAAAGTCCATTAAGTGAATCATTGTATCTATCACTAATGTTAACCAAAGCATAAGGGTCATGGACTTCTTTGTCGCTCCAACGGCCTTTAGCTTTTGTGATATTTATAATATCTGCGTTTATAGGCTTGCCCTTTTCAAGCTGTCCTTTTACAGTGCCAAAGATATCTTTGTTGAAAAATCCTTCAGAATCTCTGCAAGCCTCAATTATTTTTGCAATGTCTGAAGATGGACAGTTCAGAGCTTTTAATTCTTTTGCATATTCAAATATTTTTTCTTGGAATGTTTCTTTATCATCCCAACTATTTTCACCTTTTCCAAAACAAGCAAATGCAATTTCACAAACATCTTCAAATGAACCAAGATATTCAGGAGAATCTTTTTTCATACAATTAATCATTCTTTTATATAATTGTTTATCAAGTATGTATTTATCATTTGAATAGATGGTAGCTTTAGAACAAGCATAAATAAGTTTTGCCAAAGTTTCTTCATTTTGGCTGTTGCCGAGTGATCTTTCAGGAACAGAAATTTTTTCCTTATATTTTAAATCAGACATCATACTGTAGCAAAAATTTTCTTTAAATATATTAAATGGGAAATTGCCTTTTTTTATTAATTTTATAATACTGCTATAGTCATAAAATGAAATATTTTCTTGTTCTATTTCTTTAAGTTGTTGGTATACATCTTTGTTAAATTTTCCTGTAACAGGGTCTTTTGATGCATACATAAGTGGTTCTACTGCAAAATGGGATAGCTCATTTTGTGTGCACTCTATCAAATATGTATTTAGAGCCTCGTAATCAGGTATTGTTCTGCCATATTGTTTATATTGACACAAATTTGCTATAGTTTTGATTTTACTGATATAACCATTGCAATCGATTTTTTCCATAAAAGATTCAACAAGAGCCAGTAATTCTCTATTAATCGATTCGTTACCTTGTTCGTCTGTTTCTGTGCAAGCTTCTAATGCATCTTTAAAATATGAAAAATTATCGTAATTTTTGTATTTATTGTCTTCAATATGGCGTCTTAAAATAGGGATTAAATCTTCTCGAAGAAAATATTGACCGTCTTTTTTCTCGATTAGGTGTTTTCTCAAATTGCTCAAATCTACATTCATAGAATTCCCAATTTCGATAAGTCTTAATTCTTGTTCAAATCTTTGCTCGTTAAAATGTTCTTCTTTAGAAGTATCACTATAACTATGGGTATTTTCAATAATACTTTTTCTGGTATGTGGTTTGTTGATGCCAAGTTCTTTCAAAATTTTTGCAGCTTCGATTTTTTTCTGTCTTTCTAGTGCATTAAGCTCAGCATTAGTCGGTTTATGAACTTCAACAGCCGGTTCAGGTTCTACTACTTCTGTTTCTGTCGGTTCTGTTTCAACTTCATTTGTGGCAGGGGTTTCTGAGATTTCTTCTGTTGCTGCAACAGTTTCGGCAGGAACAGTTGTTTCCTGTTGTATTTGAGGGGCATTATTCAAGTCAAGTTCCATGAAGTATGCTCTTTGACCGCCTTCAAAGTAATTCTCAAGTGTTTCTTTAATAACAAATCCGAAGCGTTTATATAGATTTACAAGGGCTTCGTTTGTTCCGTCAACGTGTAAGGACATTGTTTGAGCGCCGTTTTCTCGTGCATAATCTTTTATTTTTTGCCAAGAATGTTTAATCGCTTCTACTCCTTTTCTTGTATGTCTGAATTCAGGAGCTAATGCCATTGAGTCAATATATAAATCACCGTTTTTTATCGGTTCAAGCTGGTAGTATCCCAATAATTTACCTGTGTCGGAGTCTTTTACTCCAAATACTTTAAAATTCCCATCAACAATTCGTGAATAGAATTCATCATAAGAGTCATACGGGTCTAACTCTTCAAAAGCAGCTTTATCAAGTTCAAATATTTGATGTAAAAGCTCCTCTGAATTATTTGCATTAACAGTGTTTATTCCTGTAAAGCTGACGTTAGAACTGCCTACAAGATATTGTCTATAATATGATGAGTTTACCGGATTTGTAACATTTTGCGACTGAGTTTCATTTTGTGCTTGATTTTGAGTATTTGCATTGTTTTGTCTTTCATTTTGACGATTTTGCAAATACCTTAAATGATTAATATTATTTATAGACATATCTAACCCCTAGTTACACTTATATCTCTATAAACAAAATTTTTTACGAAAAATTGCTGATAGTATTCTAATTAATGTTAAAAAACTTAATAATTTTACAATATGATTATTAAAATTTGTTTTGATTTTGTTTTTTACTGTTTCTTGTGATAAATTTGTCGGTTTTTTCAGCAATGTATGTTGAAAATATTGGCAAAATTCCATAATAAATTCCTGCAAAAATCAAGGCAGGTCGCAGAATATTTATTCCTTCTATATATTTAAATACTTTTGGGTCATTTGGGTGTAATTGTTTGATTTTTTCAGTCAGTTTTGCAGCAGGTTTTTTCATTAATTTATCTAAACCATAACCGCCTGCTATTGTTATAAATGTTGAGATAAAATTATTATAAATTAGTGCTTTTTTACGGTTTTCTTTAATTTTTTTGCTTTTGTTAGTTTGATAAGCATATGTTGAAGTCAGTAAAATATCGGTCATTGCGGTAATATGTTTTGCGGCATCTTTATCGCTGTTTTGATATTTCAAAGCAAATTTTTGGAGTTTTTCATTATTAAGAATTTTACTGATGAATTTTGGTATTTTGTCAACAGGTGTTCCTGTAAATGAAAATCCGAAAGTTTCAAAATTGGCTTTTGGATTTTTTGAGATTGCCGGATTGTTGTTTTTATGTCTGAAAAATAAAGTATCCATAATGATAGGGATTAGTGCTATTGTCAAAACAGATTTTGGTATTGCGGTAACAAATCCTGTACTTAGTTTTATGAGTTGTGTTAAAAATTTATATGGTTTTGCTTCCGAAATATTTTCGGCGGTATTTTTTAATGTGGCAATAGTTTTAGGTTTTAAAAATTTGTCAGTGGAGTTATCAATTTTTTTTACTGCATTTTCGATAGGCAGGGCAACGGATTCAACTATGGCATATTTCATTAAACCAGAACCGATGGAACTTGCTATAGCGTATTGTTTGTTTTCTTTTTCAACATCAGGAGTAGAGTATATGGCAAGCGGTCTGACTGTCAAAGATAACAATAAAGAAGTTCCGGCGCTGAAAGAAATTGCGTGTTCTGAAATCTTTTCCAGTCCCCTAAGTGCTACTTTATTATTTAGAATTTTTGAAGTTAAATTTGAACTGAGTTGGTTAATTTTTAATGCCATTTTACTTACCTAATATAAGTAGACACCACACAAAGCTAAAAGTAAAACTTTTCATATCGTATTCTTAAAATATTTAAATAAAATAATTTTTAAGTTAGAATGATTTTTATGAAATTAAAAGAATTTATAAAAAAAGAATTAAGCGGTTGGAGTAAGTATGAACGGATAATATTTCCTGCTTGTATTGTTGCGGTTACGGTAATTTCGTTTTTAATGCGTGATGATAAAATTGCATTAATTTCGGCAATTTGTGGAATAAGTTATACAATACTGGCTGGTAAGGGTAAGATTTCTTGTTATTTCATAGGTCTTTTGGGAACGCTTTGTTATAGTTTTATTTCTTATAAAAACGGATTATATGGAAATTTAGCACTTTATCTTTTGTATTATTTCCCTATGCAAATTCTTGGAATTTTCAAATGGAGAAATCATTTAAAAAAAGATAGTAATGAAATTATCAAAACAACACTATCCAAGAAAGAGCAGATTATATATGTTGTATCTGCAATAGTTTTGACAGGTATCGGGTTTGTTGTATTAAATTATTTAAACGATAAAAATCCGTTAATTGACTCTATAACATCTGTCTTTTCTGTATGGGGTTTACTTTTGACAGTAAAAAGATGTGTTGAACAGTGGTATATTTGGTTTGTTGTAAATGGTTTATCAATAGTGATGTGGATTGGTGCATATCTAAATGGGTCAAATTGTTTTGCCACAATTTTGATGTGGGTAGTTTATTGGATTTTGTCGGTATATTTTTTGTATACGTGGAAAAAGGAATTAATAGAACGAAATAAATAATAAATACTTCTCAAAATAGATGTTTGGAGTATAATGTACATATCGGGATGTAGCGCAGCTTGGTAGCGCACTTCGTTCGGGACGAAGGGGTCGCAGGTTCAAATCCTGTCATCCCGACCATAAAAAAAGACTTACATTTGTAAGTCTTTTTTTATTTTATACACATTCACAAAGAATATTTTTTATTTCCATACGTTTTAATTTTCGGGTTGTAGTTCTTGGTAAGTTTTCTTTTCTTACAATAATTTTTATAGGTCGTTTGTATGGTGCAAGTTTTGTTGATAAGAATTTTACTTCATTTTGAATTGCGACTTCAAGATTGTCAATTTCGCTAAATTTTGAAGCATATTCTTCAGTTGGAACGATTACCGCAACTATTTCTTCACATCCGTCTTTTTCTCCGAAAGATTTTGCCATTCCGGTTATGCAAACTTCTGCAAAATTAGGGCTTTGTTCCAAAACACTTTCTATTTCTTCAGGGAAGACTTTTTTACCGCCGGAAAGAACTATCATATTTTTTATTCTTCCTGTAATGTAAATTAATTTTGTTCGATTATCAATTCTGGCAATATCTCCAGTATGTAGCCAACCGTCAGGTGTAATAACTTCCGATGTTAAATCTTCACGTTTGTAATAACCTTTCATTATGGATGGGCCTTTGAGCATTAGTTCTCCGTTAATAGGGTCAATTTTTGTTTCGTAGGATTTTAATGCAGAACCGATTGATTTGATATCTTGGTATTTACCTCTGTTTACCGATACTACGGGGCTTGCTTCAGATAAACCGTATCCTTGATGAACTTTTATACCGATATTTTCAAAGAATTCTCCAACTGTTGGATCTAATGGAGCACCACCTGAAATACATCCGAAAAATTCTCCGCCAAATTTGTTGTGTATTGGTTTAAATAAGTTCTGTCTTGCAGACATAGGTAATAATTTTGCAATTTTTAAGTTTAAATTAAACAAAAATTTAATTATAGCAGGTTTTTTGTTTATTTCCGATTCAATAGAACTTTTTAAAAGTTTTAAGAATGCGGGAACAGTCAGCATGAAACGAATTTTCTTTTCTTTCATAACCGTCATAATATCGTTTGGTTTTAGGCTTTGAGGGTAGTAAATAGAGTACCCATGATGTAAAAATATGAAAAATCCGACCGTTAATTCAAACAAATGGTTCATTGGTAAAATTGATAACATTCTCATTTGTTCTCCGTTTGGCAGAATTTCTTTTAGTGCAATTCTTAAATCGTGCATTTGAGAAAGCATATTTTTGAAAGTGATTTCAACTCCTTTAGGAGCACCTGTAGTTCCTGATGTGTAGATAATAAATGCTGTTGCGCTCCACGGACGTCTTTTCCATTTTGCATGATATTTTTCAGGAAGTGAATATAAACTCGGAATCCTTGAGCTTTCGTGAACGGAAGCATCCATCAAGATGATATTTTTTATTGATTTAACACTTTTTTTAAGTTCTTTTGCTTTTTCAATATTTGAACTTGAGCATAAAATTACTGAGGGTTCACAGTCTGATAGAATTGAATTAAGTTCGTATATTGTTAATTTGTTATCGAGAGGAACTGTTGTTAAGCCTGCCAACACAGAACCAAAAACGCATGCTCCGTATTCAGGTTTTGATTCTGATAATATAGCAAGTTTTTCTCCTCTTTCAAGTTTTAAATCTGCAATCAAATAACTTGCAAGTCGTCTGGATAACAAACCTAAGCCTTTATATGTGAATTCTTTCCAACCCCAAGTGGATTTCATGCCAAGAGCTACTTTTTCTTGATTATGGATAGTAATTTCCTCTAATAAAGACAAAACATTTTCATACTTCATAATAAACACCTCACCCCAAATAATATATACATTTTAATCGAAAAAATAGTATATGTAAAGTAAAAAGCAGATTATTAGCTAATCTGCTTTGATTTTACTTATAATTTCTTTATATTTATTTTATTTTCCTAATGATTTAGTAAATTCTTTTAGGACGTTGATGCCGTCAACAGCTCTTTCTTGTATCCAAGCTATTAGATGTTGAGAATCTTTGACTGCATTTTTTCCGTGAGCTCCACACATCCCAACAATTTTATTATCTGCAATTTGGAATGTATCAAAAGATTGCTCATTTGATAAGATTTTTACAACAGTTTCATCTTTCATTGGAATTGTTGTAATTTTTTGGTTAAATTGTGCTGCACGTTTTTCAAAGAAATCCGGCGATATACGTATGTTTAAACCATGAGACATATTTTTTACCTTTCTGTATACTTAATCATTTTCAAATTTTATAACTAGATTAATGAGTCTAAATCTAAAATTTGCGCAATTATTACAAAATTGTAACAAAGAGTGTCAAATTTTTTCTTATTTGCATTTTATAATAGAATAAATAAAATCAATTGTCTATATTGGGGGATTTTCTAAATATGCTTGTTTCAAAAGTTTTAACATCACAATATTCTAAACCTTCTTTTGAAAGACGTTTGACAAAAGAAGAAGAAATAAGTTATAAAAATGAAGCAATTGAACCTGCATTAAAATATCTTGGGACAGAAGAAGTTGCAATGATTATACATGGTTCATGTTTTCCCGAAAATAAAACAAAAGATTCAGGTTGCGGTTCTCCGTACGGAAATACTGCATTGCAAATGATTCCGTTCAAAAAGCTTCACGGTTTTAATTCTGACCAATTAGGTCCTGTTGGAGTTATAAGAAATGCGAATCATTATTCTCCATATGAGTCAACAATTTCGACAAGAAATTATTTGTTCATAGATTTTGAACAGTTAAAAGGTGATAATTACGCTAATATTTTATCGGATAAGGACTTGGATAACGGTTTAAATGAAACCTTTTTGACAAAAGATAATTATACTTATACAAATTTTTCGGAGGCTTTTGCAAATTCAAAATATCTTCTTAAAATTGCAAACAAAAACCTAAAAAAACAAGTAATTTTAGGTAATCTTGATGCAATAAATTTGAATAACGAGTTTGACGAATTCAAAAGGGAAAAAGGTAATGTTGTTTATAAAGATGCTTTATTTGACGTTTTGTCCGATCAATATAAGACAGTGGATTTTAGAAAGTGGGATGATGCAGATAAAAATTTAATTCAAAATCTTTCTAAAAATGACGAAGCTGCCAAAAATCGTTATAAAAAGATTACAAATAGAACAAGAGAGGATTATGAAGCTTATATTTTTGGTCAATTTATAATTGATAAACAAATAAAAGAGAATACTCAAGCCAGAAAAGATTTGGGTTATAAATATATAAATGACTTACTTGTAGGATTTTCGAAATCTGATGAGTGGGCAAATCAGGAATTGTTTTTAAAGGATTACGAGATGGGTTGCCCATATGGTGGTCCAAACGGTCCTCAAACTTGGAGTATTCCTGTGCTAGATCCGAAAAAGCTTTTTAATTCAGAAACAGAACTTGGTCCTTCAGGATTGTATTTAAAGAAAAAATTAGATGATGCTTTAGAAAATTTTGATAATGTAAGAATTGACCATGCTTTAGGTTTGGTAGACCCGTACATTTATGATAGAAACACTGTTGAATTAAATAGTGAAGGTAAATTAAATTTGGAAAAATTTAGAGGAAACAATATCTCAAATATTTTCGGACTTGACCCTGACGGTAATTACAAAAAAGTTCTGGATAGGATAATATTACCAACTTTAGCAGAACACGGAATAGATAAAAATTCACCGGTTTGGGAGGATTTGGTAACAGAAACTCATATATTTAAAGAGATTTATCATAATCAAAATAATCTTCCGGGAATTTCTCAGCTTGAATATACAAGGGGCGAAGCTGTGAAACATAAACCTAATTGGGGATTGATTGGTTCTCATGATTCTCTCCCTGTTATCCAAATGGTTAAAGGATGGCAAAAACAATCGGATGCTTGGAATCCGTTATATCTTGCAGGATTTTTAAATTCAAATCCGAAAAGAGCTTCCGAACGTGATGAATTTTGTAACAGGATTACAAATGATGATAGTGAAAGAATAAAGGCAAAATTTGCCGAACTGTTTTTGACTTGTAAAAAAATTCAGATTTCGTTTGCTGATTTCTTTGGAATTGATAAAGTTTATAATGTAGGTGGTTCTAGAAATTCATCCAATTGGAAACTGAGAATAAACAGTAATTATGAAGATACATATTACGATAATCTTTCGAGTGAACATCCTACAGCCCTTAATATGCCTGAGATTTTAAAAATTGCAGTCCAAGCAAAATCCGACATGGAAAATATAAAACTTGCAAAAGAAAACGGACTTTCTGAAGTGCCTGAACACAACAGACCTGATGTTCAGCAAATTATCACTAATTTAGACAAATATGAGAAAATTCTGAAAGAATAATTTTAATATCATCTTTTTGAATTAGTTAAAAATAACCCCGACATGATATAATTTTTGTATGGAATGTCCAAAGTGTGGTGCTGAAATTGATAAAAATACAATAGTATGTCCGAATTGTAAAAAGGTATTAAAGATAATATGTCCTGATTGCAAGACGATTAATACTAAAAATGTCTGCAAAACATGCGGAAAAATTCTTGTTACCAAATGTGCAAAATGTGGAAAAATCAATCTTACTAAGAATAAATCTTGTGTAAAATGTGGTTTTTCTACTGAAAAAAGTGCAGTGATTGCGGAATCTAATACTGATGATTTTGCAGTTTTACGTATTGATTTCCCAAATATAGATTTAGTAAAGGCTAAATTGGGTTCAAATAAACTTTTTCAAAAATTCAAATCAAATCTTGATAATTTAATCAAAACTTATCTCTCATCAATAAATGTCAGAAGACAGATTTATAACAAAGAAACTTATATAATAAGGTTTAATAAAGATTATACGTTGTCATCTTCTGCGAATGCGGCTATTTTAACTTCAATTGAATTGGCAAATCTTATAACAAGATTGAATCTGAAATTAACAGAAAAATTTTCAACATTTTTAAAATGTAATTTCACGATTATGAAAAGAAGTACCGAAGATAATCCATACGATATTAATACGAATTTTCAGGCAAATATGGTATATCAATCTACGGACAAGGATAAAAAAATCCTTGATGCTTTTCAGGTTATAACTGACGAAAGTTTTATCAGTTATTATCAGGAAAATTATAATCCTCAGTCATTAGATTCGACATTGGTTGACGGGGTAATGATAAGATTTTTTGAAATTGATATCAAAAAATTCATTAAACTTGATGAAATTTTACGGGAAATAAATAATAAAAAGACTTCTCAAGAAATCCCGAATTATATTCAAAATGCACTTATTGACCAAGATAAACTTGCAAAAGATTCTTTAAAAGAAGAATCAAAAATTGATGAAGATGAAGATATTTATGATATTGAGATGATTAATTTTGAAGAAATTAATTGTAATTTTATCAAGTCTGAAAGCATTGATGTATTAGATGTTGTTGTAAAAGTTCTTCAGCAAAATCCAAAAGGTATATTGGCGTTAAAGGCATCAAATGCATACCAGCCGTATACGTTAAAGTTGCTAAGTGCGGTTGAGGAAATAGGGATTTATTCTAATGTAATTCCGTTAACTTGTAATGATGAGATGAAATATTCACCGTATTCATTTTTTAGAGAATTAATTCTTGCGGTTTTTGATTATACAATTTCTCAAAAACTTATTGATACAAATGATTTTTCTATTTTTAATAATATTGACGGAAAAGATTTGGTTGAAGATTTAATAAAATTGACACAAAGGGGGATGAATAATCTTGACTTAATTCAAAATAGATATTTTCAGGTATTTTTGTCAGTTTTAGAGGCAATTCCGGATACTCTTATTTATATAGAAGATTTTGAGAAAGTTGACGAGAGTTCAATGTATGCTCTCCAACAATTATTTGAGCATTTAGATGAAGTGAATATCAGTTATTTGATTTCTTATGACAAATCATTTTCTCTGCATAAAAAATCGCATGTATTGCTATCAAGACCTTATTATACCGAAGTTACTCTTACCGCTGCTCCGGATGAAAAAATTATAGAAGGGGATAAGAATTTTTATGAAAATATAATGACGGATTTTTACTTCCAAAGAATTATGAAATATGCGGCAGGAAGTACGTTATTTATTGATTTTGCAATTCAGTATCTTTTAGAATGTCAGGTTTATGCTTATACAAACACATCTATTGTAATGGCTAATCCTAAGACTATTATAATTCCTGCCGGATTAGATAAAATTATTCAAAGAAGATTGATACTTTTACAGGAAGAAAATCCAGATATTGTAAGATTTTTAACCACAATAGCTCTTCTTGGTACAAGGATTGATGAAAAAACTATATTGTCTTTAGGGTTTGAAAATTGGGAAGAACTGGGTCAAAAGCTTGCAGAAATGGGATATATTTATTCTTATAATAATTGTATATATTTCTCAAATTATAATATTTTAAGAAAAGCACTTTTAGAAATTTCGGAGACTGAACAATTGCAAGCTATTGCTCAGAATTTGTTTGAAACAGTTTATTCTCCGGAATTACCAAGTTCTATCAAAGCGTACTTGTACAACTTGATGGGAAATGGTGAGCAGGTAATTTTTGAGTGGGAAAAGCTGGCGAATGTATCGTTATCAATGGGAGATATTTCAGCGTATTTGAATTGTTCTTCAATGATTTTGGACTCTTTGGATAAATATTCTCAAAACTGGGCGGCAGAAGAGCTTGAGATGTATAAAAAATCACTATTTGAAAATATTGCAAATAATATGACCGAATATAATCCTGAGCATACTAAAATTATTGCGGAACAAGCCTTACATAATTTACAAAGTTCTTCAAATCCTGACGGATACATGATGCTTTGCGCCAAAATGGTTCAAGGTTCTATTATGTATGGAGATTATCTGTATGCGATGAATTTGGCACATAGCATTCTTTCGTCTATGGATAAGGCTTCTATTGATCCTGCTGCTGAAAATTTCAATTTATATTTCTTATTGATGTCTGTAATTTATGTAAAAATTTTATTTAATATCGGGGCATATAATGATTGTCTTGATATTGGTTATAATATATTAAATGTAATTGATTCGGCGAAGTTAAATTCTATAGAGTATACGGTTGTTTCAAAAGAGGAATTTATTTATCTTGTTACTGAAATGGTCGGTTATATTGGAATTGTTGATGTTGTTACTATTAGGGAAGATGCTCAGGAATTTTTTGATATAACTAAAAAATTATTAGATTTTATTCCTGATGAGTATTCAACATTTGTGCAATTACAAAATTTGATAAAAGGAAAACCTGTACAGGTTAACAAAAATGTTGCATCGAAAAATGTATTTTCTGCATTGCTTTATCATATAATCAATGCTTATGTTTCATATTCAAATAATCCTGATAATTTTGCAAGAGAAATTTATAAGGCAAAATTAATTGCAAATGAAACTATGATGTATCAATTTGAATTATTTGCGGATTTGTTAATTGGCTGGGCGTATATTCACAGAGGACAGTACAAAAAAGCATCTTCAATTATTTATAAGATAATAAAAACTGCAAAAGAAAAAGGTATGAATGCAATTGTACATACCGGTTGGTATGTTATGAGTATTTTAAATATTCAAGAAGGTAAATTTGATATAGCATACGGTGTGCTTAATAACTCAAATATACAAATGGAAAAGAGGGGAACTGTTACTGAATTTCTTACAATGTTACATAAAATTAATATGTATAAAGTTTTAATGAATATGAATTCTCAAGAGCAGGCGCAGATTTGCCTTAATCAGGCGGCATATATTACACAAAAATACGGTTTGAATTTCAATCTGAATATTGACACGGAAAAATTTATGTTGGAAAATTCAAGTACAGATAAATCATAATTTATAAACTATCCGTTTTTAAAAAGTTCAGAAAGAGAGGAAAAATGAAAGTATTATTTGCATCGAGTGAAGTTGCACCTTTTTCTAAGGCAGGAGGCTTGGCAGATGTAGTCGGAAGTTTGCCGAAGGAATTGGAAAAAGATGCTGAAATTGCTATTTTTACACCACTTCACGGATGTATTGATAAAGAAAAATATGGGATTAAGGAACTTGAAAATTCTGAAATGTGGTTGACTTTTGGAAATCAACCTCACAAATTTAATCTTTATATTACAAAACTTCCCGATACGAATATAAATGTTTTCTTTGTGAAAAATGATTGGTATTTTTCTTGTTTCAAAGAAGTTTATCCAAAATATTTAGACCCTCGTTATGAACACGAAAGATATATTTCATTCTCATTAGCGGTTATGGAATATGCAAAGGCGCTGAATTTTAGACCTGATGTAATTCATGCAAATGATTGGCATACTGCGATGATTCCGATGTATCTTCATTCAAATTATAAATTTGACGATTTTTATAAGGATACGAAGTGCGTTTTTGAAATTCACAATTTGGCATATCAGGGAATTTGGTTTGAAGATGTAATTGATTTTGCAAATATGAGAAAAGATATTGTATACAACCAATGGGGATGTGAACATTATAACCGTGTAAATTGGATGAAAGGTGCTATCCTTTATTCAGACAGGGTTGTAGCGGTATCTCCTACATATTCAAGAGAAATTCTTGGTTCTGAATATGGTGAAAATATGGATTACACATTACGTGGAGTTCAATATAAATTAAGAGGCATATTAAACGGGATAGATTATACCGTGTTTAATCCCAAAACAGATAAAGCGCTTGTTAAAAATTATGATGTGAAAACTTTGAAAAACAAAGAAGAAAATAAAAAAGCGATTTGTGAGTATTTTGGTTTAGAGTATAATCCTGATAGACCTTTGATAGCTTTAATTTCACGTCTTGTCGGGCAAAAAGGTATAGATTTGATAAGAGATATGCAATATGAACTTCAGAATTTGGAAGCAGATTTTGTATTTCTCGGAAGCGGTGATAAGAGTTATGAAAACTTATTTATTTGGCTTTCAAATAATACAAAAAATATACGTGCATATGTTGGTTATGATGCAAAATTAGCAAATCTATTATATGCAGGTTCAGATTTCTTTTTGATGCCATCAAAATTTGAGCCTTGCGGATTAAGTCAGTTAATTGCGATGCGCTATGGTTCTTTGCCTATAGTTAGAGCAACAGGTGGCTTGGAAGATACAATAACAGGCTATCCGCTTGATAACTCAAACGGATTTAAATTCTGGGCATATAATGGATGGGATATGCTTAATGCAATAAAATGTGCACTTTATGTGTATACAGATAAATACGTATTTAATGCAATGCGCAAATCAGCAATGGAAGCTGATTTCTCTTGGAAAATAAGTGCAGGAAAATATCTTGATATGTATAAAGAAGTTAGTGGAAAGTAGAATTTTATACTGTCGGATGTATAATTTAATTATAAAAAAATGCGGATTTTCAATATCGAAAATCCGCATTCCTGATTTATATATTCAAATTAAATATTTTTCAAAACAAGTAAAATTAAATCTTTAAACTTAGCTTTAACTTTATTTGTTGTTTCAATAACTTCTTGGTGTGTGAGTTTTTTTGTTGAAACTCCGCTTGCATAATTTGAGATACAACTGATGCCAATAACTTTTATTCCGCAGTAATTAGCAACAATTGCTTCCGGAACAGTTGACATTCCTGCAGCATCAGCACCTAAATATCTTGCCATTTTTATTTCTGCGGGAGTTTCATAACTTGGTCCTGATGAAGCAATGTAGACTCCGTGTTTTAAATCAATACGAAGAATTTTTGCAGCTGCTGATACGATTTTGCCCAAGTTTTTGTTATAAACTTCTGACATATCAGGAAATCTTGTTCCGAATTCTTCATCATTCGGTCCAATTAATGGGTTTGCTCCCATCATGTTAATATGATCGGTAATTAACATTAAATCTCCGGGTTTAAAACTTTTGTTTATTGCACCTGCTGCATTTGTTAAGATGACAGTTTTTACACCGAGTTTTTTCATAACTTTTATTGGATAAGTTATATCCTGCATTGAGTGCCCTTCGT
>CAZUKK010000028.1:0-19464 GCA_964620875.1 uncultured Clostridium sp.
TTACCACGAAAAAATTTGTACAACTCACAATTTTGAAGATAGAGTAAATACTGTTAAAATGGTGCAAGAAGCAGGGATGGAAAGCTGTTGTGGTGTGATAATAGGAATGGGTGAAAGCAGAGCCGATAGAATTGATATGGCTTTAAGCCTTCAAGAACTTAATCCAAAGACTGTTCCGATTAATTTTCTTGACCCCATAAAAGGTACTCCTTTAGAAAATTATAAAGACAAAATAGATGAAGAAGATATTTTAAAAACAATTTGTATTTTTAGAATAATATTACCAAATGCAATGCTCTGTTATGCCGGTGGCAGGTGTTCAAGATTATCTAAATTTAATCAAAAAAGAGGATTAATCGCAGGTATAAATTCAATTTTAGTCGGAAATTATCTCACAACATTAGGCTCAAATGCTGAAGAAGATAAAAAGACACTTGAAGAATTAAACATGAGTTTGGTATAAATTATGTTTTCAAAATCAGAAATAATTAATCTGTTAAAAGATGAAAGCCAAAATGATTGGCTTTTTTCTTATGCTGATAAAATTCGGCAGAAATATGTAGGTGATAAAGTCCATTTGAGAGGTTTGATTGAATTTTCAAATATTTGCAAAAGCACTTGTAAATATTGCGGTTTAAGATGTGAGAATAAAGATTTAAAAAGATACAGAATTATGCCTGATGAAATTTTAAAATATGCTCAGAACGCAGTTTCTCTTGGGTATAAAACTTTGGTTTTGCAGTCAGGCGAGGATTCTTTTTATACACAAGAAATTCTTATTTCTTTAATTAAAGAGATTAAAAAACTTGATGTCGCTCTAACTTTAAGTATTGGCGAAAGAAGTTTTGATGATTATAAAGCATTTAAAATGGCAGGTGCTGATAGATATCTAATTAGAATAGAAACTACTGATAGGATTTTATATCAAAAACTTCATCCGAACATGAGTTTTGAAAAACGATTGCAAACTTTGTTTGATTTAAAAAATTTAGGATATGAAACAGGAACAGGTAGTTTAGTCGGACTTCCAAACCAAACGATTGAATCGATTGCTGATGATATTTTATTTTTTAAAGAAAATAATTTTGATATGATAGGAGTAGGTCCGTTTATACCACATCCACAAACTCCTCTAAATAATTCTAAGCAGGGAAGCTTTGAACTTGCACTTAAAGTTATGGCAATAATAAGAATAATGTTGCCAGATATAAATATTCCTGCAACAACTGCTATGGAAACATTAAATCCTAATGGTAGAATTATAGCTTTAAAATCAGGTGCTAATGTAGTAATGCCAAATGTAACAACAAAAGAATATCGTCAGAAATACGAAATTTACCCAAATAAAATCTGTATAAATGAAAATCCTGACAAATGCCGATTTTGTATAGAAAACAAAATTAAATCAATTGGAAGAACAATCTCTAATGATTACGGGTTTAGAATAAAACTTTAATGGCAACCATTGTAACCACTGCAATTTTCACCACAAGAATTTGGTTGTATTAACTAACGGTATAGTCTGATTTATGCTATTTGTTAATATTGTAAGTTCTTTATTAAAAATAACATTCTGATATGTACATTTTAGTTTGTACTATCTATGATTCCACCACCTAATACTATATCATTATCATAAAAAACAACTGATTGACCTAGAGCAATTGATTTTTGGTATTCAACAAAATCTATTTCAACTTCATCATCAAGTCTTTTTAATAGAGCTTTTTGGGGTTCTTGTGTTGAACGAATTTTTACTTGCACTTCGGATGGGATTTTATCAACAATCCAATTCAGATTGGTTGCAGTCAATGATTTTTTAAAAGTTTTATCTAAGCCACCAACTACTACTTCATTTTTATCTTTGTTTAAAGACAAAACATACAAAGGCTCTGTTGATGATACACCAAGTCCTTTTCTTTGACCTATTGTATAATTCCAAATACCTTTATGTGTTCCTAAAATATTGCCTTTTGTATCAACAATATTGCCATCTAGTTCATTTACTCCTAGAAGTTCGTTATAATCACCGTCATAAAAATCTTGACTGTCAGGTTTATCTGCTACCTCTAAACCGTTCTCTTGCGCTATTTTTCTGATTTCGTCTTTTGTGTAATTTCCTAACGGTAAAAGGATATTTTTTAGTTGTTCTTGGGTTAATCTGTACAAAAAATATGACTGGTCTTTTTTCGGCATAATACCTCTTTTTAAAAGATATTTATCTTTAATATTTTCAATTCTTGCATAGTGTCCCGTTGCAAATTTATCAAATGAGATTCCATTTTCACGTGCCACAAGTGGCAATGCCCCAAATTTTACATAAGCATTGCAAAATACACAAGGATTAGGTGTTCTTCCTTTTAAGTATTCTGATTTAAAATTTTCCAATACGATTTTTTCATATTGTTCAACACAATCAAAAACGTAATAAGGAATTCCGATTTTATCAGCAATTTTTCTTGCTTCTTCAATATCTTCAATTTCGTCAGGTCCGTAGCAAGCATTTTTATGACCCGATTTTGCAGCAATTCCGTCTTTGCCCCATATCTTCATAGTTGCACCAATTACATCATGCCCCTGTTGTTTTAGTAAAAGTGCGGCAACTGATGAATCGACTCCGCCTGATAGTCCGACTAAAATTTTCATTTTTCCTCTTTTCTTGTGTTATATAATAAATATTCGCTATACCTAAACATGTATCTATTATTTAATCACAAAAAATTAATTGTTCAACTTTCTATTGACAAAAATTTTTGTTTGGAGTTTTATAGAAATATGAAAAATTTATTACTGAAAAATTTTTATAACATTAACAACTCAATAAATAATAAAAATGTTTGTTGCTGTTCTTTTAAGTTGACAAGAACTTAAAAGTGCTTTTAGCAACGTATATATATTAGTGTAAGTTCTTGTTTTAGATTTCAAAGCAAGAACTTATTTAGTTATGAAAAAAAGGATATGACAAAATGAAAATAAACAACATTCAAAATAAAAATCAAGAATACAAAACCCCTACTTTTGGTGCTTTAAATCTATCACCTTTATCAAATGCCCTTTATACATTAAACAATAACGATATGTTAAATGCGTCTTTTGTGGATATTTTTGCAATGGACACTCCAAGAACAATTGTTGAAACAAAATACAGAGGAAAACAAGCCGGTATAGAAATGGGATTTAGAGAATATACCGGTACTTTTATTGCAGAATTTTCAGCGATTGTTTTTGCAATGCTCGGTGCAAGATTATTCAATAAATTCCATAAACCGTCAATTATTGCAAATAATTCAAGTTGGGTTACAAACAAAGGTCTTGATACATTTAGTGAAATTTTTTCTAAAACAGATAAAACTCCAAGTGGTTTTATTGATGGAGTATTAGATTCTATGACGGGGCTTGTAGGTTCAGAATACAAGCAATTTAATTCTATCGACAAAGAAAAAACGAAAGCAATAAAAGAAACTTTGACAAAATTAATAACTGAAAATTTGGATAAAAAGACAATTAAAAAGACTTTAACAAATATTCAAGATGATATTGTCCAACTCTTGGGTGCAGATAATAATATTATCTTAAAATCCGGCGATAAAGAATTTGGAGCAAACCTAACCCACGTTTTAAGAGATACGATTGATATGGGTAAAAATGTTTTCTTTAAAGAAGGTGCAAAGCATTCTGATATTATTAAAAAATTAAAATTCTTAAATAACTCAAAGATAGCTCTTGCGATTCCTGCTTCAATGCTTCTTGCTCTTTCTAATCAATATATAAATAGGCAATTAACCAAAAAGAGAACAGGAATTGATAATTTTGTAGGTGAAAACGGTTACGAAAATAATGTTGCAGATAAAAATAATAAAGGCAAAGAAAAAGGTTTACTTGCTAAAAAAGTACTTTCAGCAGGAGTATTTCTTTTTATGTTATCAAAAGTAATGGGGTTAAAAAAGCCTGCAGATTTAGTAAGAAAACTTGAATTTGACGGTCCTGCAACAGGCGGTAATGCAATTAAAACTATATATGGAACATTGATTTTAGGAAGAATTTTTGCCTCAAAAGATTCTACTGAACTTAGAGAAACCAATGTTAGAGATTATTTAGGATTTTTAAACTGGCTTGTTTTAGGTGGTTTTGTTTCAAAAGGTGTAGCTCAAGTACTTGATCCAAAACAAAAGAATTTATTTAATATAAGTAAAAATGGCTCAGGGATTGGGTATTGGTTAAAGAACGTATCTTTAAAATCTCAAAAAGAAATTATTGCACAGGGCGGTAATGTAAAGAAAAATCTCAGAAACTTAAATATCGCCCAAATTTCAGGCATAGCATATAGTGCGATAATGCTTGGGGTTTTACTTCCTAAATTAAATATTTGGATGACAAAACATAATAAGGGTTTTAATTTAAACCCATTCAAGAAAAAAGATGATTCTAAAGTTGCGCAACAACAAGAAACTGAAAAACAACAATTAAGTTTCAAGTCTAAAGCAAGTTTTGGTTATATTTCAATGGCAGATTTTCAAAAATCATTAAATAATAGAAAATAATATAGTGTATAAGTAGTTTTTTGAGAGATTCAGGTAAAAAATGAAGCCCATCTGTTTTTGCGATTTTGGTAATTTTATCCCAATCTAAAACAGGTAATTATTTTTTTGCTTCTTGATTTGCTTGTTTTTGTTTTGTAATATTATAACTGAAAAATATTCGTTGTACCTAAAAATATTACAAAAAGGTGTGAAATGGCAAAACGAAAAGAGAATTCAGAATTAACAGAAAGTCTTGAAAAGTATCTGCTTGCAATTTATGAAATTGTGAAAGTAAATACAGCAGCACGAGTTAAAGATGTGTCTAATTATCTTAATATTGGTGGGCCTGCAACTTCTGATGCTGTTAAAACTTTAGCAGAGAGAAAGTTTATAAACTATGTTCCGTATGGAATAATTACAATAACTAAAAAAGGCAGAGAAAAAGCTGAAGAAAAACTAAAAAGACATCATACTATTAAAAATTTTTTAGAAAAAGTTTTGCTTGTTGATTCTGAAAAAATAGAAACATCTGCAAGACAAATTGAATATTCCATGCCGGATGATGTTTTAGAAAGGTTTGTTAATTTTTTGGCATTTATGGAAAATTGTTCCTGCAAAGAGCCTAAGTGGTTAAATAGTTGCAAACATAATCTTGAAACAGGTGAACTCCCAAGTAAATGCTCTAATTGTGTGTCAGGATGTAATAGTGGTTGTTCAGGATGTTGTTCTTGATGATTATAATATTTTTTTCACTGTTCCAAATTATTTAATTCCGTTTCTTGCAAATTTTGTAATATCAAGTAAATCTTTTGCCCCTTTATAGGTACAGTTTTTTGTGTATCTGACAGGACAAATATCAATTCCGCCCCTTCTTGTATATATTGCGCTTACAAATAATTCGGCATCATTGCCAAGCGCATCGTAAAGTCTTTTGAATATCATTTCGCAACATTCTTCGTGAAAATGGTATTCTGAGCGAAATGAGGTTAAATATTTCAGCAAACTTGTTTCTATAATATGTTTATTAGATTTATAATAAATAAATACATCCCCAAAGTCAGGTTGATGGGTTACTCTGCAATTTGAACGCAGTGAATTAAATGTTATAAATCGTTCTTCACTTTGAGATTCTTGAACTTCTATAAGCTCAGGTGCTTCTTTAAATTTTTCTATTGTTATGGTGCTTTCGTCAATGTAATTCATAATGTCTGTAAAAGTATCATAAATCTTTGAGGTTTCTGTTGAATTATCCAAAAAGTTTATATAAACTTTTGTTTGAAGTCTGAGGCTTAAATCTTTTTCGATGATGTTTTTACAAATTTCAAGACAATCTTTTATGCATGAACCAAAACTGCTCATATTAAAAGAATTAAGATATAATTTCAGGGATTTTGATTCAATTAAATATTCACTATTGCAGTCATATTTTATTTTTAAAAGTCTTGTTACTGGTATGTTATTTTGGGTCATTGTTGAAAATTCATATCCGTGCCAAATATCAAACCCCTCAAATGGAAGATTTGAGCTTTCTATATTGTATTGTTTTCTGTTTTCGCTTCTTGGAATCGCAACAAGAAGTGTCGGGTCATAAATACTTGAACCTGAAACTTTTTTCCCTAAGTGTGTTGATGCTATTTCATCTGTTTTATTCACAACAAAACCTCCTGTATTTTAAATTACTATAAACATGTTTTAACTTCTATTTTCATATATTGCAATTACAAATCGGTTTTATTACAATGAATTTGGAAGGGTTGGTGGATATGAAAAAGTTTTTAATTACGCTAATGTTAGCTTCGTTGCCGTTACAGGTATCTGCATCATATATGGATACACAGTTAAAAGATACAAAAAATAATGTTAAATATAATACAGTTAATAAATATAAAAGAAGTTATCAAAATTTAAATCTTAATATTAGAAAAATTAATGATTTAAAAGATCCGAAATTAATTCAATTAAAAACATATCCTGAAATTTCTGAAAAAGATTTTCAGACAAAATTAGCTAAAGATGAAGAAACTTATAAAAAAGTAAAAGGTAAAGTCAAAGCATATAATGAAGTTGAATACTATAATGTATACAGAATTGCCGAGCGTATAATCAGGGCAAATAATCTTGATTATGCAAATTGGAGAATTGCTGTCAGAAAAACTTTTGACAAAGTGAATGCACACACGGGTGATGGTAATTTTATATGTATTTATACGGCTTTGTATGATTCTTTAACGACAAACGATGATGCTTTAGCTTTTGTTATTGCACATGAGATGTCTCACCTAATTTTGGGACATGGTCAAAGAAAAATGGATGCTGTATATAATTTAAATGCAGTTGAGCATTACACTCTTTATAAAAGTTCAAGAACAATGGAATATATGGCTGATGCCGAAGCTATGATTTTGCTGTATAAAGCTGGTTATTCACCGGAAAGGGCTATGGATGCGCTTTATATGCTTGATGCTATTCCAAATATTAATAGTGTGTTTTACAGTTCAACTCATCCGCATACAGCAAAACGTATCGAAAGTGCGATTGAAAACATTTCTGTACTTGATCCGAACTGGGTTGCTGCAGGCAGAGCAAATATATATAACAGTGAAGTGTTAGTTGGTAAAAAATCTTCAGATAGGGTTTCCGTAATAATTCCAAAATCAGATGTGAAAAAAGATTTTTACCAGCCTGAAACTTATGAACAACGTCTTACTCGTGTTGCTTATATGAATTATTTGAACGGTAATATGAAAAATGCTTCAAAATATTTTGCTAAATTGGCAAATACAACAGGACGTTATGAACACTATTTGTATGAATCATACGCTAATCAGTATATGTACAAGTTCACAAATAAGAAAAAATATTTGAAAAAATCTGAGGACGCTGTGAATTCTGCGATGAAATTAAATCCAAATAATGAATATGTAAAAAAACAATACTCTGAATTAGGAGAATTATCAGCCTTATAATTTTTTAATGGTTATTCATTGCGTTTTGTAACTAAAATTTAATATTGTTAAAGTTTTATCTGTAATTTGTCGATAAATACTCTGTATTACTATGGAGAAAGTAAATGACTGATAGTAAGTTTAGTTTTTCGTCAATAAGAAATATGAGCAGTAATGAAGATTATAAATTATATGTTCAAAATAAAGTTAAAGACTTGATGGGGAATAAGACTGAACTTACTGCACAGGAAGCTTTTTCTATATTTTCTAAACTTAATACATCTTTAAATCAAAAAGATTTAAACGGTATTATCAGAGCAGCTAAAGCAGATGGTAATGCTTCTTTAAATCTTGATGAGATGTCTGCCGTATTTGCAATGATTGACGGCAAAATTGGTGAAGATAACAATTTTCATTTTGATGGTGATATTACAAATTCAGCCGGAATTGCCGAAAAAACTATATTAAATGATGGTAGTGAAGTAGAACAAGGTGAAGTTTCACAGACCATAAAACAAGGGGTGAAAACATACACAGAGCATGTTATGGATGAAGTAAGAACCTTGATGGGTGGTAAATCTGAGCTTTCTGCTACCGAAGCTTTTGAAATCTTTAATAGACATAACAAAAATTTAGGTGCAGAAACATGGATGGGAATAATCAAAACTGCTAATTTAGATGGTAATGATAAGGTAAATTTTGTTGAAATGTGTACTATCTATAATCTTTTAGATATCCAAATTGTAAATGATGAAGATATTGTTTTGAATCGTGATAGGGATATTTCAGAAAAGTTTTTCTCACAAAAAAATACTAATTTTTTAGAATATGCTTTAGAAGATGAAAATTTATTAAAAGATTATGCAAAAACTTATATTTCAGAACTGGGTTTACAAGAATCTAAATATATTTCCGAACCCCCCGCTGATATTTCCTATCAAAAAATTCCTGAGTCATTACAACCGGATGGTGTTGTTGGAAGTTTTAAGCAAAATGAAATCGGAGATTGCTGGTTTCTTGCTCAAATTAATGCTTTGTCCGGTACTGATTTCGGAAAACAAGCAATAAAAGATTCAATTCAAAAAAATGAAGACGGTTCATATACTGTTAAAATTAAAGGTGCAGACAAAGAGTTTACGATTACTCAAGAAGATTTGTTTAATGCGATGAAAAAAGGTGTTTATTCAAAAGGTGATATGGATGTTCTTTTGTTAGAACTTGCGTTTGAAAAGTATTTTGATGCGCAAGGTGATAGGGTATATGGAGAAAATTTATCTTCTTTAACCGGAGGACAATCTGATGACAAAATTATTGAACTGTTGTCCGGAGCAAAAAAATACGCATTTTCAGGAGATATGGCAGAACAAGCATTATTATTAATGTCTGATAATCCTGAGAAAATTGCTGTGGTATATTCTTCAAGTTATGATATAGAAAGTGGCGGAATATTTGAAACAAGCGGCGGGCATGTATATAATGTAACATCTGTAACTAAAGATGAAAATGGAAATGTTTCGGATATTGTGTCAGCAAATCCTTGGTATAACAAAGTTGCGATAACAAAAAGTTATGAGTCTTTAAAACCAATGTTATATTCCGATAACGAAAAAGTAGTTAAAGGTGCAACTATTGCTGATTTTAATATATTTGCGCAAGATGAGGGAATGAAAGCAAAATTAGATGTTTTACAGCGTCGGTATTATGCTGATGTAATTACTCAGACTTCAACCGATACGTTTGATATTGTTAGTGCTATCCGTGCTTATGATTCCGATGATGCGGCGAAAGCTAAGTTAGTTGATGAATGTGGTGGTTTTAAGGTTATATTTGACAGGTTGTATAAGTTAGCAGAGTCTGAAGCTGAGCAGTATGATATTACGGATAAATCTAAAATAAAAGAAGATTGGATATCTTCATGCTGGACTTGTATAAATCCCGATAAAGAATGGTTTAGCGAGCCTCCGAAAGAATTGCTTGAAAATCCTGAAAAGCTTCAGGAATACTGTGAAAAAGCTGGTCTTAAGTATTAGAGTATCAAAAACTCTTTTTACTGATATAAAGTTTATATTAATGCCATAAAAGCTATGGTATAATAAACTTATAGTTAAATTATGGCGGTAAAGTAAAGGAGATAAAAATGATACCTATTTTTGATTCAAAACGTCAATATGCGCAAATTGGCGAAGAAGCTGAAAAAGCTGTGTGTGAAGTAATGAGATCCGGATGTTATATTTTAGGTCCGAATGTAAAGGCTTTGGAAAGTGAATTAGCAAGTTATATTGGTTGCAAATACACTGTAGCATTAAACTCAGGTACAGATGCTTTGCATATTGCACTTCGTGCTTTGAATATCGGAGCAGGAGATGAAGTTATTACAACTGCATTTACATTTGTTGCTACTGCAGAAGCAATTGGCATGGTTGGAGCTAAACCTGTATTTGTTGATATTGATTCTGAAACTTTTAATATTGACCCTGTTAAGATAGAAGAAGCTATTACTCCTAGAACAAAAGCTATTATTCCTGTTCACTTATATGGTCAGCCATGTGATATGGATGCAATTATGTCTATTGCTAAAAAACATAATTTAAGAGTTATCGAAGATTGCTGTCAAGCTATTGGTGCTTCTTTCAAAGGTCAAAGAGTAGGTACATTCGGTGATATCGGATGCTATAGTTTCTATCCTACTAAAAACTTAGGAACAATGGGTGATGGTGGTCTTTGTACCGTTAATGATGAATCATTAAGAGATAGATTAATCGCTTTGAGAAACCATGGTTCAATGGTTCGTTATCACAATGATGAACTTGGTGTGAACAGCCGTCTTGATGAAATCCAAGCTGCTATTTTAAGAATAAAAGCAAGACATATTGATGAATGGAATACTCAAAGAAGAGAACATGCTGCATATTATAATGAATTATTCTTAGGATGTTCTGATATCGTAACTCCAAAAGAGTTAGATAATACTTATTGTGTATACCACCAATATACAGTTAAAATTCCTAACAGAGATGAAGTTCATAAAATGCTTGGAGAAAATGGAATTGGTGCAATGCTTTATTATCCTATTCCGCTTCATTTCCAAAAAGTTAATTCTTGGCTTGGAATGGGTAAGGGTTCATTGCCAGTTACGGAAGAAAATACAGATGTTGTAATTTCGCTTCCAATGTTCCCTGAATTAACAAAAGAAGAACAAGAAACAGTTGCAAAAACATTAATTTCTTGTATTGAAAAATCAAAATCTGCAACTGCAGTGTAATAAACAAATAATAAAAAAAGACCTCTTGAAATTTTCAAGAGGTCTTTTTTTATCGAGAACAAAATTTTATTATGCTTGTGTAAATACTTTGTGTCCATCTGCAGATGCGTTTTGTTTTAAACCATTTTGTAAGAACAAATCATTTGCGTTGTAGCCTGAAATGTTATCTGTTTGTTTACCATCAAACATTACTTGTAAAAGGTTATAAAGCGGAGAACTTTTAGCCAGAGTTGTATTATTTGTCAAACCGGTATCAGGCACACTATATTGTGTGTTGAAATCCATTCCTGGTTTAGAATTTAATTGTACTCCGTTTAGTTGCATTTTTTATCTTTCTTCTTTGTTGTTTTTGTTACGCTAAATATACTTCACTGTATAAACCTGTTCTAAGGTTTCCGTCTTGGGTATATGGGTTTTGAATTCCAACCAGTGATTGCGGATAATAAACTCGTCCGTCTTGACCTTGGACTGATAAGTTAGGATTTGATGAAATCTTATAAATATCCATTGTAACATTTTCATTTAAACCTGAGCCTTGAAATAGGGCATAAATATTGTTTTTTAAATGGCCAAAAGTATTACTGATGACGTTTCTTGTATCATCGTCAGCTTTTTTGATATTAAGATCTATTTTTTGGTAAGATTCGCCTCTTACTGCTGCCCTATTAAATGAGTCTATTGATGTGCTGTTATACATGAACCATCCTTAAAAATAATTACTCTGCTCTTTTATATATAAAGTATATACAAAGTAAATAATTGCTAAATATTATTATTTTTGATTAATAATTGTTTACATGACTTCCGTAAAACCCAGTATCTGTATAGGATTGCTAATTGTTAACTTTTGTAAAGTGTAAAACGTACACTATTGTTTGGTTTTTGCCTATTAATAAATTTTATAAAAACAAGTTGTTGACATAAAAAATTTGCTGTGCTAATATAATTATATAAGATTTAAGTGTAGTCGAAACACTAAATATAAATAGTTCATTAACCCCAAAAACATATAAACTCCTAAATAATAAACACTAAAAGAGACCATTAGGATGCAGAAAACGACCCACTCACTTGTGAGTGGTTTTTTTTATGTCTCTAAAAGAAAAAATTGTAAGCAAAATAATTTTCTAATAATATCTGTAGTTACCATCATCCGGGTTTTCTACCCAGATGACAGTAACTTCCGGCTGTCTATAAAAAGGATTTAACCAATGACTATCTTGTGAAAAATCTATTATTGCATCATAATACGAGATTTGTTTTGCAATTTTTTTTGTATAAGATAATAAATCTGCCATAATTTTCCTAACTATCATAATATTTATATTTTCTGATATTTTTTATTCTAAAAAATCCCCGAAAAGTCTTGTGTTAGAAAAAATTATATAATCCATAAGTCTTACTCTTGTATTGAATTGTGATTTTCAATATGAAATTTTATTTTAATTGTGTAATAAGGAGAAATTTATGAGTGTGAAATTTAAGGGTTCAAAAACTGAGCAGAATTTAATAAATGCTTTTGCCGGAGAGGCTCAGGCAAGAAACAGGTATACTTATTATTCAAAAGTTGCAAAAAAAGAGGGGTATGAGCAAATTTCTGCAATATTTTTAGAAACTGCAGAAAATGAATTAGAGCATGCAAAACTGTTTTATAATCATATTGGAGATAATCCAATGGGTCATGTCGATAGTTTTTATCCGTTTGAGCTTGGGACAACGGTTGATAATTTGAACAGTGCAATAGCGGGTGAAACTGATGAATATGAGGTGCTTTATTATGATGCGGAAATTATTGCAAAAGAGGAGGGCTTTGATTCTATTGCAAATACATTTAGTAATGTGCGAAAAGCCGAGCAGCATCATGCAAGAAGATTTACAAAAATATTAAACGTTTTAAAATCCGGAATGATTTTTGACAAAGATGAAACTGTAGATTGGATTTGCAGAAAGTGTGGTTATGTTTATAATGCTAAATCTGCTCCCGAATACTGTCCGAACTGTCATCATCCTCAAGGTTATTTTGAGCTTTTATGCGAAAAATACTAGAAATGGAGGAGTTTTTTTATTGCACTTATAGCTTTGATTATAATATAATAAGTGTTATATGAATAAACAGTGGAAAATTGCGACAATTTTGGGAATAATTACTTTAACCTGCGGATTTTATACGTGGGGAATTCCTGCAATTATCAATGTTGGTGCTCATAAAAATTATATAGAACAAACTATAAAAGAAAAGTCAGGTTTTACTGTAGATATTGGAAATCCAAAGCTTTCTATGGGGATGTTTCCGTCAGTTTGGATTAAAACAGACAATATTTCTGTTTTGAATGATGATAATTCAAGGGCTTTATCTATTGATAATCCTAAAATGAAGTTGAAATTATTTCCGTTACTGTTGAAAAGGGTTGAGATTTCTAAGCTTTCTGCGGATAAAGAGGTTGCATATTTTTCGTTAACAAAGGATTCTCAATTTATGTTGGGACAGTATCCTTTAAAAAGACAAAATAATGAAAATAAAAGTGCTTTTACTTTATCAAAAATGGATTTAAATTTGGGTGAATATAGTTTTTATCTTGATGATAAAAAGAATATCCAAAATGTTGAACTTGTTGGAAAATACTTTAAGCATGGTAAATATATTAAACATAAGCAAGTTAAATTTTCGACGGAAAATGTACTGAAAGTTGGTGAAAAGTCAACAAATTTGTATGCTGATGTTGAAGTCAGGTTGCCTATTGATAGAATTTCTGAAGACAAACTTAAAATAAATGCGGATTTAAAAAACTTTGATTTATCTTCAATATCAGATTATGTGAATATTTTTACAGGCGGTCGAATTAAATCTGTTGCAGGTATTGTTGATTTTAATGCTTTAACAGAGCCTGACAAATTTGGGCATAAAAAAATAAAAACAAACTTTTCCACAAACAAGTTGGAAATTATAGGGGCAGATAAAGCTTCCTCAGTTGTTTACCATGAACCGTTAAATTTGAACATCAATTTTTCTACGGTTGAAAATGGAATAGATTTTGAAAAGGCGACTTTAGATTCTGATAAAATTCATGCAAAAGCACATGGAAAAGTTTTTGATTTGGGTAATAAATCAGTTAAATACAACATTGAAGCAGAAGTTAAAGATACAAGGCTTGAAGACGTTGTGGCGATTATGCCTTGGAGTGAAAAAATATTACCTGATTTCAATTTATATAAATTAAAAAAATATGTATTTTACGGAAATGGGGAAGGAAAAGTTAAGTTTGTCGGACAAGGTAATCGCCCGAATGTAACAGGTTATGTCAAACTTTGGGATGCATACTTAATTCATCCTATGCGTGGAGCTAAGGCTAATGCAAAAGTTGACATGAAGTTTGTCGGTAAAAATATGTTACTGGATGTATTTGTTCCGGGGATGAATGACCAATTTGTCAGTGTAAAAGGTGATGTTTTAATAGACGGTTCAAAATATTCGGAATTGGAAGTTAAAAGTTCTAAGGCAGTTGATATGGCTTCAGCTCAAGAAATTCTTGTTCCTTTGCATGAAATTTTAAAATTTCAATTAGGTCCTGTTCCTGTTATGAAGATTGCAGGGCTTGGGCATGTTGATGTTCGTTCTGCCGGTAAAAAAGTTGACCCTCATATTTGGGGAAAGATTGATTTTACGAATGTAACAGCTTCGTTTAATGAAATTCATAATCTTGTGCTCAAAAACGGTGCGGGTGAAGTTGTTTTTAATGATACAAAAACTACTTTCAAAAGCAGTAGAGCTTATATTTTTAATCGTCCGATAGAAATTAAGGGTGATTGTTCTGTTTTAGGTAAGTTGAATGTGTATATAACCTCAAACGGTCATAATGTAAAAGATTTAGTTAATGTAATAAATTCTTCTCCGATTTTGGTAGATGTGCAGAAGGCTATAAAACCTTTCCAAAACCCGGAAGGGGTTGCTGATGTCTTTTTACATATATACGGAACAGCCAAAGATGCAGAAGAAGTTGTATTCAATGAGGATTTGTTCTCAAAAGGAACAGTAACTTTGCATAATGCTAAAACTGTTATGCAAGATACATTTTTACCGTTTAATAAAATTAATGGTGTTGTTAATTTTGACCAGTATAATTCGGATTATAATGTAACGGGTTTTGTTCGTAACTCAATGCTTAAAGTCTATGGTACAGGGACAAATTCCGAGATTGATTTGAAAGCTCATTCGGATAAATTTGTATTGAACGATATTTTTGATTTGCTTCATGCAGAGCCTAATATTCCTTATCAAAAAGAAATCGGCTTGATAAATGCGTCGTTTGATGGTGTATACAAGGGTTGTGCTGATGCGGATAATATTGACTATAATAAAATTAAAGTTAACGGTAAATTTATTCCGAATATGAATACTGCTAATCCGATTAGAATTTCGGGCGGAACATTCAATATTAAAAACGGATTTTTAAAAACTTCTCCTTTGAGTGGTTTATTTAATGGTAATCCGTTTAGTTTAACATTTACTGCAAAAGATTTAGATAAAGAAATTATGAGTATTTCAAATGCAGTGTTTAATTTTAAAGATTTTGACATAAGTACAGTAAATACCATAAAAAATCAGATAGTTCTCCCTCCAGAAATATCATCTCAGGTTGATAATATTACTGATATTAAAGGTGTTATTGATATTAGCGGTTCGATAAATAATAACAATATAAATGCGAAAACAAATCTTTCAGGAACAAGTTTTGTATATAAACCATTGGATGCTGTTGTCAGAGTTTTGAGCGGTAATGTTGATATAAAAAATGATGTTTTGTGTTTGGAAAGGATAAATTCAAGAGTTAGTTCAATGCCGGTTTTTGTAAATGGTAAAATTTCTAATATTTACAATAATCCGAACCTGAATTTATCTATAAGTTCAAAATTAACTCAGCAATTTTTTGATAGATTTTTTAATGAAAAATCTGTTTATCCTGTAAAAACAAAAGGTAATATAAATTTTTATACTACATTACGTGGCACGTTAAATGCAATTTCAAGTAAATCAAGTTTGAATTTGGATGAAAATGCATCCATTTACTATATGGGAGCAACAATTGCAGGTGCACCGTCAGGAACTTTGAGTGCAGAAGGAGTTACAACAAATCCTGTTTCAATCGACACCGATGCTATACTTTATCCAAACAAAATCAAGCTTAATTCGATGAAATATAATCAAATTATTCCATCTCAAAATAAGAAAAAATCCGTTCAAAATCAACTGGAAGCATCAGGTGAAGTTTCATTATTGAAGGATAATCTTATCGGATTTAAAAATTTCAAAATAAAAACAAATCAGTCGACAAATGCAAGAATTTTTAACGTATTATTTAAAAAACCGACAATAAAACAAGGTGTTTTTACAACTGATATGGTGATAAATGGTACATCGGATTTACCATATATTGTAGGGATTTTAAACCTTAAAGGTATAGATATTCCTTTGCTTGATTCAACAGTGAGAGATATTGATGTAGATTTTAAGGATGATTATATTTATTTGAAATCAAAAGCGGTTGTTTTGACAAACGATATTACAATGGATGCAAAAATTGCTAACAAACCTGTAAAACCGATTGAGGTTGAAGATATTAATGTTCAAATGGATGAGCTGAATTTGAATGTTATTGCAAATGCGATGAGTGATTTTGAAGCCGATAGTACAAGAAATCATTCCAGTACAGATATAACTCAAGTTATTGCTCCTGATACTGTAATAATTAAAAATGCCCAAATTAATGCAGATAAAATTCTTATTAAAAAGGCAAGTGCCGAGAATTTTAAATCTCATATGAAATTAGGTTCAGACCAAGTATTCAGGATTGATGAATATGGTTTTAATATTGCAAACGGAACTGTAAAAGGTGCAATAAACTATGATTTGAACAATTTAAAGGGCGATGCTGTAATGTCAATTGACAGTGCTGATGCTTCAATTATTGCAGAGAACTTCTTTGATATGCCTGGACAGATGTATGGTACAGTAACAGGAGATTTAAATGTCTCTTGCTCCGGGGCAACAAGTGTGGATTGTGTTAATACACTTTCAGGTGATGGCAGATTTAAAGTTGTTGATGGTAAGATGCCAAAACTTGGTTCTCTTGAATATCTGCTGAAAGCGGGTAACTTGATTACCGGAGGGGTTACAGGAATTTCAATAAATGGTATAATTGATTTAATTACACCGTTGAAAACCGGCGATTTTAAAAGTATAAGCGGTGATATCCATGTTAAAAACGGTATTGCGGAAGATATAAATGTATATTCATCAGGTAAGGATTTGAATATGTATATGACAGGCAGTTATAATATTTCAACTTTAGTTGCTGATATGGAAGTCTATGGAAGCTTGTCTAAAAACTTCTCAACTTTACTTGGAAAAATAGCTAATTCTTCTTTGAATACTTTGTTTAATACAATCCCAGGAATTAACATAAATGAAATTAATCCAAAATCAACAAGTAATATAAATAAAATTCCTAATTTTGATAAGAATAATACATTACGAGTATTTAAAGCTGAAATTTTCGGTGATATTAACGGAAGTAATTATGTAAAAAGTTTCAGGTGGATAAAAGATTAGGTTGAATAAATTATAGATTTTGTAATTTTAAAATGTGATAAAAGAGAAGGCGAGGCATAAATTATATGCCTCACCTCTCCAGCGTGATGAATAATCAACTATAATTCGGTTTTACTTATTATTCATTGCATCCGAACGCAATAGTAACGTGTTCTCTTGGATTTACTGCAGATATTTTGTATCCGCGAGGATCAACAAGGTAAGCAAATTCATCACCGGTAGTTTGGAATAAGCCCATTGTACCTGATAGTGCAGTTCTGGTTATATCAACAGGTGCTTTAACTGTTTCAAATAAACCGTCTCCCAAGTTTCTTGCTGCTGCGCCGAATTGACCTTGGAATGCGTGTCCTAACATGTAACCGGCATCGTTAGAAACATTTTCAACTGCGTTACCCAGATTTGTAACAATACCGCCTGCAGTTCTGCCGACTACGCCGACTAATGAACCTGCCCAAGTGAATGGCATTTCAACAAGTCTTGCTACAGGGTTAACGTTTTTAGATTTGTTAACTTGAGCTTGTAGAATTTGTTTAGGTAATTTTGTTTTACAATCACCGTTTTTGATGTCTGTAAATGCCAGTTTTAACGCACCCTTTTCGCATCCAGAAGGTCTGATAACTTCAACAACCTGACCTGTAACAGTTGAACCGCAAGGGTAAGTTACTCCGTTTATTGTTACGTCTTCAAGTGTGTTAGCTCTAAAGTATTGTCCAACGTGTGAAGATTTTGCAGTGATTTGGTCTATCATTGAAAGCTTCAATGTAGGTATTTTAACGATTTCTTCGTGTTCAACAAGAGCGTTTTTCTCTATAGGACAAGCCGGACAAATATTGTTAGCGGTTTTTGGGTTTGTGTCGTAACCAAGTGCAACTCGAACAGTTTGCATCATTGATGCTATGTCGGCACGGGAAGCATCTTTGTTCGGCAAAATCATGTTAGGTGTTGGCGAATCTTTTAATGCTCCGTTTTCTAAAGATTTTGCAACAGGAATTCTTGCCCATTGAGGAATTTTATTTCCGTCTGCGTATCTGCTTAAAACTTCGTCGGCTTTACAGCTGTCCATATCACATGTCATACCTTTGGCAATTGATGTTAAAGCTTCTACTCGGGTAACATTTGCTTTAGGTCTGAATGTTTTATTCGGATAACCTTTTAACAAGTCTTCATCGACAGCTTTTGCAATTGCTGCGTTTGCCCAATTGTCGGCAGGTACATCAGTGAACATTGCACGTCTGTTCAGGTCGCAATTTAGGTTAAAACCTTTCACAAGCATTGTTGCAAATTCTGCACGAGAAATGTGTTGGTTTGGTTTGAATAATCCGTCAGGGTATCCTACAACCACATCATTTGCTGCAAGTTTGTCAATATCACATGCTGCCCAATGGCTGTTTGGAACATCAGGGAACATACATCCGCCAAATGGAGCGGCTGCACCTGTGATATTTTGGATTTGTTGTGGGATTTCGTATGGGATTAATGTCTTTTTAACAGCGTTAATAGAATTTGAAGTTTGAATATCTATCGGACATGCTGCACCATCCATACGACATTCATTTCTATTTATTTCAATGCCGTTATATTTGTTTGGACATTCGTTTAAGCATGGCATTTGAGTAGCTGCACCTGTGATTTGTCCGTCAGTTGCTACGGTAGCACCGCTGATAGCGGATGACATTCTGCTTGCAGGACAACCTTTCATTGCTGTTTCTGTTGAAAAAATAGAGTTTGCAGGTTCTCCTACATAATTGTTACTTCCGTATACCCCTTGTGGATAGCCGTAAACTTGTTTCATTTCAGCTCTGTCAGGTTTTCCTGTTTGAGGACATAGTGCTGTAGATGGTACTGCAGGCTTATCGCAGCTGATATCATCGTTACATCCGCACTCTTGTTTAACAGGGCAAGGATTTTTTTTCGGACATGGGTCTTTTTTCTTGCATCCGCAATCTGTTTTTAGTTTTTTACACTTTGTACATGTTTGTGGTTGCGGTGTTTCCAATGGACAAGCCGGACCTGTAACTACAGGTAAACTTTCTGCCGGTGCTTGTGTATTGCACGGGCAAGCTGCCATTACTGATGTCAAGGAACACGTTGCTATTCCAACGGCAATCGCAGCTGCCACAGTTAGTTTTT
>CAZUKK010000029.1:0-16360 GCA_964620875.1 uncultured Clostridium sp.
AACAAACTCGAGGGAGAGGCTGTCTGCCGCTACACATAAATAAAGAGCCAGACTTTCATCTGACTCTTTATGGAGCGGAAGACGAGACTCGAACTCGCGACAGTCTGCTTGGAAGGCAGATACTCTACCAACTGAGCTACTTCCGCATAGAATTAACTCTACAATCGAAATTTTAACATAAGGTATTTTGAAAATCAAGACATTAATTACAAATTAAACCTAATTCTTTAGAATTAATATAAAATACTCATTAGAAATAATAAAAATCTATACTTGCGAATGGTGAAATTATGTAGCATGACAGTTTATTATATAAGAGTAAGTTCGATGCGTCCAAGCACTTTTTCGGGGTTGCGACAAGAATTATCTTTTTGCGGTTTGGTTAAAACAATTTGAACTTACACTTATTTAAGAAAATTTTTCATGTTTTATAACTTCCGGTTTGTGTTGTAGTAAGTTGCAAGGCAAACCTTTTTATTTTATAATCACATCTGTAAAGTAAATAGGAGTAGAAATTATGACAACAGAAGTAAGAGCAAGCCATATTTTGGTAAAAACAGAACAAGAAGCAATGGATTTATATAATGAAATTAAAGGTGGGAAATCTTTTGCAGAGATTGCGCAAGAAAAATCACTTTGTCCGTCAGGTCAAAACGGTGGAGACTTAGGCTTTTTCGAAAAAGGAATGATGGTTAAACCATTTGAAGATGCCGCATTTTCATTAGAAGTCGGAGAATTATCTCAGCCTGTTGAAACTCAATTTGGCTGGCACTTAATCCAAGTTACAGGCAAAAACTAGTATGGATAACATTGCAGTAATAAGAAATTTCATGGCCAATTTCGAGCTAAAGTATTTGTTGGTTAATTCAACCAATGAATTTTTGGTTGAATACAACACATTGGAAGAAAATTCCAGATACAAACTTACAAATTTCTCCGGTTCAACAGGAGAAGCACTTGTTACACCTGATAATATTTATTTATTTGTTGACGGAAGATACCACATTCAAGCAGACCTTGAAGTTGACCATGAAAAAATTACTGTAGTGAAATTACAGACTAACCAAAAATATTTAGAGGAACTTCTTTTCAAAATTCCTGAAGATGAAGTATTAGGAATATTTTCAAAGAAAAATTCTCAAAAAAAATATGAATTTTTAAAAAGCAAACGAAAAATAAAACTGATTGACATTGACCCGCTTGATAAAGAGAACACAAAAGAAACTTCTCAAAATATAAAATTAAAGAACTCTTTAACAGGGTTGAGCGATGTTGAAAAAATAGCAAAAATTTCACAAGATTTAGAAGATAATCAGGCACTTTATATTACAGACCTTGATGAGGTTTCATACATATTCAACTTACGCAATTTTTCTCAAAAGTTTTCGGCAAAAATAAAAGGAAAAGCCATAATCGAGAAGACTTCAAATAAATTATATGAAATAAATGAGTTATCGTCATTGGAAGACTTCCTTAAAAACACAACAAAAGAAGTTCTTATTGATAAATCTACAATAAACGCTTATGACTACAAACTCATACAAAAAACTGCCGAGCTTAAGACTAGCCCTGTTAAACTTATGAAATCTCAGAAAAATGAAGCTGAACTGGAACATTTAAAATCAGCGTTTAACAGAACAGATAAAGCCGTAAGCGCTATAAGAAATTATATTGAGAATAATGATAATATCTCAGAATACGACATAAGTGTACAACTGGAAAAAGAATTTAAAAACCAAGGAGCACTGGGACTGAGTTTTAATTCAATTATTGCAAAAGATAAAAATTCAGCACTTGCACATTATTCTAAATCCTCTAAAGATGAAATCATTAAAGACGGAAGTCTTGTTTTAATAGATTGCGGTGCATATTTTGAAGGCGGACTTGCAACAGATATTACACGAGTTTTTGTAAAAGGTGAACCTTCAAAACTTCATAAAAAGATTTATACGTTAGTTTTAAAGGCATTTTTAAAAGCATTTAACTACCCGATTCACGAAAACATATCAGGATTTGAAATCGATAAATCGGTACACGATTTTTTTGATTCTCAAGAGTTAGACGGATTTGTATTTAATCACGGGTTAGGACATGGAATAGGCATAAATGTCCATGAATACCCTCCAAATTTAAGCACTTCAGAGCTTGCAAAAGTTCAAATAAAAGACGGTATGTGTTTTTCAATAGAACCAGGATTATACAAAGAAGGCTTTTTTGGAGTTAGATTAGAAAATTCCTGTTACTTTAGAGACGGTAAAATTCATTCATTTGCCCATATGAATTATGAAAAAAAACTCATAGATTTTAATATGCTAACCCCGCAAGAAAATGAATGGCTGAAAGATTTTGAGGTTATATAATGGATGAGATAACAAGCGTTAATAACAATTTAGTAAAAGAAATAACAAAACTTCAACAAAAAAAATTCCGTAACCAAACCGGAAAATTTATACTTGAAGGATACAAATCTGTTAAAGAAGCTTTTGATGCAGGAATAAAACTCGAATATATTTTTATAAATTCGAAAAAAATCAACGAATATAATTTCCCAAAAGAACTTATTATTTTAACAAATGAAAATGTTTTAAAAAAAATTACAACAACAGAATCTGCACCTGACATTATTGGAGTCGGTTTTCAAAAGCAATATGATAAAAGCATTTTAAAAACATCAAAAAAAGTAGTCTTATTGGAAGATATTAAAGATTTAGGCAACTTAGGAACAATTATTAGAACATCCACAGCATTTGGAGCAGATGCTATTATCACATACGGAGAAAGTGTCGATATTTATAATCCTAAATGCGTTAGAGCAACAGTCGGAAACCTTTGGAAAATCCCAATAATTCAAATTAAAGATTTCAATGAATTATCTGATACATTCAAAAAATTTAAACGAATAGCAACATTACCGAGAGCAACACAATTATTAAAAAAATTCCGTCCAGAATTACCTGTTTTAATAATGTTCGGTTCTGAAGCTAACGGTTTATCGGATGAATTGATAGAATTTGCAACAGAATCAGTAAAAATTGAAATGACAAAAAATGTAGAATCCTTAAACCTTGCAACATCAGTAGCAGTAGTGCTATACGAACTTATCGGAGGGGATAATGAATAGTAATGAACAAACTGCAAGGGATAATTTTACCAAAGGTTATAACTGCGCCCAATCGGTATTTTTAACTTATGCTCACAAATATGGAATAGATAAAGAAACTGCACTCAAATTAACATCCTCTTTTGGAGGGGGAATGGGCAGGCTAAGAGAGGTCTGCGGAGCTGTCAGCGCAATGTTTATGATTGCAGGACTTGAAAAAGGATATACAGAAAGCGATAACGATGAAGTTAAAGCTCAGCATTATACATTAATCCAAAATCTTGCATCAAAATTCAAAGAAAAACACGGAACAATAATCTGTAGAGAACTGCTTGGACTTGACGGTGAAGATAACCCAATCCCGTCCAAACGGACCTCTCAATACTATAGTGAACGTCCTTGTGAAGAATTTATTGCAGATGTTTGCAAAATTATTGATAATAATTTATAACTAACTACGGCACTGTTGGAAAATTATTTGAATTAAATCCATGATGTTGGATTTTAATAAATTTATCAATGCCACTCAAGGACTTTGAATTAAAAGCTTGAGACTTATCGTTTAACATTTCCTCTTTTAAGTTAAAATCCGCTAAAACTTCATTATTATATGTACTATATATTTTCGTTTTATTCGCAACTTCAACATAATCTTTAATTATTTCACTTATATTTTTACTCGGAGAAACAGCAGTACTCATGCCTTGTCGTACCATAACATAGGAAACAGCCATTCTAAAAAATGAAAATCTTGAAGTATTTGTTAACGCCTGCCAAGCTCCCGGCTCAAGGTAAAACTTGTATTCATCCCCTTCAACATCAATTTTTTCAAACATTGTTTCTACAGAATATTTTTCCAATTTCACCGTAAAAGCTTCAAGCTTAGTTAAAAAGTCCGGATTATTTTGCGTCAATTTATGAACAGCCAAAACCCCTGAAACAGTAATTATAAGAGTTATCATAATAAATATTATCGGAGTAAGAATCAACCATAATATAGACTGATTATATTGAGATTTGTGAAATTTTTCAACGTCATCATATTTTTTATTTTTATAAGCCCACTCATTACCTTTCAAACCGCAAATAAGCATGAACGGAAAACCTGCCGTTGTAAGCGCAAAAGGTATAATTAAAAAAGTTATCCAAGCTTTATTAAAAATACCCCAAAACAATGTACCGATAAATGCACCCCAGTTAAATTTAATAACATCATCCGCAGGTTTATTTGAAGTTATACTGCCCTTTTTTACTGCCAAAAATACAATAACGGCAAAGGATAACCATTTTAAAAATGTAGGAACAACTTTCAGATAACAAACAAAATTAAGTAAAGTAAGAGTTCCGGCTATAATCTGAACATCAGCACTCTCTGTAATATCTCTGAGTCTGCGCATAAAGTTTGAATAATAAAATACGGAAGAAATAACTCCGATTGCAGTAATTAACCAATAATACCAATGAGGATAAGTGTTCGGTGTGCTAAAAAGGTTTATCATATGAAAGTTTTTTATCAATGCTGCGTACATCACAACACTAACAACAAACTGTTCAAAGACTTCTATAATCAAACAGTTTACAATATAATCTCGTCTGCCTATGACACCGTCAAGCCCCCAAAATTTTCTATTTTCTACAAATTCATTACTCATATTTATACTCCTACTTCATTAGATACAATATCTTCAGATTCGTCAATTTCAGTCAATAATATTTCAGGAATAGAATTTTCAACAATTTTTTTACCTGATTTAACTTCTTTTGATGAAATTCCAAATTCTCTCAATTTTTCAGCTTCTTTAAATATACTTCCGTTTTTACGTAATCTTAAACGATTAATCTCAGTCTGTATTCCTGATGCAGCTTTATCCACAAGCTGTTGAATATTCATCAAATTCTGAGCATGAGATGCGATATTATTATATAAATTTTCACCGACGGTAATTATATTTTTCACATTATCAAACTGAGTTTGAGAAGCCCACAACTGGCTTACCAATCTCAATGTTACAAGTAACGATGCCGTTCCAACAATTATTATATTTCTAGATGAAGCTAATTCTACAACTTTTCTAAAATCGTAATCTGTATAAACCATATTTACACAAGACTCAACAGGAATATACATCAGAATAAACCCCGGTTGTTGCAATTCGTCAATTTCTTCATAATTCTTTTTCGCCAAAGAGGTTATACAATTCGTCAAATCTGTGATAAATGATTTTTTCAAAACTTCACTATCTTCAGACTCTCTATATTCAATATAGTTTTTCAGAATAACTTTTGAATCTATTATAATATTTTTATCATTTGGAAGATTAACCACGAAATCAGGCTTTGCACCTTCTGCCGTGAACTGTTTTGTATAATGGACATTTTCTCCCAAATTTGCAAATTTAAAAATCTGCTCCAACCAATCTTCTCCGAATTCACCTCTGGAATTTTGGTTTGTAGTAAGAGCTCTTGCATACTTTTCAGCAGTTGCAATAGCATTTTTTATCTCTAAAGACTCATTTCTATGCGCATTTTGATAGTTGTCAATACTTTCTTTAAACTCTTTCAACAAACGGTTTACCGGCAACAATTCTTCAGCTTTAAACAAGTCCATTTTTGTTTTCAAATCTTTAGAATGCTCAGCCAGCAAAACTTCCTGCTGATTTTTCAAGGAATCTTGTGCAATCTGCGAGAATGCAACTTTAACTTCATTAATAATATTTTCATTCAAACCAACTTGAGATTTTAACTTCAAATTTTCTTCCGTCAAAACATCTATTGATTTTTTATAATGCTTTGACGCAAAAATCCAAACCAAAAGCCCTGTCATAATTACTGATAAAGTTAAAATAATAATCTCTAAAGTCATAACCCCACTCCCTTTTAAAAGGATTATAACACAAAAAATATAAAATTCAGTTAATTCTTCAACTCGACATCCGCTGCCAAATCACCAATAGTAACATTTAAAGTTTCAGCAATTTTTACCAAAACTCGTAAACTTGGTATGCGAGTACCTCTTTCCAAGTGCGACATATAATCGGCAGAAATTTCACACAATTCACTTAATTGCTCTTGAGTAAAACCACGTGCCAAACGATATTTCTTTATATTTATTTGAATATTTTTAATCGCACTGCTTGTCATAGCAAAATTATGTGTTATATTTTGTGATAACTCCACTGACAAGGTGTGCGGATATAAGTATCAAAAAAGGGGTATATATGAATAAAGACGAAAAACGAGAACTAATGTATAAATTAATCAGGCTCAATAATCTGAGTAAAACATTTGAAGATGCCCTTAATTTTGCATTTGAAGAAGGTACTGAATATGATTACCTACTATCAGGAATTGAAATCATAAATAAAGAATTCGGCGAATTTATGAAAAGAGCAAATGAACTTTTGGGAGATTATGAATTCTAAATCAAAAACTTGCGCAAGTTTCGTTTTTAAACTACAATATCAAGTGTATATGAGATAAAGAGGGGATAGCGCAATGGCTGCAGAAAGACAGCACGTACAAGAACAAGATAAAATACAAAGAAGAACTAATTTTGAGCCTGTAGAAAGTAATTTAACACCGGAACAAGTAAAATTGGAAGCATCAAGATGTTTACACTGTAAAAACCCCAGATGTGTTCAGGGCTGTCCGGTAAATATCCAAATTCCTGATTTTATAGAAGCAATTAAAGAAGATGATATAGAAAAAGCAGGACAAATTATTCGTCAAACAAGTATGCTTCCATCCGTATGCGGCAGAGTATGCCCTCAAGAAAGACAATGCGAAGGTCAATGCATATTAGGAATAAAAGGTGAAGCAGTCGCAATCGGCGCATTAGAACGTTACGTTGGAGATAACACAAACGCAGACACTCCTGAAATTAAGCCTTCAGGTAAAAAAGTTGCCGTAGTAGGCTCAGGCTGCGCAGGAATTACTGCGGCAGCAGATTTAAGAAAAGCAGGACATGAAGTTGTTGTATTTGAAGCACTTCACAAACTAGGCGGTGTTCTTCGCTATGGAATTCCTCCATTCAGACTTCCTCGCAAAATTCTTGATAAAGAAATTACAAACCTTAAAAATATGGGAGTAGAATTTAAAACAAACGTTATTGTCGGAAAGTCAATCACTTTAAAACAACTTAAAGAAGATAAATTTGATGCAATATTCATCTGCTCAGGTGCTGGACTTCCAAAAATGATGAGAATTCCGGGCGAAAACCTTAACGGTGTTTTTTCAGCTAACGAATTTTTAACAAGGGTAAACCTTATGGGTGCGGGACAAGAAAACTCTGCAACACCTTTAAAAATCGGAGAAAAAGTTGCAATCATCGGCGGTGGAAATGTTGCAATGGATGCAGCAAGAACAGCAGTTCGTGTAGGTTTTAAAGAAGTTTCAATCCTTTATCGCAGAACAGAAAAAGAACTGCCGGCAAGACTTGAAGAAATCAGACACGCAAAAGAAGAAGGTGTTCAATTTAAATTTTTACATGCTCCTGTTGAAATTTTAAACAAAGACGGATATGTCGCAGGTATGAAATTTGAAATCTGTGAACTCGGAGAACCTGACGCATCCGGCAGACGTAAACCCGTAGGAACAGGAAAATATGTAATCGAAGATGTTGATACTGTAATTGTTGCACTTGGAACAGGTCCAAACCCTATCATTCAACATTCAGCCCAAGAAGAAGGCATAGAAATAATAACGGATTCAAGAGGTTATATTACAGTAGATTCTGACAGCAGAGCAACAAACATCTCAAGCATTTATGCCGGAGGAGACGTTGCACCCGTCGGAGAATCAAATGCCATCAATGCAATGGGGGCAGGAAAAAAAGCCGCAAAAGCAATTAATGAATTATTAAAATAGAGAGATTATAATTATGGAAGAAAAAGAAAGCAAAGAAGTTGAAGTAAAAAGAGGAAAAAATCCCTTTATAGTTGACGGGGCACTCGGACGTATGGGGTTTTTGAAAACCCTTGGAGTTATATGTTTAATTTATGTAATATTTATGATAGCTATTATTCCGCTCCATGATATTATCCCTATAACAAAACGAGATTTAGTAATGGATATTATGGCAATGGTCCTTGGACTCAGCTTTTTATATGTTATTTTAATTTCTTACATGAAAAGACTTTATGATATAACTTATGATAAAGGAAAATCCATTTTTTATGTAATTGCGTTTGCAATATTTTGTTTTTTAGTCAGCAACTTTATTCCAAAACTTAGCTTCTTAAGACCTTGTTTACAGATAGCTATGTTAACTATATGTCTGTTTTTACCAAAAGGATTTTTACAAAAATATTTTAAATAAAAAGGGTTATAGATGATAAAACAAAGCCTCGCAGCTGTTTTAATATTGTTTATATGCGCAATACCGGTGTATTCCTTGGATTTCGACACCTCAATTGATGCGGAAATAAAAAGCAAATATAATTCAAATCAATTGGAATATGATATTTTACCGAGTTTACCAAAAGTAAACTCTACTCCAATCAATACCCCAAAAGCTTCCATTGAGTATTCTGTAGAAAAACCCCAAATTACTAAAATTGATCCAAAAAACGGAATAAAAATAAGTAAATGGACAAAATTCAACGTAAACTCTAACCAGACAATTTCTGATAAATCCAGATCAGGAACAAATATATCTTTTACAACAACCGCTCCTGTTTACAAAAAAGACATAACAATACCTGCAGGTACAAAATTATACGGAACTGTAGTTAATACACATTCTCCGCAAATAACAGGAAATGGCGGATTGATAATTGTAAAAATCGAATCCCTAAGCTACAATGGAAAAACTTATCCGATAAATGCAAAGATTACGAAAGCAAACTATAAAAAAATATTTTTTAACAGGATTAAGGGAAAACGCCAATATTTAAAAGGGATTGCAAAACAAGTAGACAAAGGCGAAAAATTCTACAATAAATCAACCAAAGTTTCTTCAAAAATGTCATCTATTCCGATAATTTCTATATTATCTCCGCTACCAACTATAGTTGGAGGAGCAGGTTACACTGTAAATACAATAATTTCTCCGCTTACAGGGTTAACAAATAAAGGTGGAAATATTTCAATTCCTGCGGGAAGCAGTTTTGAAATAAAATTGCTTGATAATGCTTATATAAACTAAAACAATTACCCACACTACCAATGAAATCTACCCATGCTTATATTTTAATAAAATATAATCGGAGGTTATTTACATGAAAAAATGTGGGCTATTTTTATTATTGATATTTGTACTTATTGGAAGTACCACATTTGCTGAAAGTATTCACTTTACAGATAATCTATATAAGTTAAAAGACGTAAATAAACCCGAAGCCCAAAACACTGTTGAAAATACTTACTATACAAATAATGAAAATAAAACTAAATGGACAAGTAGGTTTGAAGTTCTTTACAACTCAGGAATATCAAACCCTTTAAAATATGCTCAACAAACCTGTAAAGAGATTGAAAATAATGATAAATTATTACTCTTAAAATTTGTACAAAATAAAAAACAAAATATTGCATTAATCAGCTATCTGGAAACCTCCGAACTGAATGGAGAGGCGGTATTTATTTATAATATTTTTAAATATCAAAACCATAATAAAAAAGGATTGAACATTTTAAGATATGAAAAAGTATACCAAACTCCCAACAAAACTGCTATAATAAATATGACTGAAGAAATTCGCAAAATAAATGACGATTACATGGAACGAATGATTATAACACCAATTCCTGAGATAATAACAGATGATATAAAAGGTCAATAAAAAAAAGACACCATAAAAATGGTGTCATGCGATTATTTTAGGGGGTAAATGAACTTTATAAGCCCGTAAAAACTTTCAATTTTTTAAATCAATTTAAATCAACTGAAAATTTAGTCTATTTTCAAAAAATAAAAAATATTCACACAACTTGAGCCAAACAGATATTAAAATCAAAAACCTTTAATGTGAGCAACAACTACCATAATAACCGTTACCACAACCGCAAAAATCAATGTACCCAAAACTCCTGTACCCTTGCTGTCAGAATATCTGTTTTGCACATTAGACATAGAACTTCCGTTTGTTAATTCTGTATTATTAATCATAAAAAATTCTCCTATTTTAAATATACGTACAAATACCGTACTTCACCCAAAGTTGAATAAAAGTACACGTCAAATCATATAAAAAATAGAATATCTAAGGGGCACGAGTACAAATTTCGTTTTTCAAATACGAAATATTATTATTAAATAAATTATAATTAGATTTAAAATACTTAAAGTTACCAAAGACATATGATAACCGATTTACTGCCAAAAGTTTGTGAAAATTAACAAAGCCAAAACTATTTTTTCTGTTATTTGGTCGAGTAATCTCATAACTTGAAGTATTGTTTGAAGCAATAAGTTTCTCTGAATTAACTTGATTAAATTCTGAAATTATTACCTTGTGCGATTGGGTTTCCTGAGCAGTATATGTTTCCTGCCCCCCAACAATAACTTCATAAGAATCTGCAACTTTTGACACGACATAATTTTCACTAAATGCAGGAGCACAAAGTGAAATAAAGAATGAAAAAATTATAAAAAATATCTTCATAAAATTTTTCATACAACTATTCTAACATAAATCAATGGAATTAACCATGACTAAAGTAATTAGATATAATTACTCGTTTTATTTTTATTTTTATAATATAATTACGTTGTGCCGAAGTGGCGGAATTGGTAGACGCGCACGATTCAGGTTCGTGTGGTTAACGCCTTGAGGGTTCGAGTCCCTTCTTCGGCAATTTTAGTAGTTTTATGCAAAGAAAGGTGGTCTTGGTATGACAGAAGAAAACAATTTAAAAAAATGGCTGCTGGGATTGGTAACAGTGAATTCGCCAATGGGTAGAATTAATTATTTTTTGAGTAATATAGCCGTAGTTATTATATTAACTGTTGTCTTTTTCCTAATAGGTATTAACATGGATGATAAAACTTTTAATATTGTAGGAAAAATACTATTCGTAATACTCTATATTTATTTTCATTTTAATCTTATGAGCCGTAGAATATGGCATATTACAGAAGAAAAATCTAAAGGCACTTTATATGCTTTTGTATTATCAGTTGCATATTTATTAAACATGATTCCAATAATAGGTCTTGTTGCAGGACTTGTAATATTTATTGCGGAAATTGTTCTTCTGTTTAAATCTGGATGCGAAATTCAGGATAATGATTATATAGATTAATAATTTCTGAAAAAATCTAAATTTAAATTAAAATGCTAAAGTTATAAATAAGACCCATAAAATTTTCAAGATACTATAATCGTAACAAAAATTTATAAACTATTTAAAATTTGAACTATTAGTTTAATAATATCGTTATTATTACATGACGTAATATAGGAGAAGTATTATGAAAAAGATTGTCCTAGTAATGGCTTTAGCATTTATTTTTGCGGGAGTTCCCGCATATTCAGCACCCGGAGGTCATGGTCCTGGAGGACATGGAGCACCAAGTGGAGCAAGACCGGCCATGGGAGGTAGACCACCAATGCATAGCGGGGTTTCTGTCGGGCATAGACCAAACATAAACAGACCGCCAATACACAGTAGCATGCACAGACCACCACATCACATCGGAGGAGGAAGACCGTTACCTCCACCGCCACCAATATACAGACGTCCATACAGACCAATAATTACACCATACTACTATTCAAGTCTGTATTACCCAACCACATACACAACATACACCTACTATCCGTATGATTACTCTTACCAAACAGTAGAAGCAATTCCTGCCGGCACACAAACTGTCATCGTCAGAGACAATTATGCAGGTGTGAATACAGCGGCAAATGTTATTAACGCAGCCGCCAATGTTGCTGCTACAATCAGATATTTAACTTGGTAAAAATATTTACAATTATAGAAAATAAGACCTGCATTGACTTTCGGGTCTTATGTTTTTGTCAAAATTTAGTGTTAATATTACAATTGTAACATTATTTTAAATTCAGGGTTTAATTCTTTATCTAAATAATATATACTTAAGATATCCCCAATGGAAATCAATAAGGAGAAATTTATGAAAAAACTTATTCTTGCATTAGCTGTAACCTTTGTATTTGTCAGTGCACCTGTTTTTGCTGCAACAACAAACTATGTAGAACCTACTCGTGCATATGATGGTAACTACTACTATGCTTACCCTGGATACACAGCATATACAACAACTTACACAACTGATAGTGCAGGATACACAACATATAGAGCAACACCTGTCTATACACAATATCCTGTTTACCATGATTATTCAGGATATTATTACAATAATGCACCAAGATATTACACATATATTCCTGCATACAATGTTCCGCAACAAACATATACAACACCTCAAAGAATTTCACAAGCTCAAACTCAGACGGTTGTTGTAAAAGACAAATATGCAGGAATAAACACAGCTGCACATGTTCTAAATACAGCAGCTAACGTTGCTTCTACCATCAAATATTTAGTTGACTAAAAAAAAAGCCGTCTTGTAAAAAGAACGGCTACCAGACTTGGGGAGGAGGTATGAAAAACTTTCGTTTTCCATATCTATATTATCTCTATCGTCAAATAAAAATTTTTCTTTAAACAAAGGAATAAAATCTCATCTAAATGATGTAGAAAAATTTTATCAAAGATATAGCAATGGTCGTAAGACCATTGCTATATCTGCGTTTGTTAAGTTTATTTATTTTTTATGAAACTTGCATTTCTTTTTCAAATCCAAACAATGAACTTACTGATTCGTCATCATGAATTCTTGAAATAGCTTGAGCCAATAATGGAGCAACTGAAACCTGTTTAATATTAGAAGGCATTTTGCTCATATCAAGCGGAATTGTATTTGTTACTATACATTCAGTAATTGGAGCAGAACCCAATCTTTCAACTGCAGGACCTGAGAACACAGGATGAGTTGCTCCAACGTAAATTTCTTTTGCGCCTTTTGATTTTAAAAGTTTTGAAGCTTCACAAATTGTTCCTGCCGTATCAATAATATCATCGAACATTAGACAAACTTTACCTTCAACTTCACCGATAACATTCGTTGCAATCGCTTCATTATGTTTATCACGTCTTTTATCAATAATCGCAATAGGACAACCAAGTTTTTTGGCAAAATGGCGAGTTCTGTTTGCTCCACCCATATCAGGTGAAACTGCAACCATATCATCAGGATTGATATTTAAAGATTTAATATAATTAACAAGAACATTTGTTGCAAAAATATGGTCTACAAGAATATTGAAAAATCCTTGAATTTGTCCTGTGTGTAAATCCATTGCTAAAACTCTGTCTGCTCCGGCTGTTGTTAACAAATCTGCAACTAATTTTGCAGTAATAGCTTCACGACCGGAAGTTTTTCTGTCCTGACGAGCATATCCGTAGTATGGAATAACCGCAGTAATTGTCTTTGCACTTGCCCTTTTAAAAGCATCAATTATAATTAGCAATTCCATTAAATTCTCATTAACAGGATTGCAAACAGGCTGAATAATAAATACATCATCCCCTCTGACGCTTTCTTTTACCTGAACGTAAATTTCACCATCAGCAAAGTTTTTAACAACCATAGGCCCAACCGTTGTACCTAAATAATCAGCAATTTCTTGTGCCAAACCCGGATTTGAACGTCCTGAAAATAACTTGATATCATGAGTAGGGTTAATTGCACGTTCCAGTTGAGTGTATGTCATTTCTTCTATTGCAGCCATTTTTAATCCTTTCTTTACGCACACTACCTTGCGGTTAATATTATAAATCCTAAAGAGACTAACCTCAATATTTTTTTAAGTTTTGTAATACATATTAAATCCGTAAATCTTAAAATTTGCTACATTTGTAGAAAATTTTTACAAAAAAAGAAGATAAATTACAAGAATTTATCTTCTTTTATACTAATTTGTTATTAACGACAATCATGTTCGGCATCAACAAGCTTATATACCAAAGCTGCAACAAGACCTGCTGCAAGCGTTACACCCAACGTAATCATCGCTGTTGAAACACAAGCAACATGCATTGACATCAAACCTATCACCACTGCAGGATTAAATGCACCATAACAAAGTACTCCGCCAACTGCAAAAGCTCCTACAAGAACAGTTCCACCGATTGCAACCCCATAGTATGAATTCTTAGAAACATTTGATGTCGCAGTAGTTAAAACGACATAACATAGGGCAAAAGTAAACAAAAATTCCGCAACTGCAAGTTTCCAAACAGAAAACGGACATGCAATAAGAGTTGCTCGTCCTCCTGCGAATCCTATAACAAGTAAACTTGCCAAGTATGCAGCTAGGAATTGAGTAATCATATACAAAATACAATCTTTTACTCCCAATGCACCACGAATTGTTGCTGCAAGCGAAACCGCAGGATTATAATGGCCACCTGAAATATAACCGCCTGCGTAAACCATTACCATCAAAATCACACCAATTGCAATCGGGGCAATAGTCGATTCCCCCGAAATCAAAACACCCAAACCTATCGTCAACATCAGAAAAAAAGTCCCGATAAATTCAACTATACATTTTCTAAAAGTTTCCATTAGAATAACTCCTTTACCATAAAATTTGTACATCTACAATTATGATACAGGAATTATGGTTTTTACATTAGACTTACAGCCTATATTCCATAATATAATCATCCATTACAAAACCTTCTCCGATATCAGTAACAACTGAATTTATAGTCCTAAACCCCCATTTGTTATAGGCTTTTATCGTATTAGTATTATATTTATTCACCGTAAGTTGAATCGAATTATAGGTCTTTTCGGCAGCTAATTCTTTAATTTTATCAAATGCTTTACCACCAAAACCTTTATGCCTGTAATCTTTTAAAATATACAACTTTGATAAAAACAGATAATCTTTTTTCTCAGAAACACCAAAATAACCTATATTTTTACCTTCAAATTCTAAAAAGTAATACGTATAATTTTCGTTTTCATATTGGTTTTTTATAGCTTTTTCTGATTGAAAATTTTCTACCATATAGTCAATTTGTTCAAGCGTTAAGATTTCAGTCCAATATTCATGCCAAATATCAGCAGCAAGTCTTGCAAGAATCGGAATATTTTCAATTGTTATCTTTTTAAAATTTAGCATATACTACCCGCAAAAAATATTTTTTTCGTACTTATTATACCATGGTAAATTACAAGGAGAAAATATGGAAATTGCTATAGAAAAAAGTATAAAAAGAGCTTCAAAGCCCTTAAAAAAACGATTTGTTAAAAACAATCATAAAACAATAAAAACAGTTCAAAAAAGAGTACTCAAAGAATTCACACCGGCAGACATAACACTTGAGCGACAAGCAGAAATGCTCTCACCTGAAGAATACATTAGCGCAAGACGCTATCTGTCAAACTTAGAAATGAACAATATGATATTTTAACTATAAAAGGAAGATTTACAAATCTTCCTTTTTTTAACTAATTAAGTCCATTGAATTTCGGTTCTTGTTCTTTTTTTAATTCTTTCATTTGTTCTTCATATAGCCCTAACAATGTTTCCATTTGAGTTTTCTGGGTATATTGCTCCGGAGTTACTGCTTTAAAGTTTTTTATCTGTTTTTTTAATTCATCAATTTGTTTTTGAAGGTTTTCTTGTTTTTTAAGCCCAAATATAAGTCTGGAATGAGACTCTGTTTTTTTATTATTAACCAAAGAATCCTGCTTATTTACAAATGCAGTTGAATCTGTTTGATTTACATTGTTAGCTTTACCAATACCTGACATAAATACATTTCTCCTTATTAATCTTTCACTTTTTCATATACGGTTCAGGTTATATAAAACTTTAATAAGCGTAACTTATTCGTTACAAAAAGTGAGGGCGGCGAGTTAAATAACTCGCCGCCCTCATCAATTAAGATTTTATTTATTTCTTAGTCGGTATTCTCATTCCATAGAATGAACGAACAACAAAGAATAATGCAATTACTAAGAATACAACGCCCACAATCGGAGCTACTTTTCTAAATGATTCATTAATCGCAATTTCCATTGCAAGCAAACCAAATAGAGTTGTAAACTTAATAATAGGATTCATCGCAACTGATGAAGTATCTTTGAACGGATCACCTACAGTATCACCAACAACTGTTGCTTCGTGAAGGACAGTCCCTTTTTCTTTCAAATCAACTTCAACAATTTTCTTAGCATTATCCCAGCATCCGCCTGCATTTGCC
>CAZUKK010000030.1:0-15616 GCA_964620875.1 uncultured Clostridium sp.
GCTGCAACGTGGAATACTGTAGGAAGCATTTCCCCTGCGATTTTGTGCATAACAGGAATCATCAATAATAAACCTTGAGATGCAGTATAAGTAGAAGTTAAAGAACCTGCTGCCAAAGCTCCGTGTACAGCACCTGCTGCACCTGCTTCAGATTGCATTTCTGCAACTCTTACTTCTTTGCCCCAAATGTTTTTCTTGTGTTGTGAAGCCCATTCATCAATCCATTCACCCATTGTAGATGAAGGTGTGATTGGGTAGATTGCTGATACTTCGCTCATAGCGTATGCAACATGAGCGGCAGCATAATTGCCATCAACTGTAATTGTTTTTCCAGGCATAATTATTTACCCTCCTTATTCATAACCTACGTCTTAATTACAACTGTACCTATACATGATAATACAAACATACTCTTTTGACCAAAATTTCTGTTTGTAAATTTATGTTACAATTTGTTTTTAGTTTTCACATTTTTGTAAAATAATATTTTTTGCCAGACTTATATCTAATGTAAAGGTAGGTATCATGAAAGTTACTAAATTAATCTCGACAATTACCCCACAAACAGTATTCAAAGGAGATGTTAAACCGAAGGGACTTATCCCTCAAACTTGTTTAGCTCCTTTAGAAGAAGATGTGGTTGATTTAAGTAAAGCTAAAACGTCCCGCAATATGAGTTATGCTGTTAGTAACGATTTGGCTATGCAAGTATGTGATGAGGTTACAGCTGCTTTTAAAAGAGTTAAATATAACCTTAAAAAAGAATTAAAACCACTTGTGGCTACAACTTCCGAACCAAATAATCCTATTATGCCTGGTGAATCCGGAATTTATGGCGGGGTTAAAGGGGTTGTATCAGCCCGTAAAAAGACTGCAAGTCGTGATATTACGAATAAAAAAGGCCTTTTAGAAATGGGGGATTTGTTACGCCTTCGTATCGTGTTGCGTGAATCTTCTCCAAGAAATATTGAAAAACTTTTAAGACAATTGGGTCAAGCCTTTAAAAATGGTGATGAAATTATTGAAATTGAAAGTTATGTTGCTCCGAACGGCAAGACTTATGCAACTGCCGGTATGTTGAATAAATTGGCTCAAAAATGTAATCAAAATATATTGAAAACTTCATATGATAAGCGAATACCTTCCGGATATCCTGCAATCCACATAGGATTTAAAACAAAAGAAGGTTATATCGGAGAAATTCAAATCGTTGGATGCGACGTTGCTCATGTTAAGCATGCAGATGATGCGTTATATAAAGTTATGGATTGTAACAAAGGCTTAGATGAGGAATATGATGATGTTGAAAAATTAATTAGAACCGGTTTGGAAAAACTAACTTCTGAAGAGGCTAAAACGCGGTATATGAAATATCGCAGAGATAATTTTCAATTAGCTTTTGATTGTGAACCAAGAGGTTATAACTCTCGTAAGAAATTTGAATTTATTACTATTCCTTACGACTTGCCTGAAGAATTAGATTTGCAAAGAATTTCCGATAAGATGTATCTTTGTGAACGTGCTGCGAGCAAAAAGCACTAATTAATTTACCTTAATTATCGCAACGTTTTCAACATGGTATGTATGACAGAACATATCAAACGGTTGAATGCTTTTTACTTGAGCACCTTTTTCGGTCAGATATTTTAAATCTCTTGCTAATGTTGCCGGATTACAACTTACATATATTATTGTATCTTTTGATAGTCTTAGAGCTTCATCAAGAGATTGTTTGGAACACCCTTTTCTTGGAGGGTCAAGAATTATGGCATCATATTTTTGTTTTTCTGATGCTAAAAATTTACCGGCATCAGTGTTGTGGATTTCAACGTTATTAATTTTATTGAGTTTTAAAGCTTCTTGAGCTTTAAGACATGATGCTTGGTTTTCTTCAACCGAGACAACTTTTTTGCATATATCCGATACAACGATACCAAATGCTGTAATTCCTGCGTAAGCATCAAGTACTGTTGGGTTATCAAAGTTTTTATTTAAATATTCTTTTACATATTTAAATATGTTTTCTGCGCTTAGCGGATTTACTTGGAAAAATGTGTCAGGTCCGATTTTGAATATTTTGTCGGTGATTTGTTCATTTATATAATCATCTCCACAAACGCATTCTGTTTTGTTTCCTAGAATCACGTTTGTTTTTTTAGAATTGAAGTTTATGCAAACCCCTGTTACATCTTCAAATTCATTATAAATACATTTTGCAAAATCATTAAGTCTGTCGAAAGCCTTTGTTGCGTTAACAACAAGAACTACAAGATTTTTTCTTGTAAGTTTGGAGTGTCTGATTACGACATGTCTTAAATCTCCGGAGTGTTTTTTTTCGACAAATCCGCTAATTCCGAAATCGAAGGCTTTATCTCTCACAAATTCAATAATTTTATCGCAAATCTCAGGTTGAATCGGACAATATTTAATATTCACAATTTCGTGAGATTTTGGTTTGTAGTATCCAGCAAGGATTCTTCCCGAATTTTTTGTTCTTGATATCGGATATTGTATTTTACAACGGTAATTTTTTATTTCAGGGCTGGGGATTGTCGGTTGAACTTCTGTTTGAAGATTTCCTATTGTCCTCATTGCATCCTGTGTTATTTCCTGTTTAATTTCCAGTTGTTTTTCATAATCAATGTATTGCAACTGGCATGCTCCACAGACTTTTTGTAATGGACAGAATGGTTTTGTTCTGTGAGTTGAAGGTTCAATTATTTCCATAATTTTGCCGTTTGCGTAACTTTTATTAACCTTTGTTATTTTGATTTTTAATTTATCTTTAGGACAGCAGTTTTCAATAAAAACAACAAAGTTGTCGATTTTACATATTCCAGTGCCCAAATTTGTTATTTTTTCAACTTCTGTTATGTATTCTTCATTCACTTTCATATTTTTATTATACCTTAAATATTCTTTATAATTTCACATATGGAGAGAATTGTGTTATTATGTTTTTGTCTAAACATGGGAGAGTTAGGTATGAAAAAGTTTTTAATGTCATTAATCTTATTAGTTCCGCTTGTAACGGGCTGTGCTAATGTAGAAACTGAAATTACAATAAATGATGATAAATCGGCTGAAGTTGTTTCAACTTTGAATTATGATTCTAATTTGCTTAATAAGAATGATGCTGTTGCAGCTTCTATTCTGAAGAATTATGAGACTTTTATTGATTCTTTATACAAGGTAGAAACCTCTGCATCTGAGGATAGTTCTTTTATTAAGGTTTCTAAAAAGATTAAAAATTTGGCAACAAATGATTTAAACTTAGCTTCTTTGGGTTTTGTCTCAAATCTTGATAAAGGTAGATTTATTGAGCTTAAAAAGAATTTTGTTATTTCTTCTTATAATATTGACATGACTTACGATTATCAAAAACAAGTCGGAAATTTTAAAAAGAATTCTTTAGTTCCTGATGTAAAAGTTGAAGCTACGGGTTTGCAACCTGAGTATTATCAAAAATACGGCGATATGAGTGAACTAGAACCAAAAACGGTTGGTGAGGATTCTTTTTCTGATAATTTAGATGAAGATACAAAGAGATTTGTTGAAAAATCTGTTAATGATGAAGATGCTCAAAAATCTGAAAATAAATCTAATGACATTGATGCTGTTGTTAAAATTGTAGTTCCGGGTTTTGCATCATATAATAATGCAGATTCAGTTTTAGGTAATGTTTATGTTTGGGAAATCAAACAGGATGAGCCTACAGAAATTAAGCTTCAATATGTAAGATACAGTGGTCTTGCTATTACATTGATTTTGATTTTTGGAGCTTCGTTGCTTGTGATTTTGGCTAAGAGAATTCTTAAGCATGAAACTCAAAAACGTATGGACAATATTGAAAATATTGTGTAATGGTAATACTGTAGATTAGTATAAGTTTGAAATCTATATATTATTTACAAATAAAAAGAAGTTAGATAAATTCTAACTTCTTTTTATGGTGGGTGTTGAGGGACTTGAACCCCCGACCCTCTCCTTGTAAGGGAGACGCTCTACCAACTGAGCTAAACACCCATATTACTATTTAATTTTCAACCAGTGTTTGGGAGAATCTAATCAATTTGATTATCTTACCTTCCGCAAGATTTATATTACCAAGAACAAAATTTTATGTCAAGAATTTTTTTTGAAACTTTTTTAATTAATATTCGTCTACTTATATAAATGGATTTATTCAAAGAATATTTGGAGGTTAGAGTGGGATTTAATTTAGCAAGTTTGGATAGTTATAAATATAATCCGTCGTATATTGGGGAAAATGACGATAATGAGATAAAAACTTTTAATGCGATAGCTCATGAAGATGATATTTTACAAACTTATTTAAAAGAAATCGGTAGGGTAAAGCTTTTAAAAACGGATGAGGAAAAGGCACTGGGCAAACTAATTAAAGAACAAAATTCCGATATGGCAAAACGAAAACTTATACAAGCGAATTTGCGTCTTGTTGTGAGTATTGCCAAAAGATATGTAGGACAAGGTGTTTTATTTATGGATTTGGTTCAAGAGGGCTCTATCGGTTTAATTAGAGCTGCTGAGAAATTTGATTATTCTAAAAATTTTAGGTTTTCAACTTATGCAACCTGGTGGATAAAACAGTCGATAATCAGGGCAATTGCAAATAATTCAAAATCTATAAGAATTCCTGTTCATATGGCAGACAAAATTCGGAAATATAAAAAACTTTATTCTGAATTTATGAATGATTTTGGTAGAGAACCGACTGATTGTGAAATGGCAGAAAAGATGGATTTATCTCTAAATAAATTAAATAAAATTAAACAGTCTATTATATTAGAACCGGTTAGTCTTGAAACCGCAGTAACTGATGATTTGTGTTTGGGAGATTATATTGAGGATAAATCATGCAACTCGCCTGATGAACATACACAAGATGAATTCTTGAAATCTGATATTCCGGAATTGTTTGAAACCCTAACAGAAAGAGAAAAGAAAGTTTTGACTTCACGCTTTGGAATAAATACAACTGCTCCAATGACATTAGCTCAATTGGGAGTAAATTTAGGGTATTCAAAAGAGCGTATAAGGCAAATTGAGGAGGGGGCAATTTTGAAACTCCGCAATAATAATAAATTTAAACATTTAAAAGATTATATAAGAAATTAACCAATCATTACTCATAGTTGTAAATTATTCATCATCTTTCATAACTGATATTTTGGATTTTCCTTGGTATCAGTTTTTATTTATGATATTCCGAGAAGATTTTTGGCAAATTCTATAGATTGTTCATTTATTGTTCCGCCCGCAAGTTCAGCAAGAGCCTTTATTTTATTGTCTCCGGTTAAAACGTATACTTCTACTTTTGTTTCATCTGTTTGAGATTTTCTTACATAAAAATGTTTGTTCGCTTTTGAAGCAATAATTGCCTGATGGGTAATAACAAGAATTTGATGTGATTTCCCTAGTTCAACCATTTCTTCTGCAACAGATTGGGTTGCTTTACCGGAGATTCCTGTATCTATTTCATCAAAAATTACAGTATCGATATCATCATTTTGTGCAAATATTGATTTTATAGCAAGCATAACTCTTGAAATTTCACCGCCGGAAGCCACTTTTGCAAGAGGCTTTAAGTCTTCTGAAACATTTGTAGAAATCATAAATTCAACATCATCAATGCCATTTTTTGAGAGTTCTTTTGGTGATAATTTAATGTTAAATCTTGCTTTAGGTAGCTCTAAAACAGCAAGTTTATCTTGAATCAGCACAGATAGAACTTCTGCATAATTTTGTCTTTCCTGACTGATTTTTTCACCAAGTTGTCTTAGTTCTGTTTCTTTTGTAGAAATTTGTTGTTTTAAATTTTCGATATTTTGTGTAGAAAATTCAATTCCTGAAAGTTCATTTGAAAATTCTTCGTAACTTTTTAAAACGCTTTCAAGAGAACCTCCGTACTTCCTTTTTAGTTTATCAAATAAAAATAATCTTTCTTGGATTTCATCAAGCCGTTGAGTGTCATTTGATAAGTTCTGGCTGTAATCCCGAAGATTGGTGGAAATGTCTTTAAGGTTTTCGTATACATCAAAGAATTGCTGTTGAATTTCTTCTAAGTTTGTATCATATCCGGCAGCTTTGTTGATATCAAATTTGATTTTTGATAATGCTTCAATTATTGAGCCGTCGTCCCCGTTTATTGCCCAATAGGCACTGCATGTTAATTCTTTTAGTTTTTCAGCATTTTCAAGAATCTCTAATTCCGAATTGAGCTGTTCTTCTTCTGCAGGTGAAGAAATATTTGCTTCTTCTATTTCGTTGATTTGAAACTTTAGAAAATCAATCTGTGATTCTGTAGCGTTAGCACTATTTTGAGCTTCTTCCAACTGAATTTTCAAGGATTCATATTCTTGATATTTGTATTTGTATTCATCAAGTTCTTTACCATAATCTTCTTTTCCGTATGAATCAAGTAAATTTATATGGTGCTGAGGTTGTAAAAAGGTATAAGTTTGTTGTTGAGAATGGATATCAACAAAACTCGTCCTTAAACTTTTTAAAAGTTCTTGATTGACAAGAGTTCCGTTAATTCGTGAACGGACAGAACTCGGGGTGATTTCTTTTGAAATTATTATTTCCGAACCAAGATTATCAATTCCGTTTTCTTCAAATAATTTTGAAAGGTCATGTTTTGTATTTTCAAGAGTTATTTCAATACCTGCTTTATCACAACCTGTTTTGATTACATCTTTTGACACTCTGTTTGAAAAAACTAAATCAATAGCATTCAAGATGATACTTTTGCCTGCACCTGTTTCGCCTGTGATTATATTTAATCCTCTGTCAAAATTGGCACAAAGTTCATCTATAAGTATGTAATTTTTTAGCTTTAATTGTTTAATCATACTTTCAAAATTCCATCAGCAAATAGAACGAATTTGGACTTATACATTAGCTCCACAGCATTTTTTATATTTTTTACCACTGCCGCATGGACAAGGGTCATTACGTCCTATTTTTACGCTTGTATCAATTTGCGGTTTGTTCTCATTATCTTCAATAATACCCAGCGTATTAGAAAATGCTTTTGAACGGTACAATACAGTTGTTGAAGATATTATTTTGTTTTTTATATATCTTCTTTTGTAAACTCTTAAAAGTTCGTCTAATGTGTAATTTTTAGCAAGTACAGCATTAACTATTTCCATAAAGTTTTTATGTTTAGATGCAACCATTTTTATTAAGTTTGCACTGTATTTATCATTTGCAAGGAAATATTTGATACATGCATCGTAGTTTAAAATTTTTGTATAGTCTTTTACTTCAAATATTTTGTTGAAAGTTCCAAAGAACGGTATAGCATAGAGCCCTAATTCCTCATCATAAATGATTCCCACGTCATAAGTCTCTTTATGTGAAGAAAATCCGCCAAGTGAGTTTTCAAGGAAATTATCATAAGAATTGTTAAATTCTGAAACATTAAAGAATTGGTATTCTTCCGGCTCTGTTATAAGTTCTGCAAAATCGGATTTTTTGCCTTCTTCTGCGTAATCATTGAAGATTTCAATAATTTTATCAGCATGTTTGTTTGTTGTAACAATTTCTGTTGTTCCAAAGAACTCAACAAATTTCTTGTGAATTTCTGCAACTTCTTCTTCGATTTCAGTTTGTTTTTCAGGGTTATCAAGATAAACAAGCTCAGGGTTTTGGATAATTTTTGCAACTGCAAACCTGTAAGCTTCTTTTTTCTTTGATACCGGTAAAACTCCTGAGATTTCAAGTAAATAATAATCTCCATTGATGTTAACAATTCTTGCAACGATATAATCGCCTGAACCTAAATTGCTCAAGGTTGTCATCTTCATCAGAGAGATAACCATATACTTGCGTTCGTTTACAATATTATACAGTTCAAAACCGTTTCTTGTAACTTTTTTGATTTCAAAAACTGAAGAAATTGAGTTGTCTATTGCTTCGACAATATCTTTAGTTTCTTTATCCAAACCTTTTGAATTTTCAAGATATAATTGAGGGATACTTTTTAAGTCTTCTCCAAGATTGCGTTCAAGAATATAGTTAAAACATGCAGACTGTAACGGAACTCCGTTTTTAGTACCTGCTCCTATTGTTTTTATATATTCATTAAAATCATTTTTTACAGCGTCATTTGTTTGAATAAATTCTGCAATATTTTTGATTATTTCATTGATACTGTCTGTACGTTCTTGTAGTTTCATTTTTTCTCCCTTTGTATATCTAAGTCTGTATAATTTAAAGATATATTATTTTTTATTTAAACTCAATATATTAAGATATTACATTAAACTCTTTACTAATCTGTTAGTTTAAAATCACCATTTTTCTTAATGTGTTCAACCAAACCTCCATCTTCCAACAGTTTTATCATAACAGGTGGTAGTGGCTCTATTTGAATGATTGCACCGTTTGTAAGATCTGTAATTACTCCTTTTTCAATATCAAGTTCCAGTTCATCTCCATCATCAATTGAATCTGTATCGCATTCAATCGCTAAAAGTCCGATATTGATTGCGTTTCGGTAAAATATTCTGGCAAAAGATTTGGCAAGTACTGCGCCTACACCTGCAATTTTCATAATTAGCGGAGCATGTTCTCTGGATGACCCAAGTCCGAAATTGCTTCCTGCAACTACAAAATCACCTTTTTTCATACGTGATGCAAATGTTTCGTCCGCATCTTCCAATACATGCTTTGCAAATTCAGGTAAATTTGAGCGTAAATGGTATAATCTGCCCGGTGCAATGTGGTCTGTCGATATGTCATCTCCGAATTTAAAAGCTTTTCCCCTCATGAAAATCCTCCTTCTTCTTATATTATACTATCGCAAAAACAAAAAGTATGCTATAATATATATAAATAAAGGCGGTAATATGTATTTTAACAGGAAATGTAAGATAACTTTTGTGTGCCATGGAGCGACGATATATTCAGAAGAAGGCAGATTTTCTAATCAAGATAATTATCCGCCGTTGTCAGAGCTTGGAATAGAAGAAATGGAAGCTTTGGCAAAATATCTAAAATCTCGTGGTGTAAAAAATGATGCTATATATACATCACCGTCTATTCGTACTGTCCAATCCGCTATGATGATTGCTAAGATATTTAAAAAAGAGTATATTGTGGCTGAAGATTTGAAATCTCGAAATTACGGACGTTGGAACGGAATGACAATGGGACAAATTTTGGCAAAATATCCAGACGGGTTTGGAGAAGTTTTATTAGCACCAAAAGAGATAATGGGTGAAGATGCCGAATCTTCCGAGGATTTGATATCAAGAGTGAAAATCTCAATGGATAAAATTGTTAGTGAAAATATCGGGAATAGAATTATTATAGTAACTTATCCTGAAATAATTCAGGCTGCAATTTGTGCAGCTTTGGATATTCCTGCAGATAAGCTTCCAAAAATCTTTATCAGAACAGGTAGTGCTACACAGATTAGTTACTTTGAAAATTGGGCAAGCCTCGTATATTCCGATTCTGTTCCGTTGTAATTTTATTTGTGGTTAATTAATCTTTTACTTTCTTCTATTAAAAATGCTTTTCCGGGATTTAAATTTATAAAATCCCATGGTAAATTTTTGTCGTAATCGTATGTTTCTGTAGCAAAATAATCTGTGTTTATATTGGTTGTTTTTGCAGCTTTTTTGAATGCTCCGAGTTTTCCGCCAAGATTATATACTTCAATCAAATAATCTGTTAGAGAACTGTCTCCTCGTGATAATACTGCTTGGTAGTAATCCCATTTTGCGCTGGATATACTAATTTGAATTCCCAGTTTATGCAGTTCTTTTTTTAGGTAATTAGCTTTTTTTTCTAAACTTTTTTCATCTTCACGCCCAAACCATTGGAATGGTGTGTTTGCTTTCGGAACAAAGGTTGAAAATCCGAATGATATCTCAAATCCTTTATATTTTGCTTTTATTCGTTTTGATAGATTTACAATTTCTTCGATATCTTCTTGTGTTTCTGTTGGCAGCCCTATCATTCCGTAAAATTTTATACCGTATAATCCGCAGGATTTGGCAACTTCAATTGCTTTAAAAATTTGTTCCTCTGTAAGATTTTTATTTATGACTTTTCTAAGTCGTTCGCTTCCTGCTTCAATTGCAAGTGTAAGATTTTTTTGACCTGCTTTTACAAGTGTTGTTACAATCGGTGTTGTGAATGAATCTACACGCAGTGAAGATACGCTCATATCTATATTTTGACCATTATCTATTTTTTGTTCTATATATTTACATATGTCCTCAAATCTTGGATGAGCTGTGATTTGTGCTCCCAGTAAGGCAATTCTGTTTGTGTGTTTTAATCCAAGTTCAATTGTCTCAATAATTTTTTCATAAGGGACAAATCGTATTGGGAGATTGATGTATGAGGCTAAGCAGAAACCGCATCTGTTTGCACAACCTCGTTCAACTTCTAAAATGAATGTATTTTTGAAAAATGCGTTATCTCCAATTATAGGAGTATAAATACATTCGGATAATTTTTTTGTAGATTTTATAACTGAATTCGGGGACAATCTCGGTACGTAAATCCCGTCAATTTTGCTTAATTCTAAAAGGGTATCTGATTTTGACCAATTTTTTAACTTCCCGTTTTGACAGATTTCAACAGCTTGCAAATTTATATCTTCACCGTCTCCGATTATTATAAAATCAAAAATTTCTTTGTATGGCTCAGGATTTGCACTTACAACAGGCCCTCCTGCAAATATTATCGGATCTGATTCTTTTCGATTTGTTGCTTTAATTTCATACCGGTTCTTCCTTAGAAATTTAAAAATTTCTAAAAAGTCAGTGTCGAAACTGAAAGAAAAACCTATTAAGTCGATTTTTTCTCTCATAATCCTTGTAGTTTTAGAATCAGAGTAAACTCTTTCAATATCAATATTTTCCGATAAATCAATTTGTTTGAATAGCCAAAGATATCCCAATGAGGACATAGCAAAAGATTCAGGTCCTGGAAAAACAAACCACATATTGAAATCAAAGTCTTTTTTTATTGGTTTATCGTATAAAAATATTTCACTGTTGTTGTTCAATTTCAATTCCTGTTTCTTTTTCATTTATTGGTCTTAAGTATAGTTCATCAATTAAAACGCAAATAGTTGCAGCAATAGCAGGTGATAAAATTACCCCCCATACACCTAAAAATTCTTCAGCAACAAATAGTGCAACCATAATTGTTATCGGATGAAGTTGCATGAATTTTCCAAATAGAAAAGGTCTTATTACGTAATTCGAAATTTGTTGAATTGCAAGGAATAGAATAATTGCAATTATGATTTTTACATAACCCAGAGGGAATGCAACTGCAACCATTACTGCAATTGCAATTGTAGGACCTAAAATTGGAATTATGTCGCAAATTCCTGCAATTAACCCTAATAGAATAGGGTAGTCAATTCCCAATATTGCTGCTTCAATTGTAACCATAACCCCTATGGTTATCATTGAAAGTACTTGAGCTCTAACGTAATTCCCGACTTTTGAGGTTATATTATATAATATAAATCCTGCTTTTTCTTTTAAATCAGGAGGAAAGAATTCAATAAATTTGTTTCTGATATATGTTTTATCAACAAGAATATAATAAATAATCATGGTTAAAGCCAATGTAACAAATAACATTTGAGCCAAAGCCATTGTAAGATTAACTGATTGGTTGAGGACACCTTGTGCAATGTTTGAAGAAGCTTCAGCAAGTTGATTCATAGGAATAAGTTCAGCTATGGTGTGTCCGTATAATTTTGAATGTGTAATAAAGTTATACAAATTGATTGCTTTTTGAGGCATTATTGATATAAATAGTTCAACTTCTTTCCAGCACATAATAATAATCGGAAGAATTAACGCAAATAAAGCGATTATTGAAGTTAAAACTATAATGGATGCTGCAGCTGCTCTGTTTTTGATTTTTTGCTGTAGGGTGTTAACGTAAGGATTCAGCGCTGCTGCAAGTACAAATGAAGCAAATAATATCATTAATAATCCTGTAATTTTTGGCAGAAAGATTAATAGCAGAATTATTAATATAGTAAACGTTATAATTTTAGGATTATAAAATTTTTTTAGCATGAATTTTCTCCATATTTAGGAATAAACCATCTTGATGTTAACAAAAAAATGTAAAAAATACAATTGGCTATATTAGCGTATTTACTGGGTTAAATACCTGTTGATATAAATAGTATATACTCAAATATTTGCCCTGTTTGTAACATTACTTAACATGACGTGTCAAAAAAAGCAATTATCAATAATACAAATTGTTTATATAAATACGAGGACAAAACACAAGGATTAAAACAATGAGTTTCTTATTAGGCGCATTCGGAAAAATGGCTGCCCATCGGGAAAAACGGACTATCCAAGCGAAAATGATGAGGATACAGTCCAAGAAAAAGATTTGCACCAAGCAGATCGCCGCAATGGATAAGCAGCTGAATCAAATGGAAAAACTGATGACGAATCAGGTTAAAATGACTGCCTTAGCAGCTAAGAATCAAGCTATGACGCAACTTCAAGCTGAATTAGGGGGCGATGCTACAGGTACTGATGCTACGAAAATGCAGAATTATAACACTGCGATGTCTCAGGCTGAGATGGTTTATCAAAATGTCATCACTCAAGGTGAGCAAGAAATCGCAAATAAAATAGATTATCTGCGAGAAACACAGTATGAACCGTTGAAAGACGAAGAAGATTTGCTTCAGTCTGAATATGATTCATTGCAAACTCAACTGCAACAAGCTAGTGATGATTACGAAGCTTGTCAAAAAATGGAACAAGACGGCGCTAAAGAAATGAAGCCGAACTATGTTGCTGGTGGTAACTAGTAGAACTTTTTAAGTAAGTAATTAAGTTTTATTGGTAGAATAGAAGCGGAAAAATTTTTTTAGTAGAAAATAGAAGAAATTCAGATTTTATAAATCGAGGTCATCTTTTGATGGCCTCGTAATATTTTGTATAAGATTCCGAACCAAGTTCGGAATGACATAGGTAAATCTTGCACGTCATCCTGAACTTATAAAAATTTATATGGCACGATAATATAACTACAGATACCGAACCAAGTTCGGAATGTCATGGATAAATCTTGCACGTCATCCTGAACTTATAAAAATTTATATGGCACGATAATATAACTACAGATACCGAACCAAGTTCGGAATGTCATGGATAAATCTTGCACGTCATCCTGAACTTATAAAGATTTATATGGCTCGATAATATAATTGCAGATACCGAACCAAGTTCGGAATGACATAGGTAAATCTTGCATGTCATCCTGAACTTGTTTCAGGATCTGTTCTCATGTTAGGATTGTTCTATGAATAAAACTTATGCGGTCTATATTATTACAAATTATACTAATACAACTTTGTATATTGGTGTAACAGGTGATTTAAAGAAAAGGATTTGGGAACATAAAAATAAAGTTGTTGATGGTTTTTCTAAAAAATATAACTTGAATAAGTTGGTATATTATGAAATAACAGATTCTGCAGAGTCTGCAATAAAAAGAGAAAAACAATTAAAGAATTGGCATAGGGATTGGAAGATAAAATTAATAAAAAATTTTAATCCGGAATTTAAAGATTTGTATGATTCAATAATATAATTACAGATTCCGAACTAAGTTCGGAATGACATAGATAAGTTTTACACGTCATCCTGAACTTGTTTCAGGATCTTATATTAATTTCTGTTAACTCATTTACAAAAATTTCAATATAAGTTACAATCATTTTATGGAAAATATGAGTTTAAATGAGAAGATTAACGACTTAGTCGTTAAAATGGCGAAAGAGCCAAACAATATTGAAAATTATCATGCTTTAGCTGAATTATATTTAAAGCAACAAAATTATGATAAGGTTATGTCTGTTTTGGACAGTTTGCTTGCTATAAAGCCTGATGATGTTCAGGCGCTTGTTGGTATGGGTACTATGTGGTTTTACGAAAGAGATTTTCGTAAGTCATTGTCCTATTACAATAAAGCACTTGAAGTTAATCCGAAGAATTATTTGATTTACTTCAATATGGGTAATGTTTTTGCGGAATGGAAAAACTTTTCAAAAGCTTTGTTTTATTACAACAGGGCTATCGATTTGAATGCAAGTAACCCTGAAATATACAATGCAATTGCCCTGTTATATCAGGATATTGAAGATTATGTTGAGGCTAAGGCTTATTATGAAAAAGCCTTGTCGCTTGACCCTGAAAACTGTAATTCATTAATCGATTTAGGTAATGTTTGTTTCAAGTTGTTTGACTATGCCACTGCGTTGAAGTTATTTAAAAAAGTTTTTGTATTAAATCCGGATAATGAACTGGTGGCAGTATGTATTGCAAATTCATATACTCTGTTAAAAGATAAAAATAATGCTTATAACTACTATGACAAAGCTTTGACTATGACGGATGATAAATATGGAATTTTTATCAGTTATGGTATTTCAATGACTGAGTTTAAAGAGTTTGATAACGCAGTTAAGATGTTTGAGGCTGCAATTGGTTGTAACCCTGAAAAATCAGAAGCTTATGTCTTGTTGGCAAATTTATATTCAAGTATTAACAGGATTCCGGAAGCTATTGAACTTTATAAAAAATCATTGCAAGTTGTTCCGAATGTTGCGGAAACTTACATGCTTTTAGGAAATGCTCATTATTTGAATAATGATATTGAACAGGCGATTTCATCTTATCGTGCGTCTATTAGTTTAGCTCCGGATAATGATGAGTACAGGCTTGTATATTCTCAAGTTGTAGAAGATTATATTAATTCGGTTCGCGGGTCATTGTAATGAAAAAAGACTTTGGTAAGATATCTTTTGCCGATAAGCTTTTTAGTGCATTCTCCTATTTGAGTGCAGGTTGGTTCGGGCTTATTGTGAGTGTGATTTTTTACTTTAGAAAAAGGTCGTTATCTCGCTTTTTACAATTTAATATATTTCAATCTATATTTATTTCATTGGTATTTTTTGTTTTGTCCTTTGGAATTGGGTTGATTTTTAAAATGCTTTCTTATATCCCGTTTTTGAACTATTTAGTTGCTCAAATTTCATTTTTCTTGAATGTTCCTGTATTATTTGATTATTCAATAGTTCAGGTATTTTTGACAGGATTGTTGATATATTTATGTGTATTTTCTTTGTTAGGTAAATATCCGAGAATTTTTTATATTTCAAAAATTATTGATAATTCTGTGAGATAATTGGCTTTTTTACTTGACATTTAAGTGTTGTTGATGTTTTATTGTATATGTGTACTAGTCGAAATTTTCGTGCTGGATTTGACGGTTAGTACGGATGTAAAAGCCGGAATACGAAGCCCAAGTTTCCAAATAGGCTTAAGTAGGGCAAATTGGTAAAATTAAAAGGAGAAATTATGCCAACTATTAACCAGCTTGTACGTTCAGAACGTAAAAAGCTTCAAGACAAAACTAAATCTCCAGCTTTGATGAATTGTCCTCAAAGACGTGGAGTTTGTACAAGGGTTTATACTACAACCCCTAAAAAACCAAACTCAGCACTTAGAAAAGTTGCCAGAGTAAGATTAACTAACGGATTTGAAGTAACTTCATATATTCCGGGTAT
>CAZUKK010000031.1:0-15148 GCA_964620875.1 uncultured Clostridium sp.
TCGTCCTGAGCCAGGATCAAACTCTCCATTGTCAGAAAGTTTTATCGTTTCGGTTTATCGCTAAACCGCTTTGACTCATTTTTAACTCTAGCTTTCGCTATCTTGTCTTTTTTGGAAATCATTTTTCGAAATTAACAAGTTTTTCGTTTCAGCTATTCTTTTTTCAATGTTCTGTAAATCTATCATTCAACGGAATCTCCCGCCGAGAATTGGTGAAAATACACCCGTTATCCTACTACACTATTTATATTCTTTATTGTAGATAACTTTCTTAATCCTTTAATAAAACTTTCGTTTTTTAGATAAAATTCTAAGTATCTGGTTTTATAAAATTCATCTGTGCTCTGTGCACATTCATTATACTAACTCTAAAAAAATATGATTTCAAGTATTTTATTTTATTTTCTTCACAATTTGTTACATTTAAAAATTACCTTGTATTTTTAACACTTTTAAGCTTGTTCAGCTTTTGCCTTATCACTATAATTCGCACTGATTAGAGCTCTTAATGTTGAATTCTCTTTTACATCATGAAAATCAGCAGCCATATTCAATAAACGTTTTTCCAATCTAGGATCAGTAACATTTTTAGCTAACGCTAATGCTGCCCAATACCTATTTGCCGGTTCTACAGAGGAGAACTTATACAACATTCTGTCATGCAAATCGTAATTGTCTATTCCGGCCAATCTGCGATAATATGATCTGAATTTATCTTTAGGCAACAGATGCAAGAAGCTTGCAAGGTGCTCAATAGACTCCGGCAAAGCATATTTTTCCGCTATATCATAATACTTTGCAACCCTTGTCGGCAAAATTTCAGAACGCATAGTTTGCAAATCATCTTTTAAATTTTCATCTCTGTGCTTCATCGCCAACAACGGAATTTCGTTAAACAGAACAATCTGCGTTGTAACATCATTTGTCTGCACCAATTTCTCAAAGTATTCGCTAGCATACTCATACGGTAAGTATTTCAGAGCATACGCAAGCCCTTGATCAACTTTCTGTGAACGCTTTTGCATACATTTATCAAAACAGAAAAGCTTGTCCGGCATATGTTTAATCGCCATTGCTAAACCGGCATTTCGACTATCATAATTTGAAACTTTTTCATCATATATATCTAGCCATTTTTGAGTTCTGTATCGTTCAGGTGTTTTCTTTATTGTTTCAAGTATTTTTCTGGCATATTTATCGCCATTTTTAAGCCTGTTTACAACTCTGACCCCACCCCAGTCATAGCTGTAACCTTTACATACATTATGTTTTTTTGCAGCATCCTCATCAGTACACTTCAAGCCATATTGATAAGGATCTATAACCCGTTTTGGAAGCCTTACATCTTCATCTATATATTTATTAATCATGTAACCGCTTTTCAAATCGCCAAAGTAAAATTTTCCTCGGTTAGTATCAGCACCAACAGTGTTCATCCAATAAGCCGCACTGTTAAGCTCTGCATAGCACCCATGACTTTTTGAATATTGCCAATTTTCACCCTCAACAACGTGAAAGACTTTTATTACGAATTCATCATCATCAAAATTATCTTTATCCCTTAAACCAACAAGCTTGTATGCCGCACCCTTACCGCCTTTGCCAAGGTATTCCAAATCAGCATCATCCCACTTGCCAATAAAATTATATTTACGCATCATCTTTTCATACTTTTCAACGGTAGATTTATTACGTCTTTTTTGAATTTCATCAAGAGAATATACTTTTGTTTCATCAAAATTTCTGAGTTCTTCCGTAATTTCGCTAAATGTATTGTAAATATCCATTATCGCTTCTTTACGATTTTCTATAGGAAGCTTTTCCAACATAAACTTTGGCAACTGACCAACCATAGTACTTTTGCCATTTTGTATACGCTCATCAACAAAAGGTTTAATATCCTTCTGTCCATCTATCCATGTATGCTTTTTTAACTTCTTTGTCATACCCTCAAACGGAATCGTTTGAGAATTAATTACATTAGTTTGTTGATTTCTTTTTTCCTTCAACGAATCATTAGTTCTTTGTGAAGACAAAGAACTAAATAAACCTTGGTTTATTTGTGCTATTTTCATACTCATTAACCTTACTTCTTAAATACACTAATCCTTTTAAACCTTAAAAAAATATATTTTGCTACAGAAAAATTTTATTTGTAATAAAAATTAATAAAAAATGCGAATAAACTATACAGTTTATTCGCATTTTTCAACATTTAAATCAATTATTACTTGATGTTTGAGAAAGTCCAAGCATCAAAAGTCGGAGCTTCCGAAATTTTCATTTCGTGTTTTTCTTCTCCTGAACATTCATCATCATGCGCAATTGGTTTATACAATCTATTGTAATATTCAATTACCATTCTATCAGAATTGAAGTATGCTTCAGATGTTCTGATTGCCTGTCTCATCAATCTTGACCATTCCATTTTGTTTTCATAGTATATCGGAATAATTTGTTCTTCCAATATATTCATCAAACATTTATGATCCTTCCAATGTCTTTCTTCCCAAGACATTTCATCGTCAATTTCAGGATATTCGATTGCATAACCATTAATTCCGCTGAATGTACCTTCAACAGTCCATCCGTCAAAAATTGATAAGTGCAAAGTACCGTTCATGTTAGCTGACATACCTGAAGTACCTGATGCTTCAAACGGTCTTAGCGGAGTATTCAACCAAATATCAGAACCACGCTTTAACATACCTGATAATTGAAGTTCATAGCCAGGAAGAACAACAACATTTTTTAATGAGTGAGAACGATTTAACAATTTGTTAAACATTTCTTTACCCATAACATCATCAGGATGGAATTTACCGGCAAAAATAATTTGAACTTTATTTTCATCAAGTAATTTACCAATTCTGTCTTTATCCATCAATATTAGCCAAGCACGTTTGTAATCAGCAAATCTTCTTGCCCAAGTAATTGTTAATACGTCCGGATCAAATCTTTTACCTGCAACATTTGCAATATATTTGAACAATTCAGATTTCATTTCACGTTTTACTTCTAACAATTTTGCAGGAGTATGTTTTGCTGAAGCAATTCTCTTATCTTGCCAGTATTCAAGATTAACAGCATTTGTAATCGCACGAATAGGGCATCTTCCATCAACCCATTCCCACATTTTGTTAGCAACAAGACCGTGAAGTTGAGATACCGCATTCGCAATTCTTGACATTCTCAATGCTGCAACAGTTAATGAGAAGTTTTCACCACCAAGATTTACGGCAGTTTCACGAGATGCTCCTGCAAAGAAGCCTCCTTCCAATAATGTATCAACCCAGTGAACTTCATTACCGGCAGCAACCGGAGTATGAGTTGTAAATACGGTGTGTTTTTTCACCTCATTTAAATCACCGTTGTATTGTCTTAATAATTCAAATGCTGCAGGAAGAGCATGACCTTCGTTCATATGGATAACATCGAAATTATATCCAACTTGTTGAAGAATTCTTACACCAGCAATACCCAGAACTGTTTCTTGAGCAATTCTGATTTTTTCATTACCATCATATAATTTGTAACTTATGCTCTTAGCCCAATCACTGTTACCTTCAATATCAGTTGTTAAAAGGTAAACAGGGCAAGTACCGAACAATTCAGGACGTACTAAAAACGCTTTAACTTTAACTTTTTCTCCAAAAATATCAACTTCGGTTTGAACATTAGTATCTGTTAGAAAATCATAATATTTTCTTATATATGCAACTTCAACATTGCCTGAATGGTCAATTCGTTGATCATAATAACCATATGACCACAACATAGTTACACCAACCATTGGCATTTGAAGATATCCTGCTGACAACATATGAGAACCTGCTAAAAATCCTAAACCGCCAGAGTAAGTGCTTAGCGATTGATCCATAGCTATTTCCATTGAAAAATATGCCACATTTGGTAATGCCATAATTTACCTCTCTTCTTTTATAACTTCTATTTACTAAATTTTTCATGTGCACAGAAAGTGCAATGATATTATAACACACAATTTTAAAAAAATATAGTACATTATGTTGAAAATTCTATAAAATAAAGTTCTGACTTGCATATTTATAAATAGGCACAAATTTACATTCTGTTACAAGAATACATACTCTATCTATGTAAATTTATTTAAGAAAGCTTCTCTAAAAATTTTCTCAGAGCTATTTTAACATGCGCATAGGTTAAACCGCCTTGCATATAAGCTACATACGGCGCTCTCATAGGTCCGTCAGCAGAAAGTTCTATTGTAGAACCTTCAATAAACGTTCCTCCTGCCATAATAACTTTATCTTCATACCCCGGAATATGCTCAGGTATCGGAGTAACATAACCATTTACAGGTGATAAAGATTGAATTGTTCTACAAAATTCTTCTAACGGCTCAGGAGCACCGAATGTTATGTTTTGAATAATATCAGTACGTTTTTCATTATATTTCGGAGAAGAATCATAACCGATTTCATCAAAAATTTTAGAAGCTAATACCGCACCTTTCACCGCATCACAAACAACCGAAGGCGACATAAATAACCCTTGGAACATCAATCTGTGTTGATTAAACATTGCTCCGCCTTCACTTCCGATTCCCGGTGCAGTAAGACGAATTGCACTACGTTCAACATATAACTCTTTTCCCGCAATGTATCCGCCGGCTTCAACAATTCCGCCACCTGCATTTTTAATTAATGAACCCGCCATCAAATCTGCTCCGACTTCGGTAGGCTCTAATTTATCAACGAATTCTCCATAACAATTATCAACAAAACAAATACAATCAGGATTTTTTGATTTTACAATCTTACAAATCTTTTCTATTGTCTCTATGGTTAAAGATTTGCGAGTAGAATACCCTTTTGAACGCTGGATTAAAACCATTGTAGTCGACTTATCAACCATTTGTTCCAATTTCTCAAAATCAATTTCCATATCATTTATTAACGGAACTTCATCGTATAAAACCCCATTACCAATCAATGATGCTCTGCGAGTTTCTTCATCACCCATAACTCCGATAACTTCCTGCATAGTGTCATATGGAGTACCTGCAACGGATAATAACTTATCACCATGCTTTAAGTTTCCGAAAAGAGCACACGCCAAAGTATGAGTACCTGATGCAAAATGAATTCTCACCAAGGCCTTTTCTGCCCCGAAAACTTGTGCAAAAACTTTATCTAAAACCTCTCTGCCTAAATCATCATGCCCGTAACCTGAAACAGTATAAAAATGTTCAGGAGCAACCCTGTTTTCGACAAAAGCATCCAAAACTTTTTCTTGGTTATAATCCCTTATATCTTCAATAATTTCAAATTGTTCTTTTAAATCAATTTCAGCCTGTTTAATAATTTCTCTGCTATTTTTCATATCCGTAACCCTTCCAATTACTCTCAATATTATTACAAATCGGATTAATTGTACAGGATTTTAAAATAATCAGTAAAGCGGTTCTTAAACTTCAGGTTTATTACTTTTAACAAGTTCAACAACAGCCTCACCGGATTTATTTAAAGGAATAATAGAAAAATCCAAACAAGCCATTTCAATTTCATCTTTTGTCATAATAAATTCTTTAGTAGGATTCCACGGATTTTTTAAGTATACATTATCGCCTTCAATTTTTGAAATCGAAAATGCGTGGGAGCGATTTTTGAATGTACGTCCGCTTACAGTTTGAGTTGAAACATTAAAAGATGCAGAAACTGCAAAATTATCTAAAGAGCCATCATTACAATCTTGCTCAATAATATCAAACAAATCATTCAAATCCAGTAATTCCGGCTTATAAACACTATACAGAGGCTCAGCTGGTGCAGATGGTGCAGATGGTGCAGATGATGCAGCTGGTGCAGATGGTGCTGTTGGCTCTATCAAGTCTTCAACAACCTCCATTTCCTCGATATCCTCTGGTTCATCAGTTTCCTCTGGTTCTTCGGTTTTTGCCATTAATATTGTCATATTATAATTAGAATCAATTTTACAAATAGGAGCTTCATAAGATATTTGATTAGAAACTGTTTCAGCAGATTTTCCTGTCATCAAGAAAATTGCATCCGTTTGCCAACCCCCATCTAAAACATCCCCATCTTCTTTATTCTCAACACCTCTTGCATAAAGCATTGAAGAATTAACTAAAAGCCCTTGATTTTCAAGACAAGATTGAGCATCTTTACGATATTGCTCATATGCAGCCTCAAGTAACAATACATCTTTATCTCCAAGAGAATAATTCGATCCTGCTAGCTTTGCTTTTTCATATAATTCAGCCTCTGTAAACGTATACGAAGATTTTATAGGAATATCAGATTCTGCGATACCAACTTCGAGCAAATTCTGTCTTACAATTTGAGTTCCCGGAAATTTTATTGTATATAAGTTATTGCCGTTTTCATCTTGTTGAATATCTATAATCTGACGTAATAAAGTTTGACCTTCGGAAGACTCTCTTAAAGCATTTAAACCAGCTAACAAATAACAATCTCCACATCCTTCCTGATACGAGGTATCAAAATTTCCATCTATTTTTGAAAAATCATGCTTTGAAATTATATTACCGTCTTTATCTTTAATTTCTTGAGATAAAAGAACACCATTACTATCAAAATTATTAACGGTTACATCTTTTATTGTAGTTCCATCTTCTTCATATACAACCGTAGATACCGGAACTTTACTATTAATAGCCTCATAATGTTCCTCTGTTTTTACACCTAAATGATATTTCGAAGAATCACAAGATATCTGTTCAGCATTTTCATTAAATACCTGAATTTTTTCATAAGGCAGACTTTCTTCATCTACACCTTTAGTTACTCGTCTTTTAAGGGTTGTACCATCCGTATCATATTCATATTCTGTAGTAGAGTTATCTGTCGTATTCGCATAAACATCTGTTAGTTCTAATTTATCCAGCACTATCCTGCCCTGCTCATTATATTGAGACTCTGAATGCAATCCTGTACCATCAAAACGTTTCATCTCATAATTACTACTTAACAATGAGCCATCTTCCCTATAGCTTTTAGCCGTAATACTGTACAACATATCATTTGGAGAATCTAATTTATCTTTTCTTTGAATTATTTTTGATGAGATTCTTTTTCCATCTGCATACTCATTAATCTCTTGCGTAAAACTTATACGTTCATTTGTTTCAGGGTCTATATTTTCTTGCGTATCATAAAAAATATTTCCAAATTCATCAATAACTGTTTCTGTCTTTGAAATTTCAGTATCATTCGTTGTTTTAATATTTTGCTTTACTAAACCGTTTTCCAATTGTTCTTCCGTTATTTCTGAAGTTTCAAGTAACTCTTGAGTATTAGCATCATATAATTTTTCAAGAATTTTACCCGGTTTGTCATCAGCAATATCCAAAAATACAACATTTTTTACAGTTTTTAACTTTCCATCTTCCGAAGATTTTACAACTTCTCCTATTCGTTGTCCAAATTCATTATATCTATATTCAGTATCTCGAATAATATTACTACCCGAGTTTTTATATATACTTTTTTGAGAAATCAAATTTCCTTCAGTATTATAACTATATAATATAGAAGTTGAAGTTGAATCGTCATATATTATTTCGCCTGAAATCAGCCTATCATTTGAGTCATAATTTTCTATACTCATAAACCCATTTTTGGCTGTTGTTTTCGTTTTTGAACCATCAGGATTTAGAATTGTTTTTATAGTTGCATCACCATCATGTTCAATATGTACCTCAGGCTCAGATTTTGAACTTTGCTCTATAGATTCATTAGAATCAATCATATGCGCATCGTCAACATTGTTGGACAAATCTAAAACAGGAGCAGATGAACTGAAATCAAAAATTGGAGCTGCTAATTTTTCACCCAACTGTTTGTTTGGGACAACAGATTGGCTATCTCGCTGTCTTATTCTTAAATCAATATTCAAATCAGTCATCTTACATCGCTCTCTTAGAATTTTTACTACATATATATAAAAAATTTATTTTTTATCTTTTTTCAAATATTAAATAAGACTTTACATATGTTAATAATCAAAAAACAATTACCTTAACAGAACTCCGGCAAGAGAATACATTATAACGGGAATTCTTCTAAAATCTTGATATGAAAAAAATATGTATATTTACCGCAGCAATATTTTTATTTTTAACTATACCTGCAATTGGTAGTCAATATGGGGTTCATACACCACAAGAATTCAATAGAAACTTCCAAGACTACGACACAGAAGGGGAACGTATTCTTTTTATCATGGATTTTTCAAACAGTATGACAGAATCTCTCGAAGGCGCTAGAAAAGTAGATTTAATGCTCAAAACAATGAAAGAGATTCTTCCGAAAATAAACCCTAATACTTGGGTCGGACTTAGAATTTACGGACACCGAATGGGATTTACCCCGATGGAAGCCTGCAGAGCTTCAACCCTTGTAAGCCCAATTTTAAAAAATAACTCTGCTTACGTAGAACAAGCATTGAACAAAGCAAAACCAAGAGGAATGACACCGATTACATACTCACTTAAGCAAGCAATAAAATATGATTTTATGGGATTTAGCGGGAAAAAACATATCATATTACTAACAGATGGAGGGGAAAACTGCGATGAAAGCCCATGCACATTTGTTATGAATCTTATAAGAGTAAGACGGGATGTTACAATTGATGTAATCGCTTTCAACATAAAAGATTCTGACGATTTGGAACAGTTAGAATGCACTGCACTTGTAACAAGCGGAAAGTTTTATAATGCACGAACTGCAGCAGAACTACTTAACGGATTTAACAACAGTATAGAGGCAGCAAAAAATGTGGAAGCAAAAATAATTTTGCCATAAGATTAACCTAAAACAGCAAAAAAAATTTTCACGGTTTTTCATATCCATATGTTGACTCTAATTACCCCATACAAAGAAAAAAGACAACTATCTTTCGGAGCGAGAAAACTTCCTCAACTTTCAAATGAAATTTGCTCTCAAACTTCTGATATAATATCTGCACTAAACTCAATCAAACCCAAAATACAAGGTCTTGTTGACGCATCTCAAGATGTATACGGAAGAAAAAAGGCTTTAGCCGAAATAACAAAAATTTCCGGCATTACACCTTTAGAAAACGGTGTTTTCAGAGCAATTATAAATGGGAAGACTATAGAAATTTCATTACCTGACTCATTTCGATTAATTTTAAGACAACTAAAAGGAAACCAAGGAGAAATTGAAAAAGAGATAGAATATTCAAACAGAAGCATTACAAAAGCAAAAGGGTTCAATACCGAAAAAGATAATATCATTGATTTTATAAAAGAAACATTATCAGAACTTGATTTTCCTATCTTAAAATTAAGAAGGAGTACTGTTAGTAAAGATTTTCAAACCATTCTTGATAGAATTAAACCACCTGCAATATTAAAAACTCAACAAATTGCGCAAGTAGAAGAAATTAAAAGTTTATTTACTGAAATTCACGAACTAATTAATACAATAAAACACCCTGTCGCAAAAACAAACATAAAATATGGATACAACAAAATTGTAAAAAGAGGTAAGCGTCCGCAAGAATTTGAATTTCAATTAACGCATAATCTTGGAGAAACCTGCTCCGTTAACAGTTTAACCGACCGCCAACTCAACAATTTTCTGGTTTTAAAGATTAATAACTCCATAAAGAATCAGCCAATATATTATTTTATAAATGAAAACAATCAAGTACTGAAAGAAATGAACTTAAGCAGAGTTGTTAAAAACGGGGAAAGAAACACTTATTATACCCAAAACGAATTGGAATCCCCTTCTGTTAATATACATTTTACAGATATTTTAGACAATCTAAAAAACTATAAGATGTATCTGATAAAAGAAATTGAAAAATACAGAGCAAGACAACTACAATATTCAACAACAGAAATAGGAACACTCAAACCGGCATGGATGAAACTTAAAAACGAAGTAGAGGAATTATTTAAAGCTTGCAAAGCAAAAATGCTAAAAATCAAAGATATGCAAAGAAAACAAGCATTCAAAGAAAAATACGGTATTGACACAATTATGAGCAGTCCTTGTCTTATTTTTAGAAATATAAATGACCGTTCAGAAAATATCGTCCTAAGCTTTCCTGTGATGAAAGGGAAAAAATGTACAAAAATTATAATCACAGGACAAAATGATAATATAAAGAAAAGCCTGTTTGTAGAAGAAGATAAACTGGTAAAATTTCAAGCAACAAGTCTTGGCAGAAGTTCAAGAAATGATACGGTGAAAAATTACCACTCTCAAGAAGAAATTGAAAACTCAGGTCTTGCAAACTATCTTCAAATCGCAAAAACACGACTTGAAGCTATTCCAAAGCCAAAGAAATAACCAATTCTCCCCTCTAAATTCCTATATTTAATGATAAATCAAGTCAAGTTTACAATCGTAACAAAAACCCCCAAAAATGTTGCAAAAAATAAAAATATATTATATACTACACATATAGTAGAAGTGTGATAGGAAGGTATCTTATGTTAGTCGGGTTAATGTCCAGAATGAATGCAATCTCAGAAAAGAATAATGCATCATATGCTTTGATGCGTAATCATAGAAATATGATGAATACTGTAAGGAATATGCCTTATACAAATTATGATTTAGAGACCCTGCACCAAATGGACACTGATTTTGCGATAAATAATGATTATAACCAAACACTTTTGATGTTAGCTACAGAAGAAGCACAAGCCGCAAAACAATTGATGCAAAACGAAGCAAAAAACAATAAAATTTCTTATATTGCATAAGCTAAATATTCATCAACGACTTTATTGTTTTATTTTTCTACACTCTAAAATTATTTCATCTAAGATTTCTAAGGTCTTATCGTTTGGTTGCAGTAATAAACTTAATAAATTTTCTTCAAAATTATTAGGTAATATCTTACAGTTATCTTTGATATACTTGATTAACCTCTTTTCTCCGGGGTGAAGCATATCGTTTATTGCAAAAATTATATCAAAATAACTCGCAATAAAGGCTGCTAATCTATGATTTACACTAACATAATCTTTTCGTAAAATTGCTTTTTCAATTTGTTCATAATAAGAAGCAAACGGTTTATCTTTCATCAACATAAGATTACGTTTAATTATATTTTCTTTTAACTGTTTTGGATATGGAGTATTAATTTTATTTTGCAGGTTTTTCAGCCAATAACTTTTATCATAAATTATCTCAAAATTTTTAAGTGTGTATAAAAAGCAAGTTGTATACCCGTTTTGCGGATAATGTTTGAACCAAGTATTTTCAACTATTCCTTCAAACCAATTCATATCCCAATACATAACATCAAGTTGCTTTGAGATATTATCCACATAAAATTCATCACCTGACCCAAAATATTCTCCTCCTATTTCAAAGCAAGATGATATCGGTTTGATTATTTGTTCTCTAATCTCAATAGGGATGCCTGTTTTTGAGAAAATATATACATCAATATCGGATTTACTGTCAGAAGTTTTAGCCACAGAAGAACCACCAATGGCAATAGCTTCTACTTCTTCTAACTTTTCAAACTTTCCCAAGATGTCTTTTAACATGCCACCCCTATTTTCAAAATTTATAATTATTATATTATTAAAAAATCCCTCTGGCTAAGAGGGATTTAAAGTTTGGGCAGGGGTGGATTCGAACCACCGTACTCTCTCGAGAACAGATTTACAGTCTGTCGCCTTTAGCCACTCGGCCACCTACCCGTATTTAATTTTCTTTCGTCTGCCTAAGGCAATTAAATTTGCCCTTGACGAGACTTGAACTCGTGACCTCTCCCTTACCAAGGGAGTGCTCTACCTCTGAGCCACAAGGGCTTGAGTTTTACTGAGAGTCAGTGGCAAGTAACCCAAAAGGTTTTCAGCTTTCTTTATTCAGTCTGCCTTACTTTATTATAAAGACTTGCATGCGCTCATTTTTTCAGTAAAAAAGCCGGTAATGGGACTCGAACCTACAACCTACGGTTTACAAAACCGTTGCTCTGCCAATTGAGCTATACCGGCGTGTGTTTGTATAAATGATTATATGCAAAAAAAATTATTATGTCAAGCAACTTTATTTGTTATATAATATTTTGAGTAAATCACTTATTTTGAAAGGCTTTTAGAACAATGATTAGAGCAATTATGCCAATATTTTTACTACTGATTTCAAATATTTTTATGACTTTTGCATGGTACGGACATTTAAAATTCAAAACCTCAACATTATGGGCTGTCGTTTTAGTAAGTTGGGGCATAGCTTTCTTTGAATACTGCTTCCAAGTTCCTGCAAACCGCATGGGATATGACGTTTATAACGCTGCTCAATTAAAAACCATACAAGAGGTTATTACACTCATTGTTTTTAGTTTTTTCTCTGTGCTATACCTAAAAGAACAATTCAAATGGAACTATCTTGTAGGTTTTTGTTTTATTATACTTGCAGTATTTTTTATATTTAAAAAATGGTAATTTTTCATATTCTGACTCCGATTAGATAATAATTATTATGAGTAGTTAAATAAAATTTTTGACTATTATAGACCGCTTTCTTTGACCGCAAAGAAAGCGGTCAGAAAGAAACTCTTGACCTTCACTTCATTCACTAATAAAATATAATGTTCAACCTAAAATGAGCAAACTCACTTATGTTCGAACAAGCTCATTTTTGTTGCTGTTTCACATTTATTTTATTGTTCATTTCGTGGAGGTCAAAAATTTAATGTGTTTAATTGTTATTTGAGGAGTCCTTACGAAACGAGTAATCAATGTTAACGAAACAATAACAAAGGCAAGTGTTGTTTGAGCGATAGCGAGTTTACTTGCCTTGAGTTGAGTTATACTTTGATTAACGAGTGAAGTATTGGACTCTGGTTTTGAGGCACTTTTGACAACAAAAGTGCCCCTGTCTGGAAGACCCGTCGGAGACAAATAAATTTTATAATGTACTCATAATAATTATTATAAGCATATCAGTTCGTTGCGGGTAAACATTTGTTAAACACCACTTGATTTTCTAGATTTATGATATAAAATCTTGATAGTCGAATGTAAATAATTTCAAGTTTGGAATCTTGAAGGAAAGAGGTAACTATGAAAAGCGGAATTCATCCGGATTATAAAAAAACAACAATCAAATGTGTTTGCGGAAACGAAATTGAAACAGGTTCTGTTGTAGAAGGTTTAACAGTTGAAATTTGTAACAACTGCCACCCATTCTATACAGGTCAACAAAAAATCTTAGACTCTGAAGGTAGAGTTGAAAGATTCAACAAAAGATACGGCAAAAAAAGCTAATCGTAGTATTATAATATTTAAAGTTAGAAAGACGGATATAAAATCCGTCTTTTTTAATTATGTATTTTTTCAATATAAACCCAGAACTATATTAAAATATTATTTTATTTTGACTAAAATTTTTATTTAATATATGATTATTAGAAGAAAATTGAGGGGGATTTTATGGAAGGGAACAACAAACCGGTTGTAAATCTTATATCTAAACCGGAAAAGATGTTAAAAACGATTTATACGGCATGCAGAACATGCTACAGCGCTGATTATCCGATAAACATATATGAAAGCACTGACGACGAAGAAAAAATGTTAAAACTTATCAAACGAGTTATAGGTTCAGGACATTATTCAACAATTGAACATATTCAGGTAAGTTTTGCAGTATCAAACGTTTCAAGAGCATGTACGCACCAGCTTGTCAGACATCGTCATATGTCTTTTTCTCAAAAATCTCAACGATATGTTAAAGAAAAAGGTCAATTTGATTATATTATCCCTCCAACGATAGAAAAAAATCCTGAACTTAAAGAAAAATTTATTGCATTTATGGGTAAAATATCCGAACAGTATCAAGAATTCGTAGAAGCGGGAATCCCTGCAGAAGATGCAAGATTTGTTATGCCAAATGCAGCAGCAAGTTCACTTGTTGTCAGCTTAAATTTAAGAGAAATGATTCATCTTGCGAATTTAAGACTTTGTACTCGTGCTCAATACGAAATCAGATGTCTTGTAAAAGCTATGTGTGATGCACTTATTTCAGAAGAACCTTGGTTAAAAGAATATCTTGTACCAAAATGCGAAAGAATAGGTTTCTGCGATGAAGATAAATCATGCGGAAGAAAAATAACCCAAACGGAATTATTCAACAAATAATCTGGAGCGAATCGTTGAAAGCACTTATCCAAAGAGTAAAAAGAGCTTCCGTAACAATTGAGGGGCAAATATATTCAGAAATCAGAGCCGGATTACTGGTTCTTCTTGGTGTCGAAAAAGGTGATGAAAAACTTAACGCAGATAATTTAGCACAGAAACTCACATCTTTGAGAATTTTTGAGGACGAAAACGAAAAAATGAATCGTTCCATTCTGGACATTAAAGGTGAAATGCTTATAGTTTCTCAATTCACATTATGCGGAGATTGCAAAAAAGGAACTCGTCCAAGTTTTGATAAAGCTGCAGAACCTAAAATTGCAAACGAGTTATATGAGTATTTTATTTCCAAAATTAAAGAGTACAACATACCGGTTAAAACGGGACAGTTCGGAGCAATGATGGATGTTGAATTGGTAAATGACGGCCCTGTAACTTTTATGATTGAAAAATAGTAAACTTTCATATCTATGTAAAACATGTATATATGTACCAACTAACCCACTTGCATAAATTTTAATTACATGCTACAATATTGGTATAAGTTATATTTTTTATTTGAAATCGATTTATATTGTGAGGATTACCTTAAATTTATTTTATTATCAGAAAATTTTATTTAATTAAGAGGCTTTTATTATGTATGTAAACAAGTGCATTAAGTGCGGTCGCGAATTTGAAACAAAAAACCCTAAAAGAGTTATATGTCCTGATTGCTTATATCCGGATAAAAAAATGATGGTTGGAGCTGAAGAAACCCCTCAAGCACCTCAAACCGAAACTCCAAGAAATAGTTACTCAAGCGGCGGAGATGAAAGACCACAATTCTACAGCAGTTATTCAAGCGGAGGGGATGAAAACCCTAGACCTTATAACAGAGAAAATCGTCAAGGCGGATACAACCGTGATAACAGAGGTGGCGGATACAATAATCGTCAAGGCGGATACAACCGTGATAACAGAGGCGGCGGATACAATAATCGT
>CAZUKK010000032.1:0-14946 GCA_964620875.1 uncultured Clostridium sp.
GTTGCTCCTCCGTTTAGAACTGCAGAATTTGATATTATTTTTGGTAAAGGTATTTCTAAAATCGGTAATATTTTAGATGTAGCTGTTAACTTAGATATTGTTAAAAAAGCAGGAGCATGGTTTAGCTATAACGAAGAAAAACTTGGTCAAGGCCGTGAAAAAGCTAAAGAATTCTTGGAACAAAATCCTGAAATTTTGGCAGAAGTTGAGACCTTGGTTCGTCAAAAATTGGCTGAATCATAGAAATATTTAAAATGTTTTATTAATTTTATAAAAATATCATCGCTTTATTAGTGATGGTATTTTTTTAGTTCTTTATTTGACTTGAACTTTACTTTTTGAAACAATTGTTTATAGAGCTAGCAAGTTTATTTTTGTTCAGATTTAAAATAATTGTCGATGTTACATAAGGAGACAAAAAATGAGAATATGTCCGGTTAATAATTTTAACTATTCAGCACCGAAAAGAGCTCAAAAGGTGCAAAATAATACTCAAAACGCAGTTAATTTTACAGCTAACAATGAAGGAAAAAAATCTTCAGGTTTAGCAAATGCTGCAAAAGGTACAATTGTAGGTATGATTTTACTCCCTGTAGCTGCAAGTACTCTTACAAGTTGTGATGACCCTATTTCTGTTAATGCAGAAGCTAGTACATGGATTGATGGTGATACAACTGTTCATCATTCTGATACTACAATTTGGAGATGGGTGCATACTGATACTATCAAAAAATGGGACAATGACTTTGTAAGACCTCAGCCTTTGGATTCTATATTCAACAATTTTGGTAATTGGGATATTGATGGTGCTGACGGAGATAAAGATGACCCTAATGCAAAAAGAAATGTAACTCATTACGAAGGAATTCGTGAGTGGGAATATATGACAAAAGAAACCGGTGATATGAATTTTACTGATTTCCCGGGCAATAAAAAAATTCTTGTATATGATACGGAAATAAAAGATTGGAAAGGCAATCATCTATCATATGGAAAACAGGTTTTAAGAATTCCTGAAACTCCGTTTACTGTAACTGATGAAAAAGGTAGAACAATAAATTCACCAAAAGGTTTCTTTGTAGAATCTTGGGTTAATAACAGTGATGTAAAAGGAGCAACAATAGCTGATTGTTCGCCTGTTTCAAGAGTATTTTGTCAAACTGATGGCGACACATTAAGAGTTGCAAGACAGATTGAAGGTAATAAATTCTCTATGAAAGGTGCAGTAGCTAAAGGATATTTAGGTGATAATACTCTTCTTTTAAGTAATTTAATTGGTGTAAATCCTACAGATGATCATATTACCAATTTCAAAATAGAAGCTGTTGATGATAAAACATTAAAAGAAATGTATATGGACGCAAGAGCTCAAAAATACGTTTACGGAAATAAATAATTAGGCAATAATTAAATTAAACTCGAGAAGAAAAGAGCCTCTATTTAGAGGCTCTTTTCTTTATCTATGATATTTAAAATTTCTTCTAATCTTTTAAAATTATTTTTATACCACCAGCCAATGAGTGCTTCAAAAGCGGTAGCCTGACGATAATCACTTTGTATATGACGTCTGCCGACAGGTATAGGAAGATTTCTTGCCCGTCTTGAGAGTTCCAATTCTTCATCTGTTAGAATCTGCTTTTCTTCCAGCATATGTAAAAGTTCGCTTTGACATCCGGTTTTAACTAAATTGGTTGTTATTTGGTGCAGTTTTTTTGCATTGTTAGTTGTAAGAATAGTCTTTTTTCTGATATGCAATTCCCAAACTGCATCGCCCAGATAGGCATAATTTCTTAAATTTATTTCTTCCATAAGCTAATTTTACTACAAATATCGGTAATATAAAAAATTTTGTTTTGTTGTATAAATTGTATTATGGAGTAGTTATGTATAAGAAAATATTTTTTAGTTTATTTGTTTTGATTTTTATTTCTCAGGTTTGTACTTTTGCTCAGTTTGAATATTTCTGTAATCAAAAATGTGAAAAATATAATAATATTCAAAATTCCGTAACAAGTTATAAGGAGTTTTTGGATAAATTTGAGTATAACAGGGCAACGGTTTATAATGCATTAAACTTGTCTGATTGTCAGATTAAGGCATGGGAAGAAATAGTTAATAAAAATATGCCGTTGTATGAAAATAAATTTAAGATTCTGTTGAAGGAGAATTATAGATTGAATGCTTTGAAATGTTCCAAATCATCAGAATATGAGATTTATAAGCAAAAAAGAGTTATCAATAATATAAAAAAAGAAATTTCCGGTATTTTTTCAAAAGAGAATAAGGAATTCAAGAAGATTTTAAATAGTCAGCAACGTGCAAAATATTCAATGATTGTGAAATTGGAAAAAGATGATTATAAAAAAGCTTCCCATAAAAAGGATTATTATAAATCAAATTCGGGGTTGAAATCTTTTGGCAATCCTATTCAAAGTAATTGCTCAAAATAGTTTACAAATAAAAAGGTGTTTATGAATAACATAAACACCTTTTCTGATTTTTTAAAAATCGATTTATACAGTAGCCTTAGCTTTAGGACCTGCGTTAACGATTTCTGATGGCATATTAGGATATTTAGCTGCGAAGTTATCAGCAAACATTTGAGCAAGTTTGTTAGCAGCTTCATCATATGCAGCTTTATCAGCCCATAAACCACGAGCATCAAGCATTTCATCAGGAACGTTAGGACAGCTTGTAGGATAATCTACATTGAATACATCGTGGTGTTTGAATTCGATTGAATCGAATGAACCGTTCAATGCAGCTGTAACCATAGCTCTTGTGTAAGAAAGTTTCATTCTCTTAGCACCTGAAGAAGCACTTCCGCCAGCCCATCCTGTATTTACTAAGTAAACTTTAGTACCGTATTGGTCAAGTTTTTCACCTAACATTTGAGCGTAAACTGAAGCATCCATTGGCATGAATGGTTCGCCGAACAATGTTGAGAATGTCGGTTGTGGTTCAGTTACACCACGTTCAGTACCTGCAAGTTTAGATGTGAAACCTGTTACAAAGTGGTACATAGCAGCGTTTTTGTCTAATCTTGAGATTGGAGGCAATACGCCAAATGCATCAGCTGTTAAGAATACAACAACTTTTGGAATTCCGCCTTTTGAAGGAATTTGAGCGTTGTTGATGTAGTTGATTGGATAACCAACACGAGTATTTTCAGTTAAAGAACCGTCGCAGAAATCAAATTCTCTTGTTTCAGGATTCATAACAACGTTTTCAATCAATGAACCAAATTTGATAGCGTTGAAAATATCAGGTTCGTTTTCTTCAGAAAGGTTGATACATTTTGCATAGCATCCGCCTTCAAAGTTGAATACACCGTCAGGAGACCAACCGTGTTCGTCATCACCGATTAATTTACGAGCCGGATCTGCTGATAATGTTGTTTTACCTGTTCCGGAAAGACCGAAGAATACTGCAGTTTCGCCAGTTACAGGGTCCATGTTAGCTGAGCAGTGCATTGGAAGTACGTTTTTCTTAGTCATAACATAATTCATTGTAGCGAATACTGATTTTTTAATTTCGCCTGAGTATTGAGAGCCGCAGATGATAATTTCATGAGCTTCGTAGTCAATAGCGATACAAGCTTCAGAATTTACACCATCAACTTCCGGATCACATTTGAAACCAGGTGCACATAGAATTGTGTAATCAGGTTCGCCGTAGCTTGCCAATTCTTCTGCAGTTGGTCTGATTAAAAGTTGGTGAATGAACAAGTTTTGGCTTGCCATTTCGTTAATAACTCTGAATTTTTGAGTATAAGTTTTGTCAGCGCCTGCAAAACCATCAAAGATAAATACTTCTCTGTTTTGTAAGTAAGCTGCAATTTTACCTTTGATTGAATCAAATTTTTCTTTGCTGATAGGGCGGTTTACTTTACCCCATGCGATATCGTTGTGAACTGCTTCTGTATCAACGATAAATTTGTCTTTAGGTGAACGGCCTGTATATTTTCCGGTTGTAACAACCAATGCTCCGGTGTTAGATAAAGTACCTTCACCCAAACGCAATGCTGCTTCTGTTAATTGTGCAGGAGTCAAATTGCGGTAAACTGCTTTAGGTCCGATAATACCAAATTTTTCAATTCCGTATGTTTCCATGTTTTAGCTTCCTCCTTTTAAAGTAAATGCTTTCATACACCTTCACTTTATTACAAAATAATTGAAATTGCAACCGAATATGTAAATATTTAGGCTATTTTGATATTTTATGATAAAATATTTTCAGAAATATCAATTTATAAAAAAGGGGAGAGCATGGAAGGTCTAAATAAATTTAAAGTATTAACAATAACAATTGTTTTATTATTTGTGTTTGTAGTAGCTGCAATATATTCTAATACTAAAGATGCAACTCAGTTAAAAACCAAAAATAGTGCAAATATTGAAAAATCTAATCTTAAAAAAGATATTCAATCTGAGAGGAATAATTTTTCGGATAATTCAGGTGATATTTCGGAATTGCAGACTTCACTGGGAAATCTTAATGCTCGTGTTGATGAATTAAGTAACAGATTGGAAGAAACACATAATGGTACTTGTAAAATATATGGTATTCTCAGAGATAATGAAGTTGAAAAATTATCTTCCGAAGCTGCAATCCAAGAAGCAAGAGATAATGATAGAGAATTGGTTATGACTTGTTCTTTTTAAGTAATAACAGTATTGTAAATAAAAAGGGCGCTGATTAAATTTTAATCAGCGCCCTTTTTTGAAAACTTAATTTCAATTATTCAACTTCGATTGCTCCAACAGGACAAGCATCAGCAGCTTCTTTAACTGCATCAATGTTATCAGCAACAGCTGATTCATTAACTACTGCTCTGTCATCAATTGAAAATACTGCGTCGCAAATTGATTCACATGCGCCACAAGCAATGCAACTATCATTAACTTTTACTGTCATTTTTACGTTCTCCTTATTTTTTATTTACTGTGGTTTTTCCACACTGAAATTATATAACAAAATTTATAAAATATCAAATAGCATTGTGTAAAAATTAATTTTGAGTTAATGCGAGTCTGACAAATTTTGCAATGGCATCAAACCCTTGAATTTCTTTTAAATTACCTTGTGAAGCTGCTGATTTTGAATACATCAGCATTGGAACTTTTTCTCTTGTGTGGTCAGTTCCAGGTACTGTCGGGTCGCAACCGTGGTCGGCTGTGATGATTAAAATATCATCATCTTTCATTGCAGAAATTATCGGTTCTATGTAGGTGTCGATTTCTTCAATTGCTTTACCATAGCCTTTAGGGTCATTTCTATGTCCGTATAGCATGTCGGTGTCAACTAAATTTGTGAAAATAATTTCTTTTTTATTATATGTTTTCCCTTTTATATATGCGATTTCTTCTAACGGAAGTTCATTTTTAACGGCTTGTAGAGTCAGTTCAAGTCCTTCTTTATTTGAACCTGTATGGATGGCATGGGTTATTCCGGATTTTGAGAAAATATCTTCAATTTTACCTATGCCGACAACTTTCCCGCCTTCATCTTTAATTTCGTTTAAAAGAGTCGGAGCAACCGGTTCAATTGAATAATCCCTTCTGTCTTTTGAAATTCTTGTTGGTTTCCCGTCAATTATTTTATATGGTCGGGCGATAACACGAGATATATAGTAATCATCTTCTGTTAAGATTTTTCTCGCTGTTTCGCACCAGTTGTATAGAGTTTCCAGTGGAATTAAATCTGTGTCGACTGCAATTTGAAATACGCTGTCTGCTGATGTGTAAATAATTGGAAATTTTGTATTATGGTGTTCTTCATTAAGTTCTTCAATAATGGCAGTTCCGCTTGCCGGACGGTTTGCAAGGATTCCTCCGCAATTAGTTTCTTTGATAAATTTTTCAACAAGTTCAGGCGGGAAACCGTTTGGAAATGTCGAAAATGGGCGGTCTAAAGTTATACCTGCAATCTCCCAGTGGCCTGTTGTTGTATCTTTTCCTTTTGATTTTTCAACGAGCGTCGCATAAGTTGCAGTTGGGTTTTCTGTTGGTTTTATTCCCATAAATTCCTGAATATTGCCTAAACCCATTTTTTCCATATTTGGAACATTTAAACCTTGGTTAAATTCGCAAACATGTTTTAAGGTATTGCATTCAGGAATGTCGCCAAAGTCTTTGCAATCAGGCATTGCGCCTATTCCCATTGAATCTATAACCATTATTATTGCTCTTGCCATAATTTAATCCTCAAATGTTTTAATCATCTATTTTTTATTGCTTTTATCTGCAAGTTCACTGTCAACTCGTAAAAATACAGGATGAATTTCTTCTTTTGTAATTAGTTTTCCTGCTTTTATGTTGTTTAATGTTATATCATCAAGTTTTGTTGACAAATCGTATGACAATTGTTTTGCCATATCTGCTGCAATATTAGGACAATATGGATAAATCAATGATGATACGATACACATAATTTCTAATACTGTGGCTAATACTTGTCCACATTCTGTCATCTTTTCTTCTTTTGCAAGTGTCCAAGGAGCATTGTCGGTTACAAACTTGTTAGTAGCATCAACAATTGAAATGATTTCTTGTGCAGCTTCTTGAATTTCAAAATGGTTAAAGTGGTTTTCTACAATTTTTACTGTTCCAAGAGCTGTTCTTAACAAACTTTCAGCTTCTTTTGAGCGGTTTGCCAAAAATTCTTCTTTAACTTCTCCGTCAAAATATTTTACAAGCATTGAAAGGCTTCTGTTTAAAAGATTGCCCATATTATTAGCAAGGTGTGCATTAACTTTTTCTTTGAAATCCTGATCTGAATAGTTTCCATCACGACCGCAAGGAGCTGAAGTTGCCATGTAATATCTGAAAGCATCAGGGTGAGTCAATTCAAAGTTTTCCAAAACGGAAGTAGGTGAAACTACATTACCTAAAGATTTTGACATTTTTGTTTCGTCAATTGTAATCCAGCCGTGTGCAAAAATATGTTTTGGTAATGGTAATTCAAGAGCCATCAAAATTCCAATCCAATAAATGCTGTGAAATTTTAAAATATCTTTACCGATAACGTGAACATCAACAGGCCACAATTTTTTGAATTGTTCGGATGGGTTTTCTGTATCGTATCCGATTGCCGTAATATAGTTTGATAGTGCATCAATCCATACATAAATTGATTGTTCCGCATCATCCAGTACATCAATTCCCCACCCTACATTTGCTTTATTTCTAGATACTGAAATATCTTGAATGTCTTCAAGTTGGTTTAATACTTCGTTTGCTCTGAAACTTGGAACAATAAATTCAGGGTTTTGTTTAATGTGATTGATTATTGCATCTTTGTATTTTGAAAGCTTAAAGAAATAGTTTTCTTCTTTTACAACTTCAGGTTTTTTCAAGTGGTCAGGGCAAAGTCCGTCTTCTGTTAAATCTTTTGGATTCAAGAAACATTCACATCCTGAGCAGTACAAACCTTCGTATTCGTGTTTATAAATGTCGCCTTTTTCAACCAATTTTTTAAAGATTTTTTGAACGATTTTTTCGTGATCTTCATCAGTTGTTCTGATAAATCTGTTATAATTTACGTCTAGGGCTTTCCAAGCTTGTTTGAATTTTTGAGAATTTTCATCGCATAATTCTTTCGGAGTTTTCCCTTGAGCGGCTGATGTTTTTTGAATTTTGATACCATGTTCATCTGTACCGGTCAAGAAAAACATATCATTCGTTCTTTGGGAGTAATGTCTTGCAATAATATCTGTTAAAATTTTCTCATAAGCGTGTCCGATGTGCGGAGCTCCGTTAACGTAGTCAATTGCTGTTGTTAAGTAATATTTATCCATTTATTTCTCACCTCTAAATCTTTTTTATATACAAAAATCCTACCACAAAGGGGTAAATGCGTAAATAATGCGTTACAAAATTTATAAGAAAAGGCAAAAGTTTTGATAAAAAATACTTTATATATATGTAGGTAAAATATAAAGGAAAGTTTTTATGGCATTAGATTGGATAAGTGCAATGGATGCGGTAGCTTCTGCAGGTATAGTGAATTACGATGCTCCGGCTGCAATTTTGGGACAACCTCCAAGATATTACGGACATCCTGATTTTGCATCTGTTCAAGGTTTCAGTGGCCCTGGTAAAGATGTTTTTGACCCTAAAAACGATGACCCTGTTAAACCTGCAAATTGGAAAAAGAAATTACTAACCGGAATTTTAACGGGTGTTGGTTTGCTTGCTTCTTATAAATTCTTAAAAGGTAAGCTTAATATGACAACTTTGAAAAATGTCGGCAGTTCGGTGTTGAATCTTGTTAAAAAACCTTTTGTATGGATTAAGAACTTAATTTGCAAACCATCTGTTCCTACTCCATAGAATTCGTTAATTTTGCCGTATTAACTTATGGACTTATCATTATTATAATTATATAATTCTAATAATGATAATTTTGGATGTTAAAAATTTAAATTTGGGGTTTAAGTTTGAGCATGAGTTCAGGCAGGCTCTTTTTGATGTTTCTTTTTCATTGGAAAAAGGAAAAATGCTCTCAATTGTTGGTGAATCCGGTTGTGGTAAAACAATGAGTGCAATGAGTATTTTAAGATTACTCCAGAAAACTGCAAAAATATCAGGCGGTGAAGTAATTTTCAATAATGAAAATTTATTAGATATGACTGAAAAGCAAATGCGCTCAGTCAGAGGAAAAAGAATTGCTCTTATTCCGCAAGATCCGATGACATCGTTAAATCCGCTATATACAGTCGGAAATCAACTTATGGAGATACTGAAAATTCACCATGGATTGACTGGTGCTGAAGCAGAAAAAAAGGCTATTGAGGCGTTCGAAGCTGTTCAAATTCCTGCGGCTAAATCAAGATTAAAAAATTATCCTCATGAATTTTCAGGTGGGATGAAACAAAGAGCAATTATTGCAATGGCACTTGCTTGTGATGCGGAAATTTTAATTGCAGATGAACCTACAACGGCGCTAGATGTTACTATTCAGGCGCAAATTATGAATTTATTGAATGAAATCAAGCAAAATAAAGGTACTTCAATTCTTTTAATTACTCATGATTTGGCACTTGTCAGAGAAAATACGGATAATATTGCGGTTATGTATGCCGGAAGAATTGTTGAAAATGCAACAGGAGAAGAATTTTTCAAAAATCCAAATCATCCGTATTCCAAAGCTTTGTTAAATTCTCTTCCGTCAAATCGTGGTGAAAAATTGGAAACTATAAAAGGTCAGCCTCCAACATTGTCAGATAAAATCGACGGTTGTAAGTTCAATCCTCGATGTGAGTATGTAATGCCTGTATGTGTTGAAAATGTTCCGAATTTAAAAATTGTCGGGCATGAGCATTGTAGTGCTTGTTTTTTGAATAAATAAGTCAATATGTTGTTAATCTTTATTAGTCTTTAGGGATATTTAAATATCGACCCCTTGCATCATTTCGACAAGTTGACCGATTGTACCTTCCATTGTTACGCTGTCAGAAGTTCTTTGTTGAAGAAATGCGTTAACTTTTGGCATCATTTCGATTGCTGTATCAAGTCGAGGGTTAGAACCTGGTTGGTACATACCGACGTCAATAAGGTCTTTGTTTTCACGATACATTGACATAATGGTACGAAGTTTTCCTGCAGCGGCTTTATGTTCCGGTGCTGCAATCGCACTCATCAAACGGGAAATGCTTCCCAAAACATCGATTGCAGGATAATGATTTGATTCGGCAACTTTTCTTGATAAGAAAATGTGTCCGTCAACAATACCACGCACAATATCGACAATTGGGTCAGAAATATCATCACCTTCCATAAGTACGGTGTAAAGTGCGGTAATAGAACCTCTAGGGCTGTTCCCTGCACGTTCCAAAACCTTTTGAAGCCATGAAAATATTGATGGCGGATAACCTTTCATTGTAGGAGGTTCTCCCAATGACAACCCAACTTCACGACCTGCCATTGCGCAACGGGTAACAGTATCTGTCATTAAGAAAACTTTTTTACCTTGGTCTCTAAAATATTCACATACAGCTGTTGCTGTTAATAAAGCTTTTTGACGAATTAATGGCGGTTGGTCTCCTGTTGAGCAAACCAATACTGATTTTGACATACCATATTCGCCAAGTGCATCTTCGACAAATTCTTTAACTTCACGACCACGTTCGCCGATTAGAGCAACAACGTTAACGTCCGCATCAGAATTTCTGGCAATCATGCCTAAAAGTGTACTTTTACCAACCCCAGAACCTGCAAACAGTCCCAAACGCTGTCCGCAGCCCATTGTCATACATCCGTCAATTGCTCGAACTCCTGTTGAGAATTGTTCGGTGATAATTGGTCTTTCAAACGGTCCTGGAGGAGGTCCGTCGATTTCACGCCATGTTGCCCCTTCTGTTTCAAGAGGTTTTCCATCAATAGGGTTACCTAAAGGGTCAATTAATCTCCCCAGTAAAAAATCTCCAATAGGTATTGTAATCGGGCGTCCTGTAGATGTTACAAGACTTCCTTGTCCAATGCCGTTTCCGTCAAGCAGTAATGATAATTGCGCAACTTCACCTTTAAATGCTGCAACTTCCGCAGGTTTTTGTTCTCCTTGAAAGTTTTCGATATAGCATAAATCACCGATTTTAAGTCCGGGTAATTTGACTTCAACAGTAAGACCCAAAAGTTTTGATACAGAACCCTTGTATTTATAAAGTTCTGCTGTTTTGAGTTTTTCACGAACTCTTTTTTTTAGTTCAATTAAACTGCTCTTATCAATATCTGCCATATTTTATATTATAACCATAATTTTGCATATGGCACATCATTAAGTAATATTAATAAGTGAAGATGTTTTAACTTAGTAAAATCAAGCAGCTTCCTGCAATCATGATAACTGAACCGATGAATTTTTTTGCAAAATTCGTTTCTTTAAAAATTTTATATCCAAATATTACGGCAATTAGGCTTGATAACTGGAATAGAGCTAATGATAATCCTACATTAAGCCTTTCGAATACATAATTTGTTGATAATTGCATTACGCCAAGACAAATTGCAACCCCAAAACATTCAAGCAAATCTTTTTTATTGATTAATTCAAATTTTATCCTAAATAAAAACATTAAAACTATTGAAAAAACAAAACCCATAAAGCACCAAAGCACAAAGCATTCCCAAACCGAAGACATTAAAATTATCTTTTTTAAAATGACCGCTTCACATCCTGTGAAAAATAATGCACAAAATCTTAAGATAATGTCTTTTCTCAATAATATCTTTAATCCTGCACCTTTTTGTATGGTATCAAAAATAAACTGACTACCCCAAATTATTAAAATTACTCCTAAAATACCTGTTAAACTGGGAATTTCACCAAGTAAAAGTATTCCTATTACAAGTCCTACAATACATTTGTATGAGTTTATTGGTCCTAATACTGACATTTCACCAATTTGCAGAGCTTTGATTAGACAAACAGATCCAAGTGTACATAAAATCCCTGCAAGGATTACATAAATCCAAAAACTGTTTTCGTAATTTCCCCAATTGTTCCCAATGGACGGGTAAATGCAAAATAAGCTTAAAAACAAAAATGAATATAAGTTCACTAAAATAGAACTATGTTTTTTTGCTTGAATTTTTTGTAATAAATTTGCTACGGGGTTAGAAAAAATCCTTGCTGTTAGTGCAAAAATTGCAGTAAACATTTTTTACATCATACCTTTTCTGTTGAAAAATACTGCAGCAATACAAGTTGCAACTATAGAAATTGTAATTACAATCATAAATCCGTAGTGATTGTCCCCGAACGGCATAGGAACATTCATACCCCAGAAACTACCTATCATTGTAGGGATGGACATGATAATTGTAATAGCTGCTAAGAATTTCATTACAAGGTTCAAGTTATTATTGATGATTGATGCCATACAGTCCATCATGCTTTCCAAAATTGTTCGGTGCATTTCAACCATTTCGGCTGCCTGTTTGTTTTCGATAATTACGTCTTCAAGCATATCAATATCATCTTCTGTGAATTTTAATATAGTTTGCAAGGATGGTGCATTAACCATTCTTAAAAGTTTTTGCAACACAAGCTGATTATCTTTTAGTGCGGTTGTAAAGTAAACTAAAGATTTTTGGATTTCCATTAACTGAAATAATGCTTTGTTGTGCGTAGTTTTTTTCAAAGAATCTTCAATACTTTCAGTTTGTTTATTAATTATATTTAAATAACGTAAATAAAATTTTGCGGCACGGAATAAAATATTAAGCATGAAATTTGCTTTATGACGTGTGTCAAAGAATTTCGCCGTATCTTCATTGAAAGAGTTTATGATTTTATTTTCGTGTGAACATACGGTGATAATACTTTCCGGTGTAAAAATTAAACCTAAAGGTAATGTATCAAAATTACCTTCTTCATCCATGACAGGGACGTTGGTGATGATTAATAGGTTTCCGTCTTCAAAATCCATACGTGATAACTCGTCGGCGTCCAGTGAGTTATTTAAGAAACTTTCGTCCAGTCCTAAAACTAAAGAAACTTGTTGGATTTCTTCTCGTGTAGGATTAATCAGGTTGAACCAAGAACCTGAAACTGCTTCGTTTAAATTCAGTTTTTCTAATGACCCGTTGTCTTGGGTCTTTGTGATTTCTAACATCCGATATAATTCCTGTCTACCTGATTAACCTTATTAAACTATATATTTATTCAAAGTTCAATACTCTAAATTAAGTAGTTTATATTTTTCTGTCAATCTTCATACATTGCCTAAAACTTTGCATTGACGTATAATTTTATTATGAAAAAGTTTGATTTTTTCAACCAGTACAGAGATCCGGTTATTGTTGTAAGGGATTATGAGGATGTTGTTTTTAAGAACAACACTTTTTGTCGAGTGTTTCATGAGTTTGGGGATATAAGAAAATTTGCCCATAAAATGAATTTTGAAATGTGTCCGATGGACAGTGAAAATGTCGATTTGTATTCACCGGTTTTTCAGGCAATTGTGTCGAAGGAGAATTTCTTTGCCAGAGTTTCATATTCGCATGATAGGAGTAAAACAGCTTTTTATGATTTGACTGCCGTTAAGCGTGGAAAATACACAATTATATTTTTGGTTGATGTAAGTTCGGATATTTTATTAAAAGATAACCAGAAAGAACGAGAAATTTTTGAGGAAAAATTAAAAAAATTACAAGAGGAAAATGACGAACTTCAAAAAATTCGACAAAAAGCTCAATCTCAGGCTATTAGAATTGCTTTAATTAATAAGGTTTCAAATAATATCAGAGAATCAATGAATATTTCAATGATATTAAATTCAGCATTAAAAGAGCTGGTAATAATGTTCGGATGTTTTAGAGCATATTTTGCTTCAAGTTGTGAAGACGGCTTTTGTATTGAAGAAACTTACGGTGAAAATATTCCAAAGAATAAAAAAATTGCATTTGATGCATATACAATGAAAAAATTAAAAAGTGATAATATTTCAATTACGTACTCTTTAATGGAATATCTTGAGTCAGAACCGTTTAAACAACCTGTTTTAAGAATAATTGTTCCTGTTTTTCACATGCAAAAAATGCTTGGGGTACTGGTTTTGTTGAGTTATCAAAAAAGAGAACTTAATGAAGAAGTGGAAATTCTTGATGCAGTATCTTCACAGCTTGGTAACGCAATTATTAGAGCTGAACTTTATCAAAAGAATGCCAAAAACGTGAGAGATTTGAAAAATGCTCTTGAAGAACTGAAAGAAACTCAATTGCAATTAATAAATTCTGAAAAAATGGCTTCGTTAGGTCAACTTGTTGCCGGTGTTGCACATGAAATCAATACTCCGGTTGCTTCAATTAAATCAAATAATGCAATTATTTCAAAAATTATTTCAAAAATTGAACAACAAGACCTGAAAGAAATGTTTGAAGAAATTAATGCTATTGATTGTGAAGCTATTCAAAGAATAAGTAATATTGTAGTGTCATTGAAAAAGTTTGTACGTTTGGATGAGGCTGAACTTCAAGAAGCTGATATTAATAAAGAGCTTGATTTGACTCTTGATTTAATTCGCCATGAAACTAAAAATCGTATAGAAATAGAAAAATATTATGGAGAATTACCACCGATTAAATGCTATCCAAATATGCTAAATCAAGTGTTTACAAATATTTTGGTTAATGCGTGTCAGGCAATTGATGGGAATGGCAAAATAACAATTACAACTGAGTACAAAAATAATAACTTGACGATTAAGTTTAAGGATACAGGTAAAGGAATTCCAAAAGAGAATATAAATAAGATTTTTACAGCGGGTTATACTACCAAAGGTGTTGGAGTCGGTACGGGTTTAGGGCTTGCAATAAGTCAGAAAATTATTGATAAACACAACGGAAAAATAAAGGTTTTTAGTGAGTCAGGTATTGGTACAGAATTTATTATTACTCTAAATTGTGAGTAATATATTGTTAAGAATTGTTACATTAAGTTTTTTATTATCTTTGAATTACACTTATTTTTAAAAAAACAATTATAAACATTTTTTAAATTTTCTATAAGACTGAAGACTAAATAATAAAAATATGTTATAATAGTAGTACAAGACAAATAAGTGTCAGAATTACCCTTAATTAGACCATCTGACCGGATAACTAGTAGGAAAGAACAAAAATTAAGTTTATGAATTGTAAACAAAAGTTAATAATTATAAGATTAAAAGGCAATAATTTTATCAAATAAAACTTTATATAGAAGTAGGTGTGAAATTATTGTATAGTGTCGGAGGAAAATAATGACAATTAGTGTGAACAGTAAGAAAAAACAAGTGAAGAAAACGTTTGATGAGCTTTTAACTGATTTAAGAACAAGCAATTCTGAAAAAGTTAGATACAATGCAGCTCGTATATTGGGTGAAATGGGTGATTCAAAAGCCGTTGAGCCTTTGATTGACGTTTTGAAACACGATAAAAACGGTTCAGTAAGATTGTATGCAGC
>CAZUKK010000033.1:0-14217 GCA_964620875.1 uncultured Clostridium sp.
TGTGTTTTTTACATTTAGGACAGTATTTGCTTAATTCCATTCTTTCCTTAATGTTTTTTTTGTTTTTTGTTGTTGTGTAGTTTCTTTCTTTGCATTCTTCACATGCTAGAACTACCATTCTGTCGTTTTTTCCTTTGATACCCATTGTTTTATTTCCTTTATTTTATTAACTTGTTTTCTATTTAAAATAGAATGTGAGTTCTTACACATTCTATCTTTTTCGGCTTATACACTCATTCTATATCAAACAAAATAAATTGCAAATAAAATGTTAACAAATACTACATTTTTGACATGTTTGAATATAAAAAAACGAAGCAATTGGAAATTGTTTCGTTTTTTTATTAATTTAGTTTGTAAAATTTTACTCTTAATTACGGCTTAATTCTCTTTGGGTTGAGTATTTTCCAACAGAATCAGCTTTTAACTGTTCCATATATATTTGACCGTTTTTAACAACTTGTTGTAATTGAGCAAGATTACCTTCAATGCTTGTTAATACTTGTTGAGCGTATAATTCCGCACCTTCTCTGATTTTCATTGCTTCATCAGTTGCTTGAAGTCTGATATTTTCAGCATCTTGACGAGCTATATGTTTCATTTTTTCGCAATCGTCAACTACTTCTTGTTTAATTCTGTTTCCTTCACGTTCAATAGCTTTAAGCTGGTCTGATTCAGACAATTTTATTGCTGCTTGGTTTTCAGCATCTTGAATAATTCTGACAGCTTTTTGATGAGCTTCGTTTTGAAGTTCTTCTTTTTTCTTTAGAAATACTCTAGCTTCTTGCACTTCAACCGGCAATGCTGTATATATTCTATCGATTAATGTTTCCATTTCCCTTTTGTTTACTACGGTGTATTTTAATACGGAATAACCTTCATCTAAGGTCATTTCTAACATCTTTAGTAAATCATACACTCCATTTTGTGGCATGTTAATATCCCTTATATCCCTTTCAATATTTTATATATTAATACAATATTACATAAGCAAATTTTAATTGTCAAATAATATCAAAACATGTTGATTACATATGTTAACATGTTTTGATTAGTGATGTATTTTTTGAGCTTTTTTAATTTCTTGAGGAATATCATCTTCAATTTGTTTTAATATTTTTTCCAGTTCTTTAATGTTTAATACAATAAATCCGACGAAATTCATAAAGTTGCTGCTTTCATCCATATAAGTTTCTAAGTTTTTCAGAGAATCATAAATGGTGCTGTTAGTTTTTTGTGGCATGGAGTCGAAATTATAATCCAACTGTCTCAGATAGTTTCTTGCTTTGTGTACATCTTCAGGTAATGCTGCGTAAATTCTGTCTATGAAGTGTTCAAAACCTCGTTTGTTGATTGCAACATAACCGGAAAATATCGGCAGTTTATAACCTTTTGCCAATTGATTTTCAAGTTCTTCAATTATCGTCATTGTTTCAAATTTCATGACTGCTCCTTGGTTAAATATTTAAAAACGGGTTCTGGCACAAATTTTGAAATATCGCCGCCGTTATTTAAAATTTCTTTTATTGTTGAAGATGAAATGAAATTGTATTTAGGTTTTGTTGTTAAGAAAACTGTTTTTATTTCCTCGCAAAGAGCGCTGTTAGTTTGGGATAGTTGCATTTCGTATTCAAAATCGGATACGGCACGTAATCCTCGTATTAAAACTTGTGCGCCGTGTTTTTTTGCGTATTCAATAGTTAATCCTTCAAAGGCATCCACTTCAACGTTGTTAAAGGTTTTTATACTTTCTTTGATGAGTTCAACCCTTTTTTCGACAGGAAGAAATCCTTTTTTTTCACCGTTATGAGCAACAGCAATTATAACTTTGTCAAAAATCTCTGATGCATTTTTTAAGATATCTAAATGTCCCTTTGTAACCGGATCAAAGCTTCCGGGATAGATTGCTATTTTCATATTGCCTCTTTTTTAATTATATCAAATATACTTTAAGTTACTAATAATTTCAACCTTTTTATTATTGTAAAGTTTTGTAACTAATTTAAGTGCTTTGCGCAATTTTTAATATAAAAAATACTTTATTAGTATATAAGAACGATATATAAATTATATTTATATAACTTACTACCTTCTACTTTCTACCTACTAATCTTACACGAGGAATTGTAACAAATTCCAAGGAAGCTTCTAATCAGAAGCTTTTTTTTTGCGACTTTTACTCTTGAAATCAGGATATGTTCTTGTTAAAATCTTTCTAACGTTTAGTAGAAAGAAGGTATAAAAATGGCTAAAAGAGTTTTGCTATGTATTATGGACGGATGGGGAATTTCAACAGGCTCTGAAAAATATGATGCTACCAAATTGGCTCAACCTGTTGCTGTTCCAAGATTAGAAAAAGAAGAAAAATTTATAAAAATAAAAGCCGATGGTGAAAATGTCGGATTGCCTGAAGGTCAGATGGGTAATTCTGAAGTCGGACACTTGAATTTAGGTGCGGGCAGAATTGTTTATCAAGATTTGTCTAAGATTAATAACGCAATCAAAGACGGTAGTTTTTTCAAAAATGAAAGATTCTTGAATGCAATTGAACACGCTAAAAAGAATAATTCGGCTTTGCATATTTACGGTCTTGTTTCAACAGGCGGTGTGCATTCATCTTTAGATCATTTGCTTTCACTTATTAAAATGGCCGCAGATGGCGGATTAACAAAGGTTTATGTTCATGCATTTTTGGATGGTCGTGATACTCCGCCTTCAAGTGCTTGTGAATATTTACAAGTTGTAGAAGATGAACTTAAAAAATATAATCTTCCTCCTGTTGCAACTGTTATCGGACGTTATTATATTATGGACAGAGATAACCGTTGGGATAGAGTTGAAAAAGGTTATAACGCTCTATTGTTAGGTGAAGGTGAACACGCCTTGTCTGCAATAGAAGGGGTAAAACAATCTTACGCTAAAGGTGAAACTGATGAATTTGTTCTTCCTACTGTTATCGGCGGTGAAGAAGCTGTAAATGAAAGCAGAATTCACGATAATGATTCAATCATCTTCTTCAACTATCGTCCGGATAGAGCAAGAGAAATTACAAAAGCAATAAATTTTGTTGATTTTGACGGCTTTGACAGAAAGAAAGTATTGAAAAATATTTTATATACAACAATGACAAGTTATGAAGCTACTTTCACATACCCTGTAGCTTTTCCGAAAGAAAAATTGGTGAATATTTTAGGCGATGTTTTGGAAGCTAACGGAATTAATCAATTCAGAACCGCTGAAACTGAAAAATATGCTCACGTTACATTCTTTTTCAATGGTGGAATTGATGAACCGCAACCTCACGAAACTCGTGTTCTTGTTGCTTCTCCAAAGGTTGCAACATATGATATGCAGCCTGAAATGAGTGCTCCGGAAGTTTGCGAAAATGTTCTGAAAGCTATTGATAATCCTGAATACCAGTTCATTTTGGTTAACTTTGCAAATCCAGATATGGTTGGACATACAGGTGTTATTGAAGCTGCAACAAAAGCTTGTAAGGTTGTTGATGAATGTGTCGGTAAAATTGCTGATGCGTGTAAAAAGAATGATATAGTAATGCTTTTAACAGCTGATCATGGAAATTCTGAAACAATGGTTGATGAATCTACAGGAAAACCGCAAACAGCCCATACTACAAATGAAGTTCCGTTTGTGTTGATAAATGCTCCATCAGGTGTAGAACTTCAAGAAACCGGAGCATTATGTGATGTTGCGCCAACAGTTCTGCAATTGTTCGGAATTGAACAACCAAAAGAAATGACAGGTAAGTCGTTGATTAAATAGTTATTATACGGGGTTTTGCTAATTTGGTTGAAACCCCGTTTTTAAAGTGTATACATAATAGTAAGAGAAAAGTATGAATAACAAAATAGAAGACCTTGATATTGATTTTTCGTTTAAAAAGAATAATGTTGATGAATTGTTTTTCAATTTAAGTGAAAATCCTGAGAATTTTAAAAATAAGGATTTTAGATACACATTGAGTATGATTTATCAAATTATTGAAGATGAATTTGCGGGGGTGTTTTTAAGTCCTAACGCACCTACTCGTAATACGAATTTCTATTTGATAAATAAAGGGTCAACCGTTAAAGGTCCGAATTTATCATTCTTTGTTACTCCTACAAATAATTTCCAATACTATTTAAAATCAAAAGGTTCATTGTTCCGTTTTAAATCAGAAGTTTTGGGTGATAATGTCGGTTATCATATGGCTTGGGATTTAGTTATGGATTATTTTGGAGGTTTTGGCAATGTTGTTGATTTGGCTGATTTAACTCCTACTTTTATTTATTTGAATAAGCTTACTTATTTTGTAATGAAGTTAATCGAAAAACTTTATTTTATACCGACAGTAAAGCGTTACGGACAAATGTTTAGGATAGTGTATGAACCGATTATCAATAATCAAAAGATGGCAAGAATTATTAATATGTTTGAAGAATGTATGCCTGAAGATTTGTTTATTGAAGGCGAAAAACCTAAAAATTTTGTCTACGAATTTATTTATACCTATTTAAATTATGTTATTTATAAATTTTTGGGCATAAAAATGTATCGCTTTAAGGATGTAAAATCAGGTACATATTTATTAAAAGATTTGGAACAGCGGGCTGTATTAAAAGGTAAAGACTTGGCAGAAAGCTTTGCTCAATGGTTTGACGAGCTTTATCTCGGAAAATATGATGTTATACCGTTCTTCAAGATAGAAAAAGTTGAAGATGAATTGTTCCGTTTAAAAGTTTATATCAAAGACAGAAAAAATAATGAAAGCGTTTTAATTGACAAATTATACACTGATGAAGATGTATTTGGTGCAAAAGCAAGTGATATTTCAAGAATTGTTGAAAAACAATTGAATTATGCTTTGCGTTATATGCCTGAATTGGAAGAAGTTTTTGAAGATGAAGATAAATTGTACCTCGATTTGAACTTGAATGAAGTTTATAAAATAATTACTCAAACTGCGTATTATTTACAAAAGGCTCAAATTGAAGTTGTGTTACCTGATGAACTTGTGAATATCGTAATTCCGAGGGCTTCTATCAATGCAAAAGTTAAAGAATCTCGTTCAGGTGATTTGTCTGATTTAATCAACAATGTTTCATCATCAAAAATTTCATTAGATGATATTTTAGAATTCTCTTATGATATCGCAATTGGTAATGAAAAAATTTCACTTGAGGAGTATAAAAAACTTCTTGAAAATAATAACGGATTGATTAAATACAAAAACAAATATGTATTGATTGACCAAGAAGAAAGTAAAAAAATATTTGAACAGATTGCAAAATCTAACCTTAAATCAATGTCAAGAATGGAACTTATCCATGCATCGTTATCAGGTCAATTAGATCAGTATGAGTTTGATTATGATGCAGCATTTGCAAGGGTTCTGTCTGATTTTACAAAACCTGTCGAAATGACTATGCCAAAAGATTTGAAAGGTGAATTAAGACCTTATCAGGAAATTGGTTTAAAATGGCTTTGGACAAATGTTTCAAAGGGTTTTGGTGCTTGTATGGCAGATGATATGGGGTTAGGTAAGACTATTCAGGTAATCAGCTTGATATTGAAGATGAAAGAAGAAGGAAAGCTTAAAAAGCCTGTCCTTGTAATTTGTCCGACAACTTTGATGGGTAATTGGATGAAAGAATTGCAGTTATTTGCTCCGACTCTTGATGCTACAATATACCATGGTGCTGACAGACAACTTGATGTTAATCATGATGTTATTCTTACAACATATGCAATTATGAGAATTGATGTTGAAGAACTTAAAAAACATACTTGGGGTGTAATAATTGTTGATGAAGCTCAAAATATCAAAAATCCTGATACAGCTCAAACTTTGGCAATTAAAATGTTAAAGTCAGATGTCAAAATTGCAATGACCGGTACTCCTGTAGAAAACAGATTGACAGAATTGTGGAGTATTTTTGATTTTATTAATAAAGGTTATCTGGGTTCACTTCGTGAGTTTCAAAAAAGTTATGCAATTCCTATTGAAAGATTCAAAGAGCATACTAGGGCAAACAAACTTAGGATGTCAATTTCTCCGTTCGTGTTAAGACGTTTGAAAACTGATAAACATGTAATTTCAGATTTGCCGGAAAAAATGGTTCTGAACGAATACTGTTATTTGTCTAAACCTCAAGCTGTTTTATATGAAAAAACATTAAATGAAATGATGACAAAAATCAGTGGATTTACCGGTGTTAACAGACGTGGAAATATCTTTAAATTGATTACCGCATTGAAACAGATTTGCAATCACCCTTATCAGTTCTTGAAATCAGGTGAAATGGGCAGAGAACTTTCCGGAAAAATGGAAAAATGTATTGACCTTGTTCAAAGTATTCTTGATAGTGGTGAAAAGACGCTTATATTTACTCAGTATAAAGAAATGGGTGATATTTTGTGCAAGGTTCTATCACAAGAATGTAATACTGAACCGTTATTTTTCCATGGCAGTTTAACCGTTGCACAACGTGAAGAATTAATTGAAAAATTCCAAACAGAAGAAGATTCAAAAGTTATGATATTATCATTAAAAGCCGGCGGTACTGGTTTGAACCTGACAAGTGCAACAAATGTTATTCACTATGACTTGTGGTGGAATCCTGCGGTTGAAGATCAGGCAACAGACAGAACGTATCGTATTGGTCAGGATAAAAATGTAATGGTTCACAGAATGATTACTCTTGGAACTTTTGAAGAAAAAATTGATGAAATGCTAAAATCTAAGAAAGAACTTGCGGATTTAGCTGTATACGAAGGCGAAAAGATTATTACAGAACTGTCAGACGAAGAAATTTACGAAATCTTTACTTTATCTGCTTAGATAAATATGTTTTAAGACATATAAATCATTTTCACTCGGGTGGTGTATATTTTTTTGATGCGGAACATACATTAAATCATCTGTATCAATTCCGTGTCCCAGTCCGAGAGTATGTCCGAGTTCGTGCATAATAACAAAAAAGATGCTGTCTTCTGTTGTGTTTTTAGGGGAAAGTTCATTTTTAAGACCGACTTCAATTGAGATTTTTCGAAATTCTCCGTTTATTATACTTAAATATTTGCACATCCCCTCAAATATACGTCCGACTTTTGTCCAATGAATAATAATATCGGCACTAGCTGGGGTTTGTATAATATTGAACATCAGGTTAACTCCTGCAAGTCTAAGGTTTTGATTCCAAATATTTACAGCTCTCTCAATTTCCGAGTAATAGAAATTCTTGTTTGGAATTGGTGCAGTTATTGGGGTTACATATATATTAATAATATTTTTATTCCATTTACATATGCGTCCGTTAAGTTTAGAATTTTCAAGATATTGAGATATTTTAGGTGAAATTGTCATAAAAAAAAGATAACATATGTAACTGTTTTTGTAAACTTAATTGAATTATTTTAATATCCTAGTTTAGCTAATTTTAATTCTGCTTGAGTCTGAATTTCTTCTAGTTTATCAAATATTTTTTCCAGATCACTTAGCTGTTTATTTACGAGGTTCTGTTCTTTATGTATTGAATCAATTTCTTTGACTATGTTTATAGAATATGTATCAATATGTCTAAATGAACATTCTTTGCTACATTTAGACTCGGTGAGGTTTTTATGTATTCCATTTGCGTATATAATAATGCGTTTGTATGGATTTTTTAAGTTTACTTTTGTTGTACGAATTTCGGGGATGTTCATATATAAGGAGTCAATATTTGCATTTGCAGATCTTTTATTTATTTTAGCCAGATTATTAATTAAATTTTTTTGCCTTTTTTTAAGTTGTTTGTATCGAGTTACGCAATTGCTTTGGGTTTCTTCTATTTTGTTAATTGAAGTAAGTATGTATTTAAACCTTTCCTCTAATGTGCATGCAATAGTTGCTTGATTTTGTAAAGATTCAAAGTCTACGATATTGTATTTTTCAAAAATGATTGATAGTTCTGTATTTAAATCGAGAGTAGTTATCGACTCAATGATTTTTGCATTATAGGGTATTACTGGTAAGATAGAATTTGCCTTAGCTGTACCTATACAAAATAATATTAAGGATATAATTGAAATGAAGATTTTATAAGGGTTAACATCAAGTTTGATTTTAGTAATAATCCAATCAAGCCCTAATATTGAGAAAGATAGCCAAAACAAAACTGCAGGCACATAAATCCCCATAATTGAATGTTTTGTTGCTGTTATGAGTATCAAACCTATCCCTGTTAGTACTATACTTAGTATTTCTTTAGCTTTCTCTTTTTTTATATTTCCTCCTATTCTCTCCCTCCAACATTAAGTGTATATCAAACACTATGTTTTTTCAACTATACATACAAATAAAAATATAAATTAATTGCGAGTTTTTAAAATTCAAAACCTTAATTTTTTATTAAGGTTTCCATTTTATTACATGTTTATGGTAGACTTTAGGTAATAAGAAACTTGGAGAGGTATAAGTTAATGATAGATATTTTATTAAAACTTTTGGGCGACCCTAATGAGAAAAAAGTAAAATCAATGATGGGTATAGTAGAGCATATTAATGCTTTAGAACCTGAATTTGTAAAATTATCAGATGAAGAACTGAAGGCAAAAACTCAAGAATTTAAAGATATTCTTGCAAAACGTCCAACCTCAAAGAATTTCAAAGAAGATTTAAAACTTGAAAAAGAAGCTTTAGATAAAATTTTACCGGAAGCATTTGCTACTGTTAGAGAAGCCGGAAAGCGTGTATTGAATATGCGCCACTTTGACGTGCAGTTAATAGGCGGATATTTCTTGCATAACGGACACATTGCAGAAATGCGAACAGGTGAAGGTAAAACTCTTGTTGCAACTTTACCTGCATATTTGAATGCTTTAACAGGTAAAGGTGTTCATGTTATTACCGTTAATGATTATTTGGCAAAACGTGATAGTGAGTGGATGGGTAAAATCTACAAATTTTTAGGGTTGACAGTTGGAGTTGTTTTATCAAACGGCGAGGGTGCAAGAGATTTTGAACTTAAGCGTAATGCTTATCAATGCGATATTACATATGGTACAAATAATGAATTCGGTTTTGATTACTTGAGAGATAATATGGCAGGCAGTTCTGAAATGCTTGTTCAACGTCCGTTTAATTACGCAATTATTGACGAAGTTGACAGTATTTTGATTGATGAAGCAAGAACTCCATTAATCATTAGCGGAAGATTAGCTCAGTCGGCAGAAACTTATCAGTTAATGGCAAAGATTGCTCCGCAGTTGGAGAAAGATGCTGATTATACTGTTGATGAAAAGAATAAAAATGTAATTCTAACAGAAGAAGGTATTGATAAAGCTCAAGAGTTGATTGGGGTTAATGATTTATTTGATATACAAACTCAATATGCTCATCACTTATTACAAGCTTTAAAAGCAAAAGAATTATTTGTAAGAGATACTGATTACGTTGTTCGTAACGGTGAAGTTATGATTGTTGATGAATTTACCGGAAGATTGATGGAAGGCAGACGTTGGTCAGATGGTTTGCATCAGGCAGTTGAAGCAAAAGAAGGTGTTGAAATTCAAGATGAAACCCAAACATTGGCTAGTATAACTTTCCAAAATTTATTCAGATTATATCCGAAACTTTCAGGTATGACCGGTACTGCAATGACAGAAGAAGCAGAGTTTGGTAAAATTTACAACCTTGAAGTTACGACAATTCCGACAAACAAACCTGATATAAGAGTGAATTATCCTGATGTAATTTATAAATCAGAAGTTCAAAAATATTTGGCTGTAGTTGAGGACATTATTACTCAGCACAAGCTTGGCAGACCTGTTTTAGTTGGTACAATCAGTATTGAAAAATCCGAATATGTTTCTGCGTTGTTGAAACAGCGAGGAATAAGGCACAATGTATTGAACGCAAAACACCATGAGCGTGAAGCTCATATTATTGCACAGGCAGGCCGACTTGGTGCAGTTACGATTGCAACTAATATGGCAGGTCGTGGTACTGACATTCTGTTGGGTGGTAATGCTGAATATCTTGCAAAAGCTGACTTGGAAGATCGAGGAATTGATGAAAGTCATCCTGATTATGAATCATTGAAAGAAGAAGCTTTAGAAAACGCAAGAGAAATAACAGAATATGAGCATGCCAAGGTTGTTGCAATTGATGGCTTGCATGTAATCGGTACAGAACGCCATGAATCACGCCGTATTGATAACCAGTTAAGAGGTCGTGCGGCACGTCAGGGTGATCCGGGTTCAACAAGATTTTTCCTATCATTGGAAGATAATCTTATGAGAATATTTGGTGGAGAAAAAATTACACAATTAATGACATTATTGAATGTTCCGGAAAATATGGCGATTGATTCGAAAATGATTACAAAGCGTATAGAATCAGCTCAGAAAAAAGTTGAAACTTTCCACTTTGATATGAGAAAATCGGTTCTTGAGTATGATGATGTCATGAACATACAGCGTGAAAAATTTTATCGTCAAAGACGTAAAGTTTTGGCAGGTACAGGTTTGCAAGATGATATTTATTATATGATGGAACGTGAAATTGACAGACTTATGAGAAGTTATATTTCACCTGAGCAAAAAGTTGAAGAATATGTATACGAGGACTTGCAAACTATGATTAAGGAACTTCATTCAACTGTTCCTCAGTTATCTTCATTTGAAGTTTCTGATATCCAGAATATGCGTTTTGAGCCAATGTATAACAAAATAAAAGAATTTGTTATTGATGCTTACAAAACTCATGAAATTGAAATAATTAATTTTTATAATCAAGTTGTACAAGATTACGGAGCTAATTATGAGCTTCAAGAACCGTTTAGCGAAAACAATATTGTCAGACAACTTGAAAAAGACGTATTGTTAAAAGTTGTTGATAACAAATGGATTGACCATTTACACAATATTGACATGTTAAGAGACGGTATAGGTTTAAGAGCATACGGACAAAAAGATCCATTAATTGAATATAAAAAAGAAGCATATGACCTGTTTAATAAAATGATGTATGAAATTCAAAGTGATACGGTTAAACATTTATTCAGAACTCGTTTTGGTGTTCAGGTTGTAAACAGTGCTCCGGAGCAAATGGAAGAATAATTTAAAATTATTTTTGTATTTTATTTTCGTGTTAAAAAATGTATTATTTTTCTTGAAAAAATAAGAACTTTATATAATAATCTTTCTGTGTAGCTGTTGGAAGTTATATATGAAAATTAAAACTAATTTAATAACGGAGATAAAATAATGGATATATTCTCGATATTTACCTTATGTGGAGGTCTTGCATTCTTCTTGTACGGTATGATTGTTATGTCTGCAGGTTTGGAAAAGATTTCCGGAGGCAAGTTAGAGAAATTGCTTGAGCAGTTGACTTCAAACCCGATTAAGGGCTTTTTGCTTGGTGTTGGAATGACGATAGCTGTTCAAAGTTCTTCTGCTGTTTCTGTAATGCTTGTTGGGTTTGTGAATTCAGGTATTATGAAATTGGCTCAAACAATAGCAATTACTTTAGGTTCAAATATCGGAACAACTGCAACTTCTTGGATTTTAAGTTTATCAGGTATTCAAAGTACTAATTTTTTCTTAAGGTTGTTAAAGCCTGAATCTTTTTCTCCGATATTAGCGTTGATTGGTGTAATTCTACTGATGACGACAAAAAGTAATTATTCAAGAAGAAAACCTGTTGGTTCATTTTTAATAGGATTTGCTGTTTTAATGTTTGGTATGGGATTGATGTCATCATCTATGTCGCCATTGGCACATGATCCGAATTTTTCTAACATTTTGACCTTATTTAAAAATCCTATCTTAGGACTTTTAGTTGGTCTTATAGTAACAGCGGTTATTCAAAGTTCTGCAGCTTCTGTTGGGATGTTACAGGCTTTATCAATGACAGGAAGTATTCCTTATTTTGTTGCAGCTCCGATTGTTGCAGGACAAAATATCGGAACTTGTGTAACTGCACTTTTATCAAGTATTGGTGTTAATACAAATGCGAAAAAAGTTGCAGCAATGCACATTATATTCAATATTACGGGAGCTATTGCATTTCTGATTTTTTATGAAATTTTTATTATATTTGTAAATCCTCTTACAAATATGGCGAATCCGTTTGGTATTGCGATAATTCATACTATATACAACGTTGTAACAGTAATGGTCTGTTTCCCGTTGAGTAAATTATTATTGAAGTTTGTAAATTATATAATCAAAGATAGCGATAAGGATAAAGAAGTTATTCTTGATGAACGTTTATTGCTTACTCCGTCGATTGCTATTATTCAGTGTTATAAAGCAACAGGAACAATGGCTAAGATTACCAGAGAAACTTTGACTTTATCTGTAAAAATGCTTAAACATTATAATCCGAAAGCTGTTGAGATTGCTAATCGTAATGAAGCATTAATTGACAAATATCAAGATACCCTAGAATCTTTCTTACAAAAAATTTCAATAAAAGAGCTTTCTGTGGAAGATAGTAACAGAGTTTCTCAATTGATTTTATCAATTTCCGATTTTGAAAAAATTGCAGATTATTCAATTCATATTCTAAATATAGCAACAAAGATGTATAGAAAAGAGTGGACTTTATCGACTGAAACTATTGAAGAATTAAAATGTGTTGTTAATGCAGTGAAAGAAGTTTTTGATATTACTGTGAATTCTTTTGTAACAAATGATTTGGCGTCAGCATATCATGTAGAACCTTTAGAACAGGTAGTTGATGACATTGCGTATAATGCAAAGAAAAATCATATTAAACGTGTAAAAAAAGACAAGTCTCATATTAGACGAGGTTTTGTGTATGCAGAGATTTTGAATGATTTGGAAAGAATTTCTGATCACTGTTCAAATATTGCAACAAATATTATTCAATCAATTCATTCAGCGACACCTAAACATATTTTGAAAAATCAATTAAAAGAGGCTCATGATGAAAATTTTGCACCACAGATTAATGAATTTAAGCAAAAATATGCAGTTGAGCCTATACCGTCTGTAAAATAAGGAGAAATATTACTATGGCAAAGGGGCAAACTACTTTAGAATCTATTTGTCATGTATCTATATCAGAGAAAGATTGTCAGAATACTGTTAAACCTGTTGTAATATTAAATTACATGCAGGATTTGGCGGCGGATTCGATTAATTTATATGATGAACGTTATTGTTGTGAAGAACTTTTGCGAAATGGTCAGGGATGGTTTCTTATTCGCTACAGAATAGAGTTTGATGATTATGATAAAGGAGTTAAAGAGTTAAAAGTAAAAACCGAGAGCCGTGGATGTCAAAAAATGACGGCATACAGAGATTTTGAAGTATTAGATAATAAAACCGGAGAAAGAATTTTAAGAGCAACGTCTTCTTGGTTTATTGTTGATATAGCGAAAAAATCAGTTGTAAATATAGCCCAAACGTATCCTGATTTTTTGAAATTTGAAAAACGAGAAAATGACATAGAGTTAAGAAAATTAAAATCGATTTCAGAATTTGATTCGGAAAAAAGATTTCAAGTAAGATACGATGATTTAGACATAAATCGTCATGTTAATAACACTGTCTACATCGGATGGGCATTAGAGGCACTGGATTATGATTTTAGAATATCTCACAGGCTAAAATCTATGGATATATATTTTAAGCATGAGGTAAGTTACGGCGAAGATGTTCTTTCTTGCGTAAAATATGATAGTGAAAACTGTGCAACTGAACACATGATAAAAAATGCTCAAACAGGTGAAGAATTATGTTTACTTCGAGCAGAGTATGTTAAAATTTAAAAATTTTGAGAACAGATTTGCATGTTCAGGCAAAATAATTAATAATTATTAGGCAATTATTTTTTAAAACCTATCTAAAAAACTTGTCAAAATTCACTGATAGTAGTATTTTTAAGGATTTAACAAAATTTTTAAATTTTTTTTAAAAAAGTGCTTGCATTTAAAAATTTTTGATATATGATTAGAAATGTGCACAGAGCACAAATGAATTTTGAAAACCAAATATAGATAGCAAAAAAGATTTTTAAAATTTATTAAAAAACTACTTGACAATAAAAATTGAAGTAGTATGATGAGGAAACCGTGAGACACGGTTTGAGATATACCCCGATAACGTAGTAGTATTAAGCTGAACGTGTTGGAGACCGAAAAACAGAACATTGAAAAAAGAATAGCTGAAACGAAAAACTTGTTAATTTCGAAAAAT
>CAZUKK010000034.1:0-11977 GCA_964620875.1 uncultured Clostridium sp.
GCAGCTCACCAAAGAATGATTGCTAAAGCAATTAAAAAAGCTAGAGAAGCTGCAATTATCAGTTACGTTTTTGACTAATAATTAAAAGAAATAAAATAAGGGCGGATTTGAAATTTTTCAAATCCGCCCTTATTCATCAATAACAAATTTAATCAATATTCGCTATCGGAAAAATTGTTTTATAATATTTCACAAGTTCTAAATCAATATCAGCATATACCGCACACTGAGAATCTTTTGCATCGGCAAGAATTTGACTTGTTGGCGCTACTATTAAAGAATTTCCAAGTCCTGCCATTATTTCATCAACTTTACCGCATTGATTTGAAGACACAAAATAAACATGATTATCATATGCTCTTGTTCTATTTATTGAAACCCACGTACTTTTTGCAAAATCTAACGTTTCTTTATCTTCATAAATTTCATTTGGAACAAGCCATGCAGTCGGCATAACAATAATTTCAGCCCCCATTTGTACGAGTTTTTTAAAATTAAGCGGATATCTGCCATCAAAGCAAATCGCCATACCAATTCTTGCAAAATCAAAATCGACTACAACAAGTTTATCCCCTGCCGTAATTCTATCACCTTCAGTACCGCCCATATAATTAAACAGATGAATTTTGCGATACTTATCAACGACTTCACCCTCTCGGCTTACTGCAAAAGAGGTATTATATAACTTTTCATTTACACTTTCAATAACCGTTCCTGCAACAATATTAGTGTTATATTTTTTTGCTAATTCACAAATTGCTTTTATTGTTTCTCCGCCATTTTCATCTTCGGGAGAATTTAAAAAAGATTTGTGGTCGACTCCTGTAGAAAAAAATTCGGGCAAAACTACTAAGTCTAATTTTTTATCAGAATTTTTCTTGATATAATGTTCAACTTTTTTTAGATTAATTTCCTTATCACCAAGAGTAGGTTTTAATTGAATATTTAAAATTCCTGCCATAACATCTCCTTATTTTTAAATTTTAACATAAGCATAAAATTGACACTACACTGTTTTCGGCATAATATTTAAGATATACATTTACGAAAAGGATTTTAATTATGAATAGCACAATAGAAAAAAAATACACAAAAGAAGAATTATTAAAATTATACAATCTACCTCTTGAGGAACTTTTAGAAGAGTCTTCAAAATACATGTCTAATAACACTGAATTTTGTTCTCTAATAAATGCAAGAAACGGAAAGTGCTCCCAAAACTGTAAATATTGTGCTCAGAGTTCACATTATTGCACAAATATTGAAACCTATCCTTTGGTTGAAACAGAAGAAGTAATAAAAACAGCTAAAGAAGCTAAAGAAAATAATGTATCACGCTTTGCAATAGTAACTAGTGGAAAAACCCCCGATGAAGGCAGAGATTTCCAAATAGAACTTGACATGATTAAAGAAATCAATAAAATTAGCGGATTAAATTCATGTGCATCAATCGGAATTTTAAATGAAGAACAAGCAAAACAACTTGCTGAAGCAGGATTAAAAAGATTTCATCACAACATTAATACCTGCCGTTCTTATTACCCTGAAATTTGTACCACACATACTTACAAAGACAGAATTAATACCTGTAAACTTGTAAAAAAATATGGAATGGAACTATGTTGCGGTGTAATTTTAGGGATGGGCGAAAGTATTGAACAGCGTATTGAAATGGCAATGGAATTAGCTGAAATTGAACCAAACTCTATTCCGATAAACATTTTAATGCCAATACCTGAAACCCCGTTTGAAAATTACCATAATAAAATTGATGAAGAAAATATCCTAAGAACAATCGCAATATTTAAAATAGCAAACCCTAAAGCAGTTGTACGTTTTTGCGGTGGCCGAATGAAATTATCTCAAGAAAACCAAGAACTTGCCTTAAAAACATGCGTTGAAGGTATTTTAATCGGAAACTACCTGACAACTGTAGGAAAAGAACCAAAAGAAGATATAGAAACAATCAAAAAACTGGGAAGAAATTTGATATAGTAATATAATTATACACAAATTTTTATTTAATCTATAAATTTTCTAATGCAGCAATTTTCATGTCTTTAAAATCAGGAACTCTACCTGTCCAGATTTGTTCTGCAGCCAGTGCTTGATGTATAAACATATCAACACCATTGATTGTTCTATATCCATTTTTTTGTGCAAGTTTTAACAAAAGTGTCTTCTTAGGATTATAAATCACATCATAAACAACGGCATTTTGAGGAAGTGTTCTCAATTCATTTTCCTCAACGGGAGTCATATCAGCAGCCCTACCTTGCATACCAATCGGAGTTGTATTTACCAAAATATCGACATCTGATAAATCTCTGATATATTCTATTTGGAATGTATTAAATTTAATATTCGGAAATCTTTCACGTAAAAAATCTACCAAAGGCAAAGAATTCGGAACATTCCTTGTATATAATCTGATTTCTTTAACCTGATTTTGCGCAAGCCCTGTTATTGCAGCTCTTGCTGCACCGCCTGTTCCTAACACTCCTGCGACTTTTCCGGCAAGAGGAATATCTTTAGGAATTGCATTAATAAAACCTGTAACATCAGTATTATAACCCTTCATTGTCTTATCAGGATTAATAACGACCGTATTAACTGCACCCACAATATCCGCAGAAATATCAACTTCATCCAATAGCATTGTAACAGGAAGTTTTAATGGAATAGTTACATTAAAACCGGAATAATTATTTGATTTTAAATACTTAATTCTATCAAAAAGACTGTCCGGAGCAGTTTCTAAAATATCATATTGTACATCAAGTCCTAAACTTTTAAATCCTGCATCATGGATATACGAAGATAGCGAATGTCCCAAAGGATAACCAATAAGCGCATATTTTAATTGATTTGCACTTTCTTCCTGCGTATTCACAACAGATGAAACATTTCCACAATATTTAACTTCTTCTGTTGATGTTACCTGAGGCTGAAACATTGTTTGAGCAACAGATTGTTGTGAAGATGTTGTTGAAAAATCTGAATTAAAACTATTTGAATAATTACTGTCATAAACAGATTCTGATATATTCCCGGAATAAGCACTCAATTCAGAAGTTTGTGGCAAAGGTTGCTGAGTTAATTGAACTGTTGATTGCTGTAAACTATTTGAATTGCTTAATGCACTAAACCCCGTTCTTGCAGACTGGAATGAAGATTGAGTATATATCGAATCCATTTGCGAAGATTGAGAATTTTGTATAGGTAAGGTATTTTGTGAACTTTGAAAAGCAGGAATATCAGATACAATTCCGGTTTCGAATGTATTTGTTGAGGGTGTTTCACTATGGTTAGAAGCCTCATTTGCTCCAAAAGAGTTAACCGTTGAAGTTGTTTCACTATGGTTGGAAGCCTTATTTACCCCAAAAGAATTAACCGTTGAAGTTGTTTCACTATAGTTGGTAGCAGAATTTACACCGAAAGAATCAACAGTCGGAGAAGCCTCACCATGGTTGGTAGCAATATTTACCCCCTCCTCCATTTGCTTTTTAAGCTCCATAAGAGTAATACTAACCCCTTGAGCTTTCAACTCTTTATATCGCTTCAACAATTCCATTTTATCAACAGCCATAGTTGACCCCTATTCTTCTTGAGTAACCTCTTGTTCAGCCTCTTTTTTGTATCCGCATTTCATACTTGAACAAGAAATTACAGTACCTTTTTTCAACACTTTTTTAACAAGCAGACTGCCACATTCAGGACATTTTTCGCCTGTTGGTTCATTCCATAGTACAAAATCACATTGCGGGTACTCATTACATCCGAAAAATACAGTTCCACGTTTTGATTTACGTTCAACAATCGTTCCTTTTCCACATTTTGGACAAGTTACACCTGTTGATTTTCTGTAAGGTTTACGATGTTTGCAATCAGGATTTGTACATTCCATATATTTGCCGTATGGTCCAAGCTTGAACACCATTTCATTTCCGCATTTTTCACATTTTTCTTCACAAATTTCTTGTGGTTTTGGTGTTGGATTATCTTCAGATTCACTTTCTTCCATTTCCTGAATAACGTTAATTGACATCGTTGTCTTACAATCAGGATAACCTGAACAACCTAAAAATTGTGAGCCTGTTTTACTTGTCCTCAAAAGCATTGGTTTCCCACAGTTTGGACAATTGATTTTTGTCTCAATAGTAACTTTTTGGGCAGTTTTCATTACTGAATTAACTTCTTCCATAAATGGCCCATAAAAGTCTTGCAAAACTTTTACCCAAATTGCTTCTTTTTCAGCAATTTTATCAAGTTTTTCTTCCATACCTGCGGTAAATTTATAATCCATGATATCAGAAAACTGTGATACCAATTGTTTAGACACAGTTCTACCCAAAAGTGTCGGGCGAAGCGCTTTATCTTTTTTCTCAACATATTTTCGGGTTTGAATTACCGTAATAATCGTAGCATACGTTGACGGACGACCTATTCCATATTCTTCTAAAGCCTTAACTAAAGATGCTTCATTATACCTTGGAGGAGGTTGTGTAAAGTGCTGTTTAGGGTCAATTTTTTTACAGACAACTTTATCTCCTTTTTCTAAATCAGGAATTTTAGCGTCTGTTGCTTTGTCTTCATCTTCTTCAGAATCATTATACAGAGTCAAAAATCCATCAAACATAACCTTGCTTGTACCTGCCCTCAGGGTATAATCGCCTGATGCAATTTCAATTGTTTTATTTGCAATTTCAGCAGGAGACATTTGGGATGACATAAATTTTTCCCAAATAAGCTTATATAACCTATATTGGTCATTATCAAGATATTGTTTGATACTGTCAGGTGTACGTTCAGGATATGACGGACGAATAGCTTCGTGAGCATCTTGAACATTTTGTTTGCCTTTTACATAAACATTCGGAGACTCAGGATAATATTTTTCACCATAATTTTGCAAAATAAAATCATGCGCCATATTTTGCGCATCATCCGAAACCCTGACAGAGTCGGTTCTCATATAGGTAATCAAACCTACAGGAGTTCCGTCAATTTCTATACCTTCATAAAGTTTTTGGGCAACCTGCATAGTTTTTGATACACCAAAACCAAGTTTTGATGAGGCTGCACGCTGCATTGTTGAAGTTATAAAAGGAGCTGTAGGTTTACGTTTTGTTGTCTTTTTAGTAACCTTTGAAACTTCATACTGAGTCTGAGGATTTGATAAATAATCAACAATTTTTTGTGCTTCTTCTTTATTTTTTATTGTCTTTTCAATAGCTTTTCCTTTTATTTTTGAAAGTTCAGCGTCAAATTGTTTTCCATCCTTATCTAAATTTGCATGAATTGACCAGTATTCTTGCGGAATAAAATTTTCGATTTCTTCTTCTCTTTCGCAAATCATACGCAAGGCAACAGACTGAACTCTGCCTGCCGAAAGATTTCTGTTACCGATTTGTTTCCAAAGTACAGGACTTAATTTAAACCCTACCAATTTATCTAAAATTTGTCTTGTTTGCTGAGCCTGAACCATATCCATATCAATTGTACGAGGATTTGCAACAGAATGTTTGACTGCTTTTGGGGTAATTTCGTTAAACACAATTCTATAAATTTTGCTATCAGGAACATTCAAAACCTGACGAACATGCCATGCAATCGCTTCTCCCTCACGGTCTGGGTCGGATGCAAGGTAAATTTTATCAACTTTTTTGGCTAAATCATTTAATGTTTTCACAACCTTTTGTTTGCCGGGAATTATCTCAAATTTTGGCTCAAAGTTATTATTAACATCAAAACCTAAATTATCAGTCGCAGAATCTTTTGTCGGCAAGTTTCTGATATGTCCGTAACTTGCTTCTATTTGGAATTCGCTTCCCAAAATCTTCTTAATTGTTTTTGATTTTGCCGGCGACTCGACTATTACCAATGATTTTTCTTTAGATTTACTCTTTGTCTCTGTTTCTGCCATTTATATATTTAACCTTCTTCTGAATTTTCAACATTTTCCTGTGTGTTGACTTCAACACTTTGTTTTTTACCTGTTATTTGCCCCTTAGCAAATAATAATACTAACCCGAATATACATTTTATTCCTTGTAAAATTAATATTTTCTTACAGAAAATAATACATACAAAATACAATATTATTACAATAAATGCGGGAACTTTTTTACCAATTATGTCCCATGCTCTTTTTGTGCACAATACAAAAGTTATAAAAAATAGTATCAATAAAAATAAATAAACCAAATAAGGGGAAACCAATGCACCCAAATATGTAAACAATAAAAAACAAGCAAAAATTGCCATACAATATTTAAAATATGTCAATCTGCCAATAGGTTCATTTATAACAAATAAAGTTTGTGCGATTTTTTTGAGCATGTCTCTAAACCTTCTTATATCTATCCCCACCGCATTGTTTTATTATGCCTTTAAGCTCCATTGTTGTCAAGTTCATCAACAAATCGTCAAGTTTCAATCCTGTCAAATCAAGTAATTCGTCTACACCTTTTTCTTCCAATTCAAGATTTGAATAGATTTTTTCTTCATCAGGCGTAAGCATCGGTAGGGTAAGTTGCTCTCCTTTTACAGTTGATTGAATTTCCCAACCTAAAGCATTTAATATATCATCACTTTCGGTAACTAAGGTTGCTCCGTTTTTCAAAAGCTTATAAATTCCCTGAGTGTTAGGATTTGATATAAGACCGGGAATACACATTAATTCTCTACCCTGCTCAAGAGTTAAATTCGCAGTAATTAATGCACCGCTTTTTAACGAAGCTTCCGCAACCAATGTACCATAGGATAGTCCTGAAACAATTCTGTTTCGTTGAGGAAATCTGAATTTCATCGGTTCAAACGTCGGATAATATTCACTGACAAGAGCACCATAACCGTTTTCAATATTTTGATAAAGAGTTTTATTACTTGTCGGATAAACATAATCAAAACCGCTTGCAATAACCCCAATTGTCTTGATATTATTTTCAATTGCAGTTGAATGCGCTACAGTGTCAATTCCGGATGCCAATCCCGAAACAATACAAATATCAGTATCACGAAGTCCTGATAAAATTTTCTTTAAATCTTCTCTCCCATTATAAGTTGCCTTTCTTGAACCGACAACCGCCAAAGTTTTATCAAGATTACATTCAAATAACTTACCTTTATAATACAATACCGCAGGAGGATCAGAAATACTTTTCAACATGTGCGGATAATTTTCACTTTCAAGAGTCAGAAAATTTATCCCTCGAGTTTCAACTTCCGCAAAAACCCTGTCGATATCAACTTTATCTCTGTACTGAATAAAACTTTGAGCTTTTTTTACACTTAATCCATCAATGTTTTTTAAATCATCTGCAGTAGCGTTAAATGCTTTCTCAATATCACCAAAATAATCATAAAGTCTCTGTATAAATCTGCTATCTATTTGTTCAATCGATGAAAACGCAATCCAATACTTACTTTTCATTAGAACCCCTATTTAGACATTTTACCTTTGATATTAGAAATCAGTTTATTCACATTATCTTTTTCTTCTTGTGGAATATCAAAATTCAAATAATCTTCAAGATACTCAATAGCATCTTCATAATCCCCTCTTGCCATAAACAAAATCGCAACTTTTTTATAACAAATTGGGAATTTGTTATTCGTTGCAATCGCTTTTAAAAAGTTAGATATAGCCTTGTCAATTTCATCATTTGCTTGATATGCCTCTGCAAGATAATAATAAATCCATTCATTATCTTCTTTGTATTCTAAAACATTTTCAAAATTTTCTATAGCAGAATCATAATTACCAAATTCAAAATAAACCCTGCCTAAATCATAATACGCATCATAATTATCTGGCTGTTTTTCCAGTACATAAACAAGCTCATCAATCGCTAAATCCGCCTTGGCATCTTCCATATAAAATCTTGCAAGATAATGCCTGAAAACTAAATCATTAGGTAACATATCAACAGCATATGATAAAATATTTATCCCTTCACCCAACCTTTTTTGTTTATAATATAAGTCGGCCAAATTAATATAACACTGCGGAATTTGAGGATTTAGCTCAATACATCTTAAGTAATTTTTCTCAGCTTTATCTTCATCACCAACATTTGTATAGCATAAACCTAAATTGTTGTAGATTTCGGCATTATCAGTTTCTACTTCTAAAACAGAAGTAAACAAATCAATTGCACCGTTCCAGTCTTTTTGTTTAAAACATTCAATGGCTTTATCAATTTTTTCTTTCATAAATTCCTTCGTGAGATTTTTCGGTTAATCTGTAGTTCTGAGTCTTGGCGAAAAATCTCTGCAATTCCACCTCAGAATAACTATAAATTATAATCCCAAGGTCATATTATCATCATTTCCAGAACCGATATTTTTAATAACTGTTCTGGTATTTCCTTGAGCATCAAAACTTTTTGGCTTCATTACCATTTTAATTTTATCAGCATAAATCGTTCTAACGCCCTGAGTTATACTTGAACGTCCGGTAAAATATGCTTCATTTGGTTTTCCTGCAGAATTTGCACTAGGGAACAGCGTAACTTTCGGACCTGCAGCATAATAATCCTGATACCAAATTCTGACATTTCCGCTTGCATTAAATATTGATTTTTTTTGGTTATATTCTTGATAATTTGATTTTAATACAAGCTTTGTACCATCATCCATTGCAGCATTTGATGTCGTATTTCCAAAAGCTTTCAAATTGCCGTTTGCAGCTTCATACACAAATCTGTCAGCATATGATTCATTATTTTCTTGTTTAACTTTTGCATTACCTGATAGAACAAGTTTTTTCAAATCACCGTTTTTATCAGTTGTAATTTCTGCTCTGTTAGAGAAAGTCTCAATATCCTTATACAGCATAGTAACTGCACCTGTAGCAGTCATAACACCTGTTTTTGTATCATATTCCTGAACGTCGGCATTAATTACAACAACAGGAGTTTTACCTTCAAATACAACAGATTGTGTATCGCCTTCCGCTCTTATAATTTTTGTAATTAAAGATACCTTTAAAATATTTGCTTTAACTTCTCTTTTTTTATTTTTCTTAATTTCAAAAGCATAAGGCTTATCATAGAAAGTCGCAGTATCAAGTTTTTGGTCTCCAGTCATATTAACATCGGCAGTATCACCAACAACTTTTAAATCATCCACCGTAACTTTTACATTGCCATTGAATTTAATTTTATTATCAGCTTCATTATAAGTTTGATTTTTAGACTCAATAATCAAATCCGAAGCCTGAACAGCAATACCTGTTAACAATAATAATGACACAAACCCTAGTAATAACTTTTTCATATTATTTCTTATCCTCATAAACTTTTGAAACAGTGTTCCCTTCTATTTTAAAACTTGAATAATCAGGACTTATCGTAATTTTTTCTGCAGTAGATAAAAGCTGTTTATTTTTTTGAATTTTAATATGTCCTTCTGCAACAATCGGAGTTTTTGAATTTATCCAATGAAGCTTATCTGCATTTAGTGTAATACCATCTTTTAAAACAATGAATGTATCTTCATACAAGGTAATATCACCTTCTTTTTGGTTGTATGTACCCTTTGAAGATTCAAAACTCATAGAAACTTCATTATCTTTATAAAAATTCCCGATAACTTTATTCAACTGAGCAACACCCATAGTGCTATCCCATTTTCCGGTTTCACCATATATTTCCCAATATTTTACGTCATCTTTTGTCTCAGTCAAGATTACGCCATTAACCAAAGCTTCCTGTTCATCACCATTTTGTTCCAACTGCTTACGGTTAAAATCATGCGTAATAACACCGGCAGTAATAAATGCCCATGCCAATATTCCGCCAAGAACCAAAAATATTAAAAAATATATCCTCTTTTTCTTTGAAATATCTTTCAAGTTCATACCTAAATTTTAGCACAAAATATCTTAAATTAACAAAAATTGTAAACATTTTATCCCTAAAAAAATGGGAATGGTAAACACCACTCCCATTTTAAGAATTTTATTCAAAAACTCTACTATTTAGAAATTCTACCTGGAACAACAACTCCACCTTTTAAATTCTTTTTATAAAATTCAACGTGTGGTTGAAGTACACTATCAAGAACTTCCGGTAAAGCTCTGCCTGAAGATACGCATTCAACAATTTCTTGGTAACAAGTTGCAAATGCTCTTAATTGAGTCATAGCACCTGCAGCTGAAGCTGTTAAACCTAAAGATGAAGTTGCAACTTCTTCTTTAAAGAATGCGCCTGTAATTTCATAAGATTTAGTTAATGCTTCAATGTATGATTCTGCATTTTCTCTGCAAACTCCGTTATCCACCGGAACAGTTAATGCAAATACCAATTTATTTGCAGGATTAAAATGAGCTTCTGCTGAATGGTGCATTGCATCAGGAACTTTTGCAACTTGTTTTAGAGTATCTTTAACAGATTCATTTTGCATTTGAGCATGCCAGTAAACAGTATTTTCAAACATTGAACCCATATATTGATGAACTGAAGCCGAAATACCGTTCATTTTAGCATCTGCCCAGAAAATACCTTCTTTTAAAGCATCATTGATTTCTAAATCTTCTGATAAAGATTGTTCAGAAACTTCTTGAGCAGCGTTCAACAATGAAACCATATCAGATTTAGACATACCTGCCCAAATCAAAGTAAATAATGCATGATCATCAAATGCAGAAAATCTTCCGCCAACATCATCATGAATAAACAAATCACCTAACCAACCTTGTTCTATTGAAGTTCTTCTTAATTCACTTTTTTCTGAATTTCCGTCAGTTACAGCAATGAAGTGTTTTGAAGCTGATTTTTTAGCTTCTTGTTCAGATTGACCTTTTGACATATAAGAATCAATCAACATTTGTTGAATTCTTAAAAATCCGTCTTTAGTTTCAAATGTAGAACCTGATTTTGAAGCTATCATATAATTTGAAGATGTAACATCACCAAGTTTTGTAATAAATCTTTCCCAGCTGATTGAATCAACATCTGAATAGAAAGCAACACTTTCTCCGCAAAGATTTAAACCATTGATACCAAGCATATGTTCAACAGTATGTTTTGAACCGCCAATACCCATAACACTTAATCTTGAAGCACCTGTTTGAGATTTGAAATTTTCTACCATTGAATACAATTCATCAACTCTTTTAAGCTGTTCAGAAGGTAAATTAACCCAATTTAGGAAAAATCCCGGTTTGTTAGCTCTTGAGCTGAATTCTCTTACAAACTCAGATGTTTTTGATGAATATTTTGAAAAATCAACACCTGAGAAACTTGTTTTTACTGATGAATTTTTTGTCAACATTATGTTCTCCTTTTTTTGTACACGTTTTCTATATTGTAATATAAAAAATATTTAAATACCTGCAAAATTTACTTAGCTTCTAATACAGTGCCCTCTTTTGAATCTTTTACAACAATCCCGACACCGTCCAGAGCTATACGTATTTTATCAGCAACTTCCCAATTCTTTTCTGCACGTGCGTTTTTGCGAAGCTCCATAACCTCATCCATTGAATCAAAATTTTGATTTAACGCTTCCGCAACAGCAGCAACCCCTGCAGATAACTGTTCATCGGTTAAACCTGCTTTTTCAAAAGTAAAACCAAGTGTAGTACCTAATTTATACAAAATTGTATATGCATTTTCTTCATCTTTATTAGCTCTTGTTGCCAAATCAAATAATACAGCAAGTGCCTTTGAAGTATTTAAATCTTCATCCATTGCTTCTACAAATGCTTTATAATCCTCTGTTGATGCAATATCAAAATCTTCATTAATTTTAGTTTGCTTTGCATTTGTTAGTCGTTTTACTCCGGCTTGCGCTGCTGTCAAAGCTTCATCCGAAAACTCAACAGGCATTCTATAGTGATTTGTCAAAATAAATAATCTTAAAGTGTTCGCATCATAATTTTTTAACATATCATCAATAGTCAAAAAGTTACCTAAAGATTTTGACATTTTTTCTTTATTAATAGTTACAAAACCATTGTGAAGCCAAT
>CAZUKK010000035.1:0-11572 GCA_964620875.1 uncultured Clostridium sp.
CCTCTAGTGTTCATTATTTCAAAATAATGGTTCAAATCTATGTTTTCAGGAACTTGCACTCTAACTAAGTAAGTATGTTCCAGTTTTTTCTTAAAATCTTCCTTATTTTGTTTTGCTTGATCTTTAGTTTCACCTTCAAAATTATCTTCTATATATTTATACCCACTTATTATTTCTTGTGCATAATAATCATTATCTTTATTTATGTTGCTCAAGTTCGTATGCTGAAAGGTTCTTTTGTATTTTTCCCTTGCTTCAAACAATAGCTTGCCAACATCAGGATCAAAACCGCTATCACAATATTTCTTTATTAAATATAGTGTAGTCAATCTCTGCTGACCATCTATGACTTCAAAAGTGCCATTTTTTTGCCTGTTAACAATCAACGTTCCCAAGTAATATTTTTTATCATCTTGAGTTATTGTATCGTTAATATCATCAATCAACTGCTTAATTTCGTGGCTTCCCCATGCATAGTTTCTTTGATATATCGGAACTATGTATCGAGAATTGTTAAATATATCAGATACTTTTATTTCTTCTATTTTATTTTCTTCACTCATTAGTCTTACCTTGCCCATTCCACTTGTTAACCAAGTCTAAAATGTGTTCTTGCCCTCTGGATTTAGCTTGCCCTTCGACTTTAGTTGTTAACCTTGGTACTATAAATAAATTCATCTCATCAGGAGAAACCATCTCGCTTATTTTTTCAAAAATCGCCATATCTGTATCGGTATTTTCAAGCTCAGCGTGGGGTGAAATTTCACCAACAGCATAGTTATTTAGTGTATTTAAGCCGATTTTTTCCATAGATAAGCGAATAGAATAGCAATAGACATATATTTTTTTCATTATGCTATCATTTATTGAACCAAGCCCAAATCTATCAGCAAAAAATAATAAAACATTTTCATACAATTCTTTAATATATTTATCCCCAGTTCTTATCTCAGGAAAAATATCGTAATTTTCAGAATTTTTATCATCTTTATTTTCGAGTTTACATCTTGCATTAAAAATTTCCATTTTTTTCTCTATTTCTGTTAGCAAATTTGTGTAATGCAAAACATAATAGAAAAACCTTTTTCCTGCAATAATTGGCTGCGTTAATTGATATTGATTTAATTCATCAATATCTAATAAAATGCAATTATTGTTTTTGTTGAATTGTTCAACAAATAAATTGCTCGCTTTGTGATATATAGCATAATTATTTGTGTTTTCTTCTTTGATACCTTTAAAAATATCGATTTTTTTATCAGAAAAATTCAAACCATCTCTTTTTTTATACCATCTTAAAATAGGATACAAATATCTTTTAAATAAATTGGCTAAATCATCTTGGTCATAATTTTCCCATTGATTTATTAAATCAATTTTATTTTGGGGATTCATATTATTCATTTCTCTTAAATGATATGATTTTAATAAATCGTGTGGGTTTAAACCCTTTCCTCTGTTGTTTTGCGAGTCGAAAAATTGAAAAGCTTCCTGCTCTAACTCTGTAATAATTTTTACCACTTCGCAATTATTTAAAGTATAGTTTTTGAGTTCTTCCACCTCTTTTGTTTCAATATCATTAATTCTTTTTTTATAAAAATTGTAGTTAATATTAATCGCTTTATAAGATAAATCGTTATATTTGATTTTTAAAAGAAATTCAACTTTTTCTACCTTTTTCTCCTTTTTCTCCAATTTAAGTCTTTCATCAATGCAATACATTAAAATTGATAGGGTCGTTAGGCGTTGCTGTCCATCTACAATGTAATGTTTTTCTTTATTATCTTTATCTTTACCGTTGTGTAAAATAATTGTACCCAGCCTATATTTTTCGATATTTTTATTTTTTGCTTCAATAATATCGTTCAATAAAACGTTAGCTGTCTTGTAGTTCCATCTATAGGGTCTTTGATACTCCGGGATATCTAAATTTTCTATTTTTTTAAAAAAATCTTTTAGGCTTAATATTTCTAATTTCTCATTATCATTCATTTAAAACCTCTAGTTATACATTAACTAATAAAACATTATAATCTCACTCCTATTTTTGAGAGTTGTTCATTGATCCAACTTGTTGCATTTTCTTCATTTTCTTCAATAGCAATTTCAACACCTCTTTTTGCAATTTCTAGAAGTTGTTTTGATTGTTTTCTGAGTTTTGTAGCCTCATTAAGTTGTTCAACAATTTCTATTTGCTTATCCATTTCTAATTTTGGAATTAATGTATTTTGAATCTCTTCTAGCAGCCAATGTTTGATTAATGCTCCGCTTGAAACCCTTTCAACTTGCATTTGGACAATAATTGAATTAAGAACCAAGGTTAAATATTCTGGTAAATATTCATTATTATGTAAAGAGAGTCTCAAAATACCGCCACTCGGAATCATTTTGGGAGGAGTTTCATCTAAATAACAAGCAATACCGGGGGTGCCGTCTTTTGATAACAAAATTTCACCTTTTTTGGGTTGATAAATAGCTGCAATAGAATCGTAAAATTTTTCTGAAATATATTGCATATTACTATAGTTAATTTCATGTTGAGATAAATTGCTAACTCTTACAAAAGATATTCCTTTTTCACAATACTCCTCAGAGCCAACTTCTATACCTTTTTTAGGTATTATTATATTGGATAATTTATCCCAACCACAAGGACAAGATTTTATTTTCTCTATTATTTCATCATATTTAGGTTGAAAATATTCTGCATCATAGCGATTAACTGAATTAATATCGGATAAGTTCTTTGTATATGATAATTTATATTTAGGTTTCCAATTAATAAGTTCCATAGATTCTAAAAATATATTTTTAGAATTATCATACAATTCATCAGCCTTTTTGCAATTAGAAAAATATAGCAAAAAAAGCATTTCAATTAAATCTTGAAATTTGTTACTTGTTATTACTATTTTTAATTTTTTTATTATTTCGGTTGGTATGGTAGGTTGCGCAACTACTTTTATATTTCTAAGTAATTGTTTAAAGCCATATTTTGTATTAAAAAATATTGTGGCATAAAAAGGATTTAGTTTTTTAGAATTTGTTTTTACTGCTATAATATTTGGACTTATAGTAATTTTATTTTGAAAATTTGGAACTAAACCACATCTTATATCGCCTACTCGAGAGAAGAAAATATCTTTGTAACTATACAGTTTTAAATCTTTAATGGCACAATCTTCTTCTGTAATATAGGCAAGATTATCATTTTCTAATGTACAGTTTTTTATATTAAACGGTCTAGCTACAATAACCCCTTTTTGATTATAAGTTTCACACAATATAGTAGAACCAAAAGGTCCGCATCGTATTTCATCAACATAATTTCCAAACTGTTTAGCATTTTTTTTATTCAAAAAATCTTTTAACTTTATAAATTCAGGAGAATAGAATTCTGCGTCTATTCTTAGTTCATCATTCTGGGAAACTTCTCCATAATTAACAACAGAATATTTCATTATTCTTCACTCCAAAATGAAAGTTTTTCAGATTTTGCAAACTCGATAAAGGCTTCTGCTATTCCGTCAGGTAGGTCGCCATTATGATTATGTAAATCATGTTCTAATACAAAATGACCATATTTATCTAATTTTAATTTACCATTTTCATCTTTTGTGTACACATATTCCCCTGAATTATTTTTTCCACTTTTTTCTGATACAGCAAAGAATATTGGATAGTCTTCAACATGTGGACAATAATATTTTTTATTAGAATCATCGTCATTCCATTTTTGTAAAAAGATAACACTTGTTTTTGTTCCTGTATGGGGTTTAAATGTATTAACATCTAAGCCTACTACGGCCAGTATTCTTGCCTTCTTTGCAATAAATTCTCGGATATCTTTATCGGAAGTATTATTAAATCTACCTTGTGGTAAAATAATGGCAAGTCTTCCACCTGGTCTTACAAAGTCCAAATTACGTTCGATAAACAAAATATCTCTACCAACTTTAGACTTCATTTTATTTTTATTTTCATCTTTAAAAGCTAAATCATATTTGGCAAGAATTGTTTGTTCTTTAATATCCCCGGCAAAAGGAGGATTTGCCATTAATATATCAAAATTAAATTCTTTATAACTATCTTCTTCTTTTTGCAGTTTTTCAAGTCGTTCAAATCCATCTTGATATACACTTAACCATTCTTTTGAATTAACTGTATTTTTCCACCTATCATAATCAAGAGTATTCAAATGTAGAACATTTGTGTTCCCATCTCCTGCAATCAAATTCAAGGTTCTTGCAACACGAACAGCTTTTTCATCAAAATCAATACCAAATATTTTTAATACGTTGTCTTTTTCTTCATCAGGAATATCTGCATTTGAGAATAGTTTCCCTGTTATTTTAAAAATCGTATGAACTGGAAATCCACATGAACCTGAAGCCGTATCAATCATATGCTCACCTTTTTGAGGATTTAACATTTTAACACACATGTCAATAACATGTCTTGGGGTAAAATATTGCCCCTTTTCTCCTTTTGAAGATTTATTAATTAAATATTCAAAAGCTTCATCTATAATTTGAAGATTTGAATTAAATAATTTAATATCTTGAATACTAGAAATACATACAGATAAATGAGATGGTGAAAGATTTATTTTGGCATCTTCAGTAAAAACACCTTTCCATTGGGTTTTTGCTCCGTCAAAAAGTTTTTGGATTTTCTTTTTAAGTTCTAAGTCTGTTTCACCCTTGTTTCTAAATTCAAGTTGTCTAAATTTTTTATCACTTACTTTTTTTACTAATTCAATATAATCTTTATATTCCAAATCTGACAAAGATTCATATTCGCAACTTCTATCAACATCGTATGTTATTATCTCTTTATCTTTCCTGCTTAAACTTTCATCATAGAGTTTTGTAAATATTAATTTAAAGCATTCTTCAAAAACGTCAACACCTGCATTTGCTAATACTTCATCTTCCATATTTTCAATAATTTGCCTTAAGGATTTACCTTCTTTTAAAATTTTATCCTTAACAATCAAGTCTTTTAATGTAAAAGGCTCATCTAAAATATCTTTTAACGTTTGTTGAGAGTTTGGAATATTAGGAATTTCTTCAAAATAATTTGGATCTTTTCTATTAAAAAATGTTATCTGAGAACCATTTGTCCAAACTGACATTGTAGCTCCTGTGGCATTACAATAGCTACGCAACTGTTCCTTGCCATCTTTTTCTTTTTCTTTTTTCAATTCTACAATAATATATTCTGTAGTAGGTCGTTCTTCTTCAAATATTACAATATCAGCTCTTTTAACCTCACGCCCAAAATGGATTGCATGTTCTAACTTAATTCTTGAAGGAGAGTATTTGTATTCATTAATTAATCTATCAAGATATAATTGTCTTACTGTTTCTTCAGGGGTTAAAATGATATCAGCTTTACGGATTAAACATTCAACAACCGTTTTTCCTTTTTCATTTTCTCTTAGTTTATTAATTAATCTTTGTTTTTCTTCTATATTGAATAGATCTAGACGATTAATTATATCAATAATCTTTTCCATAGCACCTCTCTTATCTTTCTATATTAGCATAAATATTATGTGTGTGAATGATGTAAATTTCTTTGAGGATTTGCAATTTTAAATACAGCTTTTATATAATTAGCTGATAATAAATATTGGGGATCGGCATATTTATTTTTGCTGCTAAATTAATTGTTTCTTTGAAATCTTGATGGTGATATTTTATTAATTCTGAATAAATATTCATATAAAAAGGTTCTAATATTTTAAAATATGTTTCAAATAAAGGTTTTAAAATAATAAAATCACCTTGGTTTTCTATAAATTCTTTAGATAATTTTGTCCAGTTATTATATTGGTTAAGTTCATAAGTTTCAAAACTAACTTTTTCTTCTTTTGATAAACAAGGGAATGCAAATTTATAGTGCATTTGATAATTTCTAAGATCTTTTATAAAAACAGCAATGCTATTATTTGAAAATTGTTCTTTTATTCCTTGTTTATAATGTTCATATATAGTTGTTTCTTCATAAGAACTCATTACATTTCGGCAGGAATCAATAAGAGCAGATGTTGAAGCCAAAAAATTAAAAATGTATCTATTTAGATTTTTATTATTAAATAATAACAAAAAGGGCTCTTGTGCTGATTGAATTCGTACAATTTCATTCATTAATTCTTTATAATTTAAAATTAACGTATGGTAGTTTTCGTTTAGAATTCCGATCCTATTTATTGCTTGCCAGCCATTTGATTTAAATATAATTTCTTCTTTTGTTTCCATAACTATATTATATAATAATCAACATTTACAAATAAAAATTCCTATAAACCTCATCGATGTCTTCTTGTTCGATGCCGATGTAGCGGAGGGTGATGGAGGTGGAGGAGTGGTTGAAAATCTTCTGTAGCATTACGATATCGTTGTATTGATGGTAGAAGTGATAGCCAAAGGTTTTGCGTAGGGTGTGCGTTCCGATTCTTGCCTTAATCCCAACAATTCGAGCAGCATTGTTTATAATTCGATATGCCTGGATTCTGTCCAATCTACAATGTTTTTGGGTATAAAATAGCGGGATATCGTCGGGTTTGTCTTTTATAAATTCCTCAATTTCAGCTTTCAGGCGTTCGTTAATCGGGAATTTTTTATACTTATTGGTTTTCTTTTCTCGAATTTCTATGTAGTCTTTGTCTTTTACGTCTTTTACATCAAGTGAGAGAATATCAGCAATTCTCAGCCCACTATTTATACCGAAACTGAAAAGCAGGGCATTGCGTGGTTTTTTGGATAAAATCCTTTTAATATTTTGTATATCTTCTATACTTCTTATCGGTTCAACAATGTTCATAAGTTGTCCTCAAGGTTTTGAGCCACAACATTAATGCCCTAAAAGACACGAAAAATAAAGCCTTACGACAAATTTATGCGCAAGCAACTCCCATATCAATCTCAAAAAATACAACATTATCTTCAAGAGTTACATTTTTTGTAGTATAAATCGCACCGCCACGACCTGAAGTTAAAGCATTATTTTTAAAACTCGTATTTGAAATAGTTCCAAGAGTTCCTGTGTTATAAATCGCACCGCCATCACCTGCACCTGATTTATTACCAATGAAAGTTGTATTAGAAATACCATTAGTAATAGTTCCTGCGTTAAACAGAACCCCACCCTTTGTATTCTTTGCAGTTACATGTGAACCTTCAAAAACAGAATCTGTGATTGATGCAATAGAAGATTGAGCATGGTTATATATTACCCCGCCTTCAGCATTAGCATTAGCCGCTTCAATATAATTACCTGTAAATCTACCGCTGATATTTTGAATAATAGCTGATTCATTCCTTGGATTAAAAGTACCAGTACGTGAATCAAACTGGTTGGCGATAACCGAACCTCTTGCATAAAGAGTTCCTGATGTTGTTGTAACTATGAGATGGTTGTTATTAAAAATAGAATCTTCGCTTCCAATATCGCCCATATGTCCATAGTTATATATTGCACCACCCTCTGCAGTACTAACACCTTGCGCATAGTTAGAAAGGAAATTACCTTTTATATTTCCAATCTCAGTACTGGCACTAAAATATAGAGCACCGCCTTCTCCAGAACCTTTGTCAGTGCCTTTAACATGGTTTTCTATAAAATCGCCGGTAATATTACCAATTTTGGAACTTGCAAATGTATAAATTGCACCGCCTTGAGAACCTCTTGTACTACTAGAATTATTTGATTCGGCATAGTTCCTGATAAAATCACCGGTAACACTACCAATTTCAGAGTATCGACCATTGTCAATAGCACCACCTTGAGAATAAGAAGTATTACTTTTTGTGTAATTACCAATGAAATTAGCATTTATAGAACCAATTACCGCATATTTTGTCTCCGCTCCGGCATCAAACTGTATCGCACCTCCGGATGTAGCTCCGGATCTGGTTGTATAGTTACCGAGAAAGTTTCCTCTAATTTCCGTTACCCTTAAACCACCGCCAACATCGCTGTTACCAATAGATAATGCTCCACCGGCAATACCTGTAGTGTGATTCATTATAAAATCTGCAATGATTGATCCGTTGCCATTATTGACTCTATCTACCCTGACAGCGCCACCAATACCTGTAACCTGATTGTTTACATACGTTCCGGTGATATTAGATGAATAGTTTCCTTCGGTATTAATTACACCACCGCTTCCGGTAGAGCCAGACTTAGACTTGTCTACATAATTGCTATTTGAATAACGTGCAGTTATACCTAATCCTTGCACAGTATAATTTCTTGTTGAACCGGTAGAATCACCAAAAACATTGCTATTTGTTTTAGGATTTTTTAAATCTAAGCGATTATTGGTATAAGTTACGGTATCAGTTGTTGCATCATACACAGCCTGTGTAATAGTATTATTTGCAGATTGACCGACAGGGGTAAGAGTATAAACGCTATCAGCGCCCAATGTGTTCGCATTTGCAGCATTAAACGGACAGAACAACATTGAACCGGCATATAAAGCAATTGAAATCTTATTCAAATATTTACTCTTCTTCATAGAAAGCTTTCAAGTAAGGTTACATATACATTATATACTACAATATTCTTTTTAATAAATCAAGTTGATATATGATTTATACGAGAATATTTTTTATTCTTAATGAGATGTCATTCCAACTTCCCATTCTTCAAATAATTTGTCCAAACTAAATCTGGCATTTGCCGGACTTGTTGATGGCATTTTATGACAATCGTATGTTTCTAATAAATCAGGAAAATATTTTTTAAAAGTAGAAAAAGATTTCCCGCCATTAAGACAAATTGTTTTAACATTTGGATATTTTTTTAGTAATTTTCTAATATCATTAGGAATAACATTCAGTATATTGGAATCTAAACTGCCATCACGTTTGCAGGATTTGATTGTATCCCACAGGGCAATTTTATTAGCCAAAAGTATTGTAAGCTTTTCATTATACTTTAAATTTAGCAGATTTTGATTTTTGCAAATATGTCCCATAACTTTCCAAAATCGATTTTGAGGATGGGCATAATATTGTTGTTCATCTAAAGACTTAACTCCGGGCATTGAGCCTAAAATAAGAATCTTAGAATTGTTATCTATAGATGGTTTAAAACTTTTACAATTATTCATAGTTTTATTATAACTCTTAAAAAAGATGTTTTTGATGTACTAGAATAAGAGTATGAAAAAAGTTAAAATTACAGTTTTGAGAAAAACATTTCAAGAAGATTTGGCAAAAGAATACGGTGTTGAAAATCTTGCACTTTACTCAATCAGAGATAATATTTCTTTGCAATCACAGGCGCTCCATATTCATAAACTGTAAACTTTTGTTAATTTGACTATAAATATGACAAGTTTATCTAAAAAAACAACTTTATATAGATAATGATACTCACGGGGAAACTTCTTACTATGGAAAATACAATTATATCAAGTTCCCAAACAAGTCAAAATACATTCTTGCATGGTGCAGGGTCTGTTATTAACTTTTTCGAGAAATATAATGAAAGTATAAGTAAAGAACTGGCAAGACGTAATGCTGAAATAATGGAAAAAACGCAGTTTGAAAGAAGAACCAAAGCTATTGCTTCCATTATTAAAGAAGATCCATCAACACCAAAGGATGTAAACCCTCAAGAATTAGCTCTTGAAATACACAGAAATGCTAAAGAGACAGGAATTGACCCTCTTTTACTGGTTTGTCTTTGCAAAAAAGAAACTCATTTTGATCAAAAAAGGAGTGGTAATAATGGAAAAGGGATTACCCAACTTACATCCATTGCAATGGCAGATATGTATCAAAGAGCTCAGTTATATGATGATACTTTAAAAGTGCTGATTTCCAAGTATAAAACACTTGATAAAGTTTTTGCTGCAAAAAATAATAATCCTAAATTATATCTCGGGGATTTCGGCGAAATGCTTTATAAATACAAAACTCCCGAAAATCTTTATAATGCAATTAAAAAAGATAGAAACCTAAACCTTAAATGCAGTGCATATGCTATTAAATTTCATCTTAACGCTACAAACGGAGACGTTAGAAAAGCTCTTGAAAACTACAATACCACCTATGAGAAAAAAGAATATGCCTCCAATATAATTCGTTATATGGAAAGTGCCAGAGCTCTGGTAAGGATAAATGCTTATTGTTAAAAGCACATCAAAAAAACATTAAGAGTTATATAAAAATATAAACAATTGTAAAAGTTTTAAGCCATCTGTAGATAACAATTCTAAACTCCTTATTTTAGACTCAATGACTGAAGTTATATCTTTAGAAAAATATTCTTGTATAAAATCATACGTTAACTTGATTTATTAAAAAAAATATTGTAGTATATAACGTATATGTAACTTTACTTGAAAGCTTTCTATGAAGAAGAGTAAATATTTGAATAAAATTTCAATTGCTTTATATGCCGGTTCAATGTTGTTCTGTCCGTTCAATGCTGCGAATGCAAACACATTGGGCACTGATAGTGTTTATACTCTTACCCCTGTCGGTGAATCTGCAAATAATACTATTACACAAGCTGTGTATGATGCAACAACTGATACCGTAACTTATACTAATAATCAGTTGGATTTAAAAAATCCTAAAACAAATAGCAATGTTTTTGGTGATTCTACCGGTTCAACAAGAAATTATACTGTGCAAGGATTAGATGTAACTGCACGTTATTCAAATAGTGCGTATGTTGACAATCATCGTAATGATGTCGGTGGTGCTATAAATGATAGCAATAAGCCCCAAAATTCCGATATAGTTGGAACATTTGTGAATAATACTCTTGTAGTAACAAATCAAGGTAGCGGTGGTGCAGTCCGAGTTTCTTCAGTTAATTACGGTAACGGTTCGATTATCGGAGATTTTATAGGAAACTATTCATCGCCGACAATAGCTACTGCATACCCTTCAGGCGGAGCTTTGTATATAGGTGAAAATAGTGGCGGAGTTTGGGCTAAAGAAATTAAAGGGAATTATATTGGTAACTATGTTGAATCTCCTTATGTCGGTGTTTCAGGTGGTGCTATACAAACCGCTTCAGGATCGAATAATTCTTATGGTGAAATTAAGGAAATAAATGCTAATTTCATTGGTAATTATACAAAAAGTAGTGATTTTGCCGTTAGTGGAGCGATTGATATTGGACGATATGTGAAAATCGGTAGTATCAAGGGTGATTTTATCAGAAATTACGCAGAAGCCAATAGTACTTCTAATCGTAGAGGAGCTCAAGGTGGTGCGATATTTTCATTTGCGAGCTCAGAAATTGGTACGATTACCGGCGATTTCATAGAAAACTCTGTTAAGGGTTCAAATAACAGTGCCGCTTCAGGTGGTGCTATCTTTATCAGTGCCGGTACTACGGTTAATAGTATTGAAGGCAATTTCCTTTCTAATTATGCTCAAAGTGAGAGAGAAAAAGGTTCGCAAGAAGGTATAATAAGTAATGCACAAGGCGGTGCGATATTCAACTTTGGCTCAATAGGTAATATTGGAAGTAAAAATTCTATTTTTAATAACAACCATCTCATAGTTACAACAACATCAGGAACTCTTTA
>CAZUKK010000036.1:0-10949 GCA_964620875.1 uncultured Clostridium sp.
CCACACTTCTTTAGCTAAATTAAAAGCAGCCCAAGCTTTTGGCCATCCCGCATAAAATGCGGTATTAGTTATAATTGCAGCAGCCTCCTCTTTTGTAACACCATGATTTTTTGCATTTTGAAGATGATACTTTAATGAAGAATCTGTTATTCCTTGCGAAATTAAAGCTGTCATAGTTATTATACTACGGGTTTTAGTATCAATATCTTGATTATTCCAGTTTTCACCAAATAATATGTCATCATTAAAATGAGCAAATTCCGGTGCAAAATTTCCAAGTTGATTTCTACCGGCAGTTTGGACTATTTTCTTCATTGTATCCCCCTCACAATCTTTTGCTAAAACAAAACTGTTTTGAACTACAAACAATGCAAAAATTAATATTGATATCTTTTTAAACACCCCTCATTACCTCCTAATAAACTTATGCTGTTATAGTTCTAATTTTATACTAAAAAAGCCTCATAACGAGGCTTTTAATAAATGGGGCGGATGATGGGATTCGAACCCACGCATAATGGAACCACAATCCATGGTCTTAACCGCTTGACGACATCCGCCATCTATCGCTATTACATAATATCAAAAAAAGACTCAAAATCAAGGGGCAAATATAAACTTTTACCAATTTTATTCTTTTTCTTAAAATATGCATTAAAAAAGCTCCTTTCGGAGCTTTTTTCTAATTTATTCTTTGAAACATATATCCAATTCCGCGAGCTGTTAAGATTAACTCTGGATTTGCAGGATCTGTTTCCAATTTTGAACGCAATCTTGAAATATGAACGTCTACAACCCTTGTATCAATTCTGTGATCAGGCGGATATGCCCATACGTGTTGCAAAATTTCGTTTCTTGAAAAAGCTTGACCTGAATTATTAACAAGAAGTTCTAACAAGCTGAATTCCATGCCGGTAAGTCTGATTCTTTCATTTTTACGATAAACTTGACGACGAGCTGTGTCAATCTTAATATTACCTGTAGTAATGACATTTTTAGTAACTTTTCCTGATGGAGTAACCATTTCACGGTTATTTGTTCTTCTTAAAACAGCTTTTACACGAGCTTCTAATTCCTTAGGGCTAAAAGGTTTGATTACATAATCATCTGCACCCAATTCAAGACCTGTAATTCTTTCAGAAACATCACCTAACGCTGTCAATATAATAATAGGAACATCAGAAGATCTTCTAATTTCTCTGGTTACACCGTAACCGTCCATTTTTGGCATCATAACGTCCAAAACGACTAAATCAGGATTATATTTATTAAATGCAGAAACCGCTTCTTCGCCATCTTGCGCAGTATATACATCATAACCTGCCATTTTTAAACGAGTTTCAAGAATACGTCTGATACTAGCTTCATCATCAGCCAACAGAATTCTTTGACGGTCTTCTGTCTCATTAGGTATTTCTAAATTTTCTGTCATAGTCTTTTCCTTACTTACTTTATAAATCTTATACAATAGTTCATAAACTCAAAAAAATATTACGTTTTATTTATTTTTCTATAGTTTTATAACATTATGTTACACTAAGTTACAAAAAATTGCAAGCATGAATTTTAAAGATTAATTATTTTATTCTCCTCCAACCAAACCAACTCAACAAGCCGTTTTTTAGCAGTATCAGAGGAAAGCTTTGACGAAATCCCCCTTTGTAGTAAAATAAAAATATGGAAAAGAAAAGTTTATTTAGTGAAAATATTGTAAATATAGGTCCGCAAAGCGGTATTGACAATTATATTATGGCAATAGAATCAAGCTGTGATGAAACAGCTTGTGCAATCGTTAAAAACGGGAGAGAAGTTATTGCAAATATTGTTGCATCCCAAATTAAAACACACGAAAAATTTGGTGGAGTAATCCCTGAAATTGCAGCAAGAGAGCATTTAGATTCAATAAATATTGTTGTCCAAGAAGCTTTTGAACAATCAGGATTAAAACCTGAAGATATAACAGCCTTTGCAGGAACTGTAGGTCCTGGACTTGTCGGATGTTTGCTTGTCGGACTGAATGCCACAAAAACACTGGCACTGGTTCACGACAAACCATTTATTGGAATAAATCACTTAAATGCTCACCTTTGTGCGAATTATATTGACACGGACTTAAAACCTCCATTCATGGCTCTTTTGGTAAGTGGCGGACACACTCAAATTATAGATGTCGAATCTTATTCAAAACAAACAATTCTGGGTGAAACTATTGATGATGCTGTAGGCGAAGCTTATGACAAAGTCGCAAGACTAATAGGACTACCATATCCCGGAGGACCAAGACTTGATAAATTAGCTCAAGAAGGAAACCCTCACTCTTTTGAACTTCCTGAAGGCAGGGTTGACGGATATAATTTCAGTTTTAGCGGTTTAAAAACTGCAGTTCTTCGACTTGTAAAATCTTTTGACGGTAAAGACCTGCCAACTAATGACATTTGCGCAAGCTTTCAAGAATGTGTGTCTAAAACTTTAGTTAAAAAATTAAAAAAAGCATTAATTGAAAAAGGTTACAACCAAGTAGTTATAGCTGGCGGAGTTGCTGCCAATTCAGAAATTCGCAAAAAAGTATTTGCCTTAGAAAATGAAGGTTATAAAGTGTTTGCGCCTGCAATGAAATATTGTACGGATAATGCATCAATGGTTGCTTCCTGCGCATATTTTAACAGTAATACTTTTGATGATGTTGATGTAGAAGTATTTTCAAGAGCATAATATTAACCCTATACAACATTAAAAAGCTGTTTAATTAGAGATTTTATAACTTTTACTTGAAAATTAATAGCATCAACAACTTCAGGCGCATTTTTTCGTCTCAATTGTTCATACTTTAATTCTTCTAAATGTTTAAATTTATCATTTAGAACTTGATAATATTTTTCATTTTCAATAAGCTTATCTCTTTTGAATTCTTTAAAATTATCCGGACTAAGGGCTGAAATTTCCGGAGTATATTTTCTATCTGCAGACATCATATTCAAAGCCCCTAAATATAGTCTACCTGCGCAAACCTTCTTACATTCTTGACTTGCTAACCTATACCCGACAAGAGCATGATATGCTTCATTTAATAACCGATTTCGATAATGCCCGTCAGGTCTGTAAAAATCTATAGCAGTCAGAGTATTATTTTCAGGATTTATTATAACATTTTTCCAAGTTGCATCAAACTCAAACCCATGTTTATAAGCATGACATAATTGTTCTAAAAAGTCATTATAAGAACTTTGCGGCATATTTATTATTATTTTTGATAATTCTGCACTATCGTAATCTCCAAAAACTACACCTTTTATAACTGGCATAATAGTAATTCCATCATTTAATTTTGCAACAGTATGGTTAATTTTGTCCTTTTCTGAAACTTTCAAACTTAAATTTGTTAACTTCAAATTATTTTGCAATAATTTACTTGGAATACGAACACAATAATCCGTACCTTCAATACGATAAACAGAAGCTTCGCCACCACGTCCAAGACAATTTTCACTTGGGTTTTGCAGTGATTGGTCTATTTTTGCAAAAATTTCTTTCTTTGACTTAGATAAAAATTCACTATTACCAAAACTCACTGTATCACAAGTTAACCCCTTAGCCATCTTTAAAGGGCTACTTGCAGGAGATGTTTTCACTCTTGTTATGGGTGTAAATGAAATTTGGTTTAGTGGAGTTAGCATAATCTAATTAAAGCTAAACAAAAATAAATTTGTCATATTATACCGAAACAAGCTTATCCTCTTTTACCTTTTTTAAAATATAATCCACAATTGTTTCTTCAAGCTTGCAACCGTGTCGAAGATTATTTTCTCTAATAAAATAACATGGACTGGTTACATTCACCTCAATAATTTTACCGTCAATTACATCCAAACCTGCCATAAATATTCCCATTGAATTCAATTTCTTAGCCACAGGTTTAAATCTTGAAATTTCTTCATCTGATATTTCGGCTCTTATAATATTATTGTCATTATGCGAACAGAATTTAAAATCATTATCACTTGGGACTTTTTGAACACAATAAGGAAGAATATCTTCACCCAAAATTAAAACTCGTTTATCTCCATACACAGCTTTTGGAATATATTTTTGTACCATAATCAACTGTTTACTGTTGTTTGTCATAGAATTTATAATTACGGCAGTATTTTTATCACCTTGTTTTAAATACATAACTCCACCACCAAAGCATTGATTAAGCGGTTTCAATATAATTTCATCGTGTTCTTGCAAAAACTCAATAATATCTGATTTTGAGGATGTAATAATATTTTCAGGCATCAAATTATTAAACATTGTTGCATGAAATTTTTCATTAAAATTTCTAACTGCTGTCGTATCATTCATTATAAAAGTTTTAGACCTGTCTACATAGTCAAAAATATAAGTCGCATTTATATAATCCAAATCAACAGGAGGATCAGGTCGAAACATTACAAGTTCAAAGTCTTCAATCTGACTTTCGCAAAGCTTTGTTTTATCATAACAAATTTCTTCACCCTCAATATAAGCTTTATAACAAGAGGCATACGGAATTGTAGATTTCAATTTCAACAAATCAATCGTGGTAATTGAAACATTATTACCTTTTTCAAGCATAGTTTTTATCAAGGTAAAATTAGTTACCAAATCATTGTTCTCAAAATACTTTAACTCTAATCTGTCTATTACAAATAAAATATCCATATTACCTTCTTTACATTTAAAGAACCCACAGCAGAAAACTGTGGGTTCAAATATTGTTACTAACTAGTTTATTTCGTTAGGATTTAAAATTTGACAAGCGGTATTACCAAATGCAATAAGTTTTGCAAATCTTTCCAAATCTGCTTGAATTTCAGGGAAAGTTCCATAGTGCATAGGAATAACCGTTCTAACTCCTAACCATTTTGCCGCCATAGCAGCATGCTCAACATCCATTGTATAATTTCCGCCAATAGGCAATAGCGCAATTTGAGGAGCATACAATTCTTTTATTGTTTTCATTTCAGCTGATAAACAAGTATCACCGGCATGATAAATTCTTACACCATCAATATCCAGCAAAATACTTGCTGCACATCCGCCATATCTACCATCAGGCAATGAACTTGAGTGAAATGCAGGTAAAAATACAGCACGTCCCCAAGAAAAATTAATCCAAGAACCCAAACCGATAGATTTAGATTGAGCACCTTGTTCTTTGCAATATCCGGCAAGTTCCGCAACCGCAGTAATTGCAATATCTTTTTCTTTTGCAATCTCAAGAGCTTCACCTACATGATCCCCATGAGCATGTGTTAATAAAATATCAACAATCGGTTCTTCATGCCAATTAAATTTTTCATTTACCGAAACCAAAGGATCAATCAATACAGCCTTATCCCCATTTTTAATTTCAAAAGCACTATGCCCGATGTATTTTAAGTCTACCATTAAATATCTCCCTTCTTTCACATATTCCTCAACTATTTCAATTTATCACAATTTATTATAAAATACAAATATGAATCAATATATTCCACATATGTACAGATGTTTAGAGCTTGCAAAAAAAGCTCAAGGACAAACTTCTCCAAATCCGATGGTTGGCTGTGTTGTACTAAACCCAAAAGGTGAAATTATTTCAGAAGGCTACCACAAAAAATACGGAGAAAATCACGCAGAACGAGATGCTCTTTTAAAACTTCCTTCTGCAAAAGACTGTACATTAATTGTTAATCTTGAGCCCTGCTCTCATTTTGGAAAAACTCCGCCCTGTACGGATATCATAATAGAAAAAGGTATAAAAACAGTCGTCTACGGAATGCAAGACCCTAATCCGATTATTGCGGGAAACGGTCTAAAAAAATTGACAGATGCAGGAATTGAAATAATCGGACCAATTCTTGAAGATGAATGCAAAAAACTCAATGAAATTTTTATCAAAAATCATACAAAAAAAAGAACCTTCATTGCCCTAAAAACAGCAACCACAATAGATGGGAAAATTGCAACTTTCTCAAATGATTCAAAATGGATAACATCATCAAATGCTCGTTGCGAAGTCCGCAACATCAGAGCAAAATATGATGCAATTTTAACATCATCTTCAACCGTAATTACTGATAATCCGACAATGGAACATAAAAGAAAAATTATTCTTGATAGAGAGTTAAAAACAGATTTAAATTCTAAGATTTATTCTCAAGGTGAAATTTATCTTTTCCATGATAAAAAATTATCCCCTAAAAAAAACAATAATATATATTTCGTACCAACTCCCGTTAAAAACGAAAAACTTGATGTTGAATATATACTAAATTCACTCTATGAACTAAAAATTATGAGTATTTTGGTAGAAGCTGGCGGAAACCTGAATTGCAGCTTTTTACCATATATTGATAAGCTTTACCACTTTATAGCCCCAAAAGTGTTGTCCGACAACAATGGCAAATCCTGTTTTTATGGAAACAGCATAGAAAAAATCGCCAATTGCACAAATTTTGAAATAGAAAGTATACAACAATTTCCTCCGGATATTTTAATTACATATAATAAAAACCAATAAAAAAAGCTCCCAGAAAATCTGAGAGCTTTTTTGTAACTTTAAAATAAGAATTAGCCTTTTACTTGAGCCATAACTTCTTCTGCAAAGTTATCTTGACGTTTTTCAAGACCTTCACCTAATTCATATCTTGTGAAAGATTTGATTGTCAATTTACCTTCAACCAATTGAGCAATTGTTTGGTTAGGATCTTTAACAAACGGTTGTTCTAAAAGACATCTTTCAGCCATTAATTTGTTTACACGACCTTCAACAATTTTACCTCTGATTGCTTCAGGTTTTTTCTGTAAGTCTTCTTTACCCATTTCAATTCTTGTTTCTTCATCAATAACTGATTGAGGAATTTCTTCTCTTGAAACAAATTGAGGAGCTGAAGAAGCAATGTGTAAGCAAATATCATTTAACAATTCAGCATCATTTTTATCAGCATTTAACAAAACACCGATTTTACCATTGTGAATATATGATGCAACAGCACCTTCATATCTTACAAATCTTCTTACTGTTATTTTTTCACCAATTGAAGCAATTTTTTCTTTTAAAGCATCTTCAATAACTTTTCCGCAATCCGGGCAAGTAGAAGCCAAGAATGCTTCAACACTTTCAGGATTTAATTCAGCAACATGTTTTGCCAAATTAGAAGTCAATGTTTTGAATTCATCATTTTTTGCAACGAAATCTGTTTCACAGTTAACTTCGATTAAAGCACCGCAACTGTCAGAGATGAAAGACTCAACTCTACCTTCAGCAGCAATTCTGCCCATTTTCTTTTCAGCAGAAGCAATACCTTTTTGACGAAGAATTTCTTGAGCTTTTTCCATATCGCCGTCAACTTCAACTAAAGCTTTTTTAGCATCCATCATACCTGCGCCGGTTTTATCACGAAGTTCTTTAACCATTTGAGCTGTAATATTCATTTATACTTTCTCCTTTATTTATATGCCTAAGGCACTAAGTAAAAATTTCTTAGTGCCTTAGATACTTAGTAACTTAGTAGCTTACGCTTCAGTAACTCCAGCATCTTCAGCTGAGATTTTTTCAATTTTCTTAGCTTCATTTGCTTTGTTTTCTCTAAGTTGTTTACCTTCTAAAACTGCATCAGCAAGTTTAGAAGTGATTAACTTGATTGATCTGATAGCATCATCATTACCAGGGATAAGATGATCAATGCCATCAGGATTAGCATTTGTATCAGCTAAACAAATAACAGGAATACCCAATTTGTTAGCTTCTTTAATAGCGATTTCTTCTTTAGCTTGGTCAACGATGAAAATTAAATCAGGAAGACCTCTCATTTCCTTGATACCGCCTAAAGTTTTTGACAATTTAGAAAGTTGTCTGTTTAATTGAGCAACTTCTTTTTTAGGAAGTTTATCAACATAACCGTTACTGATAAACTCTTCCATTTCTTTTAATTTATTAACTCTGCCTCTGATAGTTTCAAAGTTAGTAAGCATACCGCCTAACCATCTTCTGTTGATATAATAAGCACCTGAACGTGCAGCTTCTTCTGCTACAACTTCAGCAGCTTGTTTTTTAGTACCAACAAAAAGAACATTTCTACCTTTTGCAGCGTAATCTCTTACAAGATTATAAGCTTCATCAAGTAAATCAGTTGTTTTTCTTAAATCAATAACGTAAATCCCGTTTCTTGCACCATAAATATACGGTTTCATTTTAGGATTCCATCTTTGTGTTTGGTGTCCGAAATGTACTCCGGCTTCCAAAAGTTCAATCATAGATGCTACTGGCATCGGTTTTCTCCTTTTAGTTTAATGTATTGTACTACGGGCTAAACTGCCTCATTGGGGCTAATACAAGAAAAACTCATACTCATCCGCCAACTAGGGCTTTACCTATCAGGCAAGTGTAACCGTTAATATAATAATACAAACACAATTATTTGCAAATTATGCAGCAATAAAACTTAAACAAATCTTGATTACAGTATTTTTAATTATTTCTATATATTTTTTACAAATATTTAATATTTATTGATACTTATTGCAAAAAATTTTTTATTTGGTATTAATATAAGTACTCACATCCTCAAAGAGTACGTGCAAAGTCATTAATTGCACAAAACAAATTAGGAAAGGTAATTAAATTATGGCAAATATTAAATCTGCTAAAAAAAGAGTATTAGTAGCTGAAGCAAACAGACAAAGAAATGTTGCTTTCAAATCTCAAATCAAAACAGCTTTAAAAAAAGCTTTAGAATTAGCTTCCAGTGAAGACAAAGAAGCTTTAAATTCTGCAATTTCAAAAGCTTACCAATTATGCGACAAAGCTGTTGTTAAAGGGATTTTACACAAGAATACAGCTGCGAGAAAAAAATCAAGACTTGTTCTTGCTATCAAAAAAATCTCAGCTAATGCTTAATTAAAAATACCAAAAGTGAAAACGGGGGACTCAATCGGGTCTCTCGTTTTTTTACTAATCATTACAAAATATTTTGAAATAAAAAAGAGCTCCGACATTACTCGAAGCTCTTTTATTATTATTTCTTAACCGCTTAATCTCTTTTCTTTAATGTCGGGAATGCAATAATATCACGAATTGATGGAGAATTAGTCAACAACATAATAAGTCTGTCAATACCTAATCCTAATCCGCCCATTGGAGGAACACCGTGTTCCAATGCGCAAATATAATCCTCATCAATTGGCATAGCTTCTTCATCACCTGCTGCTTTTGCTTCCATTTGAGCTTCAAATCTTGCTCTTTGGTCAATCGGGTCAGTAAGTTCAGAGAAGGCATTACAAATTTCCCATCCGTTAACTCGAGTTTCAAAACGTTCTGTTAATCTAGGATTATCTCTGTGAACTTTTGCAAGAGGAGAGATATCTCTCGGATAGTCATAAATATGAATCGGCTGTATTAAAGAACCTTCAATTTTTTCTTCAAAAACACGTTCAACAACTTGTCCCCAATTATCGCAATCATCAGCGTTAACCTGAACAGTTTTTGCCATTTTTCTTGCTTCATCAACAGTTGCAATAGTGTTAAAGTCAATACCTGTAGCTTCTTCAACTGCACCCAGCATAGTTTTTCTATCCCAAGGCGGAGTTAAATCAATTTCATTTTCCCCATATTGAATTTTTGTAGTTCCTAAAACTTCTTGAGCAACAAAAGCTACAAGATTTTCAACCAATGTCATCATATCATTGTAATCTACATATGCCTGATATAATTCCATCATTGTGAACTCAGGATTATGACGGGTATCTATACCTTCATTTCTAAAACTTCTGTTTATTTCAAAAATCTTTTCACTAACACCGCCAACCATCATTCTTTTTAGATATAATTCAGGCGCAATTCTCAAAAACATGTCCATATCTAAAGTGTTATGATGTGTAATAAACGGTCTTGCATTAGCTCCACCAGCTTGCGGATGAAGCATTGGAGTTTCAACTTCCATAAATCCTAAGTTAATTAAATATTCTCTAACTTTTTGGATAATCAAACTTCTTTTTTGGAAAGTTTTTTTGACATCATCATTAACAATCATATCAACATATCTTTGACGATATTTTGTTTCAACATCTGTCAAACCATGGAATTTTTCAGGTAAAGGAAGAAGTGATTTTGATAGGATTTCCAATGATTTTGCTTTAATAGTCAATTCTCCACGAGGAGTCCTTCTAACCGAACCGTAAAAACCTACAATATCACCGATATCAACTGTTTTTAGAGTTTTTAAATCTTCTTCCGATAAATTTTCTTTATGAGAAAATATTTGAATTTTACCTGACGCATCAACTAAATCGATAAACATACCGGTGTTACGATTTGCCATAACACGACCTGCAACATGGTAAAAATCTTCAGTTTCTTCACCAACAGCCAAATCTTTATATTTATCTTGCAAATCCTGCGCCATAATATCTTTGTCATATCCGTAAGGATACGGATTAAGTCCTCTTTCTCTCAAATTATTCATTTTCTGAATTCTAACCTGACGAATTTGATTTTGAGAGGAGCTTGATTCTTGAGTTTTTTCCATTTGTTGAGTCATATTTTCAACCTTTCATGTATTATAGTTAACCATCTAATATGATTGTAACACGAACATATTTACAAATAGCAAATAATATTACAAAAGAGAAAAGCCGCCAAAGATGATGAATTTTGGCAGCTTACAATTTACTATATAAATTCTCTATTCGCTATAACTGTCTAATAGAACCAATCATAGTTGTTCTTGAGGTATTTTGCGGGCTTGCACCAAGGGCTGTACGCTGAGCAGGACTTAATTGTTTAATCACTTTGCGTTGTGCATCATTCTGTGCTATGTGAACAACTTCTTTATCCTGCACTTTTTCTATCGATTTACCCTCTGTTCCAAGTGCCCATCTGAATCCTCCGGTTAATGCGATACCGTTTCTTCCGCCGTTTCTTAGCATTGCTTGTCCAAATGCTG
>CAZUKK010000037.1:0-10892 GCA_964620875.1 uncultured Clostridium sp.
TTTTATGTTGCTGCACCTTTATCAACTATTGATACAAGTATTAAAACCGGTGATGATATTGTGATTGAAGAACGTTCGCATGATGAAGTTACGCACATTAATGGAAAACCGATTTGCGCAGATGGTGTAAATGTTATAAATCCTGGATTTGATGTTACCCCAAATGAACTTATTACGGGTATTATTACGGAAAAAGGTATTTTAAAACCAGACTATAGAAAATCAATTGCAGAAGTGTTTAGGATGTAGTTTATATTTGATTATAATGTATTTAACTCAAATATATATTAGGAAAATGGAGGTATGTTATGAAAAAAATGTTGTTATCAATTATTACATTGTCAATGTTAATGGTTGCGACTCCTGTATTTGCAGGAACTCATGGTACAAATGGTAAGGTAACTGCAAAATCAATCGGAGCTGGTGCATTATCTCTAATTGTTTGGCCTGGTATTGGGCAAGCTGTTAATAATCAGGCTTACGAAAAAAATATGACTCATGCCCTTTTGGGTTTGACCGGAGTGTTTAGAATTTGGTCTTGTTATGATGCGGTTGTGGATAGACAAGGTGGAGTTTGGAAAAGCAGAATTTAATAATTGTGTTGAAAAATAAAAGTAGGCGGCTTTTTTTAAAGCCGCCTACTTTTATATATTCTTTTTAAACAAATTTATTCTTCGTCATCGTCTTCTTTTTTAATTTGTTTTAATACCATTTGAGCCATTTCTTTGGCGATAATTTTTTGGGTGTCGGCAGGACAATTTTGAAGCATGTTCATTGCTGTTCTAAGAGTTGTATCAATATCGTACCAGCGACCTCTGCGATTGTCTTCCAAACCTGAACCGACTGCTGAAATTATATCGTCAACAGCTTCAAATTTTTCGTCTTCAATATTGTGTTCGATAATAATTTTGATTAAATTTAATGCAACTCTGATTTGAGTTTGGTCGTCTGTTTCTTCTAAAGTTTTAACTGCTTCTGATAAAACAGGGTCTTTATCATACCATCGTCTGTATTGGTTTGAATATTCTTCTTTCATACTTGTGCCTCCTTATTTATATTATGTCTAAATCAATAAATTTTTAATTATTTAATGGAAAATTTACCTCTTAACCTTGTTTAAAGGTTACTCCTTTTGTACCTTTCGGGTATCTCCATTTTAAACTTTTTCTCTCACAGCATATTCTGCATGCTCCGCATTCAAGACAGTTTTCGTAATTTATAATCAGTTCTCGTTTTTCCTCATTCCACTCATAAACCTCTGCAGGACATATATATGTGCAAGGTTTGTTTATGCATAGTGTGCATTGTTCTATATCCGGCATTAAATGAGATATGCTGTCAGGTGAGTATTTTAATGTATATAAGTTTTTATCTATATTCATAGTAAAATACTCCAAATTAGTTTGATTATCGCAAAAATATCTTTGATTAGTTCAGAAATTTTTCTGTCAGTAAATATACTTTTTATAAATTTCCAATAGTTAGATTTTTTTGGTGTTCCGTCTGACGATGTAAACATTTCAAAAAATGCATTAATTTTTTTGAAATAATAGTTTAAAAATGCGTGTTTTCTAAGATGAACAATTTCAAACAAATCTTTATAGGTTTTCATATCTTTGATTACAAAAGATTTATTTAATTTTCTTTCATATAATGATAACGATTTCTTTGAAAAATCTCCTTTATTGAGAGCTTCAACAGCGGCTTCTCCTGCCAATTTACCGCTAATCATAGCGAGATTTGTTCCTTCCCAATGTAGGTTGTTTACAAGCATTGCTGCGTCTCCGACAACGATTACTCCGTTATCACATAGTTGTGGAATTTTTTTATAACCGCCTTCAGGAATCATATGTGCAGAATATTCTTTTAATGTTCCGCCTTCAATTAACGGAGAAATTGATGGATGTTTTTTTAATTGTTCCAGTAATTCAAACGGTCTGTAATTTGCTTTCACAAGTTCATCCAATGTAACACCTAAACCGATTGTAACAGAGTCTGCGTTTGTGTACATAAATCCTAAACCGAGCATACCAAGCATTGGACCGCCAAATATTTCAACAATTGTCCCCTCACCATCTTTTAGGCGAAATCTTTGGTTAACAATATCTTTATCAAGTTTTATAACTTCTTTAACACTTAATGCAACGTCTTTAGAATCTAAATCATTTCTCAATCCGATTTGTTTTGCCAAAAGCGAATTTACACCGTCTGCTAAAACTACAATATCTGCATAAAATTCTTCTAATTCTGTTTTAACACCAATAATTTTGTTGTTTTCTTTTATAAGTTCTCTTACTACGGTTTCTTCAACAAGGTAAACTCCTGCTTTTTTAGCTTCTTCTGCCATCCAACGGTCAAATTTTGCCCGAATAACAGAGTAGCTTGAGTTGTCTTGCTTACGATAAGTTATTGTAGTTGAATCCGCTTCCCCTAAAATTAAATAATTATGTTCAATATTTCGGCGTTCTAAAGGCGCTGAATTTTCAAAGTCGGGAAAAATCTCTTTCACTGCAGATGTATAGATTGCTCCGCCAAACATATTTTTACTTCCTGCAAATTGCCCACGTTCAATTAGGACAACTTCTTTACCTGCTCTTGCAAGTGTTATTGCGCAAGAAATTCCTGCAGGACCTGCGCCGACAATAATTACATCAGTTTTGTTATCTGTTTCAGGCATAAAACTCCTCTTTACTTAGGATTATACAGTATTTAAGATTATAAGTCTATAAGTTAACAAGTCTATAATTGAAAAAAGAGTCCGATGTAAAAATCGGACTCTTTTTTATTGTTTTAAATAAAATCTATGAACAAACTGCAACTTTCATTGTTTTTTCAATAATTTCGTTGAAGCTTTCAGATTTTAATGAAGCACCGCCGATTAAAGCGCCGTCGATATCAGATTTTGACATTTGTTCTTCAATTGTTGAAGGTTTTACAGAACCGCCATATAGAATTCTGATAGAATCAGCTGCAGATTTTCCTGCAACGTCTGCCACAACTTCTCTAATCATTGCACAAACTCTGTTAGCTTCATCAGCATCACAAGATTTTCCTGTTCCGATAGCCCAAATAGGTTCGTATGCAATAACTGAGTTTGCAATATCTTCAGATGAAATACCTGCTAATGCAGCTCTGATTTGAGATGCAATATGAGCATCAGTTGAGCCGGCTTCTCTTTGTTCAAGAGTTTCTCCGCAGCAGATGATTGGAGTTAAACCGCCAGCTAAGATAGCTTTTGCTTTTTTGTTAATCATTTCGTCTGATTCAGAGAAATATTGTCTTCTTTCAGAGTGTCCGATAATAACGAATGAGCAACCTGCATCTTTTAACATTTCAACAGAAATTTCACCTGTGAAAGCTCCTGATGATTCCCAGTGGCAGTTTTGACCAGCAACATAAAGTTTGCTTCCGCCGCAACCACAGTTGCATGAAATTTCAGATACTTGGTTGATTGATGTAAATACAGGAGCAATTACAACAACAGGTAATTCAGTTGCACTGTAGTTGTCAACAAATGATTTAATTCCTTCAAAAAGTGATTTAGATTCACTTTGTAAAAGGTTCATTTTCCAGTTTCCTGCAATAATTGGTTTTCTTGACATAATAAAATCTCCTTTATAAGTACTGTTTTACAAGGAGTATTTTATATTAAACAAAAAACTAACGCAATAGAATTTAACTTTCATCATCAGTGTAATTGTTTAATGTTTTATTTATCAATTCGATAAATTCGTATTTTAATGATTTTGGGGAAATTATTTCACAGTTATATGAGTACCTCATAAGTCTTTGTAATAATTTGTCTATAGGCTCATTTCTGTTTATATAAATCGGATTTCCGTCGGCGTCAAAGCTGTCAAATTGTTCGTTTTCTTTGAGTTTGTATGTTTTTGCTAATCTATTTTTTAGTTTAAATACTACGGTTTGACCAATTTCACCTTTTTTTGCTACCATTGGTGAACTTTCAATTGATAAAATATTTTTCAAATCAATTTCTAAGTTCTGCCTTGTAACTGTATCATAGGCTTTTAAATATACGTTTTTATTATCGTATATAATTTCAATTGGAGTACACTTTGTTTTAAGTGTTTTGTGTTTTCTTTTATATGTAATATTAAGTATAAAGTTTTTATTACATAATTCTCTACATTTGTCTATTTGGTCTTTTATTTCAAGATATTGAAACGAAAAATCATAGTGATTATTCTGGGTTAAATTATAAAAAGTGTTTTTATCATCAGTTGTCATTCTTAATAATAAACTTTTTAGAAAAGTATTTATTTCTTCAGTCAAAGAATTGTCGGGGAAATCCTCTATTGATGAAAGTAAAATGCTTATTGCTTTAAAATCATCCATTGTAAAATTCATTGACCACAGACTGCTTTGGAGTTTATATTTTCCGTTTTGTTTTTTTACTTTTATTCCAAAAACTTTTAGAGTGTTAATATATTTATTCAAAACAACTTGAGCATTTCTTAAATCTGTAAATTCGTCTTGGAATATTTCAAAAACACTTTGATAATCAGCTTTATCTTCATATAACAATTTTAAAAATCCGAAGATTTTAATACAGCCACTTATATTTCTTTTGTTATTATTAATTGCCAATATATCCTTCTTTCATTTTCTTAAGAGTTGTAATAACTTCAGATTTAATGTTTGCAGGATATACAACCTTGCATTTGTCCATGTGGTATAAAATTCTTTGCATAATATCAAATTTGCTTTTTGAAGTAAGTTCAATCAGATATTTATTTCCATCTTGTTTAACTATTTTTTCATTATCAAGTAACTCTATGTTTTCGTTATCCTCTTTTGTATATTCATATCCGACTATAATATCAGGAATATCAATTGTTTTATCTGTTAAATTTACATTTAGTATTTTAATAATTTTGTAAACTAAAAATCTGGAATAAGTATTATATTCGGAGCTGATACCGAAAAGATATAATTTTCCATTAATTATTTCAAGCTTATCGGCAAGGACAGTTATTTGCTTATGACCTGAGTTCGGTGAATTATATAAAATTTCTATTTCAGTATTATTACTTGTATATTCTATTAAATTTTTTACAAGGTTTTGGTCAATGTTGTTTAATGGTGAAATGTTTTGCAATTTTAGTTTTAGCTCCTCATTTTTTATATATGCGGAAATTTTATCAAAGAAATTATGAAGAGCAATCAATTCATGAACATCAATTGATTTTGAAATAGCCTTATAAATTTTCATAATACTTTTTACTTGTTTTTCCGAAATATTTAATTCGAACGGGTGGTTAGCTATATAAAAGGTCATTGGTCCGTATTGTTCTTTAGAACATATAATATTGCAGCCGATTTCTTTTAATGTATTAATATGGTTTCTTATTGTATCAACTGACATTTTTTCATGTAAATACTCATGATTTAGGATTGCTTCTTGAATTTGAGCATAAGTCTTTGGGCTTTCGGTCAACAAAGAAAATATTAAAATCGACTTGAATGCAGTAAAGGACATAAGATTATATGTAATAGTATTTGATTTTAAAAATTCTTTCATAACACCCCTGATATTCCTTTATGGATTAGTCTAACATAAATTATAAAGAATATCTAATTGTTAATTCCCATGCTTAAAATTTTTATCGTAATTTTTGAAAGTCAAATATTTTTCATTTAAATTTTTACAAGATTTCATTAAATTATCTTCATTAAGATTTAATAACACGAAATTTTCCTTATGGAATATAGGGGCATGGTCAATTGTAAAAATTTAATAAATTTTTTTTACTTGTAATCCAATCAACTTAAAGATAGAGTTAAGTACATAAGGAAAGCCGAATTGAATGAAGGCTACCGGATTAGTGGAAGGGTTAATAATTTCTCATAAGTTGGGAATAAAAATAAAAACTGGACAGATGAAATAGAGGTGATGGCAAAAAGTCCAAAAAGGGAAAAAGAGATTATTGAGGTACAGTTATATACTGTGTGATTAGGGATATTTTTTACATCTTAATAAAATTAAGTATTATGTATATCTAGTTATTTGGGAGCTAATTTAAGGCTTAGAAGAGAGTTAGTAAGGATAGTTGTAAACTTAATCAGCTTGTACTTGTATTAGTACAGGCTTTTTTATATAATAATTTCATGTCAGAACTTGAACCTAAAAAAGTTATAGCACTTATGTCCGGAACTTCTTGTGATAGTATTGATGCGGGCTTGTGTGAAGTTTTTCCTGATAAATCAGTGAAGCTTATTACCGGAATTAATTATAGTTATCCGGAGCATGTCAGAGCGAAAATTTTTCAAATGTTTCGAGGAGAAGCTTCAATTAAAGATATTTGTCAGATGAATTTTGTGATTGGTGAATGCTTTGCCAATGCTGCAAATGTCCTGATTGAGGAGTATGGAAAACCGGATTTTATATCAAGTCATGGGCAAACTGTTTATCATTATCCGTTTGATGAAAAATTGGATAATTTAAGTTTAAAAAGCACACTTCAAATTGGAGAAAGCTCTGTTATAGCTCAAAAAACAGGATGTATGACAATTTCTAATTTTAGGGAAGCTGATATGGCACAAGGCGGACAGGGCGCACCTTTGGTTTGTTTTGCTGATGAAAAATGGTTTAAGGGCAAAGGTAAAAATTTTGCTATACAAAATATTGGCGGAATTTCTAATGTAACTGTTGTTTCTCAAGATTACGATACTTTTGGGTTCGATACGGGACTTGGAAATATAATGATAGATTATTGTATGAATAAGTTTTTTGGAAAAACTTATGATAAAGATGGTGAAATTGCTGCTTGCGGTACAGTTTCTGATAATTGGTTGGAGTGTTTGTTGCAGGATGAATACTATTTTACAGAACCTCCAAAATCGACAGGACGTGAGTATTTCAATTCAAATTATATAGAAAGTTGTTTAAAATCTGCACCTGACAATCCGAAAGATATTATTGCAACCGTAACTGCCCTAACAGCAAAAACGATTGCGCAGAGTTATGAAAGGTTTATTTATCCTAATTTCGGTATTCATGAAGCTGTTATATGCGGAGGTGGGGCTTATAATAAAACATTGATGAAAATGTTAAGAACTTATTTGCCTTCACATATTGATTTATCAACTTGTGAAGATTACGGAATATCTAATAATTTTAAGGAAGTTATGGCATTTGCTCTTTTAGGGTACTGCACATATTACGGAATTCCTAATAATTTACCTTGTTGTACCGGAGCGACTAAACGAGTTGTGATGGGGAAAATATCATCTTAAATTGTTAATTGATGTACAGTACTTTCTCTTATTATTCGGTTTGTAAACAATTGTAACAAACCTGAGAACATGTGAAATCAAGGCTTTTGACATGTTTTTATATATTTAAAGAATAAAAAGAGAGAGATACTATGGCAGTTGATTTCGGAAAACTGAATAAACCGGGTCTGCACGCCTCTTTTGGAAGCCAAAAGAGTAAGACGGGTGTGTCTGCGCAAGCTACTAAAAACTTGGGCAACACTACAGCTGCGTCCAAATCATCAGTATTCTCTTTGAGTAGCAGGCATTCCTCAAATTGGGTTGCAGGAAGCCGAAATAATGTGGATATTAACAAGCATAATTATCAAAATATGCGTGCTAATTTGAATTCACGAGGATTTGTACAACCTCAAGGCGGTGGTAATTGGGGTTCATTTGGTATTGGAAGTTCCGGCATGAACATGGGCATGATGAACGGAATGACAAATGTTAACTACAATCCTAATATGTCGCAGGTTACAGGTAATGTTGTCGGTCAGGTACTTAATGGTACATTCGGATTGTTGAATAATCTTGGTGTACTTGACGGCTTGAAATCCAGTGCATCTTCGGCTGTTAGTGATTTAAGTTCTGCAACAGCATCGTTAGGTGGTAATCAAAGTATAAATAATGCAACAACTTTCTCCGGAAAATTATCAGGTGCATCATCATTCAATCAATTAAATTCACTTGAATCTGAGGTAAAGACTAAGAAAGAAAATCTTGATTCCGATTACAGTAAACTTAAGCCTGATATGAGTGAGAATATTAGTAAAGGTCAAGAAGGCTTTGATTTAGCTGGGGTTAAACTTAATACTGATAGTTTAACATTATCAACTCTTGACAGTAATAATTTGGAAGCTAGCATGGATGCTATCGATGGTGATATTGCAAAATTTGGCAACTTCCAAACTAATGAACTACCTGAAGCTAAAGGGCAGATAACAACAAAATCTGGTCAAGTTAAAGGTGAAATAAGTGCTAAAGAGGGTGAATTATCACGATTAGAAGCAAATAATAAAGACGGACAAAATGATGCCCAAATTCAACAATTAAAACAGCAAATAGATGATCTTAAAGATCAACAAAATAAACTTAAAAAAGCAGAAGAGGCTATTAAAGACCTTGAAGCTCAATGTGAGTCAACTAAAACTGACTTAGAAGCTAAGAAAGCTGAAATTAAAGATATCAAAAAATTTGAAGATAAAGTTAAAGATAAAAAATACGATTTAGCAAAATCTCAAGATAAAGATTTAGGAAAAGCTTTAGAGCAATTGAAAAAGTTAGATGCCGAAATCAAAAAAGCATCTGTGGATAAAAATGGAAAGGATTATGATAAAAAAGATGATAAACGAAATGACAAACTTACTAAATTGAATGCTGAAAGATCAGAAGTCTTTGGCAAAATGAGTGGTTTAATAAGTTCATTATCAGCTGCAGGCGGACAAGGTGCTAAATTTGAGAACAGTAAAGGTCAAGAAGTCCAAATAAGCAACCTTGATAAAGCGATGCAATACAAACCGGAAGGGGAGGAATCTTAACCTAACCTTTACAAACACTTTACAATTAAAAGATTATATATTACAATATAAGAGCAAGCAGTATTGCAGATAAAAAAGAACGGTTACCCCGTTCTTTTTTTCACTAAGTAGGAAAGGTCGAAAGAGAATATGAAACAAGATATCAACAGATTGGAAGTGTTAAACGCAATTGCTCCGCTAATCGAAAATACGGCGATGCGTTTTAATTTAATCCCGATAGAAATCGATTTTTCTAAAGAAAATCATCGCTGGTTTTTGAGAATATTTTTATATTCAAAAGACCATAATGTTACTCTTGATGATTGCGAAAAAGTAACAAGAAGTTTGGAAGATTTTTTAGATGAACTTATCCCTGTAAAATACTATTTAGAAGTGTCTTCACCGGGGTTAGAACGCAAGTTTAAGTCTGAAAAAGAATTTGTAATTTTTAAAGGCAGAAGAATAAGTATTAAGTTAAAAGAGCCTTTAGAAGGTGAAAGTGAAAAAATTTTTAAAGGTGAGATTATAGATTACGATACCAATGAAGGTTTAACATTTTTTAGATTTGATGACGGGCAGGAATTAAATATTCCAAAATCAAATATTCAATCAGCTAAATTATATATTGATTAATAATAAATAAACGAAAGGAAAATAAAATGATTAAAATCGGAGCAGGAAACTTAAATGAAGTTTTCGAAGAGTTAGAAAGAGAAAAAGGTATTTCTAAAGAAGTTGTAATTTCATCATTATGTGATGCAATGGTTGCAGCTTATAAAAAGCACCTTAGAATAAGAGAAATTGAAAATGTTGAAGCATTTTTGGATGAACAATCTGGTGAAATTGGTATTTTCAAAGGTAAAACTGTTGTTGAATCCGTAGAAGATGAAGATAATGAAATTTCTTTAGCAGAGGCAAAAGAAATTGATGAAGATGTAGAATTAGGCGATGAAGTTAAATTGGAAGTTACTCCTGAACAATTCGGCAGAATTGCAGCTCAGGCAGCTAATCAGGTTTTAACCCAACGTATCAGAGAAGCTGAAAGAAATCTTGTTTTAAATGAATTTCTTGATAAAAAAGGAACACTTATTACAGGTATTATTCAAAAAGTTGATGACAGAAGAAATGTTATTGTAAATATCGGCAAGACTGATGCTATTATGCCTAAGAAAGAACAAATTCCGGGAGAATATTACAAACCGGGTAACAGAATTAGAGTTTTTGTTCTTAATGTTAAAGAAACAACAAGACTTCCTCAAGTAATTGTATCTCATGCTCATGCTGAAATCGTAAGAGAATTATTTGAACTTGAAGTTCCTGAAATTGAAGATAATATTGTTGAAATTAAATCAATTTCACGTGAAGCAGGCTACAGAACAAAAATAGCAGTATGGTCAAATGATCCTGAAGTAGACTCTGTTGGAGCTTGTATAGGACCTCGTGGAAGCAGAATTCAGACAATTGTTTCTGAACTTAAAAATGAAAAAATTGATATTGTCAGATATTCGCTTGATCCTGTTGAATATATTGTAAACGCATTATCACCGGCAAGAGTTGTATCTGTTGATATTATGGCTGATGATGAGTATGCACATGAGGCAATGGTTGTTGTTCCTGATGATCAATTGAGTCTTGCAATCGGTCGTGAAGGTCAAAATGTTAGACTTGCTCATAAGTTGACTAATTGGAAAATTGATATTAAATCAGTTTCTCAAATGGAACAAGCAGAAACTCAAAATGTTAACAACTACGAATATCAAGAAGATGAAGTAGTTGAAGATGAAATTTCTACAGAAGAAACAGTTCAAGATTCTGACGATTTACAAGCTGAAATAGAAGAAGAAATGAATCAACAAGTTGTTGATGAAACTGATTTGGAAGAAGAAGTTTCGTCAGATGAAGAAGAAGCTGTTGAAGAATAGTTTTTCTAAAGAATTTGTATTTAAATCTATCGGCGCAGGAATATATTCCTGCGCCGATATTTTATTTTCAGATAAATGTGTTGTTTTATACCAGACCTTCTTTTAATGCTTTTACAGCGGCTTGGGTTCGGTCATCTACTACTAATTTTTGAATAATATTACACACATGAGCTTT
>CAZUKK010000038.1:0-10870 GCA_964620875.1 uncultured Clostridium sp.
TTCCTTTCCCTTTTTCCTATTGATTTTCCAACGACTTTAACAGTCGTTTTTTTTTTGCTCACTTGACTTATCGAAAAATAGACTTAAATATTTTATAGCATAAATCATACAAAAGGTTGAGTCAAAATTTGCTGAATTATGCTAAAAATGTATTGATAAGATTAGACATGGGCAGGTAGAGATTTTATGGGACTTAGTCTTAATAATATATATCAAAGACCTTACGTAAAGCAAGATGAACGCAATCTTGTAAAAAAACGTGAAGATGATGAGCGCTCTGCTGCTGCAAATGCACAGAAAGAAGAATCTTCCGGTGAAAACTCAAAAAGTAAGGGGTTACAGTATGTAGAAAGAAAAACGCCGGCTTATACACCTGCTTATGAACAAAAATTTTCTATACCGGCTCAAAATGCTTATAATAATGTAAATATAAATACGCAAAATCAAAGATCTCAAACCTCTGCAATCCCTACTAATACAGTTGTTAATCAAAATATTATTGATAACAGAATAAATATTGCGCAAGTATTAAAGGATTTCAAAAATACTGCATTGGCAATTGGCACTCCGGAAGATTTGGATGAAATTGTTTCAAGTTATTTGAATGCTGTAGAAAAACAAGTTAGAAAAGAAAATCCTAATACTAAACTTGTAAAAACGACTTTAAAAAGTGCGGCAAGTATTTTAGACAGACACATCTCAGATACTTTGCAAAAAGAATCAAAAGTTGTTGAAAACTGGGTTGAGACCTTGTTTATGCAAACTATTGATTTTCGTTATAATGAAAACGATATTAATGAACGCTTTTTAGTTAAATTCCCTGATAATAATGCTGAACGTACAAAACGGCAGGAAGAATTGGAAGAAACTTCTGTTGAACAACCCACTCCGGTTATTGAAGAAAATTCCAATGTAATTCCAATTAATGCTGCTAATGGTGTTAAATCAACAAAAATTCCTCAAGATAAACAGTTAAAATCATTGTTTATTCAGGCAAAAAAATATGCTTATGCAAATAATCCCGAACAAGCTATAAAATCCTTTGAGCAAGCTTTAAATAGAGCAATGGAAATTGATGATACTGAAACTTCCGGTAAAATATATTATGAAGTCGGTAAAATTTATGATGACCATGATTATCTTGCTCAAGCTTTGAAAAGTTACAATCAGTCTTTGAAATTATCAACCGATGAAAATGTAAAAACCAGAGCACATTATTCAATGGCTCAAATTTATGATGACATAAATCAAATTACCCCTGCAATGGATCATTATTTTAGTACTGTTTCACATGCAGGTGAGGCTGAAAATTTACCGGCACAGACAGCATCTTTAACTAAAATTGGTAATATTTATTCCGATATGTATGAAAAAGAAGCTTTTATGTATTATGATACAGCATCAGGGCTTGCAGAAGAAACCGATAATTATAGTCTGATAGGTTATGTTGCTCTTAATGAGGGAAAAGCTCATATGAAGTTTGATAACCCTCAAAAAGCTTTAAAATCATATTCTACAGCAGCAAAAAATTATACAACGGCAGAATCTCCACTAAAGAGTGCTCAGAGTTATCTTGCTGCGGCTGATATTATGGTTGAATTTAATAATCTAAACAAGGCTTATAATTTGTTATCAAAGGCTCAAAATTATGCACGTCAAACAGATAATGTTAATTTGATGAATGAAATTAATACCAAAATGAGCCAGTTAAAATCAATGAAAGTTAAATAAGAATAGTTTAAATAATAAACAGGGCGGCTGCAATTTTAATTGCAGCCGCCCTATTATATGTTTGTTTTATAAATTTTATCTGATGATTTTACCTCGAAGCAATAGAGTTAAGCCTGAAATAACGGCAGTTGTTATTCCCGCAAAAATACCCGTAAGTAGACTTGCTTTTTTAGCGTGAGTATTAAGCTGTTTTCTTGCATCTTCTATTGTTGTTTTACCATCAGGCATTTTTCCGTCTTTTGCAATTGCTTCAAATTGCTGCATAACATTTTTGTTAACTTTCTTTTGCAGTGCATAATTTAATCCTGCTCCAACCGCAAAACCTGCAGTAGTCATTGCACTCATACACTTCATCACACTTGTCATATTTGACCTCCTATCTGTTTTTATTAAACCTCTTTTTGTTACATTTTTGCTAGTATATTAAGAAAATTTACACAAAATTAATCCATTAGGATAACTTGTTTTTATTCCTTTATAACGTATTATAAAAGAGTTAAGTTTTTTTAAATGAAGGTTTTATTTTAGACGTTATTAGGGTACAATTGACATATGGTAACAGAAGAAAAATTATATTCAGATATTCCGCCAACAAAATTGAGGAATAAAGAGGAGAAATTTAAACCTGCTAAGACTAACAAGTTTTGGCTTACGATTGCAAGTTTATTCTTCTTTAATATGCTGCAAAACAGATTTTATGCGTTCAGATATAACGGGGTTGAAAATTATAATACCAGAGATGAAAAAGCTCCTACTATTTTGTTTGCACCTCATTGCAACTGGTGGGATGGTATAGTTTTATACAATATTACCCACAGAATTTGTCATAAAGAAATAAGATTGATGGTTGAAGAATTGAATAGATTCCCATTGTTAAGACGTGGTGGTGCTTATTCTGTTAATAAAAAATCTGCACAGTCTGCAATGAAAGCTTTGAAATATTCGGTTGATTTGCTGGGCGATTTGAGAAATATTTTGTGTATTTTCCCTCAAGGGATTATTCGTCCGCCTCATTTTAGACCATATCAATTCCAAACAGGGCTCGTTTATATTGCTCAAAATGCTGTGAAAAAATATGGTAAAGTTAATTTAATTCCGGTATCTATTGATTATTGTTTCTTGAGAGATAATAGACCTGAGGTTATTGTTGATTTTGGACGCAGAATTGAGTTGACTGATAAAAATATTGATAGAAAAGATTATACAAAATTCTTGGAAGCAAGCTTGACTGAAACAAGTGATAACCAGTTCAGAAATATTTCTCAAGGAAATATTGATAATTATAAAATTTTGTTTAAACAGCATTTAAAATGGTACAGACGTATCGAACAACGTTTAAAACGTATTGATTTGCCTGATGTTTCGGGTGTATAGCTGTTATTTTATTTTTAATTTATTTTGCTAATTCATCTGATAATGGTGATTCTAATTTCCCGTTAAGTGTTTTTGAGATGCTTTTGATATTCTCTGCCATTTTTTCCATTTCAGGTGTCCATACAAAGTTGTCATTAATGTATTTTTCAGCTTTTTGCAAATCTCCTGATAGTTGGATTTGGATGATTTCCTCAAGCATTTTTCTTGCCGTTGGAACGACTTTTTCTATATCTACATCTAAAATTCCTTCCGGTGAAATTTTAATAGCACCTTCTTTGATAAAATAATTGTTTTGCATTACGGTGCGGACTCTGTGAGCTTGGCTCATTGTTGGTTTAGCCATTAGCATGTTGTCAATTGCAAATGTTACAATGATTTGTTTTCTTTGTTCAGGGGTGTACATTCCTGCTTCAGTTAGAACGTCAAGCATACCAATTGAAATCATATCGGCTTTATTTTCTTCAATAATTGATTTGTATTTACCCAAACCGTCAGTTCCGGATTTTGGTCCGAGAGAATGACCATTTTCATGTCCTACTGTGAACCAGTGGTCAGCTTCGTCATTGTAATATTTATGTAGTTCAGGATTTAGGGTTTTATCAAGTCTTTTTTGCATTTTTTCTTTTGCATCATCTGATGTTATTAATCGAATTTGTCTGTGGTATACATTTCTTCTACCGCCGTCAAGTTTTGAAAGTGATAACTTGTCATCATTCGGTAAATTTTCGGCAATGGTGATACCTGAGCGATATTCACCTACATTACCTGCCAGTGTAACTAAATCAACATCAACCATTGTTTGTTTTGTTTCTTTGCTAGGGTCAATATTTTGTTCGTATTTGTCATTGAATGGCATATTTTTAGCCATTAGCGGTAAGTACTTTTTAACATTTAAAATTGCATCTGTTCCTTTTTTATTAACAATTCCGACTCTGCCGCCTAGACTATCTTTTGCTATAGGGGTGATGTTATTTTGTTCAAGCAGGGTTTTAAGTTGAGCATTTTCATAAACGCTTTCTGTTAATTCATCAGAGTAATTTTCTCTTGTTATTGTGAATTCTAATGGTGTATCTTGCAGGGTTGCCCATTTTTTATCCGCATAAGCATCAAGCATTGGATCTGCTGTTCTTAAAGCTTTTGCCTGCAATTGTAAATATTCGTTGAAGTCTTTATTTGTTGAGGTTTTGGAAGCTTCTTCCAGTTCTTTTGCAATTGCTTCAAAATCTTCTTTGAACTTGTCTACGAAATCTGTTGCAACAAGTTCCTCTCCTTTTCTTTCAACAATTGAACGTTGATTTAGTATCTTTGCTACTTCATCAGTTTTACCTTCGTTAAGCATTTTGATAAGTATTTTATGAAATTCATCTTTTTCTAAATCTTCAGGGTAAAAGCCTTTTCCTTCTTTTTCGGAAACCCCTTTAGCAAGTTTTATCATATCTGAATTTCTATCTAATGCACAAACACCTTTTTGAGCATCAAAAAGAATTTTTGTCATTTTTGCATCTTCATTTCCTTTAGCAATTTCTTTATCTAAATATTCTTTAAATGCCAGATTATGGTGGTTGTCCATTTGCATTTGAATTTTATCTATAATTAATGCTGCATTGTTCAAGTGTTTTAGAGCTTTTTTATCTCCGTCTGCAAGATTTAAATATTGCTCTGAATCTGCAGCAAGTAATTTTTTTGTTGTTAGGAAATCGTTATGTGTTCTTTTTTGAAGTTCTTCTGTAGATAAATTAAGTTCATAAGTTTTTGGGGGAGTGATATTAACATTGTTAATTTTGCTCATTTTGTCCAATTCATTTAACAATTTTTCAGAGTTATCCTGAATAGGAGAATTTTGTGCAGTAAATCTGACATCTTCTTTTTTATTAAGATTAATTTGAGCTATTTTATTTCTATTATTAACACTGTTTATATCCATTAGACCTCCAAAATTTATCGAACTTTGTAAATTATATTATCATAAAACTCATGAATATAAAAATTTGCTATTTAAATTTGGTTTACAGTTCGTTTTGTTTTGTGTAATCAACACCGCCAACTGCATTGTATAGTGATATTGAAGATATTACATCATTAATTTTTGCTGATATGTGTTCTTTTTCTGAAATAAGTAATTCGATTTCAGATTTCATAGTGTCAAGTTTTGAAGAATCTCCGATATTATATTGCTTTTCGGCGAGAGTGTATTTTTGTGTTTCTATTTGGAATGTTTCTTCAGATTTTTTCAAATTTGCAGTGGTTGTTTTTGCCTGAATTAGGGCATCATTTACTTCTTGAATTGAATTTAATACAGTTTGCTCGTATAGTTCACCGGCTTTTTTATATTCGTATTTGTTTATTTTATATCGAGCCATTTTGTATCCACCTGTAAAAATATTCCATTGAGGGGATATTCCTATGTTGGATAGAAATGTTTTGCTATTAAACATACTATTCCAATTGTAGGCATTAAAGCCAATATTTCCAAATAAAATGAATTTAGGCAAAAATTCACGTTTTGCAACTCGAACATCAATTCCTGTTTTTTGTGCGTATTTTTCGGCTTTAATTAAATCAGGACGGTATTGTATTATTACTGCAGAAAGCTCATTTGGAGCTTTTGGATAATTCAAATTTTGAATACTTATATGTTCGACAGGTATTGTATTTTTTGAGCCCAACAGTGCTGTAAGCTGGTTATTAAGAACTTCTTTATATTTAATGATATTATTTAATTCTTCTTCTTCTTTTACGAGAATTTGTTTTTCATTTAATAATTCATTAATTGATGCAAGTCCTAAATTATATTTTTTTTCAGTCATCAAAACTATTTGCTTTTGAATTTTAATTATTTTGTTATTCAGATTTTCGAGTTCATCTGCTTTCACTAAATTATAATAATTTGCTGCAAAATTCGATGTTAATAATAAATAGATTGCTCGTTCTTCTTCATCAGCTATTTCTTTTTGTTTTTTTGCACTTTTGCGAGTTAAATAGTTTTCACCCCAGATATCTATTTCATAAGATGCATTTATAGGAAGATAAAAGTGGTTTTGAGAATAAGTTGGGATAATTACATCTCCAAATTGTGTTTGTCCGCCACGCATTGTTCTTGCCAGTTCGGTATCTAAGTTTACTTTAGGTAGTTGCGAAGAACCGGCAAGGCGGATATTTTCTTGTGCTTGTTTGGTCTTATATGCAGCAGCCTTTAAATCATGGTTATTCATATATAAGGTTTGTAGGTGGCTCATCAAGATTTCGTCATTATAATTTTTCCACCAATCGAAATTCATATATTCTGTGTTTGCTTGTGCAGGTGTTGCGCACAAAATTAACAGGGTAATAATTAAAATTTTTTTAAATGTCATCTTTACACTTATCCTTCTTGTGTTATTATAATAACACAAGAATATTTTGAAACAAGGTGTAATATGAATAAAGAAAAACTATTAAAGCAAAAAATTGGAGCAAGATTATCCAAAATAGGGCTTTTGTCTAAAGTTTTTGCTGTTCAAAGTTTTAGTAAAAATGGGTTATCTATTACTCCTGAACAATTTACAGTTTTGATGGCATTAAAAGATAATGACGGAATGTATCAAAGACAGTTAGCCAATTTGACTTTAAAAGACAGACCGAATATTACACGTATTGTTCAAATTCTTGAGGATTTTGGTTATATTACGTCTAAAATTGATGTTGATGGCAGACAGGTGAAAAAACTTTATATTACTCAAAAAGGAATTGACACTTGCGAAAAAATCCTTCCTATAATTTTTGATATATGGGAATCTACAATATCAGGAATTGAGGATAAAGAAATTGATGAGTTAATTAAAACGTTAGAAAAAATTGAAATTAATCTTAGAGAACGGACTTCATTTCAGATATAGAAGGTAAAATTATGGTAAAAAAAGATAAAACAGAAATAGAAAAAGAAGCAAAAATACGACTAAAAAGAAGAAGACCAAAACATACTAAAAAAAGGATAATTGTACCTACAATTACAGCGGTTATTCTTGTGATAATTGGGATGGTATCGGTTATTCACTCAACATTTTTTCAATCGACAGATGATGCTTTTATTGAGGGAAGATTGATTTCTGTCGCTCCCAGAATTTCTGCCCCTGTAGTAAATTTACTTGTAGATGATAATCAGGAAGTTAAAGCAGGAGATTTACTTGTAGAACTTGATTCAAATGATTTCAAAACTGCGTTGGCTCAGGCTGAGGCTAAACTTGCTGAGGCAAAAGCAGAATTAAATATTACGGGTAAAAAAGTCGATGAAAGTGTGGCAAATGTTAGTAAAAGCTATGAAGATATCAATTCTGCGGATTCAAGACTTGATTTTGCCAAGAAAGATTTTGCAAGGCATACAGAGTTATATAAAGATGGTATTGTTTCAAAACAGGCTTACGAAAAAAGTAAGTCGGAATATGAAGTCGCTGTAGCAGATTACAAATCAAGTACGGAAAATTCCAGAGCATCAAAACATTTACTGGATTCCAATAAAGCCAAAATAGGTGCAAATGAAGCGTTGGTTCAAAAACTTGAGGCTGAAGTTGAGCAGGCAAAATTGAATTTACAATATACAAAAATTTATGCGCCTCAATCAGGCATGATTGCTGCAAGAAGTGTTGAAAAAGGTAATTATGTTTCAGTGGGGCAGCCATTGATGAATATTGTTCCAAAACAAATTTGGATAATTGCAAACTTTAAAGAAATACAGCTTACTAAAATGCAGCCGGGACAAGAGGTTAGTATAAAAGTTGATACTTATCCAAATAAACGATTTAAAGGACACGTTGATAGTATTCAAAGAGCAACGGGTGCAAAATCGAGTTTATTTCCGCCGGAAAATGCTGTTGGCAGTTATGTGAAGATTGTTCAACGTGTTCCTGTAAAAATTGTATTTGATGAAGATATTTCCAAGTATAATATTGTTCCCGGAATGTCAGTTGTGCCAAAGGTAAAAGTTGATGGATACAGAAAAAAGAATTAATCCGTATATTGTAGCATTATCAGTTCTTTTGCCGGCTTTTTTATCCCTTGCCGCATCTTCTGCAACAAATGTTAGTCAACCTCATATTGCAGGTTTTTATGGAGCAACGCAGTATGAAGCAAATACTGTTATTACCTGTTATATAATTTCAGGCGGGCTGATGATTCCGGTTACCGGTTATTTAATAAAAAGAATTGGTGAAAAACCCTTGATGAATTATAGTATTTGGGGTTTTTTGCTGGGTTGTATTTTGTGTATTATTGCACCTAACCTCCAGGCTTTGATTGCCGCAAGAATTATCCAAGGAATTGGAAGCGGATGTATTTTGCCTTTGAGTCAGGCTATTTTACTAAAAGTTTTCCCGCCTGAGCAAAGAGGAGTTGCAATGAGTTTGTTCGGTGTTGCTGCAATGTTTTCACCGTTAATTGGACCGTTTATTGGTGGATGGCTGACTGATAATTATTCTTGGCAGTGGATTTTTATTATGAATATCCCTCTGTGTCTTTTATCATTAATTCTGGTTAAGTTTTTTGTTGCAGATGATAAACCTGAAAAATTGAAATATAACAAACGATTTGATTATGTCGGTTATTGCGCAATTGTGCTTGCTATGGGGTGTATGCAGGTTGTATTAGATAAAGGTCAGCAATGGAATTGGTTTGATACTCCTTGGATTTGCTGGGTTACCGGAATTTGTATTTTTTCGTTTGTGTTCTTTTATGTTTGGGAACTTGAGTATAAATACCCTGTTATAGATATTCGAGTATTTAAGGATATGAATTTTCTGGTTGGAACAACAATTAGTGCTTTTATTAATGTAATTTTGTATTCTACATTGCTGCTAGTTCCGATGTTTATACAAAGTATGCTTGGGTATAGCCCTTCAATGTCAGGTTTTACTATGTTCCCAAGGGCATTGACTTGTTTAATTGGACTTTTAGTTGTTGGTGAAATTTCTAAATATGTTAATTTGAAAATTTTAGCTTCATTGGGGTTTTTAACTATTGCTGTTGCAATACTTATGCTAACACAAATGAACCCTGCTTCATCTATGGAAAGCATAATTTTACCGAATATATTACTTTGTATTGGTGTCCCGACAGCATTTGTTCCGATTACTGCATTATCCTTCCAAACGCTTTCTCCTGCTAAAAATGCTGATGCAGCGTCTTTGCATGCTCTATTTAAAAATATTTTAACTGCAATTGCAACTTCTGTTTCTGCAACATTCATTGCTCGTGCTTCTCAGGTTTATCAGGGTTATTTCGTTGGAAATTTGTCTTTGGCAAATCATATGTATCAAATTAGATTGAACGCTTTACAAACTAAATTTATGCATATTTTCCCAAATACAATTGCTGTTAAAAAAGCCTATGGTTCTTTATATAAAGAATTGTTGTTTCAGGCAAAACTTGCTTCATTCTTTGATATATTTACTGTTTTGGCTCTTTTGATGGTGTTAGTTATTCCTTTTATTTTCATACTTAAAAAGAAATAGTGGTTAACATATATTCCCATAAAAAAATGGTGGGCAGTATCGGACTGTCTTGAAACCCTCGCAATAAACGGGTCTTCCGTCAAGGCTCAACGCCTTGCCTGTTCGCCCTCTGCTCGTGTTTCGCTCGAACCGAAGAATTCGGTTCTCGTCCTGATACTTTTCAGATCTATATATTCCCACTCAAAAAAATGGTGGGCAGTATCGGACTCGAACCGATGACCCCCACAATGTCGATGTGATGCGCTACCAACTGCGCTAACCGCCCATTTTTTTAAAATCGAAAAATTTGCATTTTCCGAGGCTGCGCTACCCCTCTCCTCGGAAAGATACTTAATCTTTCCTCGTCGGCAGAGTGCTAACCGCCCATATACTTTTATAAGTATACTACAAAAATACTAAAGTAAATCTCTTTATTAGAATTTCTTCTCCTTCGTATAGTTTTTCTTCTTATAACGTTACAAAAGTTAACAAACTTTTAATCTGTTAGCATTATTTTCATAAAAAATAATTTTATATATATATGTGTGTTAAATGAATTGTGTTATTCAGAAAGGTGTGTTTATGAATCAGATTATGCCGGTTAGTGTAGGATTTGCTCCTCGTCAAAGAAAAATGCCTTCTCGTCCTTGGGTTTTAGATGAAACTCCTTATCAAATTAGAAATCCTCAAGAAGTTATGAATGAACGTATGAAAGAACGTATTTTACTCGAAGCAAAAAATAAACCTGATGAAGAAAGAACGTTTTGGGATTATCTTGTTTTAGGTAAAGATAAATTAGATAAGATGCTTGAGAATAGTGTCCTTTATATGGCTTAAAATGTAAAATGCAGTTATCTAAAGTCGCAGAATGATAGCGATTTATAAGTTCAATAAAAAAAGAGCCTTGATTTCTCAAGACTCTTTTTTATTATTGCATATTTGTTATACTAATTCTTTAACTTCTGCTGCAAAAACTTTTGGATCTAATTTAATACCAGGACCCATTGTTGTTGACAAGTAAACAGATTTAACAAATGTACCTTTAGCTGAAGATGGTTTTGCTTTTAAAATAGCATCTGCTAAAGTTGCATAGTTTTTAAGTAGATCACTTTCTGTAAATTGGATTTTTCCGATTGGGCAGTGAATCATACCTTGTTTGTCTGCTCTGTATTCAACTTTACCTGCTTTTGCATCTTTTACAGCTTTTGCAATATCCATTGTAACTGTACCGGTTTTAGGGTTTGGCATTAAACCTTTAGGTCCTAATACTCTACCTAATTTACCCAACATACCCATACAATCAG
>CAZUKK010000039.1:0-8225 GCA_964620875.1 uncultured Clostridium sp.
TTCCTTTCCCTTTTTCCTATTGATTTTCCAACGACTTTAACAGTCGTTTTTTTTTGCCTTGCCGAGGTTTGGTGTAATTTTGTACGCAAAAAAAAGACCTCCGTTAGAGGTCAAGGTTGGTTATTTTTGGTTATGTTATAGTATTATGTCAGTTTAAAACTGTATAAGGTTATTATTAAAATAATGTTTAAGGGGTAATTGTTTTTTCTTACATTTGGTTAAATTATCCTCAAGATTTTTATTTGCCTTTTTTAAAGTAAACATTTACAAAAGTTAACAATCTCCAAAGCTGATTGTATTATCATGTATGTATGATAGAAAAAATTCGTAAATTTATCCTTTCAAAAATATTGCATAAACACTACTATAGAACAGGTAAGTGCAAGGGTTGCGGTCAATGCTGTACGCATATTTATGTAAAACATTTTAAGCATGTTTTAAAAGATGAAAAAGAGTTTGACAAACTTCAATATCTGCATAAATTTTATGCGGATTTAAAAATTATAGGTAAAGATGAACTGGGGTTGATTTTCGAATGTAAAAACTTGGATTCTGAGACAAAAAAATGTAAAATTCATTTTTGGCGTCCGGGGATTTGCAGGAGATATCCTCAGGAGGAATTATTTTCTATGGGAGGAACTTTGTCAGAAGACTGTGGTTATAAAATGAAGCCAATAGTCCCGTTTGATAAAGTTCTGCGTGATGTAGAAAGAAAACAGAATAAAAAGATTATCAGAAAATTGTTCTGAAGAATAAATTTAAAATATTATACTTTTCTCCAATGTAATTATGATTAATAACTTTTATATTAGACATGAAGATTAAATATAGGAGTTATCGAATTATGAAAAAGTTTATAATATTTGGAGCTTTAGTGTTGTTATTTAATGGTGCGGGTGGTTTTTGTGCTTGTAATATTGATACTTTAGGGGCTTGTAAGGCTAATATAAAAGCGGATATTGGCTCAGGTATTAATGAAAGTTTACAGGATAAAATTTTGCCAAACAGGTTAAATCAACAGATTCAGCCTAATAATACATTTAATAATCGAACAAATCTCGGACAAAAACATCTTCCTGACAACATAAATATGGAGCCTTCACAGGAAGGAAACAGTAAACCATATGATGCTAACTGTCAATTTGGTAACTGTATAAATAGAGGGGATGTGGATAAAGAATAAAATTCAGCAACAGAAGAAGCGGGCGGGGATTTTATCCCCGCCCGCTTCCAATTTATTTTATTTATCTTATCTTTCACAAATAGTTCTTGCAACGTGTACGCCTGATGCTGAAGCTTGTAATAAACCTCTTGTTACACCTGCACCGTCTCCGATTGTGAATAAGTTTTTAACACCTTCTGTTTCAAGTTCGTTTGTTAATTTTACACGAGCAGAGTAGAATTTAACTTCAATACCGTATAGTAAAGTATAACGGGAAGCTGTGCCCGGTGCAATTTTGTCAAGAGCTTGAAGCATTTCAATAATGCTTGTCATTTGTCTGTATGGAATAACTAAGCTCAAATCTCCAGGGGTAGCGCAGCTTAGTGTTGGAGTAATTACGCTTGATTTAATTCTGTCAGGAGTAGAACGACGTCCTTCGAGCAAATCTCCAAATCTTTGAACTAAAATTCCGCTACCAAGCATATTTGCTAATCTTGCAATGTGTTGACCGTATTGAATTGGTTCTTTGAACGGTTCTGTAAATTTTTCACTAACAAGTAGTGCAAAATTTGTGTTTGGTGTTTTATAGTTTGCGTAACTATGACCGTTTACTGTTGCAATACCGTTGTAGTTTTCTTGAACGACTTCACCATTTGGGTTCATACAGAAGGTTCTGACTTCATCTCCAAATGTTGGAGCGTGGTATATCAATTTTGATTCATAAAGTTTTGAAGTTAGCGGTTCAAACACAGGTGCAGGAAGTTCAACTCTGACACCAACGTCAACGGCATTATTTACCATACCGATTTTGTGTTTAGCAAATTCTTGAGTAAGCCAATCAGCACCTTCTCTACCTGGTGCAATGATTGTATATTCTGCAGAAATCACATCTCCATTATCAAGTTTAATTCCTTTAACCTGTTCACATTCAACAATTAGTGATTCTGCTGATACGTTATTTAGAATTGTAATTCTTTCATCTAAATAATCTTGCATATTTTTTAGTACATCCAAGCTTCTTTCTGTACCCAAATGTCTTACAGGAGAGTGAACAAGTTTTAATTCTGCGACAACTGCTTGATGAGCGATTTCTTCAAATATTTTCATGTCTGTACCGAAAACTTCTTCGGTTGCGCCATATTCTAGATATAAGTCATCTGCATATTTAATTAAATCTTCCGCTTGTTTTCTTGTCATGTAATCAACAAGGTGTCCGCCAACATCAGGGGTCAAGGTTAATTTACCATCAGAAAATGCTCCTGCTCCGCCCCATCCGCAAAGCAATCCGCAGCGACGACAGTTTACACATTTTGGTGAACCTTCTCTTATCGGACATTTTCTTTTTTCAATTCTTTGTCCTTTTTCTATTAAAACAACTTTCCATTCAGGTTTTAATTTCATTATTTCCAAAGCCGCAAAAATTCCGGCAGGTCCTGCACCTATTATCGCTACGTTGTACATATTATTCATCTCCATTTTTGTCAACCGTTTAAGTATATAATGAACAAAATTTAAATCAAAGTTTTTGTAAAGATTTTTGTAATTTTGGGGCTGTTACTATTTAATATTATTGGTAATAAATTCTGCAAGTTGTTCGGCAATAATTCTGTGTGATTCCGTTGTGTAATGCAGACCGTCGAAGTTTGACGGTTGACAAAATTCGTTAAAATCAAGATAGTAGCAATTGTTTTTTACTGCAGTTTCTTTAAATGCAGGGAAAATATTTTCGATTTTGGTTATGGAGTTTTTATTGAATAATATTGAAAATCCGCTTGATAAGATATCTGTAGTAATTTTTACAGGAGGAACTACAATAATTTTAATTTGCGGGTTTGTTTCTTTTAAGTCATTTATTAACTTTTGAATGTAAATTTTTGCGATTTCTTTATCAATATTATAAAAAATTTGGGTATCATTTGTTCCGAGTGATAGTATACAAATATCAATATCCTGATTATTTTGGAGAAAGATTGACAGATATTCACTACCGGATTGTTTTATTCCTTCAGGGTTTTTAAAAAATCCTGTTCTATTGTTCATACCTTCTTCGATAACTGTATAATCAGGTGCTAATATTTGTGATAAAATTCCGCTCCATCTGGAATTTTTGTCAAATCGCCCGCCTGTTTCCGGATTGTATCCGTAGGTATTTGAATCACCATAACATAGTATTTTTTTCATATGGAAAATTATATAATACTGTATTAGAATAAGCAATTTATGAAAAAGATTTAATAAGAAGTTCGGCACTGAGTTACCAGTGCCGAACTTCAAACTTTATATTTTATACTTGTTATTTAGTTATAGAATGTTATACCGTTTTTAGTGTAACTTTTTGGAGCTTTTGTTTCATAGTTTTTATTAAATCTTGAGACTGCAGTGTTTGAAGCGATTGAGCTTGAAGTTGCTTGAGCAGGTGCATGTCCGATATTATTCGGACAAGGACATTTTCCGCATTGCATGTATTGTTTTCTGCAATTGTGAGTCATTGCCGGTCGTTTTATATAGTGTCTTTGGTGAGCTTGTTCGTATGCTCTGCGTGCAGGACTGCCTACTGCCGCATTTTTACCAAATCGGGCTGATGGTGAGTTTGGTCCGTTAAATGGAACTCCTGCGTTGTTAAATCTTATTTCTTGATATGCAAAAACACTTTGAGTTGATGTTAATAAAATCATAAATAAAACTGCTAAAAACTTTTTCATATTACTTAATCCTTTTTGTTTTCCCCTTTGTAATTATTATAACGAGGGTGATGGAGTAAATGTTCTATTTTCGATTAATAACATTTACTTTTCTTAATATTATCTATTGAGAATTAACAAAGCTGAATTTAAATATAGCGCAAAAATTACTTGCAAAAGATATGGGATAAGTAATAATGTTGCAATTTTCGATAGTTTGAAAAAATAAATTATTGTGTAAATCAGTGTAATTAATAATAAAATTACATCAATTAATGCAAATTCTATTGATTTAATTTCAAAAAAGATATAACTCCAAGTGAAATTCAAAATAAGTTGGATAATGAACAAAGTTACAGCAGTATGTTTATCTTTTGAATTAGGTTTGGAAAAGATAATAAAAAATGAAATTGTCATTAATGTATAAAGAATGCTCCATGCTATCGGGAAGTATGTTGATGGTGGTGTAAATGGCGGTTTTACAAGATTTTGATACCAAAGTGAATTATTCATAATGTATTTTTATATAAGTAAAAGGGATTAACATTGAACATATGGATATGCCAAGTTACATAATATATGTTATTTGAACTTTTACCATAAAATTTGTTTAAAAGGAGTTCCGTCTCCGACGGGTCTTCCAGACAGGGGCACTTTTGGCATCAAAAGTGCCTCAAAACTGTAGTCCTGAACTTCGCTCTCTAATCAATTGTACCGTTCAACCCAAATGGGCATAACTCGCTATCGCTCAAACAAATGCCCATTTGTTGTTGTTTCACGTACATTGATTGTTTGCTACGTTGAGGACTAATTTGATATTTTATTCGTAAATTAGGAAAGTTCGGAAACGTAGTTTCTGATAACTCGTTTCATTTGGTTGCGTGTTTCTCTTCTTTTGCTTCCTTTTTCTTCTCTTTGCATCGCAACAAAGAGAAGAAAATGAAGAATCAAAGAATAAGTAACTTTTATTATCAAACTTTGTTTAAAAAATGTCTTTGTGCTGTGTTGATAACATATATTATGTCAAATTAGTCTAATAGGCTGAATCTTAACGTCCTGTTTTGGTCTACAATTTCGTTCCACATAGATTTGGGGCGAATCCATACAGCCCCGTCTTTGACTGATTGATAAACAATCATTTCTTCTAAATTTTCGGAATGTTTGCCAATTGCGATAATTTTGTAAATATTTCCTTTATAGTGTTTGTAAGTTTTTCCGATTGAAATTTCCTGCATAAATTTTCCCTTGTCTAATAAAATTTTGTCATTTTGAACATGATTCAGAATTTAAAAATTTTTCATATTACTTTAATTTTAATATTGCACTATGGCGTTTTGTTGTAGCATTTTCATTTCTGTATGAGAAAAATAAATCATTGTTGTGTACTGTGCAATATGGACACACATCAATTTCTTTTACTCCGATTTCTTCAAGTTGGCGTTTGTTTATATTTTTCAGGTCAACAAAAATATTTCCCTCTCTTATCTCGGATAATCTTTCGAAATTTTCAACAGTTGCAGATAATTTTTCATAAACATCTTCGCCGACGTTATAACAGCAAAACCCGATAGCCGGACCAATTATGGCTTGAATATCAATTGGTTTTGAGCCGAATTCTTTTGACATTTTTTGAACAGTTAGTGGAGCGATTTTTTGTGCAGTTCCTCTCCAGCCGGCATGAGATACTGCACCAATATTTTGTTTTTTATCATATAAAATTATTGGTGTACAATCTGCAAAATTTAAGAAAATTCCGATATTTTTTTCTGCCAAAATTAGTGCATCCGTATCGGGATAGTTCTGTTTTGTTTCTATTGCTATATCTATGTTTGCGCTATGTGTTTGAGTTGGAGAAATAAGATTTTTTTCGTCAATTTTTAGATAATTTGCGATGATTTTTTTGTTATTATTAATTTCAAAAATTCTGTCATTTTGAACTTGATTCAGAACCGTAGAATTTTTGATTTGGTCAGGTGATAAATTGACTTCTTTATCACAAATACATATGTCTCGTGTTGTAAAAAATGCTTCTGCTTCTTCTATTAAGTTAGATTTTAGAATTTTTTTTTCGTTGATTTTTTCAAAATAAAACATAAAATTATTATACCAAAATAAAATTTAATTATATTAGCAAATTATATGATAAAATTGATTTCTTATTCTGCTTGTATATTTGTAGGTAGTTTAAAATGAAGAAATGTAAAGCACATCGCATAAAATAGTGAAAATTTATGGGGCTGCTTGCATTAATATATATATGTTAGTCTCGGGTTTAAATTGGTCAAAACAATTGAATTTTCAAGGTGCGATATCTGATGCTTCGATTAATGGATTTCGCACGGCGACTCAGCGAGTGAGTGATTGCTATTTGATGGCATCAATTGATGCTCTTTCCCGTACCCAAAACGGATGTGAGATTCTGAAAAATCAAATTCAATATGATGATGAAAATTCAAATTTAATCAATTGTTATTTCTATGCAAATGGTCAGAAAGAAAGATATCAAGTTCCGGCTACAACAGTAATTCCTGAATATGAAAAGTTATACCGACTTCAAGATAACAGTATTATAAGGGCTTTAGATATTTCCGTCAGTGAATATGAGAAAAAACATAAATCAAAACCTTGGATTTGTCGTATTGGCGAGCTTTTTAAAACTTATAAATTTGAATATAATTCATCATCTCATTTTTTAGAAACTTTGACAAATGTTAAACCTTACTCTATTGGTGAACGAGGCTTAAATTTCAGTTTGAAAAAATATAAAGAAGAAGTCATGCCGTTATTGGAGCGAATGGACAAAGAAAAAGATTTCAGTTTTGTTTTAGGTACAGGAATAAGTTTTAAAAAGAATTATAAGAGTTGGCATTGTTTTGTTGTTGAGTCTGTAGATTTGAAAAATAACGAAATTATTGTTAAAGAAAAACGTACAAATATTCCAAGAAAATTAACAATCGATGAAGCTTTATCTACATTTAAATATATCGTCGGATATTTTAACTCGGATTTAAACCCTAATGAGGCGAAGGTTTGATTTGGCAAGCTTTTGCGGTAAATAGGTTCAAAGCCTTTATTGATGCAATGTTCATAAAATTATAAAAGTTTGATATAGGTTCAAATACGCTTATAGTCAAATGTTCACCAACTTGGATTGATTCTTGTAAATTTTTGTTAAGAAATGCGTAAATATTACACTAAAAAATTGCCTTATTAGCTTGACTATAAATATTGAAGTATTATGATGGGATAACATGCAAATGTAAAGTCGGGTGAAGTATGCCCTAATCTCGGAAGTTTGATTATGAGCGGTTTTTACCAACTTTACCGGTACATTAAAAATTGCATTTATCTACCGGTTTTTATAGCCGATTGGCATGTCATCCTGAATTATTTTTAGGGTAAATGCCAAAAAAGATTCTGAAAACAAATTCGGAATAACAACTGAAAAATATTTCTATCAAAATTGGTAGAGGGTTTACAGCCTTAAGTTAGAAAAAGAAGTTATTATAGTACGTACACCATTATAAAATGAGGTGAATTGATGTCTGAGACAAAATATGCAAAAAGGGTAACACCAATGGGTATCCCACATACTCGTTTGGATGATTTACCGGACCTTATTGAAGTGCAAAAAAAATCGTTTGAATGGTTCTTAAAAGAAGGTTTGAAAGAAGAATTACTTTCATTCTCTCCTATTAAAGACTATACAGGCAGATTAGAATTACACTTCTTACCAAATTATACTTTCGATAATGCGAAGTATACAGTAGAAGAAGCAAGAATTCATGACGCAACTTATGCAAAACAATTGCGTGTAATGATTAGACTTGTAAACCGTGATAGCGGTGAAATTAAAGAACAAGAAGTTTATATCGGTGATATTCCGACAATGACTGACAAAGGTACATTCATTGTAAACGGTGCGGAACGTGTTATCGTATCACAAATCGTACGTTCTCCTGGTGTATACTTCAAGTGTGATCCATCACCTACAGGAAAACGTTTATACAACGCAACTATGATTCCTAACCGTGGTGCTTGGTTGAAAATTGAAACAGATTCTAACGATATTATTCACGTTAAAATCGATAAAAACAGAAAAATCTTAGCTACAACTTTATTGAAAGCTATGGGTATAACAGTTTCTGAAATGGAATCAAAATTCACTCACTTTGAATTCTTGAAGAAAACTTTGGAAAAAGATACTACAGAAACTACAGATGAAGCTTTAGTAGAATTGTACAAAAAATTAAGACCTGGTGATCCTGCATCAGCTGCAGGCGGACGCCAAATCTTGGAATCAAGATTCTTTGATGAAAAGAAATACGATATCGGTCGTGTTGGTCGTTATAAATTAAACAAAAAATTAAACTTAAATATTC
>CAZUKK010000040.1:0-8089 GCA_964620875.1 uncultured Clostridium sp.
CTACATGCAGAAATATAGATACAAAAGGAGAATTGTAAAATGCAAGTTATATTAAAAAAAGAAGTTCAAAATTTAGGTGAAGTTGGTGATGTAATCAACGTTAAAGATGGTTATGCAAGAAATTTCTTATTACCTCAAGGTGCAGCAGAAGTTGCTACAGCAGGTGCTTTAGCTAACAGAGAAAAAAATATTGCAAGAATTAAAGCTAAACAAGAAAAATTACATCAAGAAGCTTTAGAAAAATCAGAAGCTATCGCAAAATTCGGTACATTACAATTATCAGCAAAAGCCGGTGAATCAGGTAAATTGTTTGGTACAATTACTACTAAGAAAATTACTGAAGAATTGTTAGCTCAATCAGGTATTGAAGTTGATAGAAAAACTGTTTCTCTAAATGCTCCAATCAACAGAATTGGCAACTACACAATGTTAATCAAATTGACTTCAAAAGTTAAATGTGAATTAGCAATTTCTGTGTCAGCTTCAGAAGTTCTTAAAGAATCTATTGAAGAAGAAGTTGAAGAAACTTCTGCAGAGTAGTTTGTAAAAGAGGTATAGATGACACAGTTGGCAGATTTGAAACTACAAGCGCTTGCAATTGGGTCTTTACCTCATAACAATCTTGATAATGCGATGTTGTTGGTGAAAAAAGATTTTTCAGAAATCCCGTTTTTCCCGCAGCTTACAAATATTAACAAAAACGAAGACATGATTATTCAAATTTTAGAAGGTCTGCCTTCGTTTTTGTATTCTAACGTTGAAAATTTTTCTGTTGATACTGAAAGTGATGAGTTTTTTGCAAATCTGGAAGAATTTTTTTGTGATTATGAAGAAATTATATCCGGTTCAAATTTTGAACTTCTTGAAAAATATGGTATAAGTGAAAAGTTCTCTTCATCATTTCCGATTTTTGAAAAAATTGTTAAAGAAACAAAACCAAAGTATGCGAAAGGTCAAATTGCAGGTCCTTTTACTGTTGCATCTTCTATTTCTGATAAAGAGGGTAAGGCCTTAGTATATGATGAAACTTTGTGTGATATTATTGTGAAATTATTATCATTAAAAGTTTTGTGGCAGATAAAACGAATAAAATCGGCAAATCCTGAAACAGTTCCTATAATTTTTATGGATGAACCATCTTTATCACAGCTTGGAACTTCTGCATATTTAACAATTTCAGAAAATAGTGTTGTGGGAATGTTAAGATTTATCGCTGAAACTATTAAAAATAATGGCGGAATATGTGCAATTCACTGTTGTGGCAAGTGTGATTGGTCGATTCCAATAAAAGCTGGAGTGGATATTATAAATTTAGATGCTTTTGGTTTTGGGCAGCATTTAAGCATATTTTCTTCTGAGGTTGATGAATTTCTTAAAAACGGCGGGAAAATAGCTTGGGGCTTAGTTCCTACGCTTGATACCGAGGCGTTGAGTAAAGTTTCAGTGGAAAGTCTTTTGGAAAGATTTGAACAATGCGTTAAGTATTTGACTAAAAAAGGTATTGATGAGAAACTTATTATAGACAATTCGCTTGTAACATCATCTTGTGGAGCAGGTTCGCTAAGTATTAATGATGCAGAACGAGCAATGGATTTAGTTTCAGAGTTGTCTGATAGGCTAAGAGCGAGGTTTTAATTTTGACTGTTAAATTGGCAATTACAGGTAAAGGTGGAAGTGGCAAAACAACTCTTGTAAAAGCGTTTATGCAGATATTTAGGGAAATGTTTCCTGAAAAATCTATTTTATTGTTTGATAATGATTTATCAAGTGAATTAGGACACACTTTCGGGTTGGATATAAGAAATACGATTTATGGTATTCGAAGTGGAAAGCATGAATATAAAACCGGTATCCCTGAAGATATGACAAAACAAGAGTTTATTGAATGGGCTATGGAAGATATTCTTGTTCCGGTCGAAGAAAATGTTGATATTATTGTTTCTTGGCTTGTCGGTTCAAAGGATTGCAGATGTCCTATAACTAAGCAAATTAGTGATGCAGTTAATAAATTAATTAATCGTTATGATATTGTTATTTTTGATTGCGAATTTGATTTGAAATATTTAAATCAGCTTGTAGATACTGAAATTGATTCAACTGTCATTGTAGCTAATCCTACAGAAGAATCTGCACATTTAGCTAAACGTATAGAAGAATTTAGTTCTAAATATGCTGCCGGTACACAGTTGGGTGTTGTGATAAATAAGGTTGATAATAGTGATTTATCTTCAGTTTATGAAATGTTGAAAAAATATGATTTGGATATTTTAGGGGTAATTCCTTTTGATGAAAATTTAAAGTCAAATTCAATTTCAAGGAATTCAGAAGTTGTAAAACAGGCAATTAAAGAGTTTTATTTTAGATTAAATCTTCCGCAAATTAATCAGTAGGTGTATATGGTAGAAATACTTGATGGTAAAAAATTAAGAGAAAAATTACTTGCAGAGTTAAGACAAAAAGTTGAAACTTTTGAGAAAAAGCCGACACTTGTTGTTATTTTAGCCGGAGATAATCCTGCGAGTAAAATTTATGTTAACAATAAAAAGAAAACTGCGGAAAATCTTGGTATAAATTCGGTGGTTATAAATTATCCGTCAAATGTTTCTGAGGGTGAAATATTGGATAAGATAAAAGAATTGAATAATGATAAGTCTGTATCGGCAATTCTTGTTCAATTACCGTTGCCTGAACATATTTCAAAAGATAATGTGATAAATGCAATTGTTCCGGAAAAAGATGTTGACGGATTTACTCCATATAATTTTGGGAAATTGTTTTCCGGAGAAGAACCTATTGTTTACCCTTGTACGCCAAAAGGGGTTTTATTATTGTTGGATGAGTATGGTATTAATTTAGAAGGGAAACATGCTGTCGTTATTGGGCGTTCAAATATTGTAGGTCGTCCGATGTCTCAAATGTTATTGAACAGAAATGCAACGGTTACAGTTTGCCATTCTCATACAAAAAATCTTGAAAGCATAACAAAAACTGCTGACATCATAATTTCAGCAGTAGGGAAAAATATTATAGAAGGGAAAATAATTAAATCCGATTGTGTGATAGTAGATGTTGGAATTTTCAAAGATAAGGACGGGAAAACCCGTGGAGACGTAGACTTTGAAAGTGCTTCAAAAGTAGCATCATACATATCACCTGTTCCGGGGGGTGTTGGACCGATGACTATTGCATCGTTAATGTTAAACACCGTGGAACTGTTTGAAAAATTTGGTTTAAAGTGATTTATTAACCACCACTTGCAAGGTTTAATGTACAGCTTGATTTGATGCTGTTTTGAACCATTGTTTTTAAACTTGAGATTTCAGCGTCGATTGCAGTTAGTTGAGAATCAAGTGAATCTTTTTCTGTTTCCAACTGTTCGCTTAAATCTGTAAAATAAATGTAGTCTGCATCTTCAGTATAGTCATATTGTTCTGAACCTTCAGGTAATGCGTTATTCATTTGAGCATATTCTCTTTCGATTGCTGTCATCTGAGCCATTGCATGTCTGTTTTGGTTAGAAATTGATAAGTACTGAAGTTGTAAAAAATTCTTTTGTAAAGCCAATACACTCTTTTGGCTTGCTAATGCTAAAAATGCCATCTCTCGTCTCCTTGTTTTAAAGTTCTCTCTCTTATATAAAGTTTTTGGATTGTGCTCAATTTCAGAAAAGGGATTATTTGTAACATTTGTTTACATAAAATTCTAAAAGCGTTATGTAGAGAGCTTTTAGAATTATTTATATTGTAAATATATGTGTAAAAAACTTGCTCAAAGCTGTTAATTAAGTTAAAATAGTATATACGTAGGGAGGAAATGTTTTAGGGATGCCGAAATTAGCAAGAGCTTATGACGAGAATAGATATTATGTTCAGCATAGAACGTTGTCTTCTGTCTCGCAGCCATACGGTACACGTTATGAGAGTTATGACTATCAGCAGCTGCATACAACTTCAGCGCCTCAAAGAATAAGAAGAAAACGTGTGAAGCCAAAGAAAAAGAGTATTTTGCATTTTTTGATTTCGTTTTTGGTTTTGGTATTTATGGCAGTTTTTATTATGACATATTCTTTTAATGGTTTAATAAAGAGTGCTTTTGTTCCTACTCCGTATAAAAATGTTACGACTGATATAAGGCAGATTGCATTTCCGGTAAATAATTATTTGGCAAATTCTTGGGCTTTAGGTGAACGTGTTATAAGCTATACCCCTGATGCAAAATATTCACAAATGGTGTCGCTTGATGAAAATGTTAATATGCCTGTTTTGCATCGTGAATTAATGAATTTAATGGAATTGTATCCTACAGTTAAGCCTGCGATTTATGTTTGGGATTATGATACAAAAAATTATATTGATATAAACGGTTCTAAAATATATTCAACTGCAAGTATTATTAAAATTCCTGTATTGATTGATGTTTTTCAGTCAATTGAAGCCGGTCAATTCTCGTTGGAAGATGAAATGCCGTTAACTGAATATTTTAGAACGGAAGGTTCTGGAAGTATGCAATTCAAAGCCAGAGATTCAAAATATTCAATTGATGAACTTGCAAGACGTATGATTACAGAATCAGATAATTCTGCAACTAATATGCTTATGGCAAAAGTCGGCTCTATGACTGATGTTAATAATTCTATCAGAAATTGGGGATTGAAACATACGAAAGTTAATACTTGGTTGCCTGATTTGGCGGGAACGAATTACACAACAGCCAAAGAAATGGCTCAAATGATTTATAATATTGATGAAAATGATAAATTGTTATCAGAAGCTTCTCGTGCGAAGATTTTTGATTATATGGGACATGTTCATAATAATCGTTTAATCCAAGCGGGTTTGGGTGCGGGTTCTGTTTTCTTGCATAAAACAGGTGATATTGGTACTATGCTTGGTGATGCAGGTATTGTAATTGCTCCAAACGGCAAAAAATATATTGTTGTTATTCTTGCAAATCGTCCGCATAATTCTATTGCGGGTAAGGATTTTATTGTTCACGCATCTGAAATTATATATAACTACATGGTGAAATAATGCTGAAAGATTTATTAAATACAGGTCGTTGCTTTAAGTTGGTATGTGGTGCTGGTAATGAAGATGTTGAAGAAATAAAAAGATTGGTGTATATATATGCTCTTGCGGGATGTCGTTTTTTTGACTTGTCTGCAAATGAAGAAGTGATTGCAGCTGCACGTGAAGCATTAGAGTTTGCAAAAGTTAATGATGCTTATATATGTGTGAGTGTTGGGATTAAAAGCGATCCACATGTAAACAAAGCTGTTATTGATTACAACAGATGTGTAAATTGCGGTTCTTGTGAGGCTGTTTGTCCTCAAGGTGCAATACATTATGCAAAAGTTAAGAAAATAAAGTGTATTGGATGTGGCAGATGTTGGAAGATTTGTTCAAGAGCTGCAATATCTTACGAATCTCAAGAAAAAAATCTCAGTGAAGTTCTTCCTGCGATTATTAAAAATGGGGTAGATTGTATAGAGTTTCATGCGATGGGAACTGATGAAAATGAAGTCTTTACAAAGTGGAAGTATATAAATGACAATTATAAAGGGCTTTTGAGTATTTGTACAAGCCGTGGAAAGTTAAGTGATGAAGCTTTGGTTAAGCGGATTAGTGATATGGTGAAGAATAGAGAACCATATAGTACTATTATTCAGGCGGATGGTTTTCCTATGAGTGGCGGTGAAGATGATTACAAAACCACTCTGCAGGCTGTTGCAACTGCTGAGATTGTACAGAATGCGGATATACCTGTATATTTGATGTTATCAGGCGGAACAAATACCAAAACGGTCGAACTTGCAAAAATGTGTGGAATTTCGTATTCGGGGGTTGCGGTTGGTTCTTATGCCAGAAAAATTGTAAAAAAATATATAAACAGGCGTGATTTTTGGACAAATTCAAATGTAATAGATGATGCTGTTACTGTTGTCAGAAGTCTTGTTGAAACAGTTATTCTGTAGGATGGTTTTATGGAAATTTTTTATTTTAAAAAATCAGAAATTTATAAGATTTTAGATTTTAAAAGCTTAGAATATTTTTCTGATAATCGTAAATATTCATCTCAAGAAAAGTATTTCGAGCATTTATTCGGATTGTTTCTTGTCAGATTTATTGCCAAGAATATTTATAATGTTGAAAACACTGAAATTGAAATTAAAAATAAAAAACCTTGTTTCAAGTTTTCGGATTTGAACTTTAGTATATCGCATTCACAGGATATTATTCTTTGTGTATTTTCTAAAAATAATATAGGTGTTGATGTTGAATATATAAGAAATAGAGATTATGCTCATATATTATCACGGTATGGTGAAAATATCGAAAATCCGACAGAAGAATATTTTTATAAATTTTGGACAAAGCATGAAGCTGTTATAAAACTTGGGTTGCCGGAAAAGTCTTTGTTTAGTACAAAATTTGAAAATGAGTATATGTTGACTTGTGTGTCAGATGCCGAATTAGTAGGTGATTTTTGTACAAGAAAAATAATATTTAGCGGTGAAAATATTGATTTGGAAAAAGAGTATTTGACTCCAAAAAAATGCAATATAATTAACTTGTAAATAGAGTTTATTTTTGAGAATATAAAACCGAGAAGAAATTTAAAAAGGGAGTAAAAAATGGATATAAAAGCAGTAGTTTTGGCAGCGGGAAAAGGGACAAGAATGAAGTCGATTACGACCCCGAAAGTTTTACATGAAATTATGGGGAAAACTCTTTTGGGTTACGTTTTAGACAATGTTAAAAACTTCACTTCTGAAGAATTTGTAATTGTTGGTCATCATGCACAAGAGGTTGAAGATTTTGTAAAAAATAATTATGAAAATGCTAAAACTGTTTTGCAATCTCCGCAGCTTGGTACAGGTCATGCGGTATCAATGGTTTGTCCGCAGTTAGAAAGTTATGACGGACTCGTTTTAATTCTATGTGGAGATACCCCGTTAGTTAGGGAAGAAACGTTGAAAAAGTTTGTGGATTTTCATACTTCAAATAGTTCGGATTTGACTGTTATGAGTACTCTTTTCGATAATCCGCATGGGTATGGAAGAATTATAAGAGATACTGATAATTCATTAAAATGTATTGTTGAGGAAAAAGATGCTACACCTGAGCAAAAAACGGTAAAAGAAGTTAATGCAGGTATTTACTGTTTAAATTGGGGCAAAATTAAAGATGCGTTTTCGCAGTTGAAAAGTAATAATGCTCAGGGTGAATATTATTTAACTGATATTATTTCTTGGGGCAAAGATAAAGGGTTGAATGTAAATGCATACATACTGGATGATAGTGATGAAATTTACGGAATTAATTCAAGATTAAATCTTGCCGAAGCTGCAAAAATGATGAACAGAAGAAATTTGGAAAAATATATGACCGAGGGTGTTACAATTGTTGATCCTGAGTCAACATGGATTAGTGAAGATACTGAAATCGGACAAGATACAATAGTTTATCCGTTCACATATATTGAGGGTAAAAATAAAATCGGTAAAAGCTGTAAAATAGGTCCGTGTGCTCATTTAAGAGGTGGCGTTGAGATATTGGATAATGTAAAAGTCGGTAATTTTGTTGAAGTTAAAAAGGCAAAAATTTCTTCAAATACAAATGTCGGACATCTTTCATATATAGGAGATGCAGAGCTTGGTGAACGTGTAAATATTGGAGCGGGAACAATTACAGCTAATTATAATCCTTTAACAAAACTAAAAACTAAAACAATTTTGGAAAATGATGTGAAAATCGGTTCAAATTCAGTTCTTGTTGCACCGGTTACTGTAGAAGAAGGTGCGAATGTCGGTGCAGGTGGCATTATTACAAAACATGTTCCTGCATGGTCGCTTGCAATAACCCGTTCTCCTTTGAAGGTTTTGGAAAATTGGGTTAAAAAACAATTATCAAGATAGTTTTAAATATTTAATATTAACAAAAGATGCAGTTTGCTTTTGCAAACTGCATCTTGCTTAATTATTTCTACAATGTAACGAACTGTAAACAAAGGATAAAAAACATTAAAGAAAGTGAGGAAACAGACCGATAAGAGATATATAGGAAAGCGAAACGAAAGGAATGGATAA
>CAZUKK010000041.1:0-7542 GCA_964620875.1 uncultured Clostridium sp.
AATACTTGGGGGGCCACCCCCTGGGAAGATAGCTCGTTGCCAGCACCTAATTTTAGAAAGAGAATTGAACGGAAGTTTGATTCTCTTTTTTTGCGCATCAACTCGCATTTGATCTTTTTTAAGATATTTTTATGCGTAATAAATCAGAGAAATAAACGCAAGAACTGATTCAGCGTATATCAACGCAGGAGTAGTATCAGCGGAAGAAGTAAGGGGAGTCATCCGAGAAGATGAAAAGAGCGGTTACAATGCTCTAGCTGAAGAAATGGAAGGTGAGGGCTTGCCGGAAGAAGGCGACCCGTTCGGAGATTTTGAGGGAGGTAGCGAAAATTCGCAAGACCCTTTTTCAATGGATGATGAGCCGAGAGATTGGTTTACATCAAACGGTGCACATATTCCGATAGAAGAAGGCGAAGAGCAGTCCGAAGCGTTTAAAGATTTCAAGAAAGAAAAAAGACTTGAGAAATCGCCTAAACGTGATAAAATATTAAAAAGAACTCGTAAAGAAGTTCAACTTCCTAAGAATGAATATTCACAGGTAATGCACGAGCTTAATACTAATTTACCAAAAGAACTTAAAAATATGAAAACTTTTAATCGTTCGATTGGAAATTATACATACAAAATACTTAATAGTGGATTTAATAATTATAAAATAATAGGAAAAACTAAAATTGATGACATCTTCTATTGATAGAAACAAATTTAAAACCGAAACCGGCAGAAAACTATTTGACTTACTTAAAAATCTTTGGGATAATGATGATTTTATTGTTGGAACTTTGGCGGAAGTCAAAGGAGATGAAAACCGACAAAAGATGATTGATTTAATTGAAAAAGAAGAAATAAAAGACCCTGAAATCTTAATTTTAGCTGCAGGTGATATCGCAGAAGGAAGAATATAATGCAAATTGATTATGATTTTATCAAACGAATATTAATTGCAATGGTAGAGCAAGAAAGCTATTATATTCATACCTCTAAACTTATCGAATTAGCAAAATCCCCTTATCAAGAGTTATCCATAGAAACTTATAAGAATTTATTTTATGGGCATTTATTGTTATTAAAAGATAATGACGTAATAGAAGATTTAAACAGTGCAAAATTGGGTATTCAGTATAATCTTAATCCACCGCCAAGTTATTATGGCTGCTATATTTGATTAACTTCCAAAGGTTATGATTTTTTCAAAGCTTTAGGGATAAAAGGGATACTTGAAAAAATTAAAAATGTTACGTTAACAGAAGCCTTAAAAATAGGTGAATTGTTTTTAGTGAATGGTATAACTAATTATATTAACAATTTTAAAAGCTGACGGGGAGATATAACAATGGAACAAAAATGCACATTACAACGTCTTATCAAAATACTTGATAAGATAGTTTATACATTGGGATTTGGACACATAAGAAGTTTAACAATTGGAAATTATCATAAACATATAACTTATGTTAATGAATAGATATAAAAAATAAAAAGGACATTTTAAAGATGTCCTTTTTTATTGAGAAAATTTATGAAAAGACAATTAACCTCAGCTCGTTTGAATGTCAATGCGGGTATAATGTCGTGGTATGTGAAAGAGCTTAAAAAACTCACACAGGCTATGACAAAAGAATGCAAAGAAAAACTTGCCGAAATCTACCGCCAAGGCTATCCGCGAATAGCTTTTGATGAGCGCACCGCAGCAGAGAGCGTAGAGACTTGCGATGAGCAAGACTCGGAGGCTCGTTTAACGCGAGAAGCAAGAAGTATTTCAAGTTAAACACGTATAATATTTGTTATAATTCAATATATCCAAGTTTAATACATTTTAATATAGCGGTAAGTTTATTATGTGTATTCAGTTTTTTGTAAGCTGAAGATAAGTGTGCCTTTACCGTATGAATTGAGATGTATAATTTGGCTGCGATATCTTTGTTTTCCGGAGTTATTATCGATTGTTTTAAAACTAATAATTCTGTATTTGTTAGTATACAATTTTTAATCATGAGTTATCCTTTCACCTGATATATTAATTAAAGCAAAAGAATACTATAAAATTTTAATAATAATTCAAGATTAAGAATATTTTTAAAAATTTACAAATATTAATAGCTTTGAAGCTCTCCGTTTGTAATCTTGTAAATTTCTACATCTTTTAGAAATTCATCTTCAAACAAAATAGTGTCAACTGAGGTTATTATTGTTTGAGTTTGTTTGTTGATTGATTTTAGCAGGTAATTTTGTCTTATGTCATCAAGTTCGGCTAGAACATCATCCAGCAGTAATATTGGTTCTTCTCCTGTTTTGTCTGTTATTATTTCAAGTTCTGATAATTTTAGGGCTAAAACAATTGTTCGTTGCTGACCTTGGGATGCAAATTTTGATGCATTTTGATTGTTTATAAAAAATAAGATATCATCGCGGTGTGGTCCGACGCAGGCTTGGCATCTTCGAATTTCTTCTGTGCGTCTTGTCTCAAGAGATTCTAAAAATGCATATTGGATATCTTCTATTGTTGTTGTAGTTGTCTCATTTAGAAAATTACAATCGTAATGAAGTGTTAAATCTTCGGTTTCACTTATTGTTTTATGTTTTGTTTTTGCAATTTTTTCTATTTCTTTTAAGTATTTTAGTCTGATGTAAATAATATTACTACCGGTAATTGATAGTTGTTCGTTGTATACGTCCAGTAATTCGTTGTTAATTTTGCCTGTTTTTGCACATTCTTTCAAAAAATTGTTTTTTTGTATTCGAATTTTTTCATATTTTGAGAGTCTTTCATCGTATGCCGGATAAATCTGTGAAATTGCATTATCAAGCCAGTTTCTTCGGTCTTGAGGAGCTCCTCTTAATAACATTAAATCTGCAGACGAGAATAGGACTGTTTTAATAATAGATTTGAAATCTTTTATTATTGATTTAACTTGATTTATTTTTACTTCACGTTTTTTGTCTTTATTGTAAGCAAATAAAAGATTAATATTTGTATTGGATTTGTTTATTTCTGCTTCAAGTTTAAAATATTCGCTGTTAAAATTTATTAATTCTATATTATTAGGTGTTCTTGGTGATTTTAGTGAGGATAAAAAATAGATGCTTTCCAAAATGTTAGTTTTACCTTGGGCATTTTTACCAATGATTAGGGTTTTAGACTTGGTTAAATCTAACTCTAATTCATTACAGTTTCTATATTTGGTTAATTTTAATTTATTAATCCTCATATATTTATTATACTTCAAACACATGATTTTTCTTGAAATCTAGACAATGTTTAAATTTTAGTGTATACTATATTCTATAGTATAGTTTAGAGAAGTGAGTGAAGGTTAAAATTTATGTTACCTGTCGTATCAGAAGATATTGCAACTACTGCATTCAATGAAATATTTGAAGATATGCCTTCTTGGCGTAAAAAGATGATACATTACATCAAGGATGAAAATCCTGAAATTAATACAGCTATTATTGAAGCTGCAAATAAAACAAATCTTGACCCTAAGGCTGTTGCTCTGGGTGCTTATATGACATATTTGTTGATAGAATTAGCAACAAAAGAAAATGATGCAATAATGAATTTTTCAGAATAAGAGTGGTGAGAGTTATGATTATAGAAGATTTATTAAAAGAATTAAAAGACAAAGGCGGATCTGACTTACATATTTCAAATAAATTGCCGCCAATTGCCCGTGTAGATGGTAATTTGATTAGATTAGATTATGAACCGTTGACTCCTGAGTCAGTTGAGGCTTTATTATTCCCTATGATGTCAAATGAACAAAGACGTCATTTGGAACAAGAATGGGAGCTGGATTTCTCGTATGGTGTTGAAGGTATAGGACGTTTCCGTGTGAACTTCTATAAAGATAAAGGGTGTTATGCAGCAGCTTTCCGTACGATTGCAACAACTGCTCCTCAATTAGAAGAACTTGGTATGCCTCCGATTGTTACTACGATTGCAGAAAAACCACGTGGATTGGTTCTTGTAACAGGTCCTACAGGTTCAGGTAAATCTACAACTTTGGCTGCTATGGTTGACTATATAAATAGAACTCGTGCAGAACACATTTTGACAATTGAAGACCCTGTCGAATTTGTGCACACTTCAAAAATGAGTGTTATCCACCAAAGAGAACTTGGTATGGATACTCGGTCTTTTGCAAATGCTTTAAAATCTGCACTTCGTGAAGACCCTGATATCATACTTGTAGGTGAGATGCGTGATCACGAAACTATTTCTTTGGCGTTGACAGCAGCAGAAACAGGCCACTTGGTGTTCGGAACACTTCACACCTCATCTGCTTCTCAAACTATTGACCGTATTATCGACGTATTTCCGGAAGGTCAACAACAACAAATTCGTGTACAGTTAGCTAACTCTTTAGTTGCTGTATTCTCTCAAACATTACTTCCTAAACGTCAACCGGATGGTTCTTCTAAAGGTCGTGTCATGGCACAGGAAATTATGGTTGTTACGCCTGCTATTGCGAACCTTATTCGTGAAGCAAAAGCAGCTCAGATTTATTCAACAATACAAACTTCTTCAGGTTCTGGTATGCAAACTTTGGAAGCTGCATTGGCAGATTTATTCAAAAAAGGTTTGGTTACTATTGAAGATGCATTGTCTAAATCTTCAAAACCTGGCGAATTAAAACGTTTAATTCAAGGATAATAGAGGAATTTATGGCTTCAATAGTTGATGCGTTTAATGATGCGCTTGGTGAAAATTTAGCATATATAAAAATAATCGGATATTCGATTCCTGTTTATTTTGTTGCTAAGTGGTTTTTGATTGGTAAAATAGGTCAGGTTGTATTCTGGGGCTCAATTTTATCTGTCTTTTTCTTGGCATTGTTAACTCTTGGTATTCACAATGTCAGGATGAGTAAGAGAGAAGTGTTATCATTAAACCCTATTGGGCTGTTGAAGGCTCTTGTTAAAGCTGTTGTGGTATTAGTTCCTCAGGGTTTAATCTTTGGAACTTTAGGGTATTTTCTTTCTCAGATTAGTATACCTATAGATTTGCCGCATGTGCCTTTAATTTATTCAATAATTGTGTGGTCAATTATTGGTTCTATTATTTTGACTTCATATTTATCTTTTGCAAAATACTTGAGAGTTTTACAGGGCTTTAATTATAAAGTTATATTTGAATCATGCATGGATGTGTTGGTAAGTTTTATTTTCTTTATTCCGCAATTATTGTTGGCTAATGTGGTTTTAGTTGGTCCTGTTGCTTATTTGTATTTCTTTTTTAATTTACCTTTTACACATTGGGGTTTTGTTGCTTATTGCTCAGCTGTGTTTGTAATAAATATTTCTATTTTGGCAAATTATTTTGCCCAAGCTTCATATGAGCATATCAAAGGTAATAATGAAGAATACGATGAAAATGTTCAAATAAATGTAATAGAAGCATCATCAGAAAGACTTAATTAGTTTGAAAGGGCAACACAGGTTTTGCTTGATTTCTAATTTTTCTCTGCGACGTTTGTGATATAATTTTTGCATGGAACATTTGCAAAAAATTTATAACTTGTGGTGTAAAATTCCGGATAAGATAAGGTTTTTAGTTGTTGGCGGAATTAATGCAGGTATTTCTTACGTGATTTTTGCAATAGCTTTATATTTGCTGGGAAATCCTCATTACCGGCTTTGTGTAATTTTACAATGGGTTCTGTCTTCTGTCTTGTCATATTTTAACCAGAAGTTTTTTGTGTTTTGTACTCGTGGAAATTATTTGAAAGAATATTTTAAATGCTGTTCAACTTGGGCTGTAAGTTTCTTTTTAAATGTTATAATTCTTGAACTGTTGGTTCAATTTGTGATAAAAAATGTTTATATTTCGCAGTTTTTGGCTATTTTTATTGTCTCGATTGTAACTTATGTATTATTTAAATATTTTGCTTTTCGTGTAAAAAGTAGTAATTGAAATTAATAATATATTTTTAAAAATTTCTTTTTATTTCTTCAAGTTTTTTGGTATGTGCATTTTTGATACTTTTGGACAATGTATTGATTTTGTAGTTTAAATATAAACTTCCAAAAAATATAAAACCAAGTCTATTATGTTTTATGACGATTTCAAAACTATTTTTTATGTAATTTTCCAGATTTTTCAAGATTTGTATTATTAAGAGTAATTGAACAACTATCCATATAAAATCGAAAGTATTGTATAAATAAGGACTTTCCGGATTTTTAATGTCGAAATAAACAGATAAAATTTCAAGTGTAATGAGAATAATAAACCAGAAAGTTCTGTGGATATATTTTTCTGGATAGAGTTTGTTTATATCTGTAATAACTTTCCAAATCCAAAAATACCAATATATCCCAAAAGTAATTATACAGAGGAATATAAACTTAAACATGGAAGTTTTTCTTATTGCAATATTTGAATTTTCATCAATGTTGGATTCCATAAAAATAATATATATCGTTAAAATTAATTAAACATCCTACGAATAATTTAAAATAAGTTCTTGACAAATGAAATTGAATTGGTAGAATGATAATACATTCGAAGCAATTGCTTGGAGGAGTGCCAGAGCGGTTGATCGGAGCGGTCTTGAAAACCGTCGTACGTGCGAGCGTACCGTGGGTTCGAATCCCACCTCCTCCTAATTTAAAAAAGCCCAAGCCATAAAGGTTTTGGGCTTTTCTTATTGGTAGCCGTGTCAGCCCTGTGTCCGTTTGTCATTTTGAATTGAATCCTCATTATGTGAATTAAGTTTGTTCATTGCAGATAAAATCTGCTCATTTGCTGTGTGAACATAACGCATTGTAGTCTTGATGTCTGAATGGTCAAGAATCTGTTGTATAACTGGTACAGGCACATTTTGTTGAGCCAAGCGTGTACCAACGGTATGACGCAGGTCATGAAATCTGAAATTCTCAATCCTTGCTTTTTCTCTCACAGTACGCCAAGCTCTTTTGATTTCTTTGCATTTCTGCCCGGTTAACGGATTGATAAATACATACCCTGTGCGTTTTTCCTTAGGAAAGTTTTCAAAAAATTCCATAAGGCTATCGTTAATAGGTTTCAGAATGTACTTATTAGATTTATTCTTAGTGATTTCTATAACTCTGTCATTCAAATGTATTTGTTCCCATGTTAAGTCAAGAATGTTCTGTCTTCTCAAACCAGTATTCATTCCTACTATGACAATACCTTTTAAGTATTCATATCTTGGTAGTGAAAGAACTTCAAACAATCTCTTTTCTTCTTCCATTGACAGTGACCTTACCACTTTGTTTTCTACGCTATACATTGAATGTTTCTTTATCGGATTCTTATCAAGATAATCATTATCAATAGCCATATTAAATACAGTTTTTAGTATTTCCAAATAACGGTTCACTGTACTTTTACATAATCCACTGTCATATAAATATGTCTTGAGTTTTATAATGTCGTTAGATTTTACCTTCTTTACATAATACAACTTCTTCTTTTGAAAGTATTCCCTAAGTATTCGAACCCTGCTTTTAATCTGCTTGTAACTTTTCTTTGATTCTGCGTGTTCTAAGTAGTCATCAAATGCTTTATTCATG
>CAZUKK010000042.1:0-7215 GCA_964620875.1 uncultured Clostridium sp.
GGACAATTTGAAAATGCAATCACAGAATATAAAATGGCAATCTGGCTTGATAATTTGAACATTCCTGCATATCGTCATCTATGTAAAGCCTATGAAGATTTAGGCGATTATGACAATGCTATTGAAGTTTACAAAAAACTTATCCAAATTATGCCAAATATGCCTGAATTTCACTCAAATTTAGCAAATATTTTATATGTAAAAGGTGATGTTGATGGAGCTGTATCACATTTTCAAACAGCAATTACCCTAAATCCAAATAAAGAATGGACAAGTGTTGTAAACCAAACTTTGGGATATGTTTTCCAAGAAGCAAAACAAGATTTGGATGCTGCAATCACTTCCTATCAAAGTGCATACCTATTAACGCCTGAAGATATGGATATTTATATCAATTTAGGTAGTGCTTTTTATGATAAACAAGATTATGATAATGCACTCGCAATATATCGAAATGCACTTGACCTTGACCCGAATAATGCTAAAATCCACTGTAACCTAGGATTTTTATACTGGGGTAAAGGCGATACGGATGAAGCCATTAGAGAATATGAACTTGCAATCGAATACGATAAAAATTACGATATTGCATATAATAATTTAGGCGTAATTTATCTTGATGATTTGGGCAGAGTAAAACAAGCATCTGAAATGTTTAAAAAATCAGTTGAATGCAACCCTAATTATGCACTTGCTCACTTTAATTTAGCTCGTTCAATTTCGATTATGGGTGATAAAATAGAAGCTGCAAAACTTTATCAAATAGCACAAGATGTAAATAAAATTACAAACGAAATTGATCCGCAAGATATTATTGATAAAATCAATGCATTATTTGATTAAAAATAAAACTTTTTATATGTTGGACATATTTGTCCAACATATTTTTTAAAATAAGATGACAAATTTTAAGATTCCTGAAAACAAATCAGAAGAATACATGATAAAATCCTTTAATAAACAGCATCAAAAAGAAAAATTTGAACGTATTAAAGAAAATATATTATTGTGGCTGATTTTTATAATGCTAATTATATCAGTAATCTTATACATTATCCTCATCAAGCCCGAAGCCTTCAACTAGACTTAAATCAATCGGTAAACTAAAACCAAAAGTTGAACCGCAATTTGGTTTAGAATTAACAAAAACTTTTCCCTGATGATGTTTTTCAATAGTTGTCTGAACCAGATGAAGTCCCAAACCTGTACCTTTTACGCTATGGGTTTTATTTTCAACCCTATAAAATCTTTCAAAAACCCTCTTTTGAAATTCCGGAGCAATCCCAATGCCTTCATCTCTAACCGTAACTGTTATAAAATTATTTTGAGAATCATTTATAAGCTTTACCGTAATCGTTGAATCTTGAGGGGCATATTTTATCGCATTCGACAAATAATTAGTCAAAGCTCTTGCTATAGCATTATAATTAAACATTAGCATCGGGATATTTTCATCTTTTTCTACAGAAATCTTCAAATTATGTTCTTTAAGCAAAATTTCAACCTGTGATACACACGCATCAACAAGTTGAGAAATATCATTTTCAGATTTCTCAATTTTTGCATTAGAATCAAGCCTTGAAAAATCCAAAATGTCATTAACCATACTATTTAATCTGATAATTTCAGTATTCAAAGTTCCGATAAACTCGTTTTTAGTATCAGTATCAAATTCATCCCCGTAATTGTACAAAGTATCAATATAGCTTCTCAGAACAGTAACAGGAGTTCTCAATTCATGAGAAACATTTGATATAAACTGGGATTTCATATTATCCATTTCAATTTCACGAGTAACATCAATCAAGACAATAATATAACCCACATAATCATGATTTCTGGTAAACATTGGAGAAATTATTGATTTTAATATACGATTTCCAATATTGACATTAAATATAACAGGTTTTGTTGATTTTTCTTCTAAAGAAAGTTTTTTATATTCCTCAATCTTGTCATTAAAACAATATTCACCTTCCGTATCAACATACTGCTGAATATTTGTATCCAAAAGCTCATCCTTCGATAATTCAAGCATCTCTTTTGCATGGTTATTTACAAGAACTACATTGTCATTGTTATCGCAAACAACAACACCGTTAGCAATACTCAGCAAAACAGCTTCCAACTTATTACGTTCAAGAGTTAATTGCTCAATATTCTGTTCTTCATACAAATTCAGTCTGGCTGACATACGATTAAATGCATTAAACAGCCCTTGAACCTCATCACTGATATCTTTTCCTTCAATCGTATAACCAAACTCGCCTGATGATATTTTTTGAACACCATCATGCAGAATTCTCAATTCTCTTGTAATTAAGTATGTATTTATCAAAACAACAAACGCAAAAACAAGCCATACAATAATAAATACGAATAAAATAGATACCCTCGTCGTAGAAGATAACTTACCGACAATTGATCCGGATAAACCTACAGTAACAGAACCTAAGTTAGAATTATCATTTATATTTTTCATAGGAGAAGTTACAGAAATATTTGATTTTTTAGAACTTTGTTTTGAATTATTGTGAGCACTGTAAACTATATCCCCTTTATTATCTCGAATTTCAATAAATAAAATATCTCTGTGAGATTTCAAAATTGAATCAGAATGAGATTTTAAAATCTCAAAAGATTCGTCTTTCGTAGCATCTTTTGTAATTTCAACACTTTCAATTGCCAAAATTTTAGAAATTACCTGTCCAAAATTTTGATAACTTTCATTGAGATTTTTCTGAATATTAACAATTGCAAAAACTGCAATTGCCATAATCAAAAGCGTACTTAAAACCAAACCGAAAATTATTAATCTGTTTTGAGTTGTAAAACTAACCTTCTTATTCTTACTCATAAATTGATTATAACACTATAATTATATTTTTCATAGGGGTAAAATTTTGTTGAGTTAAAAGCTCAGTGGTAAATTCTGCATTAAATCTTTTAAAATAACTAAGGTGGTCGGGCAAATTATACCCGACCACCTTATCTGTTATTTTTAAGAATTATTATTCTTTAACATATTCTGCATCAATAACATCGTCATCATTATTGCTTGAAGATGATTCAGAAGATGCGCTTTCAGAATTTGCACTTTGAGCTGCTTCACCTTCTTTTTGAACAGCTTCATATGCTTTTTGTGAAATTCCGAACATTGTTTGTTGCAATTCTTCAGACAATTTTTTCAATTCATCTGATGATTTGTTTTCATCCAATGCTTTTTGAAGATTTGTTTTTTGTTCTTCTAATTTTGATTTATCAGAAGCATCGATTTTTCCTTCAAAGTCTTTCATAACTCTTTCAGCTGAGGCAATAAGGCTTGATGCGTTATTTCTAATTTCAGCTTCTTCTTTTTTCTTTTTATCTTCAGCAGCATTTGCTTCTGCTTCTTTAACCATTTTATCAATATCATCATCTGATAGATTAGATGAATTTGTAATAGTGATTTTTTGTTCTTTGTTAGTAGCTTTATCCTTAGCAGAAACATTAACAATACCATTTGCATCGATATCAAATGTTACTTCGATTTGAGGAATACCACGCATTGCAGGAGCAATACCTTCCAAACGGAACATACCTAAAGATTTGTTATCTCTAGCCATTGGTCTTTCACCTTGAAGAACCTGAATATCAACTGCAGTTTGGTTATTTTCTGCTGTAGAAAATACTTGAGATTTAGAAACAGGAATTGTAGTGTTACGAGGAACAAGAGGAGTCATAACACCGCCTAATGTTTCAATACCCAAAGTTAACGGAGTAACGTCAAGTAATACGATATCTTTAACTTCACCTGCTAAAACACCTGCTTGAACTGCTGCACCAACAGCAACTACTTCATCAGGGTTTACAGATTGGTTAGGTTCTTTGCCAGTGTAATCTTTAACCAATTTTTGAACAGCAGGAATACGAGAAGAACCACCAACTAATACAACTTCGTTAATTTCAGATTTAGAAATACCTGCATCTTGAATAGCTTGTTCTACAGGTTTTTTACATCTTTCTAATAAATCATAAGAAAGTTCTTCAAACTTAGCTCTTGTTAAATTCAAATCTAAGTGTTTAGGACCGTTAGCATCAGCTGTGATAAACGGTAAATTGATATTTGTTTCAAAAACTGATGATAATTCACATTTAGCTTTTTCAGCAGCTTCTTTAACACGTTGCATAGCTTGTTTATCAGCAGTTAAATCAATACCTTCTTGTTTTTTGAATTCCTCGCAAATCCAATCCATAACTTTTTGGTCAAAGTCATCACCACCTAAGTGAGTATCACCTGAAGTTGATAATACTTCGTGAACACCATCGCCAATTTCAAGAACTGAAACGTCAAATGTACCGCCACCTAAGTCAAATACTAAAACTTTTTCTGAATTTTCTTTTTCCAATCCGTAAGCTAAAGCAGCAGCAGTTGGTTCGTTTACGATACGTAAAACGTCTAAACCTGCAATTTTACCTGCATCTTTTGTAGCTTGTCTTTGAGCATCGTTAAAATATGCAGGAACTGTAATAACTGCAGATGTAACTTTTTCACCTAAATAATTTGAAGCATCATCAGCAAGTTTTCTTAAAATCATTGATGAAATTTCTTGAGGAGTGTAATCTTTACCTTCAATACTTACTTTATAATTTTCACCCATATGTCTTTTAATAGATGCAATAGTTTTATCAGGGTTAACAATAGCTTGACGTTTAGCTAATTGTCCAACTAATCTTTCTCCTGTTTTTGAAAAACCAACAATAGAAGGAGTTGTTCTTGAACCTTCAGCATTAGCGATAACTGTAGGTTTTCCACCTTCCATAACTGCAACAACCGAATTTGTTGTACCCAAGTCAATACCAATTGTTTTTGCCATAATTTTTATCTCCTTTACTAATAATTATTCTTAGCATGTCATATTATTGTTATAACACTGATTTTTTAAAATCCCGAAAAAATAAACAAAAAATTAACAATTGACTTAATTATTTAAAATATAGCCATTCAGCTGATACCAAAACGATTTAAACCTTAGTATTATTATACTACTTGGAATTAAATTGGAGATAATGATGCAAAAGAGAAAAGAAAATACAACTTTATCTGAAAGAGAATTAAACATTTTAAAACTTATTAAAGAAATTTTGACAAACGAAGAAATTGCAACCAGACTTCATATTTCTATTCATACAGTAAAAGTTCATATCAACGGTATTTATAGAAAACTGAATGCAAGAAACAGACTTGAAGCTGTACTAACGGGTATAAAAAAGGGCTATCTGACTTTATAAAAATAATGTCAATTGATTTTTTTCGATGTTAATGCAAATATAATCTTATGATATATGACAATAAAGAACGAAAAACTCAAATTTGGCTATGCGGAGCACACTTCATAAATGACATTTACACCGGATTATTAAACCCTATTATGCCATTTATAGCAGAACAAGCAATGATTTCAATGCCTATTGCAACAATTATTTTAAGCTGTTCTCACATTTTTTCTTCTTTATTACAGCCATATTTCGGATTTTTTGCTGACAAAATGAAAAAACGAGCATTGATATTTTGGGGAATATTAATGACCTCTATATTTATATCATTAGTTCCTGCAACATCTACAATCTATTTGATGATATTATTTATCATAATAGGAAGCATTGGTTCAAGCCTGTTTCATCCTCAAGCCCTAGGATTTGTAACTAAATTTTCAAGTTCGGATTCAGTAAAAAACATGGGAATATTTATTGCAATCGGCACACTAGGATTTTCAACAGGTCCACTAATATCATCAACGGTTGCTCAATATTTTGGTTTAAATAAAATGCCTTTACTTGCAATACTTGGAATTATATGGGCAATGCTGATGTTTGTTTGCGTTCCTCAATTTTCAAAAAATAATACACCAAAACCAAATATTAATTTAAAACAAGCATTTATTGATATTTTAACAAACAGAAAATTAAATATTTTAAACTTAATAGCATTACTAAAAGTATTTATTTCAACTTCATGCTCAATTCTTTTACCATTTTTGTGGAAAACTCAAGGATATACTAAATTTCAAATAGGATTGGCTCTATTTTTCTTCTTATTTTTAGGAGGAATTGCTTCATTGATTAGCCCGAAATTTGAGAAAAAAATCGGAACAGCAAATGTATTCTACATTTCAATGATAACAACATTTCCATTAATGATACTTTTTGCATTAACTTACAAAACATTACCAGTAGTATCTTTTACAGTATTTGCAATAATGGGATTTGTAACAATGTTTGCAACCCCAATAACAATGAGTATGGCACAACAAATTCTGCCACAATATAAGAGCATTATTGGTGGATTTATCAACGGCTTTTCGTGGGGAATTATTGCAATAGCAATGTCTGCAATAGGGTATATTGCACAAGCAACAAGCATCATACCTGTACTTGTCGTTATTTCAGCAATCCCTGCAATATGCTCAATATTAGTTAAATACCTGTTTCAATCTCAAAAAAATAACTAAAAAATCTTCATTTACTTAGAATAAAAGATTAAGCAATAATAGAAACAGAATTTCTATCTTCTTGTTTTCCCTTTGTAAATACAGACTTAAATAAATCAGTTATCTGATTAATAAATTTTTTATCAGAAACCTGTTGACTAACAACAATATTGTCAATTCCGTTATAATGACCAAAGCCTTCAGACATATTGGACTTCTGAGCTTGTGTCGCAACAGAACAATCCTTCAAACCATTTTTTCTAATCTGAAAATAACCGATTTCAGAAACCAGCATTCTATAACCCCAACTAATCTCTTACTATATGATGATATATTAAATCATATTTTAAATCAAGCATATTTTTAAATATTTTAACAATAAAAATTTAACAAATTAATATTAAATAGAAATTAAGCCATAAAAAAGAAGGAATAGACTTACTGTCTTATTCCTTCTTTCTAAAATTAGGTGCTGGCTTAAGCCGAGCAGAGCCACGTAGGTTGCTTTGCAACCGAAGAGTTGAGTGCACGTCAACGTAAAATGTTTAATTTTCGTTGCACGCACGATCGGTGGCGTTTCAAGCGAGGCTTATTACTTAATTTATAAATACAAAATGCCATTTATTGCGAGCGACACAAGACCACACGTTATTGAAAAGCCCCTTAGTCTTTATCAAAACTAAGGGGCTTTAAAATTAGGTGCTGGCAACGAGCTATCTTCCCAGGGGGTGGCCCCCCAAGTATT
>CAZUKK010000043.1:0-6420 GCA_964620875.1 uncultured Clostridium sp.
CTTGGGTTCGGTCATCTACTACTAATTTTTGAATAATATTACACACATGAGCTTTTGCTGTATGGGCTGAGATTGTAAGTTCTTCTGCAATTTCGTTGTTTGACTTACCGTCGACAACAAGTTTAAGAACTTCATATTCTCTTTGTGTCAGGTTGGAATGTTGTTCTCTGAACATTGCACGAGACATCTGTCGTTGCGGAACTACTCCGCAATTTTTGTCTCTTAATATAGGTACGGCAAGCGGGTCAATCCACATTGCTCCATCTTTTATTGTTTGAATTATTACTTTTAAAATATCTGTATTAATATCTTTCATTACGTAAGCACAAGCTCCGGATTGAAGTGATTCAAGTACTTCATTTTCGGATAGATGTGATGTAAGCATAATAACTTTGGCATTAGTATTCAGTTCAAGAATTTTTTTTGTTGCTTCTATTCCCGAAATATCAGGCAAGCCAATGTCCATTAATGTAACATCGGGGTGTGTTGTTTTGAATTTTTCAATAGCATCTTTTCCACTTTGGGCTTCAGATGTTACTTCGAGTCCTTCTTGTTCATCAAATAAGGATTTTAATCCTACTCGCATGAGCTTATGATCTTCTACAAGAAGCAGTTTTATAGACGAATTTAGCATAATTTCTACTCCTAAAGGATTATTTTTCTTAATTATAGGGTTTGTAAGTTTTCGTTATAACTGATTTATGGGTATTTGAGCGGAGTATTATTTTTAAGGGTTAATTTTGATTAGAAATTTGAGTTTTGATTGTAAATTTTAATATATATAATATGTTTTGGTAAAAATAAAGAGAGAAAAAATGAAAGATAAAGACTTGTATTGTGAAATAACAAGGGGTAATAACAACATTTACTCCTCCTACTAGATAAAATACTCTGTTTGTTATACTATTATAGGGATACGAAAGACACAGGATTTAATACATGAACTACTCCAAATATTCAACAATAATAGTCGGCAGCGGTATTTCAGGGCTATATGCGGCATTAAAGATTGAACAAAAAAATAATGCTGGCGGGAATGTTTTATTGATTACAAAATCAAAATTGGGTGAAAGTAATTCGTATTATGCTCAAGGTGGAATGGTCGCAGTTTTGAATGAAAATAAATCTGATTCGGTAGAGTTGCATATAAATGATACAATTAAAGCCGGAGCTGGGTTGAGTGAATTGGAAACAATAAAATTTATCAGTGAAAATTCTGATAAGGTTGTGAGAGATTTATTGGATTTTGGTGTAGAGTTCGACAGGGATGAATTTGGTAATTTTACGTTAACGAAAGAAGCTGCGCATAGTGTAAACAGAATCCTTCATTCAGGTGGAGATGCAACAGGCAGAGAAATGGAAATTGCACTTTGCAAAGCTGTGCAAAATAATAAAAATATTACTATATATGAAGATAATATTGTTGTAGATTTACTTATTGAAAATAATGTATGCGGTGGTGTTATTGTTTATAATTCCGAATCAAAAGAGTATGAAACAATTTATTCAAATTCAGTGATTATGGCAACAGGAGGGCTCGGACAATTATATAAATATACCACTAACCCTATTGGGGCGACGGGTGATGGTTTTGCTCTGTGTTATAATTCCGGAGTGGTTTTGCAAGATATGGAATTTGTTCAATTTCACCCTACGGCTTTAGCTTTTGACGGAGATGAAAACAGATTTCTTATTTCAGAAGCGGTGAGAGGTGAGGGTGCAAAGCTTTGTGATGAATTTGGAAAAGAATTTATGACGAAGTATCATCCTAAAAAAGAATTAGCACCACGAGATATTGTTGCTCGTGCAATTTACACCGAAATGCAGAAAAACGGTCTGTCAAATGTATATTTAAATGCTATTAATATAGGTAAAGAAAAATTATTAAAAAGATTTCCGACAATTGCGAAAAAGTGTTTATCGCATGATATTGATATTACAAAAGATTTTATTCCTGTTGCGCCTGCATCTCATTATTTTATGGGTGGAATTAAGACTAATTTGAATAGTGAAACTTCTGTCAAAAATCTTTATGCAATCGGTGAATGTGCTTCTACCGGATTGCACGGAGCTAACAGGCTGGCAAGTAATTCGCTTTTGGAATGTGTTGTTTGCGCTTATTCTGTTGCTCAAACTCAGAATAGACTTGATGTTGAAATGCCTGAATTTGGTAGTAACTATCAAGATATAATCAATCGTTATGATAATGAGACTGAACTTGAACCTATTGATATTGGTGAATTAAAAACGGATTTGCAAGAGTTAATGTGGAACGGAGTGGGGATTTTTAGAACCGAACAGACAATGAATATGGCAAAAGTCGGACTTAAAAAGATTTGTGATAAATTTAATCGTGAATATAAATGTTTTTCAAAGCAGGAATATGAATTTAAAAATATGTTGATAACAGCAAGTTTGATTATTAATTCTGCTCTAAACAGAAAAGAATCACGAGGTGCGCACTATAGAAGTGATTATTTGAATACAAATGAAGTTTGTGCACATAGTTTGATAGTAAAAGATAAAGGAGAATTGTGTTTTGTTAACTAGTTTTTATGTGGAAGATCATGTTAAATCAGCTTTAATGGAAGATATCGGATTTGGCGATGTTACGACAGAAAGTATTGTTGGCGAGGATAAAACTTTTAATGCTTCTTTAGTGTCTCGTTGTGATGGAATTGTTTGTGGGTTAGAAGTTTTCAGAACAGTTTTCAAAGTACTTTCGGATAAAGTTGAGGTAGAATTACTGTTTAAAGATGGTGATACAATAAAAAAAGGTGATGTATTGGCACGTCTTAATGGTCCTGGAAAATATCTTTTACTTGGCGAAAGAGTTTCTTTAAATTATGTTCAAAGAATGAGCGGTATTGCTACAGAAACCCATAAATACCAACAAGCAATCGGGGATTTACCTTGTAAGATTGTTGATACACGAAAAACAACTCCAAATTTCAGAGCGTTTGAAAAATATGCTGTAAAAACAGGTGGAGGAGCATTGCACAGATTTAATCTTTCAGATTGTGCGATGATTAAAGATAATCATATTCAAGTTGCCGGTTCTGTTACTAATGCGGTGAAAATGGTTAAGGCAAATTTATCTCATGCTCATAAAATTGAACTTGAATGCGATACAATAGAGCAAATCAAAGAAGCTTTGCCTTTAGGCGTTGATATTATTATGCTTGATAATATGAGTTTGGAACAAATGAAAGAAGCCGTTGAACTTATTAATCATCGTGCGATAGTTGAAGCCAGTGGTGGTGTTAATTTGGATACAGTTGCTCAAATTGCGCAATGCGGTGTTGATATAATTTCCTCAAGTGCAATTGTTGCAAAAGCTCCTGCACTTGATATTGCACTTGATATGTAAATCGTGCAAAACAATAAATATAAATCCAAAAGTTAATATATCTAAGACTAAATAGACAAATTTCTGATGCTTTGAGATGATTGGAATTTGCTGATTTCTTTTAGATATTGTTCTAATGCTTTGTATCCGTTATAAATTTCGTTAGAGATTGATACATAACGGCTTGCTTCTAAGAATTTTAATTCCTTTACTCTAATGAGCAAAATATTATCAGAAACAGATGCTAATGCTTCATCATTTGATGTTGACCATTTTTGAAGTAGCATTAGTTCTTCATACATTTGTTTCATTGTTGTATATTCTAAAATATTGAAATCATATTTTTCTAATAAAGCTTTTTCAACGTTAGAAATTCGACTTAAACAAGCTTGAAATTTAAAAATTCTCTTAACTATTAAATAATTGTCGGCAATTCTTTTATGAGAGTGCGGAACATTATTTTTTGCTAAAAGTGCTGCTATTGATTTTGATGTAAATGTATCATTATCATTAGAAAATGCGCTTTTTGAAGTTAGGTCAAAATTTGATTTAGATTCAGTCAATTGTTCTAACATTTTTCCTCCTAGGATAGTATATGTAGATAATAAAATAATCGTACTTCATTGTTAAGAATTTTTGTCAAATTATTTACATTTGTTAATGTGAGAAGATAGTATAATCTTTATTTTTTGATAGCCCAAAAATCTTTATGGAAAAGAACCAAAAATGGTATTATTTCCAAACGCCCGATAAACATGTCAATAATAATTATTATTTTAGAAATATAGTGTAGAGGGGCATAATTTCCCATAGGACCAACAACATCACCAATTCCAGGACCGATATCGCCTATTGCTGAAATTGATGCAGTCAAACCTAATACAAAATTTTTCTCTACCATTGTTAAAGCTAACACTGTTATTGCCCACAAACCAAAAAAGCAGAATGCAAAAAATAGTGTTTGGCGAATTACATCATTTGGTACAACTTTGTTGTCTATTTTTATTGACAAAACTGCATTTGGGTGCAGAATTTTATATAATTCGTTTTTAATGTATTTTGCAATTAAAATCCATCTGGTTATTTTCAAACCACCGCCTGCAGAACCAGAACAAGAACTTACAAACATTGCAAAAAATAACATTATTTTTGCATCAAATGTCCAAAGTTGGAAATTCTCACTTGCTGCACCTGTTGAAGTTGATATCGATAGAACTTGAAAAACCGATGCTGTAATTGAGTGGAAAATGGAATAATTTTGTTGAAAATATAAAATCAATCCGATAATTGCTGATAAAATCAAAACAACAAAAGTATAACAACGAAATTCTTCACTTTTCCAGAAAAGAGAAAGTTTTCTTTTGGTTAAAACCCTTGATTGTAATACAAAACTTGCTCCGGATACAAACATAAATAATATGATTATCCAATTTATGATATTAGAGTTGTATCCGCCGATGCTCTGTACATTTGGAGAAAATCCTCCTGCTGATAGGGTTGAAAATGAGTTACATATTGCATCAAACGGATTCATTCCTGCAATCCAAAGTGAAACTGCACATAATGCTGTTAATCCTGCATAAATTATCCATAATGCAGATGCAGTATTTTTAATTCTTGGGGTAAATTTATCTTCGGTTGGTCCGGGAGCTTCTGCAAAAAACATTTGACGTCCCGCAACCGCAAACTGTGGCAAAATCGCAACAAAAAGGACAATAATTCCCATACCGCCCAACCATTGAGTAAAAGAGCGCCAAAATAACAATGTTTTCGGATAATCAAATCTTTGGAAAATAGTTGCACCTGTTGCGGTAATCCCGGATACTGCTTCGAATATTGAATCAATTGTGCTAAATCCGTAAAATAAATACGGAATAGTTGCAATTGCTCCGAATATTACCCATGAAAGTGATACTATCATTAATGCTTCGGAACGTTTGATATCATTTAGGGTTTCGGAATTACTATTTTGTTTTATTGATTTTTTTATAATTAAACTCAAAAATAATGCAAAAATACCGGCTGTGAAAAATGGCATTACGGAGTTAAAATCCATATAAAAAAGTGCAACAAATATCGGGATAAAGGTTACTAATCCTATATCTTTTAATATCAGACTTAATGCACTTGCTATATAACTTAATCGCATAAATTTATACTACCTTAAAATATTCTTTTATTTTATGAGCACTTTCAGCTTTTGTGAAAATGATTAAAATATCATTACTTCTTAATTTTGTATCACCCATAGGAATTATAACATTATTTCTTCTTTGAATAATACCCACAATTGCCGGAGCTGGAAATCTTAGGTCTTTAATAAGTTTTTCATTAAATTCTTTATGTAAAGTAATTTCTAAAACTTCAGCTTCTCCCTGTTCTACTGTAGCTAAGATATCCACATTTGTTTCATCAATATCATTTCTGACTTCGTTGATTGCAGATGTTTTTGGTGAAACTGCAATATCTATTCCGACTTTTTCAAACAGCGGAATGTTCAAAACTTTTGAAACTCGTGAAATAACTCTTTTTACTCCCAGTTGTTTAACCAGAAGGGAACATAAAAGATTTCTTTCATCGTTATTTGTAACGGCAATTGCAACATCACAAGCTCCAATTTCTTCCTCATCAAGGATTTTTAAATTTGTTCCATCTGCATTTATTACTAAGGTCGATTGTAATTCTTGAGATAAGAATTCGCATCTTTCATAATTTTTTTCTATAATTTTTGTTTTAATCTTCATATCTTCAAGGCTTTTTGCAAGCATATAACCGACATTTCCTCCTCCAATGATTGCTGCTGATTTTACCTGTTCCTTTTCGTGGAAAAATGTACCTGCTAAAATGTCTAAAGAGCGTGAAGTTCCCATAAATATAAGCTTGTCATTTTCGTTAATTTCAGTTAAACCGTTTGGAATAAATAATAAGCTATCACGTTTTATTCCAACGATAATTGTACCTTTGGTAAAACCGCAATCTTTAACCATTTTGCCTACGATTGAGGAATTAGGTTTAACTTTATATTCCAAAAGTCTGGCTTTTCCGTCTGCAAAATTTTCAACATCAAGTGC